>NZ_PJJR01000051.1:0-422230 GCF_002929595.1 Cryobacterium sp. N19 | reverse complement strand
GATCCAGCCGACGCCGCGGCCTGCGTTGAGGTCGGTGGCGTTGACGTGGATCATGACGGTGGGGGCGGCGCCGCCCATGGTCGGGGTTTTGGGGTCGCGCGCGGCGGCTTGGAAGACGTCGCGGAGGATGTCGGCGCGTTTCTCGCCCGCGGTGCGGCGATCCCCGTCGAAGCGGCGGTCACCCTCAAAGGGGTCGGCGCTGAACCGCTCGCTCTCCGTGTCGCTGTCATCGAGGCCGTCCAGCTCGGCGTTGCTGGCGCCGTCGGTACTCCCGTCAAGGGATTCGGTGGGCACGAACATGGGGGTGCGTGAGCGGGCGGATAGGTAGGTGTCGAAGAGGGTGTCCATGATGCCGCGCAGTTCCGGGGTGACCTCGGCCCGTAGCGGGTAGAGCCCGTTGCGCAGCAGCCCGAACGTCAGCGTGCTTTTGGCCTCGGTCACGTCGTCGCTGGGGGCGGTGCCGTCGGGGTCGAGGCGGGCCTGCCATTCCATTGCCTGCGCCCGCAGCACGTCGGGCGCGAAGCGGATGCCTGCGCCGGGGAGCCCGGCGGTTTCCGGGGTGATGGCCCCGGTGGCGGTCGCGACGAGGGCACGCTCAACCCGGTCGAGGTCGCCCGGCAGGGCCTTCCCCTGCAACGCGGTGAGGGTGCTGGCGATGATCTCGGCCGATTCCACCCCGAGTTCCCCGCTGGTCAGGCCGTCGGCGATGACCGGGTACCGCGCCGGGACGGGCAGACCCAGCGGGGTGCGTTCCACCGCGGTCTCACCGAGTTTCAGGCGACGTTTGGCTTCGCGGCCCGAGATGCAGGCGAGTTGGGTGATGAATTCCACCCGGTTGCGGCATCCGTTTCGGTACGCCAGCGACCCGTTGCCAAGGTCGGTCTCGGCGCGCACACCGATGTCGGTGGTGGCGCGTAGCCTGGCACCATCGACCTTGCGGCCGAGCCCCTCCAACGCCGCGAGAACCGCAACAGCTTCAGCATCGTCGAGGTGACCGAACCGCACATCGTCAAACGCTGCCGCCAGAATGGCACCGGCCTGAGCCACCGCTTCAACGCGAGAACCCTGCGGCATCGAGCCGGCTGTGGCGGGCGGGGCGGTGAGGGTCATGGCGTCGGTGCCTCCTTCACCCACAATTATAGCCCAAATCGATCCCAAAGAAGAGGAAATCTCATGATTAAATTGACGCAGGTTCAGAATTTTTTTCTAAGACGTGCCAGCGAAACGCGACCCCCTGCGTCGTGAGAAATGCCGCGCGGATGGTTGCCACCGATGATGTCGCACCGGTGCGCCTGCGTGGCGCGCCAGATTTCGGGCAACGCAACCTGCGGATTGTGGGCAACGCCAGCGAAGCACGACGCGATGACCCGCATTCTCACGGACTGCCCCGATAAGTGGGCTACGGAGATCACCTTGACGGCGACGGCGACGGCGTCGGCTGCGAAAGCTGACCCCGCCCGCTCAGAACCCGCGACGCCCGGCGAACAGCGCGTGCAACAGGGGCGCGACCGACGCGACTATGAGTACGGTGCCCAGCACCGCGTCATCCGCTCGCAGTAGTACTCCGGCAATGAGCAGTGCGCCGAACAACAGCGCCGACACGGTTTGCCGTGCGGTGCGCTCGAGTCGGGTGATGCGTTTCTCGAGACTCGGCGTAGCGACAGTAATGGAGCCGTCCTCGAACTGGGTGATGAGCTCGTCGAGTCGCTTCGGCAGACGAACGGCAATGCCGACGGTCTCCATGGCCTGCTTCGCGAAGTCCTGCACGAGGTTGCCGCTCTCGTCGCGCAGCAGCTGCGCGGCGTAGGGCTCGACCGAATCCCAGAGGTTGAACGCGGGATTGAGTGCGCTGGACACCCCGGACGTGAGTGACATCGCCCGAATGATGAGCAGAAAGTTCTCGGGCAGCTGGAACGGCAGTGAGCGCACAACGTCGCCGAACTGCACCGCGAAGTCGCGGAACTCCCGCGGGTCGACCTCGCGCAGCTCGGCGAATCCCATGCCGCCGAACCGGGCGAACAGGGTCGTCATCGCCCGCTCGAGCTCGCTGGTCTCGGCCGACGGCAGCAGTACGCCGACGTCGCGCATGGCATTGACCAGGCCGCGGCCGTCACGCGACGCGGCGGCGATCAGCAGCTTGCGCAGGCCGCTGCGGGTGCTGGTGGGTACTTCGCCCATCATGCCGAAGTCGATGAAGGTCAGCTTCCACCCGCCCTCAGCATCAGGCGTTACGAAGATGTTGCCGGGGTGCGGATCGGCGTGAAAAAACCCCTTCGTAAACAGCTGGTCGAACATGACCGCCGCGAAGACCGGGGCCACCTCCACCGGGTCAATGCCCGCAGCCACGAGGGCGTCAACATCGGTGATCTTGATCGCCGTGACGTCTTCGAGGGTGAGCACCCGGCGGGTGGTGCGTTCCCAGACCACGCTGGGCACACCCACCCGGTCGTCGTCGGTGAAGGCCTCGGCGAAGCGCACGGAGCTCGCGGCCTCGTGCAGGTAGTCGATCTCCTCGAGGCTGGTGAGCGCGAACTCCTCCACCAGCGCCGGCATGTCGACCCGCCGGGAGACCAGCTTCACGTGACTGAGCCAGCCACCCACCTTGCGCAGGGCCGCCAGGTCGACGTCGATGATCTCGTCGATGCCCGGTCGCTGAATCTTCACGATGACCGTGTCGAGACCGGTGTCGGCGGCATCGATGGGGTTCAGCCGTGCCCGGTGCGCCTGCCCGAGGGAAGCCGCGGCCACCGGCGTCTCGTCGACCATGGTGAACGCGCGCTCGAGCGGCATACCCAGCTCCGCCTCGGCGGCGGCGCGAATGGCCCCGAATGGCACGGGGGCCACCTCGTCTTGCAGTCCCTCGAGCTCCTTGGTGATCTCGGGCGGCAGCACGTCGAGGCGCGAGGACATGAACTGCCCGACCTTGATCATGAGACCGCCGAGGTCGGCCGCGAGCACGTGGAAACCCTGGGCGAAGCGTCGCATCCGCTTGGAGCGTGTGCGTTCAGCTATTTTCACCAACCCGATGCGAGGCAGGAACAACTCGAACCACCACGTGATCACCAGATACCAGCTGGCAAAACGCAAAATGCGGCGGTAGCGGGCGCGCATGTTGCCCGCGCCCGAAGTCGAATCGTAGCTACCTCGTCGAACCAGTGGCACCCCGTCAGTCCTGGGCGAGGATCGAGTAGAGCTTGCGACGCGCGTCGTCGAGCACCGTGACGGCCTCTTTGATCTGCTCCGGCGAGCCGGTGCGCCCGACTTGGGCGGCCGCCTGGGCGAGTTCGATTCCTGCTTTGGGCAGGGCCGCATGGCCGTGGCCAGAAGTCGACGTCGTGGCTTCCCACGGTGCGCTCGTATCGGCGTCAGCGACAGCCTCGCGACCCTCGTCGGTGAGCGAGTAGATCTTGCGACCGTTGCTCTCTTCGGCGCTGATCAGGCCTTCGTCGGCCAGCAGCTGCAGGGTCGGGTAGACCGAGCCGGCGCTGGGCTTCCAACTGCCGCCGCTGCGCTCCTCGATCTCGTGAATGATCTGGTAGCCGTGCATCGGCTGCTCGGCGAGCAGCGCGAGCACCGCGGTGCGCACCTCACCGCGGCCGGCTCGGGTGCCCGTTTGCTTCTCGAACCGCGAGCGGAACTGTTCCATGGCCTGCCAGATGCCGTCGATGTTGCCAGCGTTGAACCCGCCGGTGGGGAATGAATTGCCCATGATTTGCCTCCTCGGTATGAAGTGCTAACGATATACAGCGATAGGCCAACGATACCTAGCGATGGCCGCGAGCGATACACCCAAAACGGATGCTCAGGGCTGGCTCCCAGACAGGCCAGCAGTCACGCGCGACCCTGTCTCAGACGCTGCGCGCGTGCGCTCGCGCCAGCATCCGCTTTGCACGTGCGCGTCGAAAGAGCAGGAGAAAGACCACGACGGCTGCGGCACCGACGGCACTGGCCAGCCACATGTACCAGGCCTGCCCGGCCAGGGTGAAGAGCAGCGCACCGATCGTGCCCACCAGGGCCAGGAAGGCCAGGGTGAGATAGCGATCGTCAGCCCGCGCAAACGGATTCCGCACCTCGAGTGCCGGCTCGGTCACCGGCTCCCATACGACGACGAAGAACGTGGCGACGGGCCCGAGAAACAGCGAGACCACGAACCAGTTCCAGCGGGAGCGGTTCTTCTGCTCGGCCAGGCCCGCATTCACCAGGGCCAGCACGAACCAACCGCCGCCATTGAGCCACCAGTTACCTTGCTGCGGAGCCTGATAGACGATGTCGCTCACGAAGTTATGCATGCGTCATGCTCCCACGAATGGCGGCAGCGCGCTGATGCAATACGAACAGCGGACGCGACCTAGCCGTGCAATACAGTTCAGCGCACCACCCGATAGATGACGTGGGCGACCAGTTCCCGCTGAACGGCGCTGACCTGTTCCAGGTTGAGGTCATCCCGCCCTGTCAACAACGGCTCGCTGGCACCCAGCACCGCCGTCGCGATATGCAGGCGCAGTTCGTCGGTCGCTCCTGTGCTCGGTCTGCGCCCGTGTCCGTGGCGCGTGAAGGCTGCGGATCGAGCCCTGACCACACTCAGAATGCAGGGGCACACTTACCTATCCCGTGCAAACAGCGTCTTTGAAACGATCCAATTGCACCTGAATGCTCAGGGCATTGCTCTTTCCCCCGAGTTGTTTGAAGGCGGCATCACTCAGTTCTCTCACTTCCAGCATGCTGGCTGTGGTCGGGTCCAGCCCTGCGATATTATTCACCAGGATCAGAAGTGATTTCTCGTCGAGGGGCTCATCCGACGTCGAAAGATCAATCACCGTCTGGCATGAGACTGTCAACGCGTCGTCCCTCAGGGCACCCGGTTCACGCAAAGGCGCGGCCCAACGCCGCAAAATGTCATCGCTGGATTCCGCCGCTGTCGTTTGAGCCTTTACCAGCACGCTGACCTCGGACGGGCTCCGGCCCAAGGCTCTCGCCACGTCGTCGAGCAATTGTGCGCCCGTTCGCGCTCCTCCACATGCGGTAAGCACCGCCACGAGAACAACCGTCATCACCGCCCCGACCGATGTCCGCAACAGCCGCTTTCTGGGCCGCCCGAAATTGACATCCTCGTATGGTTTCATCGGATTGCCTTCCGTGATGTGGTTTGGAACGTCCTTGTTCCGGTACTGCCTGCCAGGCACGTGTGGCGCCGATATTGGCAGCACACAAGCCCAGTGTCAAGGTCACGCCCGCAGTGTTTAGCAAAAATCAGAAAGTTGCCTGCTTGCCCCGCGCCGGAGCTGCACCGAACCCTCGCGATGCAGTAGCGAGTAAATCCGTACGCTGTCGTCCCTCGCCGACTTTCATCTATTGGGTCAAATCGTCTTCGATCCCGGGCCCGCACGACAAGCGGCGCTGTCCGCCGCCGGCAAGGCCGCACCCGAAATCGAGTCGCGATAGACGATGTCACGCAGTGGCCCAGGTCGAGAATCTCGGCGACCCGGCAGCAGCGACCTGAGAGAATAGAACCATCATGAAGACCCTCCTCAACATCATCTGGCTCGTGCTTTCAGGCTTCTGGCTGTTCCTTGGCTACATGCTGGCCGCCGTAATCATGTGCATTTTCATCGTGACGATCCCGTGGGGAATCGCGGCGGCGCGCATTGGCGTCTACGCGCTCTGGCCGTTCGGCAAGACTGTGGTGGAGGCGCCGGGCGCTGGCGTCGGGTCTCTTCTGGGCAACGTCGTCTGGGTAATTCTGGCCGGCTGGTGGATCGCCCTAGAGCACCTACTCTCTGGCATCGCTCTCTGCGTGACGATCATCGGCATCCCGTTCGGCATTGCCAACTTCAAGCTGATCCCGGTCGCGCTCATGCCGCTTGGCAAGCAGATCGTCGACACGCCCTAGCAAAGCGGATGCCGCCCGCTCCGGCACGGAATCGCAGGGAGCAGGCGACAGGCACGACTCTGGTCAGTAAGCGATCGGCTCCCGCGCAGCCACCGGGCGCTGTTCCGACGAGTCAACGGCCGCGTTGAACGCATTCTGCACGATGGGCATGCCGAGCTCAAACGGAGCAGTCGAGATCGCCATACGATCGACGCAATCTCCCTACGCAATCCCACCATTGCGCTGATCGAGCCCGCCGAGATCGCCATACGACCGACGCTTCTGTGTCTGCGGGGAATTCTTCGGCAGTGACGTGGCGAAGGCTCGTTCAAACGCGGCAGCGTCCTTCGAGCGGATGCCGTAGAGCCGACTCACCCACTCCCCCACGTGCAGCTCGATCCGGCTCCAGAACAGGCCGCGGGTGACGGCGACAATCTCGACGTCCTCGACCGCGGTCACGATATCGACGCCGCCCAGGGTGACCGTGATGGTGTCGCCGTCGAGTGCGAGTTTCCACTCGCCGGAGCTGGTGAGGACCTTGCCCCAGGCGGATGGCTGCCAAGTCGGCGGCATGCTGGCTGTCCTCTCGCTAGCTCGACGCGTTCGATCCCGTTGCAGGGTGAACGGCTGAATGGTCGTGCATTCCAACAATCGTCCTGAATACCCGGGGCGGGCTTCAATCCGCACTCCGCACTCTAGCCAACACGTAGCCGCCCCGCGGCCCTCGGACAGGGCTGATTTAGGGAGGTTCTGGCGCATCAGAGCGCCTCGGCTTCGTGGGTGGAGAGCTGCCGGTCGAGCAGACAGCGGTCGAGCAGCGCGAGGTAGTCCTACTTTGACGTCGAAGGCGGCGTTGTGGGCCACGATAACGCAGCCGTCGAGCAGCACCACGCGCTACTCGTACACGTCCCGGCGATGGCCGACAGTGACCACGACCACCACAAGGATGTCGTTGCGGATGGTGTAGATAATCCGATAGCTGCCCACGCGCACCCGATAGCCGTCCCGCCCCTGCAACGCTCTCGCCCCGGGCGGCCGAGGGTCTTCGCCCAGCAGGGCGATGGCGCCTTGTACCCGACCGCGGTCCTGCGGATCAATGCGTCGCAGGGCCTTGACCGCTGCCGGGCGCAATTCGATCCGGTATTTGCTCACATCCAGCCTAGATCCGCTTTGACCTGCTCCCAGGGAATGTTGTCGCCCTCGTCGGCCATCGCCACATCAAACGCCGCGACATCCTCAGCATCCTCAAGCGCTTCTTGCATGCGCGCGTACTGCTCGGGGCTCACCAGCACAGCAGCGACTTTTCCGCGACGCTCCAAGAAGACGGCCTCTGAGCTGGCCTGGGCAATCAACTCTGGTAGGCGCGCCCTGGCGTCGGTGACGCTTGACTTCGACATGCCTCAAATGTACATCAGCGTGATCGCGATGTACATGTGCAGTGCAGATCTGCAGCCGGGCGCACGGTGCTCCGTCGGGTGGCCATGAACTCAGGTTCTGGTTCGCCCTCATAGCCATCCGGCTGCTGCTGATGACGTCTGACGGATGATGGGTGCGCGATGGTGGGCGCCGGTCAAGCCGAGGGGGCCCGCCAAAGGCCCTAAATCGGTCATGGCGAGCCTCCCGTTCGCGGCGATCGCCGTCCTCGGGCGACCACTCGACCAGCCCTAGCAGCTAGGGCCCCGAGCTTTGCTAGGGCTTCTCGACCTTTTTGCCCCTCGCCGGCTTCGGCGATGTCTCAGCCGGTCGGATGGGCGCCTCCGGGGCCGGCATCATGGAGCTGTACCGCTCTTCGTCGTCGAACATGCGCTTGGTCTTGCCGCGCACGTCTTTCACGTAACGCCCCATCGAGGCGCTCATGTTCGACACCGCGTCGGTACTCGCCATGAAAGTCATCGAACTGCCGGCGTCAAAGCCCAGGCGCTCCCCCGACAGCACGGCGTCTTGGTTGGCCCCGAGAAACATGAAGTCCCAGTTGTACTGCTCTTTCTGACGCGTAACCAGAGTGCGCACGGCTTCGAGGCCGAACTCCCGGCTGGAGTTCTCATCGCCGTCGGTGACGACGACGACCTGCACGGTTTCGGGGCGGGCGTGCTCGGGTAACGCCGCGAGAACCCGGCCGAAGCCGGTGACCGACTGACCGATGGCGTCGAAGAGCGCCGTGGCGCCGCGCGGCTCGAGCGAGATCGTGACGTTCTTCGGGTCGGCCAAGGAGCACTGCGTCTCAATCTCGGTGTCGAACGTGACGATATCAACGGTGAGCAGGCCGGGCTCGGCCGCCTGCTCGGCGAGCATCGTGGTGAGGCCGCCCACCATGTCATCACGGATGCCCGCCATCGAGCCGCTGCGATCGATGACCAGCAGCATGGCGGTGTAGTTCGGATCAGTCATGGTGTTCCCCTCAGAAGTTGCTCCCGGCGGGAACAAGTTGAGTGTGGCAGGAGCCACCGACATGGCTCCATGCACAGCGCAGCACAGCAGTGCGGCGGGGCTCGCGCGATAGCAAACTCCGACGCGGTGAATCGATGTCGTTCCGCGATCAGCGCAGCGGAAACACGCCCGCCAACCGCGCCAGGGCGGCCTCTCCCACGATCGGAATTCCGTAGTCGCGGGCCTTGCGCGCCTTGCCCGAGAGGGAGTCCGGGTCGGCGGCCACGAGCAGCGTGACCTTCTTGGTCACGGCACTCTTCGGGGCGAAGCCGCGGGCCAGCAGCTCCGACTCCCAGTCGCTGCGGGGCCGCATCATCTCGCCGGTCAGCACCACCAGATCGCCCAGGTGCAGTTCGAAGTGCGCGCTGGCCACCACCACGACCGCCGGCTCCGGCTGGTCGAGCGCGGCGCCCCGGGCATCCGCGGAAATGTCGAGCAGGTTGGCGACGTCGACGAGGTCGGCCATCTCATCCGTTGTGAGCACGCCGTCGGCCCAGGCGATGCGGGCGAGCGCGGCGAAATACTCGCCGTGCAGCAGCTCGCAGCGGTGGCGGCTGAGGCCGAGTTCCTCGGCAAGCTGCACGAGCGCCTGCGCTTCGTGCACCGAGAGCTTTCGATCGAGCAGGCAACGATCGAGCAGGGCGAGGTAGTCCTGGTGTTCGGCCGGCCCGGTAATTTCGGGCAGGCGCACACTGATGCGTTCCAGAAAAGCGGATGCCGTCTGCTCGGTCGCAAATTTCGGCCGCGCGTACCACGGGCGCTCCGGCACCGGCAGTGTCGGCCAGCGGTAGGCGGCAGCGCGATCCAGGGCATCGGCCCACAAGATCAGGTCGGCAGCACCGAGAATGTAGTTGCTGAGCAATTGGGCGGTGGCGTAGGTATCAACGGACGCACGGTGGGCGCCGACGAGATCGATGTCGTAGGCGGCACAGCAGTCGGCGAGCGACCGACCGGTTCCGGCCAGAAAATCGCGGGCCAGTTGCATGGTGCAGAGGCTGATCACCGGTTCGGTGACGGGGTAGCCGGCGCGGGCAAGTTCGGCGAGCAGAAACCGCAGGTCGAAGGCGGCGTTGTGGGCGACGACGACGCGGCCGTCGAGTAGCGCCACGAGCTGTGGGGCGACCTCGGCGAAGGTGGGTGCGTTCATGACGTCGGCGGCGCGCACGCGGTGGATGTCCTGGCGCCCGAGGTCACGCCCGGGGTTGATGAGCGTCTCCCACTGGCCTTCGATCTGGCCGGCAGCGCTAAGGTGCACGACGGCTACCTCGATGACCCGGTGGTTGCCGCCTGCGAAGAGTCCGGTGGTCTCGAAGTCGATGACGGCGAAACCGGGCATGGTGCTCCTGAGCTGAATGAGGTGGTCTTCTGACTGTACCGAGGGGGTAGACGCGGGCGCGGCCCACGGATGCGGGGGTGTCAGCGGTTGCGGCGGTACGGCGTGAATGGTTTGCGGTACCCGCCGGCCGGCTTCATAACCGGCACCGACGGGCTTCCATCGAGGGCGAGCGTAGTCTTGCAGCGCGGGTAACGCCGACAGCCGAGAAAAGCCCCGCGTTTACTGGTGCGCTCGACCATGAACCCGCGGCCGCAGCGCGGGCAGACGACCGAGTGCAGCACCTCGCCGATCGCATTCGTGCGCAACACGGCCTGATCACGGATGAGTTCCATTACGAAGCGCGATTCGCGTTTGTTGATGGTGACTAAAAGCACACTGCGGCGGGCGCGGGTCAGCGCCACGTAGAACAGGCGGCGTTCCTCAGCCTTCGGAAATTCCTCGGCAGCCGGCATAGCGAGCCGCAACACCGGGTCGTTCGGAATGGTGCTCGGAAATCCCCATTTTCCCGACACCATGCCGGGTATCACGATGTAGTCGGCCTCTCCTCCTTTCGACGCGTGGATCGTCATGAACGAGATGTCGAGCAGGTCCGCGAGGGGCTTGCAGCCCTCCAAGTAACTGCTCTGGTGGCGATACCGGCCGAGTACGAGCACCGACAGCTTGCGCCCCTGGACGCTGGGGACCTCGCCACTCGCCACGCGGGTATGCAAAGTCGTCAATCGATGACGTACGGCTGCTGCCACGGCATTCTCCGTGTCGACCGTCATTATGTCCACCGTTGGGGCATACTCGGCGGTCGACGAAACGACGCTCTTCGCGATCTGCCCAGGGTTCTGCATGACGAAGGCGCTCGAGACATCCGCTACTGATTGTGGAAAACGAAAGGTGCGCTCGAGACGCATGGTCTCACTCGAGCCGAACCAGTTCTCGAAGCCGGTCATGACCGAGACATCAGCGCCAGCGAAGCGATTGATGCTCTGCCAGTCGTCGCCGACGGCGAACAGACAGCGCCCAGGTGCATTCACGAGCGCACGAGCCAGTCGGGCGCGGGCAAAGCTTGCGTCTTGAAACTCGTCGACCATTACGAGGTCATACGGGCTTAGCCAGTCGCCATCTTCAAGGTGCTGCGCTGACAGCGTCAGCATGTCCTCGAAGTCGATGCAGTCGTCAGCCGTCAGCTGCTCATTCCATTCCCGACGGATGGCCGTAAACAGTCTCAAGAACGACGCGTCGCGGTAGCGCACGGGACCGTGGGCGAGCGCTGCGAGGTTCTCGCTCAGCTGCTCTTCGGTGAGGCAATTGCTTTTGGCGTGGATGAGGAAGGTACGAAATGTGCCCAGCAGGAGTGCGTTCTCGACCGGCTTCTGGCCGACGGCGAGCCGATCGGCGTCGGGCTGCAGGGAGATACCCCGTTCGGTGAGCTCGCCGCCCAGGCGGGTAAGGTCTCGTCCACCCCACAGCTCCGACGTCGTGGTCTCGAGGAGAGTGGTGCCATTTTTGCGGTGGATTTTGCGCTTCCATGCAACGCCCTCGAGATAGCCTTCGAAGGGCGACGAGCCATCCGCATCAATCGCCCAATGCTCGTGGTAAACGTTGATCGCCGGGTAGAAGAAATCAGGGTGGTACTGCCCGTGCGTGGGGTCAGCGGTCTCAACTTCATAGCGCTTCTCGTAGATGTAGTCGACGCCGTTGAAGAACAGCCAGTCAGCGATCATCCGCTCGCCAGCGCTCTTGACGGTTTCGCCGCGCGATGTCTGAAACCCCTCGCTCGCGTCGACCTTCTCCCCGTTATCGTCAGGGTAGTCACGAGCTAGCACCGCGCGAAAGAAGTCCCACTCCGAGCGGAACATGACATCAGTAGCCCGAAGTCGGTCAACGATCCGACCGAGTTGCTGAATGTCCTTGCCACCCTCAAGCCACGGCGCCAGCGACGGCTTCTTACCGGTGGCCTGACCGATGATGTCGAGGCCGAAGGCGTGAAATGTGCGAGCAACAACCTTGTCTGCGTCAAGCCCCAGCAGGGTGAGGCGATCGCGGGTGCGCTGCTGCAACTGTTTGGCTGCCGCCGAGTTGAAGGCGAGCATGAGTATCTTGTCGGCCGGGATGAGATTGCGGTGCAGCGCATATCCGGCTTTGGCGACCATCGTGGAGGTCTTGCCCGACCCCGCAGAGGCGACAACGAGCATCCGGTTGTCGAAGCAGACAACGGCCCGGGTCTGCTCTGGGGTCAGAGGCGACGATTCCACGCTGTCGAAGAATTCCCGACACTCATCCGTTTCACGCTCGAGATGGTTCTGATTTTCACGCGCGATGACGGCAAACACGTCTTCTGACCAGTGAGCAATCGTGTCAGCGATGTCGGCTGGCTGGGCTGCTATATGCGGTCGCAAGGACTTCTCGTCGAGCAGGTGACTGAAGCCGACGGCAGATTTGCGCGCGGCCCATTCGGTGCTGAATTCCCTGGTGATCCAGCCCATAGTGCGCAGGTGTTCGGTGAGCGCAGCAGTGAAGCTGTCGAGCCAGAGTGTCGCCTGGCGGGCTGCCGCTTCGAACTCGGCGGCGAGCTGCCGAAGCTGTAACGACTGCCGTGCTGCGGTGAAAGCGTGCTCAAACGCGGCGGCATCTTTCGAGCGGATGCCGCGGAGCCGGTCTACCCGCTCCCCCACCTGCAGCTCGATCTGGCTCCAGAACATGCCGCGGGTGACGACCACCGTCTCGATGTCCTCGACGGCGGTCGCGATGGAGGCACCGGCAACGGTCACCGTGACGATGTCGTCGTGGAAGGCGAGTTGCCAGTCACCGGATCCGGTGAGCGCCTTGCCCCAGGCGGAGGGCTGCCAGGTTTCGAGGTCGTGTTTGGTCATCGGGTTTTGCGCATGAGCTTGATCGTGCGCCCAATGAATGCGATGAGTGAAATCGGAATCGTGAAAATGAGAAAGGTCTGGGCCAGGGAACTCATAGCTGAAATCGAGGCTGCAGAAACGTCCGAAGCACCCAACCCGTATTGCCGGGCGAGGTACCCCGCGCCCGCCACAACAATGGTGAAGCCAAGAGCCATCCAGAACAATTTCAGGCCGTTGTGCCGAAGTACCTGAACGATGCCGTCAAGCATCCACGAGGCAGCAAATGGCAAGACACCCGCCCACAGCATTACGGCAGCGATCCCAGCAAACTGGGACACAATCACGGAAGAAATAATGGTCGACCCCCTAAAACCATATTCACGTCTACTTTCCCAGTCGGGCAACGTTTGTGAAGCAAGCGGACCTGGCCGCTTCGGGCTTTGACACATGCTTCGAACTGTAACTACTCATCGGCCTCAGGCTTGGCCAAGGGATGGGTACCTCATCCAATGAACACGCACATCTGTGGAGCAGCCCCATTCCTACTGGCATAGTGATTTGCTCATTCGCCGTCGCCGTCGCCGTCGCCGACAACAAGTGCAGTAATCGTTTCGCGGCTAGTCAAGCCCTCCAGCCCGCATCTACGCAGGTACTCGTAGGTTCCGTCGTAGAACTCGGATGCACGCGTAGGGTCGCTCGCATCTCCCATTGGCACAAAAATGACCATTCCTTGGCGAGCTCTGGTAAGGAGTACGCGATAGGCGTTCTCTAAAAATCGTTGGCTGCTGGCACTACGGCGGGCCTGCCAAGCCGTTCCCTTGAACTGCCAGTGTTTAAACTCTTTCCCGGTATGACGCAGGTCCGCGTCCCAACCGATGAGGGACCAGTCGAGCTCCAAACCCTGAATGTCGAACTCTGTTGCGACGAGCTCCATAGCATCGCTCGAACGGACATCCAATGGTTCGTTGAGGAACCACTGCGCCGGTTCAAGGCGATTCGACGCGTGAATTCCATAAGGTCGCAGCCGCATTCCGCCCGAGGAGGCGAGAACGCCGCGCGATTCTGTTCCGCGATTCTGGTGAACTAGCCAGGCGCGAGCATCGCCAATGTCTCGAGTAATATATATGGGATAGTCCGCCTGGAATTTCCGATATTCAATTTGAGCCAAGCCTGGCTCATTGTTAATCAAATAATGAACCATGCGTGAAAGGTATTCGGCCCGAAAGGACCGCATCGACGTCGATAGATGAAGCCCCGGCCTTGATTCTGCGACTCGTACGTCTGACGCAAGCTCAGCAAAGTCAAGGTCCCCTCCATCGTAGGCATCGTCTGACAATTGGGAAGAGAAGTACACATCCCATTCGGGATACTTCAGCTTAAGGGCGTCGAACCAGCCCGGCAGACCGACCTCGCCAGTGTTGATTTCTTGTCCACCCCCAATCAGAGCAACAACAACGCACCAATCGACGTGCCGATCCATTACTCCTATCAGGAATTCCGGCTCGGACATATCGAAGTCCACAATGCCCTTCTTCTGCGACATGAATTTGACGGTCTGAGCCTTGTCCCAGGCCCTTTGCGCTTCATCGAAAACTACGACGCGCTCACGTGGCGCCTTTGGGTCGCGCATCGTTTCATCCCGGAAGTGGTGAACATTTTGAATGAATCGTTCAGTTTCTCGCCGCGCACTGGTAATGGATGCCTCAGGGTTACGGATCTTAGTATCGCGGGCCAGCGCCTCCCGAAGTACCGTCACTAACGGCCCGTTGCCTGACAGAAAAACCGCCAAGTCCTGTTCAAGTTGTTGGTCCTCACTGTCGAGAACCGTTGCAATATTCAGGCCAGCGAGGGTTTTGCCCGATCCCGGCACTCCAGTGACAAAGCAGATACTCTTCCTGCCCCGTTTGCGAGAGCTTCGCACTACTTCCTGAATTGTTTCAGTTGTCAGCGACAGATTTTCAGCCGTCGCTCCACTCCGGCTAATTTCGACAACGCTGTGGTTTGCATACAAATATTGCGCCGCTTCAATAATCGTCGGGGTGGGGTTATATGTTCCACCCGCCCATTGCGTGGCGTCAATAGGCGCTAGGTTGGCTTCTCCTGTAACACTCGAAAGAATCCACCCGAGATTGTGGCCGTTTGAGAGAATTGGCGCCGCTACTTTGTCTTCGTTGAAGACGAGTTCCACTTCCCGTACCTGCGCACGCGTGCAAATCAGCACAGGAATAATAGGCACGTTTTCGCTGGTGCTATGGAAATTCTTTAGATCAATTGCGTAACCCTCCGCCTGTCGTATGTCAGCGGCGTCAAAATTCTCTGCCCCGACCTTGAATTCAAGTACGAAGATTGCCGAGTCCTTAACAACAACGACGTCGGCTCGCCGGCCAACTCGCGGAATTGAGAACTCAAAATACACATCGCCCAGCGGATCCACTGCGAGCTCTCGTTTGAGGATTTCGATCTGCTGCTGCCATGCCACAAGCTGCGTTTGCTCGACATTTCTTGCGTCCGCAATCAATCGCCCGAGAACAGTGCTTGAGGCCTCTCGAAGATACTCATGGACAGGCGCTGAATAGTAGGCGCGTGCAATTGTTCGGCTCAAGCGGTCCCCCATTTATTCGCATCAAGCAGTGATTTAGCTTTGCACACCCTACTTAGTCACCAAGGTGCCACGTATATGACCCGTCATTCCAATTCACTGTCGCAGAAAATCTGTAACCGCTAGCTGTTCCGTCAGCATTTTCCGTGCTAATCGCTATGCAGGAATATGTTGTAGTGAGCGCCGTGAGATCGTCCGTGGAGCCACCTCCGAGTGGCGTGCAAGACGACCGCAGGATAGGGCCTTCGAGAGTCTCCTCACTGACCTTTTTCTGGGCGTCCGTGGTGATTGAACCTTCGACTTCACCCACCATCGATAGACGAACTGCCCGCTCGGCATCATCGGCCACTTCTTGGGCTTTTACCGATGCGGCCAATCGCGCTGCCGCACTCTCCTTTTCGACTTTTGCTGCTTTCGCAGACGCTTCGGCGGCTACGACTTCATCATTGTGCGCGATAGTCATTGCAATCGCCGCGCTGGCCCCACCGAGCAGCACCACGGCAGCAATGACGATTGCTGTCACCCGCACTCTTCGGTTTTTCCACGCATTCACTTTGAGAAAGCCCTTGCCGCAATTAGGACAGAATTCCCCCTGGGTCTGAGACTGAACGCTGCAGGAGGAACAAACTCTTGTTAGGGAGGACTCGCTACCGACGCGTCCCTCGGGCACTTCCAGGTCTGGCTGGTCAGCCAGAGAATTGTGATTGTCGTCAGGCGATTTCAACAGTTCATCAGGCACTTGAGCAGTTTCTTGTTCGGGCATATTTTTACCCTATAAGTACGGAAATTGGTCCCACGGCGATTGCCACATGCTTCTGCACCCAGTTCGGGGCGTAATGCTTCTAACGAGCAACGCTAGTCGAATGTTGAGGAGTTCAGATAGAGCCATCGTTCTTCACGATGCCGGGCAGCCGATTTAGACGTCGTCGGCCGTGGCCACGATTGCCCGCATGTCTGTCCACGCCGACTGCAGCATCGGTGTGACATCGGTGCCGTTCACCATCACTGTCCCAACCTGCACCACGACGGAGTTCGTGTGCGCCTGATACCGTCCATGCACTTTGACATCAGCCGGCGACCATTCCTTGGCCAGGGTCACCCAGTTATCTATGACGAGCACGAATAGACATACGTCATATCCATCAGACCTGATCGCGGAGAAGATCTGCGATGGGCTGGTATCCGCGACGACGTTCCGCACTTTCACCTGCACGCGACGACCGTCACCGGCGAGCAGATCATACGACTTGGCGGAGTCCTTCTCCAGGATGCCGTCGTAGGCGATCGAGGCCGCGTACTCGGCGAGGTCACCAACCGGGGCGTTCTTCGTGCGAATAAGTCCGCGCTGGCGGAGTTCGTCAAGGATGCCGGAATAGGTGTCGATCAGTTCCCCGACACTCAAACTGTGCAGCTCAGAGTTGGTCATTTTGAGATCTTGTCAGACATTCTCAGCTGCGGTTGAAGACACACGCTCAGGCCCGAGCAGCCCGCAGAACCTCGATGAACGCCCGCGTGCAGGCTGTCTGGCGCTGCCCAGGCAGGTAAGCGATGGAAATATTGCGGGTCACCGTAGGCGTGAGTGGAATGTGCGCGAGGTCGGCGAATTGCATCATCGGCAGCACCATGCCGGGAACAGCCGTGATGCCGAGGCCGGCGGCCACCAGTCCGGCCACAGCACCCACATTCTCCGCGGGAATGATCGAGCCGAGTTGTGCGCCGGCATCGGCAAGGGCGCGCCGGGCGATGCTCTCAATGCTGCTGTCGGGGCCGAATGCAATGAAGGCCTCGCCGGCCAGCTCCTGCCAGCCGACCGAGGCACGCAACGCGAAACGGTGGGTACGCGGAACAGAGCAATAAAACGAGTCTGTGCCGATGGGTTCCTGATTCAGTCCTGCCAGCGGACCGGTGGTGGCGACCACCGCCATGTCAACCGTGCCGGCGCGCACCTCAGCGAGTGTGTTCGCGAGCAGACCGTCTTTGATTGAGACCCGCACGCCCGGGTTCGCCTGCCGAAATGCCAGAACGTGCGGCGGGAGAAAGGTCGCGGCGAGGGAGGGAAGGCACGCGATGGAGACCGAACCGCGATCGCCGGTGAGAAAACTCTCGATGTCGCGCATTCCCGCGTCGAACCCGAGCAGAATACGGCGGGCGTGTTCGGCGACCTCCCGCCCATCGGCGGTGGCGTGCACGCTGCGTGTTGTGCGCACGAACAGGCTCACGTTCAGACGTTGTTCCGCATCGGCGATCGTGCGACTGAGTGCGGATTGCGCGAGGCCGAGCGACCGTGCAGCGGCCGTGAAGCTACCGCAGTCGGCAAGGGCGACGACGCCACGCAGATGCGAGACCGTCAGATTTATGCTCATTTGCATGAGTTTATGCCCAACTGATGTTGGCCCGCATAGGTAGTCGTGACGCAGACTCGGAGAGAACCTAAGGGGATCAATGATGCTTTCCATTTTGGGCTATGCCACCATAGCCATCATTCTGGCGCTGCTGCTCAAGCAATACGTGGCCGCCGTCATCGCACTCGCGGTGGTGCCGATTCTCGCCGCCCTCGTGGCCGGTAACTCACCGCTCGAAATCGCCGGATTCATTCAGGACGGGCTCTCCGGAGTGGTCGGCGTCACCGCCATGTTTGTGTTCGCCATTCTGTTCTTCGGCGTGATGCGCGACGCCGGGCTGTTCGACCCTGTGATCAACCGCATCGTGAAACTCGCTGGCAGCGCGCCCGCCACCGTGACCGTGGCGACCACTGCCCTGGCCATCGTGGCGCACCTCGACGGCGCCGGCGCCACCACGTTTCTGATCGCGATCCCCGCCATGCTGCCACTCTACGAGCGACTCGGCATGAGTCGTCTCGTCCTCACGACCTGCGTCGGTCTCGGCGCCGGCGTCATGAACCTGATGCCCTGGGCCGGACCGACCGCCCGCGCCGCGGCCACCATCAACGTGGACGCCAACGAGATTTGGGTGCCGCTCATTCCGGCGCAGATCGCGGGCATCCTGATGTCCCTCGGTGTGGCCTACCTGCTGGGTCGTCGAGAAGCACGCCGCCTGGAACGTGTCGCACTCGGCGATTTCTCCCCCGCACCGCGTTGGTTCGGGTGGTCTGGCGCACGCGGCGGGGACGCTGCAGGCATCCGTTCTCGGCCAATGGCGACTGAGCTGTTTACTGAACCCACCTCGGGCGGCGTGGCGACCGATCAGGCGACACTGCAGTCGACCCTGCTTCGCCCGAAGCTCATGTGGGTGAACACCATTCTGCTCGTGGCCACGCTGGCCACACTCATCTCGGCCGTCGCCTCCCCCGCGATGGTATTCATGGTCGCCGCAAGCCTCGCCCTGGTGATCAACTACCCCGGACTCAAGATTCAAAGCGAGCGCTTCGACGCGCACGCCAAGGGCGCGATGCTTATGGCGAGCACCCTGCTCGCCGCTGGCGTGCTGCTCGGCGTGCTCGAGGGCAGCGGCATGATCGACGCGATGGCCACGAGCACGGCGTTGCTCATTCCCGACGCGATCATGCCGGCGCTCCCGCTCATCGTGGGCATCATCGGCGTTCCGCTCAGCCTCGTCTTCGGGCC
Source organism: Cryobacterium sp. N19 (assembly GCF_002929595.1). NCBI lineage: Bacteria > Bacillati > Actinomycetota > Actinomycetes > Micrococcales > Microbacteriaceae > Cryobacterium > Cryobacterium sp. N19. The sequence goes on along the minus strand of NZ_PJJR01000051.1, from coordinate 403,572 downwards.
GGACGCCTACTACTTCGGCTTTCTGCCGGTGCTCGTCGGCGTCGGCGACCAGTTCGGCATCAGCGCACTGCACCTCGCGCAGGCCTCAGTCATTGGAGAAGAAACAATGGGATTCCCCATCAGCCCGCTCACCGGAGCGTTCTACCTGCTCGTGGGCCTCGGCCAGGTCGACATCGGCCGGCATATTCGCCACATGATCGGCTGGGCCTGGCTGGTCAGCCTCGGCATGCTCGCCGTCGCCATCGCCACGGGTGTCATCCCCCTGTGGGCCGCGTGAGCACCGCGCGCAGCACGCTGCGGCTCGGCGCCGGCGCGGGATTCTCGGGTGACCGCATCGACCCGGCCCGCGACCTCGCCGAACGCGGCGAGCTCGACTACCTCATCTTCGAGTGTCTCGGTGAGCGCACTGTCGCCACCGGCCAGGCCCGTCGCCTGATCGACTCGAACGCAGGCTTTGACCCGCTGCTCGACAAGCGGATGCGCGCGGTACTGCCCCACACGACGGCCAACGGCACGACCGTGGTCACCAACGCCGGCGCAGCGAACCCCGTCGCCGCCGCAGAGCTCGTGGCTCGCACCGCCGCCGAGGTCGCGGCCGGGCCGGTACGTGTCGCCGCCGTCACCGGCGACGACGTGCTCGAGCAGGTGCGTCGCCACAACCCCGTTGTCTGGGAAACCGGTCGGCATCTGTCGGAGCACGCCGAAGAACTCGTCTCGGCAAATGCCTATATCGGTGCTGGTGCGGTGATTTCCGCGCTCGAACTCGGCGCCAACGTTGTGATCACCGGTCGCCTCGCTGATCCTTCGCTCTATCTCGCGCCCCTCGCGTTCGAATTCGGGTGGCAGGCTTCCGACTACGCAACGCTCGGGGCGGGAACTGCGGTCGGGCATCTTCTCGAATGCGCCGGGCAACTCACGGGCGGCTACTATGCGGATCCGGTGACCAAGCCGGTGCCAAACCTGGCCTACCTGGGGTTTCCGTTCGCCGACGTGCGGGCCGACGGCTCGGCCGTCTTCGGCAAGCTCGACGGCTCCGGCGGCACGCTCACCACCCGCACCTGCGCGGAACAGCTGCTCTACGAAGTGGGCGACCCGGTCGCGTACCTCACACCCGACGTCACCGCAGATTTCACCGGAGTGTCGTTCTCGCAGGTAGCGACCGACCGGGTCGCCGTCGAGGGCGCGACCGGCGGCATCCGCCCCGACGAACTGAAAGTAACCCTCGGCTTTCGCGGCGGCTGGCTCGGCGAGGGGCAGATCAGCTATGCCGGCCCGAGAGCGCTGCAGCGCGCCGAGCTCGCCGGCGACATCGTGCGACAGCGGCTGCGCGAGGTGCACGGCCTTGCCGCCGAGAACATCTTCGTCGAGTTCATCGGCGCCGGCGCCGCATTCCGTGGATTGGACGCCCGCAGCGACCCCCATGAAGTGCGCCTGCGCGTCACCGCCCAAGCCGCCAGCTTTGACGCAGCGGATGCCGTGGGCTGGGAAGTCGAGGCCCTCTACACGAACGGCCCAGCCGCTGGTGGCGGGGCCCGTCGCTCAACCACCGAGGTGCTGTCGATCAGGTCGTGCCTGATTCCGCGGCATTTGGTGCCCACCGACGTGCACCTACTGGAGGTGACAAAATGACCGCGCTCGATCTGTTGGCGGATGTTCGCACCGGCGACAAAGGGTCGACGCTGATTCTGGCGGTGTTCCCCCGCGACGACGAGTCGTTTCGGTATTTACTGCATCGTCTGACCGGCGCGGTGGTTGCAGCGCACTTCGGCGATCTGGTCACCGGCGACGTGCGACGCACAGCCCTGCCACAGCTGCCGGGTTTCGTGTTCGAGCTGCCGGGCGTGCTCGGCGGCGGTGTGACGGGGTCGCCCACCCTCGACGGACACGGGAAGACGCTGAGCTACCACCTGCTGAGTTTGGACCTGTAGCGAGTCTGACGCGCGGGTCGCTAGGCGGTCACCAGCAGGCGAGCATCCGTTTGGCTGGCCAATTTGCGGTCGAAGGTGTACAGCGGCTGATTCGATGTCAGCTCTGCCGACGTCACGAGGTAGCAGTCCTCAAACGACAGGTTGGGATGCCCGACGAACAAAGCCAGTACGCGATCGAACAGGGCGGCATTGGCGACGATTTGGGGCAGATTCACGAGACCCTGGATTGCTTCTCGCTGCTGCTCACGATTGAGCCCGTACGCGTGCCCCAACACGAACACTGTCTCGACGAGTGCGATATCGGACACGACAAAGGTGCCGCCCGTGTGAAGCAGCGCCACAGCGGCGTCGTGCTGTTCGGGCACATCGTTCAGCAGCAATCGAAGAACGACATTTGCGTCCAAGGATGCGCTCAATGTGCGCTCTCGTCGTTACGGTGTTCCTGGTAGTAAGCGTCGACGTCTGTGACGGGCTCGACGATCGTCGCGTAGCTGGAGATTCGTGCACTGAGGGCTTCGATGTGCGCCACCGGCGCTATGTTGATCGTGCCGCTGGCTTCGTCGATCGAGATTTCCAGTCGATCACCGCGTTCAAGCTGTAGGGCTTTGCGCACTGCTGCGGGAAGCGTTAGTTGGCCTTTGCTGCTCAGGGTGACGATGGCCTTCATGACTTACATTTTAGGTGGCGTAAGGCGAAAGCGCGAGTGACAGAAGCATGGTCCGGCTCACAGCTCATGATCCTTCAGGATCGTTGGAAGCAAGTCGGCCATATCCAGGCGACGAACGAGATGGACCGTGAGGTCGTTCGGTACGAATGCGAGTCGATAGGACCGCGCCCCTGACTCGACCGGGACGAGCAGACCACGATCGATCAACCGCTTGATGGCATGGCTGCGGCTGGACGCGGAACCCGGAAAGGCGCTCTCGAGATCGGCCGCCTTGACAGTCGTTTGCGCCGCAGCGATGCTCAGTGCTTCAGCCTCCCTGAGCGTCAGACCGCCGGCAGCGCGGAGTCGTTCGACAGCGGGCACAAGAACCTGATGAATGACGAATTCGGCGTCACTGAGTCTCGCCAAGTTCGCCAAGTCAGAGTTCAAACCTCGAAGAACATAGGTACACCAAGCAACAACTCCATCATTTTCAAGCGTGTCAGCAAGTTCCAAATTGTCGTAATATGCCTGTCGGTCTGCACCGAAAACGGCGGTGGGGTTCACAGCCCCGTAGCCGGCCGAGGAGGAGAACCCGTGCTGAATCAACATTGCGTAGGTGATCAATCGAGCGACGCGACCGTTCCCGTTTCCGAAGGGGTGGATCCAGAGAAATCGATGGTGCACGATCGCTGTTTGGAGCAGCTGATTGTGCGGAGCTTGTGGTTGGGCGATGAATGCGACCAAAACGGACATGTAATCCGGTACGTCAGATGGCCACGGCGGATGATGCGCAGAATGCCCTATGGAGACCTCTCCCAGGCGATATGCACCGGGCGTGTGGTCGCCCTCCCGTGACAGACCATCGACGACAATTCGATGAAGTTCGCGGATAAAGAGATGGTCGACGGGCGACGACCCGACGTTGGCGTCGATAAACGTGATCGCACGCTGAATGTTGAGGATCTCCCGGACACCCTCATTCTGAGGCCGGAGGCTGTTACCGAGCCTACTTTCGGCCGCGCCGGTGACGGCGTCCAAGATGGATGTTCGGTTTCCCTCGATGCGGGCGGACATGATGCTGGTCAGTAGTTGGAACAGCTCTTTGAGTTGAGAGTAGATGATCGACGGAGTGGTTCCCCGACTCAAATTTGCTCGGGCACGCTCAAATGCGATGATTTCCCGCGTGAGGTCGCTGTCGAACGCGAACGCCGGGTATTCGATGTCATGCACCGTTCTATTTTACCGCAGCTTGACAACAATTGAACTGTTTCCTCTTTTCGCACCGAAATCACGGTGTTCTTGACAGTCTTCACTGTGGGTCTATTTGATTTCAGACGAAACCTATTTGCACGATGCGCCGATTGGAATTCGATCTCCGGCTCCCGCGCTACGCTGGCGTGTGCAACTTTCCCTCTGGCTGGCCCTCGTCGGCGCAGGCGTGCTGATCAGCTTCACCCCGGGCGCGGGAGCGATCAACACCATGAACAACTCGCTGACCAGCGGGTTTCGTCGCTCGATCTGGGGAATCCTCGGGCAGCAGGCGGCACTCGTGGTGCACGTGGCCGTGGTGGCGCTCGGCGTGGGCGTGCTCGTGGCCAATTCTCCCGTGCTATTCAATGTGATTCGGTATGCCGGGGCCGCCTACCTGGTGTTTCTGGGCATCCGTCTGTTGGTGCAGAAGCCTGACCCGACGAGGGACCTGGCTGCACCGCGCACGCGCGAACCGGCCGGGTCGATGTTTCGCCGCGGTCTGTGGGTGAACCTGCTGAACCCCAAGGCGCTCGTGTTCTTTCTCGCGTTCATGCCGCAGTTCATTCGGCCCGAGCAGCCGCTGCTGCCGCAGTACCTTGTGCTGACGGTCACCGTGGTGCTGATCGACGTGATGGTGATGTGGCTGTTCTTCGCGGTGGCGGCGAAATCGTTTCAGCGCTTCACGAACACCGCTCGCGGGCAGCTGATTCTCAACCGCACGTTCGGCGTGCTGTTCGTGGCCGTCGCGCTGCTGCTGGCGCTGGTGCATTGAGATGCCGGCATCCGCTTCTCAGAACGGATGCTCGGTACGCTTGCTTGATGGGTAACACCGAAACACGACTACCGCGGCCCGCAGTCAGGGTGGCCGCCGTGGGCTTCGCGGTCGTTATGCTGTATGCAATTGCGGGGGCGCTGCAGATTCTGGTGTGGAATCCGCTCGCGGCGGTGCCGGGCGCAGCGCTCGGGCAGATTCGCGCCGACATGGCCCTCGCTGGTGAAAGCCTGAGCGCAAACGGAGTCGTCACCTGGGCTGGCATCGGGCTGCTGCTGGCCGGGGAGATCCTGCTGGTCGCGACCATGCGCCGCACCAGTCGGGTGTGGCCGGTCGTGGCGGCCTATCTCGTGCTGCTGGTGTTTGCTGCTCCCGGACATTTCTTTGTCTCGTTCGGCCCCGGCATGTCGCTCGCCGACACGTTCCTGATTTCGGGTGCCGATCATACCCCGTGGGGCATGGTCTTGTACCTGGTGAGTGCGGCTGCCCTGCTTGCCCTGATCGTGGTGATCATTCGGGCCGCTCGCGCGGTCTCGGCCGGCGCAGAATAGACGAATGAGCGACGCCGGCGACTTCGTAGATCGCACGCTGCAGTACGAAGCGACCTGGGAGCGGGCAGCCGAGTGGCAGGCGCAGCTGGGCGACGAGCTCGAGGTCTATGGCGCCTCGGTGGGCGCCGTGCGAGGAACGGTTCGCGACCTGGCCCGTCGACATAGGAGCATGACCCACGACGAGGTGACCGCGCTCAGTTCCGAACTCTGGAACGTGCCAGTGTTCGAGCGCCGCCTCGCCGCGATCGTGCTGCTGCAGGCGAACGTGACCCGGCTCGACAACAACGACCTCACCCGCATCGAAGGGTTTCTGCGCGGTGCGGCTGTGCCCGAGCTCGCGGATCCGCTCACCTTTGACGTCGTGCTCCCACTCGTGCAGCGGCTGACCGGCGCGAATCGCGCCAGAGCGGATGCAGCGCTGGCGCGGTGGGCGCAGGACGGCGACCCCTGGCTGCTCCGCGCTGCACGCGGTGTGCACGCACGGATCGCGAGCGAGTAGCGGGGCGGGCGGCGGCATCCGCCGTGAGGGCGTCGCGTAGGCTGCGGGCATGCGCGCAATCATCGTGAACTCTCCTGGCGGGCCCGAAGCCCTGACCATGCAAAACGTGCCCGACCTCGAGATGGGGCCCGACGACATTCGAATCGCGGTGGCCGCGGCCGGCGTCAACCGCGCCGACATCATGCAACGCGAGGGCCGCTACCCGTCACCTCCCGGCGCCCCGGAATGGCCGGGGCTCGAGGTGTCGGGCGTGGTCACCGAGGTAGGCGATGACGTGACCCGCTTCGGCGTGGGCGACCGGGTCTGCGCGCTGCTTCCCGGCGGTGGGTATGCCACCGAAGTGGTGGTGCACGAAGGCCTGGCGCTGCTGGTGCCGCTCTCGATGGACCTCGTAGACGCCGCCGCCCTGCCCGAAGCCTAGCCACGGTGTGGTCTAACGTGTTCATGAGCGCCGAACTCGCGCCCGGCGAGACCCTGCTCGTGCACGGTGGCGGCAGCGGAATCGGCACCACCGCCATTCAGTTGGCCCGCCTCCTGGATGCCCGCGTGGCCGTGACGGCCGGCTCCGCCGAGAAGCTCGCCATGTGCGCAAGCCTCGGGGCCGAGACGCTCATCAACTATCGCGAGCAGGACTTTGTGACCGAGATCAAGGCCGCTACCGATGGGCGCGGTGCCAACGTGATTCTCGACATCATGGGCGGCGCCTACGCGGCGCGCAACATCGAGGCGGTCGCGATCAACGGTCGCATCATGGTGATTGCCAACCAGAGCAACGAACCGGCCACCTTCGATCCGGCCCGCCTCATGCAAAAACGTGCACGCTACTGGGCCACCACGCTGCGTGCCCGCTCGCTCGCCGAACGAATTGCCATCGTGCGCTCGCTGGAAGCGGCGGTCTGGCCCTGGATCGCATCGGGCGAGTTTCGACCGGTCATCGACGGCCGATTCTCTTTCGAGAACGCAGCGGATGCCCATAGCCGGCTGGAATCATCCGCTCACGTCGGCAAGATCGTGCTGGTGCCCTGACCGGGCACGACACGGGTCACAAACGGTGCGACCGCCGTACACTGCCGTGGGTTATTCGGTCAGTGCAAGTTGCGCAGCCAAGTCGCCGAGTTCGCGGGCCTGCTCGCTCGCATGGCGCTACAGCCGGGGGCGCCCGGCCCAGCGTTCGGCCTTGAGGGCCAGATGCAGCTCAAGGCGAGCCTGACCGCCCAGCGGATCGACGCCGATGAGCGAACGGATGCGCCCGAGCCGGTTGTAAATACTCGTGCGGTGCAGGTGCAACTGCTCGGCGACCTCGGCCACCGAACCGTCCTTGTCGTACATCAGCTCGAGTACCGGCAGCAGCTCCCCGTTGGGGTCGAGTTCGCGCAGCTCGGTGTAGAGGGTCGACTCCCCCGGCGACACGTCCCGCCCCTCAACCGCCAGGAACTGGTACACCCCGATGGCGCGAAACGACACCAGAGCCCCCAACTGGGCGTCCACCCACGCTGCCTGCACGGCGCTACGCGCCTCGGCGTAGGCTCCGGGCAGCCGGCGCAGGTCGGCAAAGGGCTCGCTCAGGCCGAGCAGGGCCGGCGCGGCCGACTGCCCACCGCGGCGCGAAACTTCCAGCCCGAACCGACGCAGAATCTCGGACTCGTCGATGCAGTCGATCACGTCTTGCAGCAGCAAAACAGCGTGCGTTTCGGTGCCTGCGGAGAACAGCACTGTGTTGATTCCGAGCGTGGCATACAGGGCAGAGAGCCGCTGCAGCAGGTTGCTCTCGGCGGAAGTGCGCCGGGCGTTGTTGCCCCGGTCGAGCAGGGTGGCCAGTCGCCACGGCCCGCGCCCGTGCACTCCCGGCCAGCCGCCCACGGACACGACGGCGTCGCGGTCGCCGAAGCAGGCGGCGAGAAATTGCGCCTCGCGGGCACGACGGCCATCGGAATCCGCGCTCGTGCGATTGAGCAGCATCTCGGCGAGTACGTCCAGCTCGGGGCGAATGATACGCAGTTCCTGCACGATGGAATCGGGTTCGAGTTCGTCATCCTGCTGCAGCACCCAGAGATACCCCACTCGGAATCCCCGGGCAAGCAGCGGCACGCACACCCGGCCCAACATGCCGAGCTCGGCATTCGCCGGAACCGGAACAGGCTTGACGGCCCTGGCGATGCCGTGGCTGAGCTGCCAGGCGCTGACATCGGGCGGAACGAGCTTGCTCAGCAGAAAGTTCGTGCGCACGCGGTCGGCCGTAGCCTGATGCGCGCTGTACGCGAGCAGGCCGCCGTCGAGGTCTTCCAGGGAGAGGGCGCGGCCAAGGCGCGCGGCGATGAAGGCCACCACCCGGTCGATATCGGCCGCGTTCATGGGTTTAATCTTACGCAAGCGTGTGAACGCCAGGCGACAATCGACGCGGCGTGGCGCTACAGATGTCGAACCAGGCCCGCCCGAGGCTCGGGCCATGCGGCGCATCTCCGGGAATAAAACTCCCGGACAAGTGCTAATTCCGGGGCGGTGAGACGTGCGGGGGCCAGCCCACGGCATCCGCTATCAGCAGGGCCCTGGCGCGACAGCCGTCAAAACGCGGGCTTATCGTTTCTACGCTGACCAAAGTCGATCGGCGACGCGCCCTGAAGAAGTAGGAGTTCCCCATGATCATTGGTGTTCCGACCGAAGTGAAGAACAACGAATACCGTGTGGCGATCACCGCCGCCGGAGTACACGAAGCCAAGCTGCACGGCCACACCGTGCTCGTGCAGGCCGGAGCCGGAATCGCCTCCGGGTTCTCCGACGCTGATTACGCGGCCGCCGGCGCCGCGATCGTCGAAACCGCCTTCGAGGTGTGGGCGAGCGCCGACATGATCCTCAAGGTGAAAGAGCCGATCACCGCCGAGTACGTGCACTTTCGTCAGGGCCTGATTCTCTTCACCTATCTGCACCTGGCCGCTGAGCCCGAACTCGCCACCGCCCTACTCGATGCCGGCGTCACCGCCATCGCCTACGAGACCGTGCAGAAAGCCGATCGCTCGCTGCCGTTACTCGCCCCGATGAGCGAGGTCGCCGGACGCCTCGCCGTTCAGGTCGGCTCCGCGTCGATGACCCGCCCCGGCGGCGGCCCCGGAATTCTGATGGGCGGCGTACCCGGAGTACGTGCCGCCAAGGTGACCGTGATCGGCGCCGGTGTGGCCGGCTCCAACGCCGCCGCAATGGCCATCGGCATGGGCGCGGACGTCACGATTCTCGACATCAACATCGACCGCCTGCGCGAACTCGACGCCCAGTACGCCGGACGCCTCAAGACCATAGCCTCGAACGCCTACGAGATCGACCGTTCGGTCACCGAAGCCGACCTCGTGATCGGCTCAGTGCTGATTCCGGGTGCCAAGGCCCCCAAGCTCGTCACCGACGAGCTCGTCTCCCGCATGAAGCCGGGCTCCGTGCTCGTCGACATCGCGGTTGACCAGGGCGGCTGCTTCGAAGGCACCCACGCCACCACGCACGAGAACCCCACCTTCGCCGTGCACGGCTCGATCTTCTATTGCGTGGCCAACATGCCCGGCGCCGTGCCGCAGACGTCGACCCTCGCGCTGACCAACGTCACGCTGCCCTACGCCCTGTCGATCGCCGACCGTGGCGTGCGAGCAGCGTTCGAGCGTGACGCCGCCCTCGCCGGCGGGCTCAACATCGCCGCGGGCAAGATCGCGAACCGTTCGGTCAGCGTGGCTCTCGACCTCCCGCTCGCGGACTGGACCGACCTCGTGACCGAGGCCGAGCTCACCCTCGTGTAGTCGTTGGTAACGGATGCCGGGGTCGGCCGATTTCACCCCGGCATCCCTTACCGTGTTCTCCCCGTGCCAATCGCCTGGACTACAAGGAAGTATCTCCGATGTCGCAATTGAAACCCAGCACTCGATCCGCGCCCAGCGCGCAGCCGCACCTGGCACGCTCACTGTCGAATCGTCATATCCAGCTCATCGCCATCGGCGGGGCGATCGGAACGGGCCTGTTCATGGGATCCGGCAAGACCATCTCGCTGGCAGGACCGTCGGTGATCTTCGTCTATATGATCATCGGCTTCATGCTGTTCTTCGTGATGCGGGCCATGGGCGAGTTGCTGCTCTCCAACCTCGAATACAAGTCGTTCAGCGACTTCGCCGGTGACCTGCTGGGGCCGTGGGCCGGCTTCTTCACGAGCTGGACGTATTGGCTCTGCTGGATCGTCACGGCCATCGCCGAACTGATCGCTATCGCGTTGTACACGAGCTTTTGGTGGCCCGACCTGCCCCTGTGGATTCCCGCTCTCGTGGCGGTCTTGGTTCTGCTGGGCTTCAACCTCACCAGTGTCAAGGCGTTTGGGGAGACCGAGTTCTGGTTCGCCCTCATCAAGATCGTGGCCATTGTCACGCTGATCGTCGTGGGTCTCGTGATGGTGTTCACGCAGTTTCAGTCCCCCGGTGGCTCCCCGGCGCGTTTCAGCAACCTGTGGAATGACGGCGGTATGTTTCCGACTGGCCCGATGGGGTTCATCGCCGGTTTCCAGCTCTCTGTGTTCGCGTTTCTCGGGGTCGAGCTCGTGGGCACCACGGCCGCCGAAGCGCAGAATCCGCAGAAGAACCTGCCCAAGGCGATCAACTCGATCCCCATTCGCATCATGCTGTTCTACGTTCTGGCCCTGATCGTGATCATGGCGGTCACTCCGTGGCGTGAGGTCACGGCCGATGTGAGTCCGTTCGTAGCCATGTTTTCTCTCGCCGGGCTCGGCGCCGCCGCGGCCGTCATCAACTTCGTCGTGCTCACCAGCGCGACATCCTCGGCGAACTCCGGGCTATATTCCACATCGAGAATGCTCTTCGGGCTGTCGGCGGAAGGCACAGCCCCGGGGCGCTTTCATCGTCTGAGTCGCCACAAGGTGCCGGCTAACGCGCTGCTGTTCTCCTGCATGTTTCTGCTGGTATCCGCTGTGCTGCTATATGCGAACCCGTCGATCCTGGCCGTGTTCACCGTGGTGACGACCATGTCGTCGGTGCTGTTCATCTTCGTCTGGGCGATCATCGTCGTGAGCTACATCGTGTACCGCAAGCGCCGCCCGGCGCTGCACGCGGCCTCCAAGTTCAAAATGCCCGGCGGTGTGTTCATGTGCTACCTTCTGCTGGCCTTCTTCGTCTTCTTGATCTGGGCACTCACGCAGAAGACCGACACGCTGCAGGCGCTGCTCGTGACGCCGGTGTGGTTCATTGGGCTCGCCACGGTGTGGTTCATCATTCGCCGCCGCCCGGAACTGGCCGCCCACCACGAACTTCACCGGGCGAATGTGGAGGCCGACCGGGCGTCGGCACTCGCCTTCCGCCGCTGATATCCGTGACCGGCCGCCAGTAAGCCGCTTTCGGGCTCAGCGCCTTCAGCGCGTGTAGTGAGACTCCTGCAGCTCGTACACCGGGGTATTAAGCCCCTCCATGCGGGCTTTGATCTGCAGCGCAAGGTAGTTGGAGTAGTGCCGGCTCTGGTGCAGGTTGCCGCCGTGAATCCAGAGTTGCGGAACGTTCGTGGGCTTCCACATGTTGCGTAGTTCACCCTCCCACGGCCCCGGATCCTTTGGCGTGTCGGACCCGTATCCCCAGCAGCGCCCCACCTGGTCGGCGACCTCCGGTGAGACCAGATCGGCAAGCCATCCGTTCATGGAGCCATACCCGGTGGCATACACGATGAGATCAGCTTCGAGTTCGGCACCGTCGGCGAGCACCACCGACTCGGGCGTGATGCGGTCGACCTGCCCCGACTTCACCGCGACGCGACCGTCGATAAGCAGCTGCGAGGCTCCCACATCGATGTAATAGCCGGAGCCGCGTCGCAGGTATTTCAGGAACAGGCCCGAACCATCCGTGCCAAAGTCGAGGTCGAAGCCTGCGGCGGTGAGTTGGGAGTAGAACTCGGCGTCGCGCTGCGCCATCTGTTCGAACACCGGAATCTGCGCGGTGGGCAGGAGGCGGTAAGGCAACGACGCGAAGAGCAGGTCAGCCTTTTCGGTGGTCACCCCGTTGGCGAGCGCCTGCTCGGAGTAAAGCCCACCGAGTGCGAGCTCCATGAGCGAATCGCTGCGTGAAATGTGCGTCGACGAGCGCTGCACCATGGTGACGTCTGCTCCGTGCTCCCACAGGTCGGCGCAGATATCGTGGGCCGAGTTGTTCGACCCGATCACGACGGCCTCTTTGCCGGTGTAATCACCGCCGCCGCCGTGCTGCGATGAGTGATGCTGCTCCCCTGCGAACGACTCCGCGCCGGCGAAGACCGGCGTATTCGGATACCCGGAGACGCCGAGTGCGAAGACCAGCTGCTTGGGTCTCAGGGTGACCGGTGTGCCGTCGCGCACGACCTGTACCAGCCACTCCTGGGCGTCGTCGTCGAAAGTCGCTTTGGTGCATTCAGTGCTCGACCAATAGTTGAGTTCCATGATGCTGGTGTAGTGCTCGAGCCAGTCACCGATCTTGTCTTTCGAGGCAAAAACGGGCCAGTCCTCGGGAAACTTGAGGTACGGCAGGTGGTCGTACCAGACCGGGTCGTGCAGGTGCAGGGATTTGTAGCGATTTCGCCAGGAGTCACCCGCCTTGGCGTTCTTCTCGATCACGATCGTGGGAACACCGAGCCGCTTCATGCGGGCTGCCAGGCCGATGCCGCCCTGGCCCCCGCCCACGATCACGCAATACGGCTGCTCCTCATAACCGAGCCGAGCCTCCTGGGCCGTCTTCTTCTCGAGCCACGAGGTGCGTCCTTTCGTGATTTCGTGCGACACGCCCTGCTCCCGGGTGCGCCCCTTCTTCTCTTCAAAACCCTTGAGCTCCTGCATCGTGGTGAGCAGGGTGTAGCACAATCCGTCGTTCAACCGGAGGTGGGCGTATCCGCGAGCACTACCGGTTTCGAACGTAACCCAGGCCTCCACGGCACCGGCTACACCGGTTGCCGGTTCGGCGAGCGCCCAGCTATGCGGATTTACCTGGTCGAGGGTGGCGGCGAGCATCCGTTCTATGTCGTTCTTACCCTCAAGGGTTTTCAAATTCCACGTGAACGAGATGAAATCCCGCCAGTAGCAGTCGTCAGCGAAGAGCGCGAGGGCGCCCTCGAGGTCACGGTGCTGCAGGGCGGTATCGAACCGGGCGAGCCAGTTCTCGACGATAGTAATTGGTGTATCGGGCATGTCACTCCTTTGTGAACCAGCGAAGAATCGGCCCATTGTCGGGCGCGACCTGTATGTTCAAGTACACGGCCGCAGGGGTTGCACAGGCGTTACACCTGGTCTCTGCTCGGCCTCATCGTCGAATCCAATGAGGGAGACAGCGCATGTCCACAGAGCCCAGCGGCGTGGTTCTCGCTGCTGGCCTGCGTTTTTCTTCGCCCCGCAAATACGAGCGGATGCTCCGCGCTGCCCACGATCACACCCGCGACGGTGCACCACCGCCCGCGATCACCGGCGACGTGTGGAACTCCTGGCAGCGCTCACTCGCCGCCGGCATTGACCCCGACCGCCATCTGCCCCGGCACCTGCATGAGGTGGCGGATGCCGTGGCGCTCCGCCGCGGGCATGCGCTGCAGACGGTGATGCCGGCCCTCAGTGAACTTCTCGCTGATGAGAGCTCTCAGGGTCAGCATCTGCTCGTGCTGGCCGATGCCCACGGTGAGGTTTTGTGGCGAGTCGGCAGCCGGGCGGCCTTGCGGCAGGCCGATCGGCTGGAGTTCGTGGAGGGGGCCGACTGGTCCGAGGCGGGTGTGGGCACGAACGCCATCAGCGAAGCAGTCCTCAGCGGCCGAGCGGCCCAGCTGTTCTCGGCGGAGCACCTCGTGCGCTCGCATCATGCCTGGGCGTGCACGGCCTCGCCGATCCGAGACCCGCAGACCGGAGTGGTGCTGGGGGTACTCACCGTGTCCGGGCCTCTCCACACGGTCACGGCAGACAGCGTGCGCATGGTCAAGTGTGGGGTGCGCGTTGCCGAGGAGTTGTTGCGGACCGCACAACGGGTGAACGACCGCACAACCAGAACCGTGGGTGCGGTCACGGTTAATCCGACAGCCGGGCACTCGTCAGCGGTCTCCCTCGACTTATTGGGTGAGCACCCGGCGGTTCTCACCGCCGACGGCCACCGGGTACTCCTCTCGCCGCGGCGCGCGGAAATTCTGGCCCTGTTGGAGTCGCGGGATCGCGGCTGGACGGCCGACGAACTCGCCTACTCCATTCACGGTGAGACCGGTTCTGCGGCAACCATCCGCATCGAAATGCACCGTATTCGGCAGGTTCTCGGCGATGCGCTGCAGTCAACGCCGTATCGCCTGGCCCCCGGCCTGCGCGGCACGTCTGACGCGGCGCGGGTCTTGCACCTGGTGCGCCAGGGACAGGTATCGGCAGCACTCGCCGCCTATACGGCCCCGTTCCTCTCCCGCTCAACCGCCCGGGCGATTGAACCTCTGCGGGCCGAGATCACGAGCGCGGTCGGGGCATCCGTTCGGGCCAGCGGAGATGCCGAGCTGCTGCGCCGGTGGTGCGCGACCGAGATGGGCAGCGATGATCGCGCCGCCGTACACGCCCTCGGGCGGCTAGCCGGCCAGGCCGATGCCGCCTATGTGTCGTCACTGGCTCGCCTCAGCCGCATCGACAGCGCGCTCGGCCTCTAACCGGGGCGCCTGCGCTGAGCGTTGTGCCCGCAGGGGCCGCACCGACCGGCGCGGCCCCTGCGTGCCGAAGTTACGCCGGTTTGTCGGCCGGCTCGGCGGTCTTCGCGGTCTCGGCGGTCTTCGCGGTCTCGGCGGTCTTCGCGGTCTCGGCTGCGGCCAGGCGTGCTGCCCTGGCCTCGGCCTTTGCTGCCGCAGCGGCCGCCTTGACGTCGGCTTCGATAGCGTCGACGAAAGCGGTGTGCTTGGCGCCGGGCATCCAGCCCTTGTTGGTGACCTTGACCTGGAAGATGATCGCAGCGACGACCAACACCACGCCGATGAGCACGGTGAGCATCACGCCGATGGCGGTGTTGTCGCCGAGCAGGCTCACGCCGATGAGCGTGCCAAACCAGCCGAAGTCCGCGTCACCGAAGGTGCTGTTGGCGAAGCCGAAGTTGCCGAGTACGAGCAGCAGAATGGCCGGCAGGATGGTGATCAGGATTCCGTTGACGAAACCACCGACCATGGCACCGATACGACCACCGGTGGCGTTGCCGTAGACACCGGCGCCACCGCCCGTGAAGAAGTGCGGCACCATGCCGGGCAGAATCAGGGCGAGACCAAACACCGGTCCGAGCCAGATGGCCAGCACACCGAGGCTGATCAAGCCACCAGCGAAGGACGCCAGGAATCCGATGAGCACGGCGTTGGCCGCGAACGGAAAGACGATCGGAATGTCGAGCGCGGGGCGGGCACCAGGCACGACCTTTTCGGCGATGCCTTGGAACGCTGGGACGAGCTCGCCGAGGATGGTGCGCACACCGTAGAGGATGATGGCCACACCCACGCCGAACTGCAGCGCCTGGGCGAAGGCGGCCATGATGAACGCGCCTCCGTCGACGGAGCCGAAAATAGCGAGGGCATCCGCTCGGGGAAGCGCGATGAGGCCCCAGATGGCGAAGACCATGTAGATGGCGACCATCGAGACCGAGGTAGCCACCATGGAGTCGCGCAGAAAGCGCAGGTTCTGCGGAAAGTTGATGTGCTCGGTGCTCTTGCTGCGCTTGCCGACGGCCTGGCCGACGGCGCCGGCAGCGATGTAGCCGAGGGTTCCGAAGTGGCCGATGGCGATCGTGTCGTCGCCGGTGATGCGCTTGGTCCACGGCTGGGCGAAGGCCGGCATGACGACCATGATCACGCCGAGCAGGCCACCGCCAATGACGACGACGAGCCAGCTGAGCTCGGATCCGAAGCCGACCGAGAGCACGACCGCGAGCATCATGGCCATGAAGACCATGTGGTGCCCGGTGAGGAACACGTACTTGAGTGGGGTGAATCGTGCCAGAAGCAGCATGACGATGAATCCGACGACGAGCACGTAGGCGCTGGTCGCTCCGAATTCCTCGGCGGCGAGGGCTGTGATGACCTCGTTGGTCGGAATCACGCCCTGCGCGCCGGTGACCTTGAGAATCAGGTCGCCGAGCGGGGTGAGTGAGGCGACAACCACACCGGCACCGGCACCGAGAATGAGAAAGCCGAGGGCTGCCTTGAGGCTGCCGCCGATGATGGTTCCGACCGGGCGGCGCAGGGCGATGAGTCCGACGGCCGTGATGATGCCCACCAGGTAGGCCGGCACATTCAAAATCTGCTGGCCGATGAAATCCAGAATGACTAAGAACCACTCCATGTCGGGGTGCTCCCTCTCTTACTCAGACGTGCGGTTGATGAAACAGGATTATTCGAGTGCGTCGGTGAGTTTCTGGGTGATTTCTTCAAGGTCGAAGAAGTTGTCGATGACGATGACCTGGGCCTCGACGTCGCCGATCTCCTCGGCGAGCTCTTCGCTCGTCAGCACGATCTCGGCGTCGCGCGCCATGCCGCGAGCCACGCCGATGTCGGCGGCCTCAACGTCGGCGTCGATGCCGAGTGTGCGCAGCACCTTCTCGGTGTTCATTTTCAAGAGAACGGATGTGCCGATCCCCATTCCGCAGACCGCGATGATCTTCATGAGAGTGCCTTTTCTGTGAGCAGTTGGGGGTTGGACATGATCGCGAGAACCTCGGCCGGCGAATCGGCCGCCTTGAGCGCGGCGAGCAGGTCGGCGTTCATCAGCACCCCGGCGAGGGCCTGCATCATCTCGAGGTGGCCTTCGTGGTCGGGGGCGGCCAGGCCGATAACGAGCGACACCGGGTCGTTTTTCTTGTGGCCGAACTTCACTGGCTCGTCGAGGGTGACCCAGCTGAGCCCGGCGCGCAGCACGGCGGGCGATGGGCGGGAGTGGGCGATGGCCAGACCGGGTGCGATGACGATGTAGGGGCCGAGCTTGTCAACCGCAGCGATCATCTCGGCCGTGTAGTCGTCGGTCGTGACGCCACCGGCCACGAGCGCGTCGCCGGCCAGGGTGATCGCGGCCTGCCAGTCGGCGGCGACGACGTGGGTGCGAATGGATGCCTGGTCGAGTTCGTCGGCGAGATTGACTGCCATGCCTGACTCCTTGGTTCTGGCCCTCAAACTGCAAGACCACGTCGTCTGCCCCAAAATGTTTGGTGCCGTGTCTCCGAGCCTAATGCGCATTCGGAACTTTTGTCTACAAGTGATCCAAAGTCGGGGTGAAAGTCCTTAGCGCGTGAGGTGACTGATGCGGTCGGCCTCGAACAGGGCGTCCTGCGCGATGAGCGAGGCACCGAGAACGCCGGCCTTGTTGCCGAGCCGGCTCGGCTCCACGGTGAGACCGGTGCCGGAGAAGGCGCGCACGTGCGCGAGGAGGGCCTCGCGCACCGACGACAGGTAGGGGTCGCCGGCCTCGGCGAGCTGGCCGCCGATGACGATCATGGCGGGGTTCAGCAGCCCGGCGACATCGACGAGGGCGTTCCCGATCTCGGCGCCGGCGGCAGCGAGCAGCCGCACGGCATCGGGTGAGCCCATGCGCGACAAGGCAACGATGTCGCCGGTGGTGCGAATGCGGTAGCCGAGAGCGTTGAGCTCGCGGCGAATGGCGTAACCGCTCGCGACGGCCTCGAGGCAGCCGCGCTGCCCGCAGCTGCATAGCTCGTCGCCGTAGCGAAAGCTGTGGGAGAAGTCGCCGGCACCGCCGCGGGCACCGCGGTAGACCCGGCCGTCGAGCACGAGCGCGCAGCCGATGCCGAGGCCAACCTTGAGCACGGTGAGGTCCCGATGCTCCGGCCAGCCGAGCCGGGATTCCGCGACCGCCATGATGTTCACGTCACGGTCGACGGCGAAAATGGCGGTGTAGTCGGCCGAAAAATAGTCCTGCACGAGCACGTCGTTCCACTGCGCGTCGATCTGGGGGGCGGCGAGCCGGCCGGTCGCGGCATCCACTGGACCGGGAACGCCCACGCCGATCCCCCGCACGTCGGCGCGGGTCTTGCCGAGCTGGCGCAATAGGTAGTCGAACACCTGGTTGGCCCAGGTGAAGACGGTGTCCGGGCCTTCCCAGAGGCCGATATCAGCCTGGTCTTCGATGAGAATCGTGGAGACCAGATCGGTCACCGCCACGCGGGTGTGCGAGCCGCCGATGTCGACGCTGAGCAGCAGGCCGGCGTCTGTGTTGATCGCGAAGCTTTCGGCGGGGCGGCCACCACGGGAATCACTCTGGCCGGCGACAATGATGATGCCGGCCGCGAGCAGTTCGTCGAGCCGGCGGGCGAGGGTGATGCGCGACCAGCCGAGTTCGTCGATCAGTGCCGGGCGAGTCGTCGCCAAGCCCGCGCGAATGAGATCGAGCACGACACCCGACCCGGTCGACATGGCGTGGGCCACCGCAGCTCCTTCGATTGACTTAAGTATATTTATATACCAATGTGTAAAGTATGACTGTGAATTCTCGTTCTGTCACCATCGATGCCGATGTTGATCGCTCCGCTGAAGCTCGGGCGGTTGCTGCTGCCACTGCTATTCCTGCCCACATAGTGCAGTCGAAAGGCCACGGCCACGGCGGCACCGCGATGGCGCTCGCCCCACTCTCGCACGTGCTGTACTCCCGCGTGATGCGGCACAGCCCCAGCAACCCACACTGGGTGGCCCGCGACCGGTTCGTGCTGAGCGCCGGGCACGCGAGCCTGCTGCTCTACGTGCAGCTGTTTCTCACCGGCTACGGCCTGACCCTCGACGATATTGCGGCCAGCCGCACGCTCGGTTCGCGTACCCCGGGGCATCCGGAACACGGCCATACCGTGGGTGTCGAGATGAGCACCGGCCCGCTCGGGCAGGGGGTGGCATCCGCTGTGGGAATGGCGATCGCCGCCCGCAAGGAGGCCGCCACCTTTACGCCTGGCTCGGCTTTGCTCGACCACACCGTTTGGGCGGTGGCCGGCGACGGTTGCCTGCAGGAGGGCGTCTCGGCCGAGGCGTCGAGCCTGGCCGGCACCCTCGGCCTCGAGAATCTTGTGCTGATCTGGGACGACAACGGCGTGACCATCGACGGGCCAACCACGGATGCCTTCGCCGAAGACGTGCGCGCCCGCTACCGCGCCTACGGCTGGCGAGTGCTGGAGATCTCCGACGCCACCGACCTCGACGGCATCGAACGGATGCTGCGCCTCGCCGCCACCCGCACCGGTCGCCCCACCCTCGTGGCCGTGTCCACCACCATCGGAGCCCCCTCGGCCGTGTTCGGCGGGCAGCCGGCCGCGCACTCCGGCGGATTCGGGGCCGACGAACTCGCCGCCATCAAACGCTCCCTCGGGTTCGAGGCGCACGCCACACTCGCGCAGCTCGTTTCGCCCGAGGCACTCGCCTTCTGCCGCCGCGCCGTACAGCGCGGACTCGACCTGGAGGCGGGCTGGGGCGCGGACTTCGCCGCGTGGGCCGGTTCACACCCCTTAGCGGCGCAGGCCTGGCTCGCCTTTCACTCCGGCACCGACCAGGCGGCCGCCACGGCGGCGCTCGACGCCGTCGTTATTGCCGCGCCGGGCACGCCGGTGGCCACCCGCAAGACCAACGGCCAGGTCATTCAGGCGCTGACGCCAGCGCTGGCGCTCTGGGGCGGATCGGCCGACCTGAGCGGCTCCACCAACGTGACCGTTCCGGGCACGGCCGTTTCGGCGACCAACCCCGGCGGGGATTTCATCCACTTCGGTATTCGCGAGCACGCCATGGCCGCGATTCTCAACGGCATCGCCCTGGCCGGTCCGTGGCGGCCGTTCGGCTCGACCTATCTCGTGTTCAGCGATTACCTGCGCCCGGCGATGCGACTCGCTGCGCTCATGCGCCTGCCCGTGCTCTACGTCTTCACCCACGATTCGGTCGCGGTCGGCGAGGACGGCCCCACCCACCAGCCGGTTGAGCAGATCGCCTCGCTGCGCACCGTGCCGCGCCTGGCCGTCATTCGCCCAGCGGATGCTGCCGAAACCGTGGCCGCCTGGCGTCGCCTCGTTGCCCGCCCCGACGGGCCAGCGGCACTCCTACTGTCGCGTCAGGACGTGCCGGTCGTCGGCGTTCGCAGCGGGCTCGACGCGGGCGTTGCCGCCGGCGGATACGTGACCTGGCAGAGCGGAACCGGCCTCGACTTAGCGCTGATCGCGACCGGCAGTGAGGTCTCCGTGGCCATTGCTGCGGCCGAACAGCTCAGCGCTGACGGCCTCGCGGTGCGCGTCGTGTCGATGCCGTGCGTGGAGTGGTTTGCCGACGCATCCCCGGCCTACCGCGACGAGGTTTTGCCTTTAGCGGTGCACGCCCGGGTGGCCGTGGAGGCCGGGCGCAGTGACGGCTGGTGGCGCTGGGTCGGCCCTGACGGCGAGGTCGTCGGCATCGACGACTTCGGCGAATCGGGCAGCGGGCCTGAGATCATGGCGCTTAGCGGTGTGACCGTGGAGCACGTGGTGGCGGCGGCGCAGCGGGCGCTGGCGCGCGGCATCCGGTAACACCGACCTCGACCGGGAGACCCGGTCCGTGCAGGCATCTGCCACGATCGCCACGGCGGGCGGGTTGCGCATCACCGTCGTGCGGGTGCTCGACGGCTTCGGCCCTCATCACTTTCGCGGCGCCACGGTGACCGTGGCGACCTGTTCCACCAGCGGATGCCCGTGGTCGCCGTTCGACACAACGCCCTTCTCCCACTTCAGAACGAGTCCGGCTGGGGTGTCTTCGAGATTCGCCAGGCAATTATCAAACCACGGGCCCTTGACTCCCGCCCAGTGAAATGACGGCGACGTGACCCCGGCGGATCGGGCCAGCAGCGCGGTCAGCCTTGTGGCGATGGTGTAGGCGAGCACGGCGGAGAACGAGCGCATGATGATGGGCAGCGGATTGCGGATCGGCGAGCAGACGGCCTGCACGATGCGGCTCCCCGTCGCGCGCTGCACCTCGGAGGCCGTTGAGTAGTGCACGTCGCCTGACAGGAATGTCACGGTCTGCGGAGCCGGGCCGCGGCGGCCGTCGGCCACCTCGGTGGCCATTCGTGCCAGCTGGCGAAAACTGCGCTCAAACGCGGCCCAATGCTCCAGATCGACGAGCCGGCGCAGGCGCTCGCCCACCCGGCCGCGGGCCTGCCCGACGCTCCTGTGGAGACTGCTTCATCCCACGATTCGAGGTGGTGAAGGCCGGGCGGCAGGAGAAAGGGCAGTGAGGTGCCGACCAGCAGGTGCCGAAAGCCGCCGCGCATCCGCTCGCCGAGCCGGGCGGTGAGATCGAGTTCGGTCTTACCGATGTGGGCCGCGATCTCCCGCCAGATCTCGTCGGCGGCGCGTTCCGCCGGCGACATGTTGCCGAGATGCTGGTACACCCAGTAGGAGGCCAGCCCCGCCACGATGCGGCCGTGCCACCATGACGTCGCCTCCATGTCGCGCTTCCAAGCCAGGGACGTGTTCCAGTCGTCGCGAATGTCGTGGTCATCGAAGATCTTCCCCGCATATCATCACGGCGACCCTCAACGGAGTGAGCACGTCGATCAATATCGAAGTCATTCCGACCCCGCGCTGCCACTAGCCGGCGCACTCCTGGCTCTTCTGGCGGGCATGACTGCCGTCATCGCGCTGGCTCGGCGGGCATCCGCTTAGGCGAACCGCTTCCCGAAGCTGGGCCGGCGTGCAGAACTGCGGATGGATCACCAGAATCAGGCAAAATTTTCACTGCAGCACGTGGGTCTGGTCGAGATCTCCGCAGTTGTGAACGACGAGTCGACCACATCGGCCCGTTTAGACTCGGCGCATGCCCCGCCTTGTTGTCGTTCTGCCGCTTACGCCGCTCGAAACCGGAGCGAGCTTCTTCGTCGCCGCCTGGCCGCTGCACATCACCGTGCTCGCGCCCTTTGAAACGGATGCCTCCCCAGACGAGATCGCACGCGCCACCGCCGCCGCGCTGGCCGGATTCCCTGCTATCACCGTGGTCGCCGGGCAGGACGAGCTGTTTGGTCGGCACCATGACATTGCCGTGACGCTGATCGACGAGAACGCCGCGTTGACCAGGCTGCACGACCTGCTCGTTGCCGTGCTGCGGCCACTCGCCACGTCTCCGGCCGGGCCGGCGTTTTCCGGGCCGGATTTTCGGGCGCACGTCACCGTGAAGTCGCAGGGTCGAGTGCACGCGGGCGACGCGCTCAGGCTGACCCAGATCGCGCTTGTGGACATGGTGCCGCGCGCGTCATCGAGCGGCCGCACGGTGCTCGCGACGCTCAAGCTCGGCAGCTGATCTGAACGGGCGGTCTGGCTCGCGGCCACTCCAGCGGCGAGTACGCTCGAAACCGTGCTGTCCCGCGATCTGATTCGTCTGTACCCCGAGCTCTACCACGTGGCCGCCGACGGCAGCTGGCCCGCCATCGAGCGGCACGGGCTGCTCAGTCCGGCCGCGCTCGTGACCCGCTGGGGCGTCAAGCAGGGCGCACCTCAGGCCGCCATTCTCAGCAAGCGACGAGGTGAGTCACGCGTGCTGGAGCATGCGGAATTCGGAACCGCGGTCATCCGTCATCAGAAGGCCATTCATGAGCCGTCGCTCGAGGACGCCCTCGACGATATGACCCTCGCCGAATGGTACGCAGCCCTGAACGACCGGGTGTTCTTTCACCTGCAGCCACGGCTGCTGCGCGACCTGCTGAACGCCCGCTCCTATCGGGACGACGCCCACACCGTGATCACCCTCAGCACCAAGAGTCTGGTCGCCGCGCACGAAAACGAGATCGAGCTGAGCGCGCTCAACTCCGGCTTCGCGCAGCGGCACAGCAAGGAGCCGCGGGGGCGCGACACCTTCCAGTCGATCGAGGACTACAAGCATCCGACCCGGTCGCACGCGGTGACCAAGGGGCAGGATATCGCCGAACTCGCCATTCCGCGCGGAGTGCGCGACCTGCGCGACCACGTCGTACGCGTCGAGCGGATGCGCGAGGGCACGGTTCTCGAGCGCCTCGCCTAGCGCACCGCGAGATACTCGACGGCGGCGACGATCAGGGGTGAGGTGGCGACAGCCAGCACCGTCGCAGCAGCCGCACCGGCGAGCACCGCGAACGTGGTGCGTCGGGTGCGGGCTGCGGCAACCTGCTGTTCGAGTGTGGTGAATCGTGCGTGCAGGTGCGCCGGAGCGAGCGGCTGGGCCGCTGCGCGCCAGGTCGCCGGGTCGTCGATGGCGGCGGTGAGCGCGGCCTGCTGCTCGGCGCTGAACACCCGCGGGCGAGCCACGAGCCACCGGCGCAAGCGCGGGGAGTCGATGACCGTCACGGCATCCGGCTTGCGAGCCAGCAGAATTTTGTGCGGATTGACCAGCACAATAACGGACTGAACCACGGTCGTGGCCGGCAGCACAGCACCGAGCAGTGCGGTGATCTGGGCCGATTCAAACCGGGCATCGCGCAGGTACGGCATGGCGTGATCATTGATCGGAATCGAGCGCAACGCCCCGGTCAGGTCGCGATCCCAGTGCGTCTTGGAATTGATCGAGAAGATTCCACCGGGGCCCACGACGAGGTGGTCGACCCAGAACGCGGTATTGCGAATGGGCAGGGAATGGTAAATGCTGTAGCCCTCAGGGAGCCGACCGAGAATATCGCCGACGATCATCTCGGCCTGCGCGGCGCGCAACCAGCTGAGCTCGTTCGCGTCAAGCGGCGAGGCTCCCAGGGTGCGCGCGATCCGAGAACGTGCCGGCCGATCGGCGTGCTGGCGGAGCAGTTCTTCGACGACGGACTGCCCGGCAAACCCACCGGGAGCAGACGGGACCAGAGTTGCGATGGGCATCACCGAGGCAGCCGGCTCGTGATCACGAGACGGTAGTCCAGGCCTAAGACTTGTCATAGCCACGTTCACTTGCCTCACCACGGGTTCGCACCTCGTACTATCGTGCCACCGGCACCTGCCGATTCAGTGTTCACAATCGGCAGGGCCGCAACATTGGTTAGCAATTAATAAGTAATGCTCATTCGAGTTGCGGAGGCGACGGCCTCCCCCACTCAGCCGGGCAACGTCGGCTAACCTGAAAGCCACCCCACTGATTGGAATTACTCGTGTTACACCTGACGTTCAACGTTTGCGCGATCTCAGGGCTCGCGTTCAGCGGCCTGGCCGTTCTGTTGCTACTGGCCAACTTGCTCTCGGGCAACCAGTTCGTCGACGTCATTCTGCCGGCGGCCGTGGTGTCGCTCGTGATCGGCGGCGCGTTCTCGGTGCGGGCCCGACTGCTCTCGGCCAAGGGTCACCGGCCAGCCAAACGTTAACGGGTCAGGCCGCCGCCAACTGCGCCCGCAGCGCCTCGACGACGAGGGCATGATCGTCGAGCTGTGGCAGCCCGGAGACGCCGACCACGCCCACCATCGACCCACGCACGAACAGTGGGAACGCTCCCCCGTGCGCCGCGAAACGCGTGGGATCAAGTCGGGCATCAACGTCGAAGTCGACACCGCGGCTGCGAAATTCCACGCCGACGGCGAGCGATGAGTGCCCGTAGCGGCGCACGACGGCGAACTTGCGCTCCAGCCAGCCGTCATTATCAGCGGATGCTCCCGCCAGGCCCACCTGGAACACCCGCTGGTCACCCAGCACGATCGAGATCGCGACCGGCAACGCCTGGGCGGCGGCGGTCGTGCGGAGGCGGGTGCCGAGCGCCCACGCATCGTCGTGACTGAACGCGTCGAACTGCAGGGTGCGTTCCTGGTCGAGCAGAATCTGCAGTTGGGCGAGGTCGTCGGTGTGCATCGAGGGTCCAATCCGGGGGCGTCATTGCCGTGCCACCGCGGTCGCCGGGTGGCTAGTCCCCCACGCTACCGGGCCGGGGCAGAATAGTCGGGCGACGACCCCAGGTGAGCGGGTTGTCGATCACGGCGGCGAGTTCCATGCGTTCGATCGGGCGCAACACCTGCGGGCGCGCGGCCAGCCAGTCGCCGAGCGTCGCCGCCCCGAGCACCGGCACTGTGGTCATTCTTCCCGAACGGCCGGTGACCCACAGTACGCGGGCGCCCAGCAGCACCAGCGCCGGCTGCACCGCGGTGCGTAGCGGCAGCCGCCCGCGAATCTGCGTGGTGAGCTGATTCGCGTCGGCCTGTGCCGCCGCGAGATCCGGCGAGCGCCGCCCGGCGACGAGCACGCTCTGGCAATGCACCCAGGCAATCTGACCGTCGCAGAGCTGCGCGTGCAGGGCGAGAACCCCGCCGGGGCCGACCAGCAGGCGCATCGCGCTCGGACCATCAGCATCGAGTGTGGGCAACGTGAATGCGGCCCAATGTTCGGGCAGCGTCGCGAGCAGCCTGTCGACGGCGGATTCAACCTGCGCACGAGCCAGCGCCAAGTCGGTCGGCGTCGCCGCGGGGCGGGACGCGCGGCCGAGCAGCCAGGTTGGGCCGGTTGATAATCGAGGCGCTCCGGTGCGCGTCGATTCGGGCAATACCGGGGGCGTCGACAGACGCCGCCGCGTGGAGAGTATGTGAGTCATCGGGCTCCTCGCCGGGTTCTATATCTTGCCAGTGCCGCCCCCGCCGCAAGACCCCCAGAATGGGTTACTTTTCATCAAGCGGATGCCGCCACGTCTCGAGGCGACCGGGTCGCACCACGTATATTCGAAGGGTCGTGCCGCGCGGCCAGAAGGAGCCCCATGACCGTTCGACGCCCGACCCGATCGTTCCTGCTAATTGGGTTGATCGTGGGGGTGCTCGCGGCGATCCTGGTGGGAACGTCGGTGGCGGGGTCATCCGTTTCGTCGAATCTGGCCGACCCAACCAGCAGCGGGGCACCGACGGCGACCATCGAGCCCAGGCCGACGGTAACGGCAAAAACCGCGCCGCCGCCCGGGCCCGACAACGCGGCCTTGGCCGTGCTGGCGACCCTGCCGGTGAAGGGGCGCGCGCCCAAGACCGGCTACGACCGTGAGGGAAGCTTCGGTTCGGCCTGGCAGGACCTGGACCAAAACGGATGCGACACCCGAAACGATATCCTGGCCCGCGACCTGACCGTGCTCGTAGTGGCCACTGATTGTGAGGTGCAGAGCGGCATCCTGCTCGGCCCGTACACCGGACTGACCATCGACTTCGTGCGCGGCCAGACGACCTCGTCGCTCGTGCAGATCGACCACGTCGTCGCTCTGTCGAACGCCTGGCAGACCGGAGCGCAGCAGCTGTCGCAGGAGCAGCGGGTGGCGCTGGCCAACGATCCGCTCAACCTGCTCGCCGTCGAAGGCGTCACCAACTCGCGCAAGGGGGATGGCGACACGGCCACCTGGCTGCCGCCGCTGAAAAGCTATCGGTGTGCCTATGTAGCTCGGCAGATTTCGGTGAAGGCGACCTATGCGCTGTGGGTGACGACAGCCGAACACGATGCGATGACGCGCATCCTGTCGGACTGCCCGAACGAGGTCGCGACGGCCACCGACCCCGTCGTCGCACCGGCGCCGGCACCGGTGGCCGACCCGCCGAGCGACGTCTTCTTTCAGAACTGCACCGCCGCGCGGGTGGCCGGCGCGGCCCCGGTGCACGTTGGCGAGCCCGGCTACGGCCGCCATCTTGACCGCGACGGCGACGGAACCGGCTGCGAATAGGCCGAGTCTGTTCAGTCGGCGCGCGGCAGCGTCAATGCGAAACGAGCACCGGCCAGCGCGCCAGGGGTCGCGATCGGGCCCAGGCACTCGAGGGTTCCGCCGTGCGCCCTGGCGAGAGCTCGGGCAATCGACAGACCGAGGCCGGAACCACCGCGGTTACTCGCCCGCGACGGGTCGAGGCGCACAAAACGTTCGAAGATGCGCTCGCGGTCGGCCTCGGGCACACCGGCTCCAGAGTCGCTCACCGTCAGCTGCACCGCGCCGTCAACAACGGCCAGATCGGTGCGGATGCTGCCGCCCACCTCGGTGGCGTTGCGCGCGTTCCCGAGCAGGTTGGTCGCAACCTGCGCCAACCGTGAGGCTTTCCCGCTCGGCGCGAGGCGGGTTGTCACGCAGCAGGGTCTCCGCGCTGGCCTGTAGACCGGCGGCGGGGGTGCGCAGCTCGTGCGAGACGTCATGCGGGTGAGTGGACGCAGCGCGACTCCGACCACACCGGTCAGCAACAGCCAGGTCACGACGATGGTGAGCAGGCCGGCCACGACCTCGATCGTGCGCAGCTGCACCAGCACCGCGTCGATGCCGGCCTCACTCGAGCTGAGGGTGAGGGTTCCGCCGGCGACGGTCTGGGTGACCGAGAGTCGGTCGCCGCTCTGGGTGACGACGGCGCCCGGCACTGATTCGGCGTGCGGCGGCATGCCAGGGCCACGGTCGGCGCCGGGAGTGGGGTCGGCCCGCCCGTAGACCGTGTCGCCGCCGACCGAGTAGGTCACGGTGACGTCGTCGCCGGTGAGCCGGTTCGCCAGGCTCTGCGCCTCCAGGCCCTGCTCGGCCAGAATCTGCGCGTACCCGGCCCGGTCGATCAGCCGCTGCTGCAGGTCGGCGCGCAGCTGACCGCCGAGCACGAGGTTGATCAGAATACCGACCGCCACCAGCACAATCGTGAGCATCGCCAGAACTGCGGCGACGACTCGCAGTCGCAGTGAGGTGGTGCGCATCGGGCGTACTTTCGTAGAAGGGAAACGGATGCCGCGTGCGCGGCGAGCAGACGGCATCCGCTGGTATCGGTGCCGGTCAGGCGGTGAGGCGGTAGCCGATCCCCCGCACGGTGTGGATGAGGCGCGGACCTGCATGGTCGGGGAGACCAGGCGTCCGGTGCGGCGGAGCACGGCGGTCACCCGTGCCGCGAGCTCGGCCAGTACGAAGGGCTTCATGATGTAGTCGTCGGCGCCGGCCTGAAACGCGGCAAGCCGATCGTCGACCGCGTCACGCGCGGTCACGAAGAGCACGGGTGTGTTGCCGGCAGCCCACAGCCGCTGGGCCAGGTGCAGCCCATTCTCGCCGGGCAGCATAATGTCGAGCACCGTGGCATCGGGCCGGAATCTGGCGATGCGCTCGGCGAAGTTCTCACCGTCGGGCGCGGTATCGACGACGAAACCGGCCTGAACGAGCGCCTGGCCGATCGCTCTGCGCAGCGTCTCCTCGTCTTCGACGACGAGAACGCGGGCAGGTTCGGTGGGCACGCTCTAACAGTGCGGGGCCAAGCTGAGCGTTTGCTATGCGCCTGCTGACCGTTTGGCGACCCCCGGCAAGATTCAGTTCGTCTTCAGATTCGCCCCCGAGGCTGAAAAAGAGAGAAGCCCCGAGTGGGCATCCACTAGCTCACGCGTAGGAGAAATTATGACCCGCACCAACGATTCCCAGCCCACCGACCCGAACGACCCGAACCCGTCGTCCAGAGCCTCGGAGGGTTCAACGCCCGAAACAGCTGCGGCCGCACAGGACGAAACGGCCGCGACCGAAGCCGTCGACTCGCAGTCGAGCCCGCCCTATGATGCTCAGGCCACCCTGCCGTTTGATTCGAACGCGACGGTTCCGCTGCACGATGTGCCGAACGCCGGGCAGCCGCTGGCCAGCGAGGCGAACGCGACCGTTCCGTTCGCGGCCGCCGCGAACGGCTACGCCATGCCGAACGCGCCGTACGACCCGGCCGCCCCGAAGAAGAAGACGGGAGGCTCCCGGTACCGCAAGCCCGTTCTCATCGGAAGCGTCGCCGCGGCTGCGCTGCTCCTCGTTGGCGCCGGGATCGGTTTCGGCATTGGCACCAGCGTGGGTTCGAACGCCGAATTGGCCTCGAATAACTCCAGCATCTCCAACGGTCTCGGCGCCGAAGCCGATGGCGACTCGGCCACGGAGCCCGGAGCGGGCCGCCCCGGCGGCGAGGACGGTCCCGGAAACGGCCCGGCCCACGGCGGCCCGCGGGGAACCGATGACGGCACCGCACCCGTCGCACCGCACCCGTCGACGGATGCCCCGACCGCACCGACCTCCTAACCAGCACGAGCAGAAGCCGCTCGAAGCCGTGCATTGTGCGGCGCCGAGCGGCTTCTGCCGTACCGCGCCACGCGGGTTAGAGCGCGCTGACGAGCCGCGGCAACGTCAGCAGCATTTCCAGGGCCCCGAGCGTCGTGAGAACCATTCCGAGCGGCAACCACAGCAGGCGGGTACGACGCGCCCGCGCCACTTCTGACTCAAGCTCGCCGAAGCGCTGCAGAATCTCAGCCGGTTCCAACGCTACGAGGGCCTGCCAGAGCGCGGGGTTCTCGACGAACCCGGCAATTTCCAAGCGGTCGAGGGGGGCAAGCACCGGAGGGAGCCCCTGCAGCCAGGCGCACAGATCGGCCGCCTCGATCACCTTTACCCGCGACGGTTGGGCCTTCACCGTCACGCTCTTGGTATCGACGAGCACGACCACTCCGTGTACCGACGCGGCGCGCGGCATCCGCTCGGACAGCAGAGTGGTGAGGCTGACCGCCTCGAATTCGGCCTCCCTTATATAGGGAATCTTGCGGGCACCGACCAGCACGCTGCGCCCGGCGACCAGTACCGACTTGCGCACCTGACGGTCGGAGTGCAGGGCAAATACCCCGCCCGGCCCGATCACGAGGTGATCGACGTCGGCGCCGCGCTCACCCACCGGCAGGGAGTGGAAGACGATCCATTCCCGGGGCAGTTCGGCCAGAGCCAGCCCCACGGCAATTTCAGCGCGAGCGGCGTCGAAGCAGCGCGCGCTGTCCGCGCCGAGCGGCGACCGACCGACCAGGCGTTGCACCGGGCTGCGGGGCGCAACCAGGCGTTGCTCCAGCAGGAGCACTTCTATGATCGACTGCGCAGGGCAACGCTGTCGCATTATGGAAGCATCGATGGTCACGGTTCTCCTCTTCGGGTTTTTGAACTTAGCCGTCGGACGGCCAGCCCCAGCAGCCCCCGATCGGGAGCTTGCGCGCGGGTCAGATGCCTGATTTATCGCACGAGGACGACTTTGTTCACCCCAGTACGGGGGCGGCATCGGCTCGGCTGGACTTTTACCGAATGAGTTGTGTCACGATGACATTGCCCGGTTGTTCGACAGCAACCCCACGGCACGACCAGCCCGGCATGTTGCCGTTGGTCGTAGAAATGACCGGGGGAAATTCATGATCGACAATGATCTGTCGCGCGCGGTCACCAATACGCAGGCCGCGGCGACGGCCGCCGTCGCCGCATTCAATGCCAGCACCTCCCCGGAACAGCCGGAGGGACTCCAAACTCCGTTCACAACGACTGCCCGGGCGACCGCAGCGGCTTCGGCAACGTCCTATGCCACCTGGCAAGGTGTCAGTGAGCAACGCCACATCAACTATCGGTTGTGGGTGCAATCACCAGACGGTCAGAGATACTGCGATTGGGCCCCGCGGGCGTCCCTGCTGAGCCAGGCTATCGCAGCTCGCGACGAGGCCATCCTGGCCGCCTGGCGGTTTGATGCCAGCCAAGTTATCTCGCCGGCAGAGCAGGAGGCCCTCGCCGCCAGCCAGGCCGGCACAACCACGCTCCGGTCGAAGCGCTCGCGATCCATTCGTCGAGGTGGAATTGCCCTCATGTTGCTGTCGCCCGTGGTCTGGGTCTTCGCCTACTTCTTTGTTCTGCTCACCGGCGGTGAAGTCAGCATGCAGGCTATTCTGCCCGTCGCCTGGCTCCTGCTCGGTGCCGGAGTGGTCTTCGCCGGAGCACGAATGGCTCGCCCGCTACCCACCGACGACTCCGACCTCACAGCCGGATTCGCTAACCGGGTGGCCCTGCTCGGGTTCGATCCCCTCACCGAGCCAGCCCGGCTGCCGCGGTTGTGGACCGAGGATCCGAAGGTGGGCGAGCGCCTCGATCAGTTCATGCGCGACTCCTACACGAATTTTCCGACGCCGAGCGAGCTGCCGGCTCTGCGCATTCCCGACGTACGATCGGGGCGCACCGAGGCGTCGATTCAAGTGCGGGCCGTTCTCGATCAGTTTGCCGCAACGGATGCGTTGAATCGCCTCTGACCGATCGGTCGCTCTCTCAACCAGTGAATTACCTGAGCGTGCGCGCGACCATTAGGGGACGTATATTCCTTCGATTATGCTGAAGCTAAGCAACTTAGGCATGGCCTTTTCGGTCCCCTTCGCCTGGGGGCACCGACGTAAGGCACCTGTACCATGAACAAGAAGAATATTCTCATCGCCAGCGCCATCGGCGTCGTACTCGTGTTGAGCGGCGCAGGTATTGCCCTGGCCGTCAGCGATATCGGCGATAACGATGGCCCCCTCTCCGGCGAGACGCTCGACCGTGCGAGTAACGCAGCCCTGGCCGAAGTTGGCCCCGGCACCGTGACGAGCGCGGCGCGCAACGATGACGGCGGCAGCGCCTACGACCTCGAGGTGCGCCTCGAGAACGGCACCACGGTCGACGTGGAACTCAACGACGCCTTCGACGTGGTCTGGGTCGGCGACTTCGACAATGACAACTCGAACAACTCGTCGAACAACAGCTCATCGGCACCGAGCGCGGCGACCGACACGAGCGCCGCCGACCAGGCTGCCAGCGAGCGCTCGAGCGCCGAAGCCGCAGCCCTCGCTGCGATCGGCAGCGGGCGCGTGACCGACTTCGACCGGGACGACGACTGGGACCACGTCTACGAGGTTGAGGTCACCCTCGACAACGGCAGCGACCGCGACGTCGAGCTCGACGCCAACTTCGTCGTCGTGCGCATCGACGACGTTCAGCAGTAACAGCCGTACTCGATCAACGGTTAGCGTTCGACCAGAATCCCGTCTTCGTCGCAGTAGACGGTGCGCCCGGGCGTGAAGGTCACACCGGCGAACTCGACCACGGTATCCGCTGTGCCCGAGCCGGTCTTGGAACTCTTGCGCGGATTGCTGCCGAGGGCTTTCACGCCGAGGTCGAGGGCGCCGATGGCGACCCGGTCACGCACCGCGCCGTTGATGATGGCGCCGGACCAGCCGTTCGCGACCGCGAGGTCGGCGATCATGTCACCCATGAGGGCCGAGTTGAGGGAGCCGCCGCCATCGATGACGAGCACGGCACCGTCACCGGGCGTGGACAGGATGGACTTGAGCAGGGCGTTGTCTTCGAAGCAGGTGACCGTGCGGATCGGGCCGCTGAAGCGGGTTCGCCCGCCGATTGTCTGAAACTGCAGGGGTACGGATTGCAGCTCGTCGCCACGCTCGTCGTACAAATCGGCGGTCAATACGGTCATTGTTCCTCCAGGGTTTCGTTGCTTCCAGAGTAGGCCCGGGCGCGCGGCCTACATGACGCTGTCGAGGAAGGCCTGGGTGCGCGGGTTCTGTGGATTGTCGAGCACCCTGGTCGGAGGGCCGCTCTCCACAACGATTCCGGCGTCCATGAAGACGACCTCGTCGGCGGCGCCGCGGGCGAAGCCGATCTCGTGGGTGACCACGACCATCGTCATGCCGTCGGCCGCGAGGGCGCGCATGACGTCGAGCACATCACCGACCAGTTCGGGGTCGAGGGCGCTGGTCGGCTCGTCGAACAAGAGCAACTTCGGATCCATCGCGAGGGCGCGGGCGATCGCGACGCGCTGCTGCTGGCCGCCGGAGAGTTGGGCGGGGTAGGACTGCGCGAGGTCGGCCAGGCCGACCCGGTCGAGAAGCGCGCGGCCTCGCGACAGGGCGGCGGGTTTCGGCACGCCTCGTACGCCGATCGGCGCCGCCGTGATGTTCTCGAGGGCGGTCATGTGCGGAAACAGGTTGAAGCGTTGAAAGACCATGCCAATACCCCGGCGTTGTTTGGCGACCTCGCGGCGGTTCATCTCGAAGATGCGGCCGTGCCGAGCGGCGTAACCGACGAGTTCGCCGTCGACGGAGATGCGACCGCCGTCGATACGTTCCAGGTGGTTGATGCAGCGCAGAAACGTGCTTTTGCCCGACCCCGACGGCCCGAGCAGACACATCACCTGACCGGCCGCAACATCGAGGGAGATGCCCTTGAGCACCTCGACGCCGCCAAAGCTCTTACGCACTTTGCGGGCGCTCAGCAACGGTTGATGAGCGGATGCCGTCGGGTCAGGTACGCGCTCGCGGTCGGTCACGGGGCATCCGCTCTGTTGGTGGTGGGACGAGGAACTGGACGCAGTATCTTCCACACCCGTGCGAGCGGCGTCGGCGGCAGGGTACGTGCGTTGCCGCGCCCGTAATGACGCTCGAGGTAGTACTGCGGAATGGACAGCACCGAGGTGAGGAACAGGTACCAGCAGCTGACGACGACGAGCAGTTCAACCTGTCGCAGGTTCTGCGAGGAGATCTGGGTGGCGACCGTGTACAGCTCAAGCACAGCGATCACCGAAAGCAGCGAGGTGTTTTTGAGCATCGAGATGGTCTCGTTGCCCATCGGCGGGATGATCACCCGCATGGCCTGTGGAAGCACCACCTTGAACAGGGTGAAGGTGGGGCTCATTCCCACCGAGTACGCGGCCTCATACTGGCCTTCGTCGACCGAGAGCATGCCGGCACGCACGATTTCGGCCGAGTACGCGGCCTGATTGAGCGTGAGGGCGAGCAGCCCGGCGGTGAATGCCGGGATGAGCGTGTTGGTGTCGATAGAGAACAGGGTGAAATCGGTGAACGGCACACCGAGCGATATCTGGGAATAGAGAAGCCCCAGATATCCCCACAACACGATCTGAATGAGCAGCGGCGTACCGCGAAACACCCAGACGTACATCCAGGCCAGCACGGTCATCACCGGGTTGTTGGAGAGGCGCATGACCGCCAGCAAGACTCCGAGCAGTGTCGATATCAGCATGGCGACGACCGTGAGCACGAGCGTGAGCAGCACTCCGCTGAGGATGCGCTGGTTGAAGATGAACTCGCTGATCGTTGGGTGGTGAACGTTTCCGTTGCCCCACAACGACACGCCGAGGCTGACTCCACCGCCCAGCAGGATGGCTGCAACGACCCAGCGCCACGGGTGACGCAGTGGTACGGCGACGATATCGTCAGAGTCAAGGACAGCCGGCTGCAACTGGCTCGCGCGTCGGCTCAGCGTTGTCGGCGCCATCAGGAACCGAGGTTGATGCCGGCCTGGTCGGCCGCGTAGTCGCCCATGTCGTACTTGTCGAGAATCTGCTGGTAGCTGCCGTCGTCCATGACAGACTGCAGCGCGAGCAGCAGGGCTTTGGTCAATTCCGAGTCCTTCTTGAGCACGCCGATACCGGTATAGACGGGGTTATAACCGGCCGGGTTCGCACTGTCGCGAACGACCTCGAACATCGTGCCATCACCTGCCGTCTGCGCGGCGTAGG
The DNA here is from genome assembly GCF_002929595.1 of Cryobacterium sp. N19. Classification (NCBI taxonomy): domain Bacteria; kingdom Bacillati; phylum Actinomycetota; class Actinomycetes; order Micrococcales; family Microbacteriaceae; genus Cryobacterium; species Cryobacterium sp. N19. Next base: position 369,703 of record NZ_PJJR01000051.1, on the reverse strand, counting down.
CGGCGACAGCGGAATCAACCACATCGGCGACGGCCTTGCCCGATCGAACCGCAGTCTGAACATCCGTCTCCAGGGGCAGTTCGGCGATCTTCATCGCGGTCGAACCGCTCTTCGTGCATTCCTCGTCGTAGCCGTGCAGAATCTCGGCCTGCACCGTGGCCTTTTGCACCGCCACATTCTGGCCACACAGGTCGAGAACGGTCGTGATCTTTTCGGGGTTTCCAGCCAGAACCAGAATGGAGAACCCGGCGTGGAAGTAGTCGACGAAGTCGAGCGTGGCCTGGCGTTCCAACGTGTCATTCATGCCCGACATGATCACATCGTGTTTACCGGACTGCAGCGACGGAATAATGCTGTCGAAGGCCTGCGTCTGCAGCTCCATCGTGACACCGAGTTTGGCTCCGATCGCCTGCGCGAGGTCGTAGTCGAAACCGGTGAGGTTCTGGTTTTCGTCGAACATTTCCATGGGCGGGAACGGAATGTCGGAGGCCACCTTGATCACCCCGGCGTCCTTGTATTTCGTCGGCAAGGCCGCAGCGGCTGCCGCGTCGATCTCAGCGGCATTGGGTGTGTTGGCCGGTTCCGGGTCGCTGCTGGCTCCGCACCCGGCCAAGGAGAGCGTTGCGACAACGCCAATCGAGGCGAGAACCAGCCAGGGGGCTCTGCGGCGCTGCGTGTGATTCATGGTTTTCTCCAGACTGCTCGGCGTGATGTTTAGAAGCGGATGTTGGTGGTCGACGCGGTGACGTCCGCGAGCACGTCTGGCAGCACTTCGACACCGATGCCAGGGCCGGTGGGGAGTCGAAGGTGCCCGTTCTCGAGAACAAACGGTACCGTCAGGTCGCGCGCGTAGTACCGGTTCGAGGCCGAGGTATCGCCCGGCAGCACGAAGTTCGGCAGTCCGGCGAGGGCCACGTTCGCCGCGCGTCCGATGCCCGTTTCGAGCATGCCGCCACACCAGACCGGCACGCCGTGTGCTGCGGCGACGTCGTGGATGCGTCGGGCTTCGAGGTAGCCACCGACCCTGGCCGGTTTCACGTTGATAATGCTGCAGGCTCCGAGTGTGATTGCCGTCGCGGCGTCGCAAGCAGACTCGATCGACTCGTCGAGACAGATCGGCGTCGTGATGAGCCTGGCCAGTTTGGCGTGGCCGAGCAGATCGTCTTCCTTCATCGGCTGTTCCATCAACAGCAGGTCGAAGGGGTCGAGCCGGGCGAGTTGGCGGGCATCGGCGAGGGTGTATGCGGTGTTCGCGTCGACCTGCAGCAGAATGTCGGGGCCGAATCGTTCGCGCACTGCGCGGACCGGAGCGAGGTCCCAGCCGGGTTCGATCTTCAGTTTAATGCGCAGGTAGCCCTCGGCGAGGTAGCCGGCGACCGCGTCGAGCAGCTCGGGGATCGAGTCCATGATGCCCACCGACACTCCGGCCGGAACCGTGTCATTGACGGCGCCCAGGTAATTGCCGAAGGACACCCCGGTTTCCTTGAGTTGGGCGTCGAGAATGGCCGTTTCGAGCACGGCCTTGCTCATCATGTGGCCCTTGACCGGTTCGAGGGCGGTGGCGACGCGTTCGGCTGTGAGCCGGTCACCGAGGGCCTGCAGCCGGGGAACCAGATGGTCCCGAATGACGAGGTCGGCGGCGTCGAGAAATTCAGAGCTATAGAGCGGGTCGGGTTCTGAGGCGCATTCGGCCCAGCCTTCGGCATTGGCCGTGGTCACTCGTACCAGCGTTGTCTCACGTTCGGTCGAGGTACCGAAAGACGTTCGAAATGGGGTCACCAGCGGCAGGTGCACTCGGCGGAGCTCGATGTTTTCAATCTTCATTCGTGGTGTCCTTTGTGTTCTGAGGGCTGTAGTAGATACCAGCCGGTGCGGGTCATCGCTGTCGCCGTATACCCCTCGGAGAAGGCGTTTTGGAAGATGGCGCGGGTGCCGGTACGCCAGGCCGCTGCCAGAACCGGATCCTCTGCGCGGAGGGCGACGATGTCGGTCGGGACGCGGCACCAGAGGTCGTGGCCGAGCTCGACCAGGACCGGCTGGCCGTCCGGGCCTGTGCCACATACGGCATCCGCTGTGAAGTCGGGCAGTTCGACGAGCGCAGGGGTCCCCTCGCTGCACACCAACGTTTCGGGCGATTCGAGCAGCCAGAGCGCGACGAGACGGTCGCTTTCATCGTGCGCGTTGATTTCGTCATCCATCTCGCCGTAGAAATTCTCGACATATTCGCTGGCGTGGGCGCCGAGTTTGGTGAGATTGAAACGGGCATTGCGGCTGACCAGGGGGTCGAAGGTCCACGTCATGGTGGTGAGCCCCCGGGTAAGCGCCCAGGCGCGCTGGTGCTGTTTCAGTGCAAACCCGACGCCGGCGTCGCCGAGGCCCGGCAATACCCCGGCGATGAGCGAGTACATCGAGGGGACATCGGGAGAGACGATGGCCGCAGCGGCGCCGCAGAGCAGGCCTTCGCGGTTATAGGCGGCCGTGACGTTACATCCGGCATGGCCGATGCTGCGAAGCAGGTCGGCTGGAATCGGGGGCCCGTGCTGTGAGGTGCCCCAGACTCGAATGAGTAAGTCCGCTATGTCACGGTGGCGCTGCATCGAAGTCTCATCTACGACCCGCACCGCGGCCACGTTCGCCGCCCGCGAAGCGGCCAACTGCGCTTGGCAGACCAGGGGGCTGGGCTCGCGGATTCCGGCGCTGCGAGTGGGGATGTTGATCAACATGGCTTAAGTGTTGCCAGTCGACCCGACCAAGGCTTTAGCGTGCAGCACGAATGATATAGCAATTGTTTGTCGTACAGCACTATCACCGGTAGGTTGAGCCCATGGAGGACGGCCCAAAGCGCGAGCCCGATGGGATCGCGCTGTCCGAGCTACTCGGCATTCTGAATGGTTCCGGGCTGCGCAGCGCTTCGGCAAGGGTTTCGCGGTGGCTGCCGTTGACGAGCCCGACCCTGTTCGATCGGTGGATGCCGCCGACCGGGCCACGGAGCGGCATTCTGCTGGCCATCGGGGTGCATCCGGGCGCGCCGGAGTCCGTGGAGGTCCTGCGTGACGCAGCCCGGATTGGTTTTGGTGCGGTGGTCGTGAAGGCGCTCGCGCAGGACGTACAGCCGCTGGCAACGCTGGCCGACGACCTCGATATTGCGCTGCTGGTTGTAGACGACGAGATCGAATGGCGACAGCTGGAGGCGCTCATCAATGCTGCCCTCAGCACGGCCTCCGAAGCCGGCACCTCACCGGTGACTCTGGTTGTGGGCGATCTCTTCGCGCTGGCAAATGCGATTGCCGCGTCGATCGGCGGCGCGACTTCGATCGAGAATCTGCAACAGAATATATTGGCCTATTCCACTCTGCCGGGTCAGCCCATCGATGAGGACCGGCGCGAGGGTATCCTCGGCCGTCAGGTGCCCGACCTGCCGGAGAATGCCGAACAGTATGCGGCTCTATTTCGAGCTCCCGGCGCCCTGCGTATTGCCGGCGTGCCACCGGCACTCGACCGCCTTGCGGTCGCTGTGCGCGCCGGCACACAGGCACTTGGCTCGATCTGGGTGGTCGAGGCATCCGGCGTCCTCGACGCGGATGCTGCCGGCGCCCTTGAACGCGCCGCCGACATCGCCGCCCTTCACTTGTTGCGCGCCCGGAGCGCTGCCGACCTCGCCAAGCAACAACGCTCGGAGTTGCTGCGGCGTCTGCTGGAGGGAGGCGAAGATGCCCTTCTGGTGGTGCGCCAACTGGGTCTTGATCGCGCCGGGCCATTCACCGTACTCGCGATATCGCCCCGCATCGAGGGCCACGAACTGCGTCTGGACCGGCTGGCGGACCTTGTCGCGATGGCTTGCCAGGCACACCAATCCGGGACCGAGTGTGTGCTGATCGGTAACACGGTGTACGCCGTCTTCAGCGGCGTGGGCAGCGAGACTACGAGAGTGGAGGCGTCCGCCGCACGATTGGCCGATCGGGCAGCGGCCAGTCTGCGCGTGCCGGTACGCGCGTCCGTCGGCTCGCAGGTAGCCAGCGTCGGTCAGATCGCTCGGTCACGCCGCGATGCCGACCTCGTATTGCTGATCATGGCGAACGATGCGGCGCACGGGCCGGTGACCAGTGCGCGCGATGTGCGCAGTCAGCTCAGCCTGCTCGAACTTGGGCAAGTTCTTCGCGACACCCCACGGCTGTTTTCGTACTCGGCACAGGCTGTGCTCGACCTTGATGCCCGCTCAGGTACCGACTATGCCGCGACCCTGCGTACCTACCTTGATTGCGGGCGAGACTCGGCCAGAACGGCCGCATTGCTGTCGGTGCACCAGAACACATTGCGCTACCGCTTGCGGCGGGTGCATGAGCTGTTCGGTATCAACCTCGACCACGCTGACGACACGCTCATGCTATGGCTAAGCCTGCGCGTGGTCGATTAGCTGTTGTGCAGGCCGCCCACCGGGGCACAATAGTCAGGTGATTCGCAAACGAGTGCTCGCCCGCGGCGAGGTGCAGGGCGTCGGGTTTCGTTACCATGCCCGGGCCCAAGCGCTGCACCTCGGGCTGGTCGGGTACATTCGGAACCGGCCGGACGGGTCGGTGGAACTCGAAATCGAGGGGCGGGAGGCATCCGTTGCGCGCATGCTGCACTGGCTGGAAACCGGCCCGCGGTATGCCGTCGTGACCGCCCTCGAGGTGAGTGACGTCGCGGCAACCGGCGAGAGCGAGTTTCAGATCACCGGTTGAGGTCGGGGGCTGCCCGGCGCTGGCGTAGCGTTAGCCTATGACCGCGCGCACGAGCCCCGCCGGGGTACGGGAATGAAAGCGCGCACCGCGTTCGGTGTGGCGCGCCTCGGCCTGACCGCGGTCGAACTCGTGGCCCTCATCGGCTACTTTCAGTACACCCTCGGCGTGACTACCTTCGCCATCGCGAACTTCTTCAGCTACTTCACGGTGCAGAGCGCCATCGCATCGATGTTCGTCTTTCTGACCGCCGCGAGTGTCGCATTGCGGCGATCGACCGACCCGGCCTGGCTCGACATGTTGCGAGCGATGGTGACGACCTACATTCTGGTCTCCGGAGTCGTCTACGGCATCATCGTCTGGCAGTCGTCGAGCGCGAACTATTCCATCGAGGTGCCCTGGTCGAGCCAGCTGCTGCACTTCGTTATTCCGGTCTTGGCCCTCATCGACTGGATCGTCGACCCGTTCAAGGCCCGCCTGCCGTGGAGATATCTCGGCTGGGCCATCGTCTTTCCGGTGTTCTGGCTGGTCTTCACCCTGTTACGCGGGCCCATCGTGGGCTGGTACCCGTACTTCTTTCTCGACGCCCGCCAGGTGAGCGGCCCCGGCGAGACCGTGTTCTACTGCCTGATCATCGTGGTGATCATCACGAGCATTGCGGCCCTGCTCACCTGGATCACAAGGCTCAAGCGGATGCCGCACCACCGACTTGCGTACTGGCGCCCCTGAGCTGTTCAGCTGCACTACTACGGGTCGGGTACCGCCAGGAACGGCTCGAGCGCGGTGAGCGCCGCCGCGAGAAAGTCGTCGTCGTCGAGCTCGCTCAGCCGGGTCGCGTTTTCGGCTGCGACCAGACCCATTAGAACGGGATCGCCGGTCAGCGGCATCATGTTGATCCAGACCGGGAAGTCGGCGTCTTCGCCGACGATGGTCCAGAGGCGGGCGGAGGTATCCCAGAACGGCACGTCGAACCGCAACCAGACCTTGTCGACCACGCCCATGCCGAGCGCGCCGATGGCACCGCGGTGGGCGAATGGCAGCGCCGGCGAGAATTCGATGGCCGCGTTCTTCAGCACACCGAGTGGCACGGTCACGATCACCCGATCGGCGGACAGCGACTCGCCGGTACCAAGGCGCAGGCTCACGCCGTCGTCGTCGTGGGCCACGCGATTGACCACGCTCGAGAGCAGCATTTCGAGGCCTTCGGCGTCACTGGCGAGCAGGGTGGAGTAGCCGCCCACAACGAGCTGGTCGTCGTCGGTGCTCGCGATGTCGGTCGTGTACCAGGCCGATTGCTGGCTCGGTGTGGCCCCGGTCTCAACCTTGAGTTTCGTGGCGATCTCGTACTCGAGCCAGTCGGCATCCGAGAGGCCATCGGCGTTCGGGGTCTTCGACAGACTTGCTTCGCCCGAATCGACCAGGGCACGTTCAACCGAGACATCCTGCTGCTGATTGGCTGCCCAGCTGAGGGCTCCGGCCACGGCCTGAGTGCCGAGTGGTGACACCTCGACGATCGCCCCGGCTCGGGTTCGCACCTCGGGCGTGCGCACGAACGGCAGCAGCTTCACCCCGAGCGCCGTGAGCTCGTCGTCCAAAAAATTATCCGAGGTGTTGTGTACGAACGAGGGACCACGTTCGATCGGAAAGGGCCAGTCGTCGCTGACTGTGTCGATGCGCCCACCGATGCGGTCGCGCGCCTCAATCACGACCACGTTGAAGCCATCGTTGACGAGTTGACGGGCCGCCGTTATCCCGGCAATTCCGGCACCGACAATCGTGATACGTTCCCCCGGAGCCGCGACATCCCGCACCTGGCTGGCCGCCAGCAGACCAGAAGCGCGGGCACCCTGCACAGTGCCGGGCTCATCGGCCGCGGTCGCTTCGCCAGCGAAGAACACTCGGGCATCGACGGCCTGGCCGAGGGCTGTTCGGTGCTCTGGGGTGGCACCGACGCTGGCGTAGCTGAAGGATCCGCGGGAGAAAGGGTCGGCCGACCAGTTGGTTCTGGAGACCGTGAGCGGCTGCGGAACCAGCGAGGGGGTGAGCGTGGTTGGCGCCGGGGATGTCGTCGGAACCGGCGCCGGGGACACGCACGCGGCGAGAGCCAACACGGAAAAACCCGACGCTGTGCCGAGCAGAAAAGTGCGCCGCTTCACGATCGGTCTGCTTTAGAACGGCGGATCCCGGGCGCGCGCCCGCAGTGCTTCAGTACGGCGCCAGTCATGAGACCAAACTACCGCAGACCGTGCCGCTTGACATTTTCTTCTCGAGAGCCGCTGGTTACCGGCGCTCCTCGGCCACGGAGTTACCGCCGTCGACGACGATCACCTGCCCGGTGACGTAGGCGGCTCCTGGCGAGGCAAGAAACGCGATGACGGATGCGACTTCCCCCGGCGTGCCGCTTCGGCCGGCCGGAACCAGCGCACCCTCCAGAGCCTCGCTCGTGAGCTGGGAACCGGTCGAGATCCAGCCGGGCGCGACGGCGTTCGCCGTGATGCCCACTTCGGCCTCGTCCACTGCGAGCGCCCGCACCAGCCCGACCAGCCCGGCCTTCGCTGCGGCGTAGGCGACGTCATTGCGGCTGGCCATGATCGACCCGCTCACGCTCGACACCATCACGATGCGACCCCATCCGGCCGCGCGCATGAACCCGATCACCGTGCGAGTGGCATGAAATGCTGTGGACAGATTGATGGCGAGGCCGTGTTCCCACTCGGCCGGACTGGTCAGGATATCTCCGTGACCCATCTCGGCGTCGCCGACCGCGACCATGCCCGCGTTGTTCACGAGAATCGTCGGCTCGCTCCCGGTCGCGGCGAGCGCCACCCGCAGTCCCTCGGTACCGACGGCCGAGTCGAGGGCACAGACGATTCCGCTCGCATCGAGTCCGTGTGCCGTCAGTTCGCGCGCACGGTCGTGCACCCGCGCCGTCGTGCCCGTGAGGATCACCCGGCAACCGAGTTCACCCAGCATCCGTGCTGCGGCGAAGCCGATACCGGTGGCGCTGCCCGCCCCGGTGATGAGTGCGGTGTGCCCGCCGAGGTCGAAGGCGGCCGGGAGCGCGGTTGCGGGAGTCATGGCGTCAGGTTAGTGCCCTCTCACCGCAGACTGTGCCGGTTGACATTTTCCTCTCAAGGTAGTTAGTTAGTCACATGACCAACTAACCAGTGAACCGGCGGGGGCTGGGAATCGGGCAGCAGCATCCACTGAAAGCAGGCAGTCCTTGATCGAAGCGGGCAAACCGATCTTCGTGCAGATCGCGGAGCAGATCGAGAACGACATCATCGATGGCGTCATTGAGGAAGAAACATCCGTTCCGTCGACCAACGAATTCGCGGCCTTTCACCGCATCAATCCGGCGACCGCTGGCAAGGGCGTCAACCGTCTGGTCGAAGACGGCATTCTCTACAAGAGGCGAGGAATAGGAATGTTTGTAGCAACCGGAGCTCGGCAACGACTGGTCGTCGCCCGCACCGAACAGTTTCGGGCCAACTTCGTCGGCCCCCTGCTCAGTGAAGCCGCCAAGCTCGGCATCACCCCGGAACAGGTGGCCGGAATGATCAACATTGAATCGAGAAAGGGCAGTAACTCATGACTGACACCGCTGTGCGCGTCGCCGGCCTCACCAAGAAGTTCGGCGCCCTCACCGCTATCGACGACGTGAGTTTCACGGTCGAACGCAACAAGATCTATGGTCTGCTCGGCCGCAACGGCGCCGGCAAGACTACCCTGATGCAGCTGCTCACCGGACAGCAGTTCGCCACCAGCGGCACCCTCGAGGTGTTCGGCGCCTCCCCCGTTGAGAACGCGCGGGTGTTGCAGTCGCTGTGTTTCATCAAGGAAAGCCAGAGATATCCGGACAGTTTTCGGCCCCAACACGTCTTCGCGAGCGCTCCGTGGTTTTTCGCGAACTGGGACGACGCCTTCGCCGCCCGTCTGGTGGAGGATTTTCGGCTGCCGCTCAACCGTCCGATCAAGAAACTCTCCCGTGGTCAGCTCTCGGCGGTCGGCGTGATTGTGGGGCTCGCCTCGCGCGCGCCGCTCACCTTCTTCGATGAGCCCTACCTTGGACTCGATGCGGTCGCGCGGCAGATCTTCTACGATCGCCTGCTCGAGGACTACGCCGAGTATCCGCGCACCATCATGCTCTCGACACACCTCATTGACGAGGTCAGCAACCTGCTCGAGCACGTTCTCGTGATCGACGAGGGCCGTATCCTCATGGACCAGGACGCCGAGCAGCTGCGCGGCTCAGCCAGCACCGTGGTCGGCAAGAAAACGGATGTCGACGCTTTCGTTGCCGGCCGCGACATTATTTCCCGAGATGGTATCGGCGGGCTCGCCTCGGTGACCGTGGCCGGCCTCGGCGAGGCCGAACGGGCCGCCGCGCGCGCCGCCGGACTCGAGCTCTCGCCCGTGTCGCTGCAGCAGCTGATCGTGCAGCGCACCACGAGCACCACCGGCAGCGCAACCCTTGATGAAACCGAGAGCAAGACCGACGCCTGGAGCACACACTCATGACCGTCACCGATTCGCTGACCGGCACCGCGGCATCCGTTCACCCGCGGAGCGCGCCGGCCCGCATCTGGAACGTGGTGCGGTTGCACCTCATCGACCGCCGAACCTACATCGGTATCCCGTGGCTCATAGTGGGCATGGCCTTCGTGATCACCATCTTCATCGCCCAGATCGTCGGTTTCACGACCGGCGGACTCGGCACCCCCGACGCCATCGAGGGCCAGCGCTACAGCTGGGCCGTGCTCTCACCGCAGTGGTACCTGGTTGTCGTGGGCGTGCAGGCCATCTCCTTCGGGTTTCCGCTCGCGCTCGGTTTCGGCGTCACCCGCCGGGACTTCTACCTCGGAACAGCGCTGCTGTTCCTACTGATCTCGGCCGCCAACGCCCTCGCGTTCGCCCTGCTGACCCAGCTCGAACAGCTGACCGAGGGGTGGTTCATCGACACCTATATGTTCAACGCGCTCTGGCTCGGCATCGACGGGTTCTGGGTTGACCTTTTCTCGTTCTTCGTGATGCAGCTGCTCGTGTTCTTCATCGGGGCGTCGATCGCGACCATCTATATGCGCTGGCGCATGCCCGGCATGCTCGTGTTCTGGAGCTCGCTGGCCCTGGCCATCGTCGGCGCGGTCACGATCATCACCTTCACGAGCAACTGGCCGGCAGTTGCTATCTGGTTCGGCGCCCAGGGAATCGGCGGCATCTTCGCCTGGCTGCTTCTGCCCGCAGCGGTCGCCGGATTCGGCGGCTTCCTGGCTCTGCGCCGCGCGACCCCCAAGAACTAGCTACTTCAGGAAGCCATCGACTAAAAGGGCGCGCACCTTGGGCAGCAGCTCGGCGGTCAGCGCTGGCTCGTCCGCGTCGAGCAGCTGGGCGAGGGCTCCGATGATGGCGCCGACGGCGAGCTCACCGTCGCAGGCACCGACCAGCCCGGCCAGGGCGGTGTCGAGCGGCAACGAGCGGCCGAATCCGCTGCCCTGGTGCAGGGTCATGAGCGTCGGATCCTGCTGTCCTGGCCAGTAGTGGCGCTCTTCGGTGACGTCGGAGGCCACGGTGAGATTTGTGCGCAACAGGCGCGCATCATCCGTTGCCGCCTGCCAGTCGTGCGCGGCGAGACACTCGGCGAGGTGCGCGCCGAGCCCGGCCGGGTTGTGGCCCAGGGCATCGGGCAGGCGCTCGAGGCGACGCAGGCCGGGAGCGGTGCCCCGGGTGGATGCGGTTTCCGGCAGGCGCAGCAGCAGGTAGCCGAAGCCGACCCGACCCACTCCGCGCGCCTCGAAGTCGTTCAGCCAGGCCTTGTACAGCCGGTCGAAATCGGGACCGGGGCGGGTGCCGCCGTCGCGGATCCAGGTCTCGGCATACTCGCCCGGCGTCTGCACCTCGCGCTCGATGATCCACGCGTCGAGGGCACCCGGCGTGAGCCAGCGCTCAAGGCGCTCGAAGGCATCCGTTTCACCGAAGTATTCCCAGTTTCCGAGCAGCTGAACAACTCCGCCGGGCGTGAGGTGGTTGGCGGCGCCGCGCACAACAGCCTCGACCAGGGCATCACCGACCATTCCGCCGTCGCGGTACTCGTAGCTCGGCACTCCCTCGGTCCGCGGGGTGATCACGAACGGCGGGTTCGAGATGATGTGGTCGAACCGCTCCCCCGCCACCGGCTCGAACAGGCTGCCGAACCGAAACTCGATGTTGTCGATCTGGTTGAGCTCGGCGTTCAGCGCCGCGAGCTCGAGCGCACGCACCGAGATGTCGGTCGCGACGACATGCTCGGCGTGCCGGGAAGCGTGCATGGCCTGGATTCCGCAGCCGGTGCCGATGTCGAGCGCCCGCTCAACCGCGCGCGGCATCATGAGCCCGCTCAGGGTGCGCGAGGCGCCGCCGATGCCGAGAACGTGACTTTCGCCGAGCGGATGCCCGAGCGCCAGCTCCCCCAGATCGCTCACGATCCACCAGCTGCCGGCCCCGTGCGCGTCAATGAAGCTGTACGGACGGAGGTCGACGAGCGGGCGCACGAGCGCATCGACGGCGGCCACGAGCCCGAGTCGTTCAGCACCGGCTGCCCCGAGTGTCGGCAGCGCGGCATCGAGATCGACACGCGGAACCGCGTCTCCGAACAGAAACAGCCGAGCCAGCGTCGCGGCGGGCTCATTCCGCCCCAGTTTGACGGCGAGCGTGGCGAGCGCCCGCTGGGCCGGAACCCGCTGGTTGCGGCGGAGGGCGGCATCCGCTTCTATGCCCCACAGTCCGGTCAGGCCAGGAACCGAGAAATGAGCGGCCGCGAGGTCGGTGCGGAGGCGGGGAACGAGAGTTGCAGGAGTCACGGTTCTATTCAACTCGATGCGCGCGGTCACAACCAACGCATGGTGAACGCCCGGACCACCAGTTCGTTGGCCGGCGGCAGCGTGAGACCGCGCACGACGGCGTTGCGAACGCCGAGTCGCAGACCGTGGGCTGGCCGGCCCATCTGCATGTTGAATCCGGCTTGCAGGGCCGCTCGCCGGGCGGCGCGGCGGCGCGTGCGGTCGTAGCGGGCCAAAACGGATGCCGCCGCTGACGGTTCGAGCAGCGCCCGCTGCACCGCCGGCGCGAGGGCCACGGCGTCGAGCCAGCCGAGGTTCATGCCCTGCCCACCGATCGGGCTGATCTGGTGCGCCGCATCGCCGATCAGCACCACGCGGCCCGTGCACATGCTCCCCGCGAGCCGCTGCTGCACGGCGAAGGCGCTGACAGCCCCGAGCGGCTGGGCAACGCTGACTCCTGTTCGGTGACGGATGAGCGCGGCGAAGTCGGCGCTGTCGGCATCCGTTGCGAGAAAATCGGTCATCGCCACCCACCGACGCCGATCGCCGGGCAGCGGAAACGACTCGACCACGCCGCCGCGCTCGAAGTAGAGCACCGCGCCGGTATCTCTCGGGTCAGGATCGGCGAAGTCACCCATGAGATACGTTTCACCGCGGCCGAGCTGCCGCCAGGCGATGCCTGCCGCCTGACGCACGCGGCTGCGCGCGCCGTCCGCGCCGATCACGTAGCGGGTATCGATCGGGCCGGCGTCGGTCGTGAGTTTCAGGGCGTCACCGCGGTCTTGCACCCCGGACACGGTCACGCCGCTGCGATACAGGCCTGGGCGGAGTTGCTCGAACCGATCGCGCAGCAGCGCCTCCGTCTCGTATTGCGGCAGGGCGACCACGAACGGATACGCCGGCGCGACCTTCTCGAACGACATCTGCCCGAGCCGGCGCGAATCGCAGCGCACCTCTCCCGTGCGAATGCGCACGGCCCGCTCGAGCAGGGCGTCGGTGATGCCGATGGCGGCGAGGGCGGCCAGCGACGGCGGGTGAATGCCGATCGCCCGCGACCGGAGGGACGGCGTCTCGCGCTGCTCCAGCACCTCAACGTCGAGCCCGCCGACGGCGAGTACGCAGGCGAGCATGGTGCCGACCGGGCCGCCACCCACGATGACGACGTCACGCATCAGGCCGCATCCCAGCCCAGCACGAGCCGCGACGGCAGGCCGCGCGACACCGTCCACCCAGCGGGCACCGCCGCCCGCAGCTCGACGGCCGTGTAGCTGCGTTGAATCGAAGTGAGCCCGTCCGGGCGAATATAGGAATGCCGAAAGAACGGCCAGGTCGCCGCCGCGAACCCGAGGTACGCGTAGTTGGAACGCTCCAGATCGGCGTGCAGCACGCGCACGCGAGCGAGATCCTCCGAGTCCACGAGCAGCCCCTTCAGCTCGTCCACGCTCAGATGGTGCAGCACGTGATTGGACACCACGAAGTCGAAGCGCGCGCCCTCTGCGACGAGGTCGGAGCTGAGCGCCCGGCGAAACGAGAGGCCGGCGATCTTCGGCTGGCTGGTCGCGAAGACGTGCGCACGGGCATCCGGATCGATGCCGGTCACGGTGAGCCGCAGTCCGTCGCGCACTGCCCAGCGGGCCAGCGATCGCGAGACATCGCCACCGCCGGAGCCGACGTCGAGCAGCGTCGTTTCGGTCGTGGTGGACAGAGTCGGGCGGATGCTGCGGCGATAGATCCCCGGCCAGCCCGACACGACCGCATTGACCACCTGAAAATTCTGGTACGTGCGCGTGAGCATGGCCGGGTCGCACAGCGGGGAATCCATGATCTCCACGGCCCCATGCGCCCGCACGCGCAGTGACGGAAGGGCCATTCAGCCCTCGATCACGGTCATCAGGCCGGACTCCACGGTGAGACCGGGGCCGAACGCCATGGCGCAGACCCGTTCACCGTCGGCGGTGGCTGGGCCGTCGAGAATTGCCTTCATGACGAAGAGAATGGTCGCGCTGCTCATATTGCCGTTGGTGCGCAGCGTCTCACGCGAAGGCAGCAGCTGGTCGGGGCGGAGTCCGAGTTTGGCCTCGGTCTTGTCGAGAATGCTCCGACCACCGGGGTGGATCGCCCAGTGCTCGATCACCGAGCTCAGCGTGGCCGGCGGCGCGAGGGTGAGGACCGGGGCCGCGCTGGCCGCTGCATCCGCTTCACAAGGGACGGCCACGAGCTGCCGGGTGATCGACGCGTCGCGGGCAAACAGGGGCGCGAGGGCACTCTCGATGTGTTCGTCGATGATGTGCGGAACGTAGGTGCTCAGAATCATTTCGAAGCCCTCATCGCCGATTTTCCAGGCCATGTCGCCCTCACCGACCGGGGTGATGACCGTTTCGAACAGGTCGAGACCGAGGGCTTTCTCGCCGGGCAGCGGTGCCCGGGAGCTGACGATACCGGCGGCCGCGCCGTCGGAGAACAGCGAGGAGGCGACGATGGTGTCCGGGTCGCTCGAGGTGCGCAGGTGCAGCGAGCAGAGTTCGGCGCTGACCACGAGTACGACCGCATTCGGGTCGGCCTCGACGAACTGCTTCGCGGTGCGGAGGGCAGGCATGGAGGCGTAGCAGCCCATGAATCCGAGGTGGTAGCGCTGGGTGCTGGCATTCAAGCCGAGTTCGCGCACGAGCATGTAGTCGGGGCCGGGGGCGTAGAACCCGGTGCAGGAGACTGTGACGACGTGGGTCACATCTTCCGGGCGAATGTCGGGGCAGGCGGCGAGCGCCCGGCGGCCAGCCTCGACGAAGAGTTTGGTGGCTTCCGTGATGTAGAGCTCGTTACGCACCCGGGTACTCGGCACCAGCAGAAGTTGCTGCCGCGCATCGAAGAACTGCGGATCGGCCGAATCGTTGTCGAGGGTGAGCTCGGCAATCACGGTATGTCGGGTTTCAATACCCGACACGTTGAAACTAGTGCTGACCAGCCGTTGTGCCAGTCGGCTGAGTCCGGGCTGGGCGGCGAAAATGTCGCGCACCTGCTCCTGGATCAGAATCGTCGGGGGAACTACGGTCTGGAGCGCTCTCAACGTGACGGCCATGAGTTAGTCTCGCACGTGGTTTCGATTGAGTACACCCCTCCGAGGCCGAATCTCAGGGCGTTGGCGAATCTAGGGCAGTCGAGCGAACAGCCGAGTTCCACTCAGCGCGAGCAGCAGGCCGGCGGTCACGATGGCCGCAACCCCGCCCAAGTAGGCCACGATGGTGCCGAGCGTACCGACGCGCTCGAACAGGCTGCTGTCCAGCACGAGGGTCACGATGAAGGCCACGGCGGAGATCGCCCCGCACCCGATCGACAGCCAGCGCACCACGCGAATCGTCGACTGTCGCAGCCCGGTAAAGGCTGGCCATCGTGAGCTGGGGGCGGCAGCATCCGTTTGCGGCACGACACCTACCCGCGGCCAGGCCAGCACCGCCCCGGCGAGGCACCCCCAGAATGCGACCCAGAGCAGGGCTGCAATCACGTCGCTCGGCCGATGCCACTGGTTGGCAAGCGTGGCCACACCGGCCAGCACGGCGAAAGCGGTGCCCCACCCGGCGACCATCGGGCGCATGCGCGGGCTCGCGACCAGAAAGACCACCAGCGCGGATGCCGCCGCCACCGTCGTATGCCCCGACGGGAATGAGTTTCCGGCGTAGCCCTCGACCGCGAGGTCGGGACGGGCCAGAATGCCATACTTCAGCAGTTGGGCCGAGGCAGTCGCCGCCGCTGCCGCGACCAGGGCAACCACGAGGGTGCGCCAGTTGCGGCGCACGAGCGCGATGACGGCGGTCAGCACCACGCCGAATGCCACGGCGATGTCCGGAACAGAGTCCAGCATCCGACCGGTGAACGAGGTAATGCTGCGACGGCCGAATTCGGCGCCGTCATAGGCAAGCTGGTCGGCTTCCTGGCCGGCGTGGCTGCGCACGAAGAACAGGTAGAGACCGATGAAGGCCACGGTGGTAAGCGCGGCCCCGGCGACGTACCCGAGCGAACCCTGTTTCAGGGAGTTTCGAGGGGACCAATTGCGCACGGTCAAGCATGCCACAGTGTTTCTGGGAGACGCGGTTTCTGGGAGACGCGGTTTCTGGGGCCCGCTACCGGGTAGCGAGAACGACTTTGCCGTGCAGGTGGCCCGCCATGAGGTGGCGGTAGGCGTCCTGCACCTGATCGAGCGGGAACACCCGGTCGATCGGCAGCACGATCTCACCGTGCGCAATCAGTGTGGCCAGCGCCTCGAGGTCGTTGATGTCCGCGAACTGTCCGCCCACCTCGGTTACGCCCGCGCACCCGTACCTCACCGCGCCCGGCCTGCGGCTGCTCATCGTGCACGATGCTCAACACCTCTGGCTCACCAAATTCGTCAATGCGTACGTATCGAGCCATGCCTCAGCCTAGAGGCCCGCTCGTATGTCACCGACCGACCACGAATTGTCTCGCCCATTTACCCCAATTGCTGCACGATTGATGCGTGGCGTACACCGGTTGTTCAAGAACTTCTGATCGAATAGTGTCTACCACCGAGAGGGCATGCCGAAAGAGCGTGCACCCGACAAACGAATGGACGAGCTGTGAGCATTCGAACGGCTGAGTACCCCCGGCCGGACCACTTCCTGTTACACCTGAGCGACACCCACCTGCTGGCGGGAGGCTCAAAGCTCTATGGCAGCGTCAACGCTGAAGCCCATCTGGCCGAGCTGTTCGCCGAGGTCGAGGCATCCGGGGCCCGCCCCGAGGCCATCGTCTTCACCGGTGATCTCGCCGACAAGGGCGAACCGGGCGCCTACGAGCTGCTGCGCAAGATCGTCGAGCCGGCCGCTGCCAGGCTCGGTGCACGCGTCATCTGGGTGATGGGCAATCACGACAATCGTTCGGTTTTTCGCACCGAGTTGCTCGACCAGGCCGCGAGCGAGGCCCCGATCGACCGGTCCTATGACCTTAACGGCCTGCGCCTGATCACCCTCGACACCTCGGTCCCCGGTCACCATCACGGCGCGGTGAGCGACCAGCAGCTGCTCTGGCTCGCCGACGAGCTGCGGGTACCGGCGCCCGACGGCACGATTCTGGCCATGCACCACCCGCCGATTCCGAGCGTGCTCGACCTGGCCAACGCGGTGGAGCTGCGCGACCAAGATCGCCTCGCCAGCGTGCTCCGCGGCACTGACGTGCGCAGCATCATCGCCGGACACCTGCACTACTCGTCCATGGCCATGTTCGCCGGTATCCCCGTGTCGGTGTCGTCGGCCACCTGCTACACCCAGGATCTGAACGTTCCGGTGGGCGGCACCCTGGGTCGCGACGGCGCACGAGCCTTCAACCTCGTGCACGTCTACCCGGGCACCGTGCTGCACTCCGTGGTGCCGCTCGGCCACTATCCAACGCTCGACTACGTCGACGCCGCCGAAAGCGCACGTCGTCTGCGCGCTTCCGGCGTCGAGATCACGCCGTCGGAGACTCTGCCTGCATTGCGTGAGCCGCCAATGACCCGACCGATCCCAGTTCTGCGATAGTGGCAACACTGGCCCGTTCCCACGGTGCCACGATCGGAAAGTACAGCTCCAGAAATTCGGTGACCGCAGCGCGGCGCACCTCGGTGGAAATCTCCGGGTGACTGCCGTCGTTCAGGCAGAACATGTCCTGATCGCGACGCTTGCGCAGGTGATTCATCTGGCGCAGGGCGATGCGTAGTGTCGTCTCGATGTAGAGCGAACGCACCTGAGTTTGGGCGACCGCACGACCGGTCATCAAGGCGTAATAGTGGTACAGCGAGTTGGTGACCGAGATGTCGGTCGCCGAACGAAAACGACTCGCCGCGGTGCGGCTGAAGTCCTCGGGAAATTCCTGTTCCAACTCGAGCAGCACACTCTTGCGCATGGGAGCTGGCGTGTGCTCCAGGTGCCGGGTGGTGACCTTGCCGAAGCGCCCACGCAGCAGCGCCCGGTTCACGCGAGCGGCGTTCTCGAACCCGCTGCGGGTCGGATCGTTCTCGCCGAGGCCGATCCGAGTGGCTGCCTCCACAAACTTGGTCACCCCACCGGGTGAGAAGAACAGCTCCGGACCGACCGGGCGACCGAAGAACATGTCGTCGTTGGAGTAGAGAAAGTGCTCGGCCAGCCCGGGAATGTGGTGCAGCTGGCTTTCCACGGCGTGCGAGTTGTGAATGGGCAGCACGCTCGTGTCGACGAAGAAGTCCTCGCTGCGCATGATGGTGACGCGAGGATGCTCGGAGAGCCACTCCGGCACCGGTGAGTCAGTGGCGATGAAGATGCGGCGAATCCAGGGTGCGAACATGTATACGCTGCGCAGGGCGTACTTGAGCTCGTCGATCTGGCGAAAACGGGCGTCGGAATCGTCACCCTCCCCGATGACATAGGCCTTCATACGTTTGGCACGTTCCCGCTGAAACTCGTCGCTAGAACCGTCGACCCAGCTGAACACCAGGTCGATGTCGAAGGACACGTCGCTGGCCAGGTCGTCGAACATGTTCTGCAAGGTCAGCCAGGTGCGTCCATACAGGTCGATCGTGGTTTCGCGGGCTTCGGAGCGTGGCAGCCGGGTGCGCATGAGCGCGTTCTCGACCGGGGCGATGATTTCATCTTCGCCGAAACGCCACAGCTCGAACTGGAACGCGGTCTGGGCGCCGTAGCGCAGGCGGCCGATCGGTTCGATGCGCGGCCGGTAGACGCGAAAGACGGAGGACTTGCGCAGCGTCATGAGGGCGCCATCGGCGAGCAGAAACTGCTGGCTGACGTTGCCATCGAGCGGCTTGGCGTAGAACGGCTCGTTGGCGAATGCCGCAGTCAGGACCTTGGTGATTTCCTTGCGCCGCTTGCGGTCGACGGCGATGACCGGACGGTTGTGGTCGCCGCGCACGAGTAGAAAGTCGATGCCGGCGTTGGTGAGGGCGTCGTACACGGCCACGAGGTCCTTGACCATGGACTCGTGCGGAGTGTAGTGACCGTTGATGAGGGCGATCTCACCCTTGCGCACGACGAGGTCGTCGCGGTCGAACCGGCGCGTACGGGCATCCGGTGTGATCAGCACCAGCTCCGGCTCGCTGCTGAGCGACAGAGTCGGGATCAGGCCGGTGTTGGTGGGTGGTTCGGGTTCACTGGAGTCGTAGCCCACGGAGTCGGGGCGTAAGGCGTCGGTGTCGAAGATGTCACCGCCGAACGAGTCGGGGTCCCCCTGCTCGCCAGTCTCCGGTTGTGCGTCCGGAATATTGCGTGTCGCCATGGTCCTCCTTGAGAAAGTGGAGCACTCCAGCGCGACCAGCCGGGGCTGAAACCGAGGAATGCGGCCGAAAGTGCCGGCGTGAATGGTTCAGAGTGTTTCGCAGCGTGGATCTTCTCGAGAAGTGACGAGGTTCTCGATGAGCGACTGGCGTTTGGTGAAACGCGGGGACATTTGTCTTTAGTGTACGTCGCGATGTCGGTAGTTTGCTGCGGCGTCTAGCAGCCAGGGAGATGAGCCCAGGAAATGCGAAATGAGGAAGTGGGGCGAGGTTATACCCCGATGTTAGCGCTTGTGCGGCCGCACCGATTGTTGCGCTTCGGCGGTAATTTCGCTCAGGAGTCTGGCCGTGCCCGCGATCGGTGGCAGCTGCGCCGGGTCAGTGATCGGCAGCTGGCAGACGAAGTCGCGGCAGAGGTACGCGGTGGGTTGGCCGGCCTTGGCCATCCGCGCCAGGAACAGGCCGAAGCCGGCCTCCGCAAATGCTTGGGCCTGTGACTCTGAAACGGATGCGACCACTCGCGCCGCGTGGCGTCGGGCGAGGTCGTGCAGGGTGATGGCCGGGCGGTTTGCCGCGGCGGCACCAAACCGGTCGGGCGAGACGATCACGAGCTGCTCGATCGGGGCGTTGAGTTCGTCGAACAGGCGCAGGGCGGCGCCGTAGGCAAGTGGCCGGCTCGGTGCCAGAGTTGCGACGAGGCCGAGGCCGGCCTGCGCGGCCAAACGATAGCGGTCGTCGCCGGTGAGGCTGTGCAACAGCAGTGCGGCATCCGCTGTGGCGGAGAGTCCGGAGGGGTAGGCACCCTCGGAAGGGTCGATGGCGCTAACCAGGCCCTGCCGGCTGAGCACTGGATCCGCGCCGTTCGGAGAGCGGAAGGCAGGCGCGTCGGTGGCTGCTGGTAGCGTGCTGTCGAGCAGGTGACGAGCCTGGGTGGCGTAGCAAACGTTACCGGTGACGAGCGCGAGTTCGAGGAGTCCCCGTGCGTACATGCCGTAGTCCTCCAGCGTGGCGTTCGCTGTGGAGGTGCGTGCGGCAACGGAGGCACGAACGAGGGTGCCGTCGGCGCGCACGTGGTGTTCGCGCAGGTAGTCGGCCGCGCGGCAGGCGGCGTCAATGAGACGGGGCTGGTCGAAGGCGAAGCCGGCCCGGGCGAGAGCCTGAATCGCGAGTCCGTTCCAGCCGGTGAGTACTTTCGTATCGAGGGCCGGCGGGGTCTGCCGCAGACGGTCGCCCGGTTCGAGTGCGTAGTAGCCGCCCTCGACCCGATGGCCGTCGACGGTGCTTTCCGAGTCTTGGGCGCTGGCAAACCCGCCTCCCGGAAGCTGCATCACGTCACAGAGAAAGCGGGCAATTCCCTCGGCGACGTGACGTACCCACGGTGCGCCGGTGAGCATCCAGGCGCGGGTGTAGAGGCTGAGCAGCTGGGCGTTGTCGTAGAGCATCCGTTCGTAATGTGGATCACTCCAATCACGGTTGACCGCGTAGCGAAAGAAGCCGCCCTCGATCGGGTCGCGAAGCGGTGACGCGCCCATGAGCTTGAGTGTGCGCAGCGCGAGCATTGGCCCGTCGCCGTTCGCGTCGCCGTGCCCGAGCAGAAAGGAGAGGGCAGGGGCCACCGGAAACTTTGGTGCACCGCCGAAGCCACCAAAGCGGGCGTCTTCATAACCGACCAGCTCGGTGACCGCCCGGTCGAGCACTGCGGTGCTGGGATGCAGGGGCACCGCGGCACCACCCGCCGCCGCGGCACCCTCGGCGAGCTCACGCGCCGATTCGGCGAGCAACTCGGCCACCTTGGTGGCGCCGGCCCTGACCTCGGCCCGCCGGGTGTGCCAGGCCGTCGTCACCGCGGTCAGAACGTCGCGAAACGACGGATGCCCCGCCAGGGCCACCGGCGGAAAGTACGTTCCCGCGTGAAACGCCTGCCCGTCGGGGGTGACGAACACGTTGAGCGGCCAGCCGAGTCCCTCGATGAAGGCACTCGCGGCAGAGAGATAGCTCGCGTCGACATCGGGGTGCTCCTCCCGGTCGACCTTGATGCTGACGAAGTGGGTGTTGAGGTACTCGGCAATCGCCGGGTCGCTGAAACTCTCCCGCGCCATGACGTGACACCAGTGGCAGGTGGAGTAGCCGATCGACACCAGCACGGGCACATCGCGCTCGCGGGCTTCGGCAAAGGCTTCCTCGCCCCAGCCGAACCAGTCGACCGGGTTGTCGGCATGGCTGCGCAGGTAGGGGCTGATGGCGTCGGCGAGGCTGTTGGGCATGCTCTATTCTGCGCCCCGTTGCCCGGGCGGGCGAGGTCAGGGCAGCAGGGCAGCCCCGAGCAGGGCGTTGCGGCGGCGTTGAACCCGCACCCAGACCACGAAACCCACGAGGGTGAAGGCGCCGTAGAACAGGTACAGCACGGCCGAGGCGTAGTAGCCGGCGCTGATCAGCAGTGGCACGCCGACCACGTCGACGGCTACCCAGATCAGCCAGAATTCGGTCCAGCCCTTGGCCATTCCGTAGGTCGCCAGCAGCGATCCGGTAAAGATCCAGGCATCCGCCCAGACCGGTTCGAACGAGCCGAGGGCGCGAAAGATGGGGGTGAGCACCAGGGTGCCGGCGACGAGCCCGAGCCCCAGCAGGATGCGGGTGCGGTTACCGGCCCAGTGCGGGGCGACGGCAACGTGCACCGCCGAGTTGCGGCTGCGCTGCCACTGTACCCAGCCGAAGATCGACACGATGATGAACATGATCTGCCGGCCGGCCTGCCCGAGCAGATTGACCGGGTTGGGAGTGCCGAACACAGCGCCGAGAAACACGGTGAACAGCAGGGCGTTGCCGATGATGCCGACCGGCCAGGCCCAGATCTTGCGGCGCATGCCGCCGACGGCGCTCGCGATGCCGAAGGCGTTGCCGACGACCTCGCGCCAGAGAATGGTCTGGGTGCCGATCTGCAACTGGGCGTCGAACAGCCATTCAATCGGGTTCATGGGGATCTTTCTGCGCCCGCGGCATGTGCCGCGCCTGACAAAGCGCGGCGTGTCCAATCTACGCCGCTGCCCGGCCCTCTGCCGCCCGATGACAGAGCGGTGGCCCCGCAGAGTCTGCGGGGCCACTCAAACGGATGCTTCGGGCTAGTTCACCTCGTTGGGGTGCGCCGAGACGCGGCCGGCGCGTTCGAGCGCGGAGATCATGGTGACCTCCGTGTGGGTGAGTTCGAAGTCGAACACGTTGAAGTTCTCAATCATGCGCTCCAGCCGGTTCGACTTGGGGAACAGGATGTTGCCCACCTGCAGGTGCCAGCGAATGACGATCTGCGCGGGCGACTTGCCGTGCGCGTCGGCAGCATCCGTTATGATCTGCTCGTCGAACAGGGGGTACTTGCCCTGGCCCAGCGGGCCCCAGGCCTCAATGTTGATGCCGTTTTCGCGAGCGAACGCGGTGACTTCCGGCTGCTGGTGCGCTGGGTGCAGCTCGATCTGGTTGACCGCGGGCACAATGCTGGTCTCGTGCAGCAGGCGGTCCAGGTGCGGCACCAGAAAGTTCGAGACACCGATGGATCGGGCGCGGCCCGATTCCTGGATCTTTTCCAGGGCGCGCCAGCTCTCTACAAACTTGTCGTTCGCCGGAGCCGGCCAGTGAATCAAATAGAGGTCGACGTAGTCGAGGCCAAGCTTCTCGAGGCTCTCCTCGAACGCGTCAAAGGCCGACTCGGTACCCTGACGGTCGTTCCACAGCTTGGTCGTGATGAACAGATCGGAGCGGTCGATGCCGGAGGCGGCCAGAGCCTTGCCCACGCCCGCCTCGTTGCCGTAGATGGCGGCGGTATCGATGTGGCGATAACCGACCGACAGCGCGTCGGCCACGATGCGGGTGGTCTCGTCAGGTTCGACCTTGAACACGCCGAAACCGAGCTGCGGAATCGTGTGGCCGTCGTTGAGGGTGATGGTGGGAACAGATTTCGTCATCCCCTCACCCTATGCGCCCCGAAAGCCGTGCACCCCCCGAATACCCAGTGTTCACTGACCGCGAAAACGCCCTCGGAGTGCGACGAAGTATTATTGGAGCTTCATGGAAACGCTCAACATCACCTTCCCGCCCGAACTGCCGGTCAGCCAGCGCCGCGATGACATCGCCGCAGCCATCCGCGACAACCAGGTCGTCATCGTCGCCGGCTCGACCGGGTCGGGCAAGACCACCCAGCTGCCCAAGATCTGCCTCGAACTCGGCCGCCAGAACATCGGCCACACGCAGCCCCGCCGGCTCGCCGCCCGCACGATCGCCGAGCGCATTGCCGAGGAGCTCGGCCAGGAGGTCGGGCAGCTCGTCGGCTACCAGGTGCGGTTCACCGACAAGGTCGGCGCCGATACCCGGATCAAGTTGATGACCGACGGCATCCTCTTGAATGAGATTCACCGCGACCGCATGCTGCAGAAGTACGACACGATCATCATCGATGAAGCGCACGAGCGCAGCCTCAACATCGACTTTCTGCTCGGCTACCTGCGCCAACTGCTGCCCAAGCGCCCTGATCTGAAGTTGATCATCACCTCGGCCACCATCGATCCGGCCAGCTTCGCAAAGCACTTTGCCGCCGCCGACGGCACCCCGGCGCCGGTGGTCGAGGTGTCCGGGCGCACCTTTCCGGTGGAGATTCGCTACCGGCCGCTGGTGGCCGAGCCCGGCATCGACGACGATGACGACACGACGGATGCCGCTCCCCCGGTCGACCGCGACTACATCGAGGGGATCACCGCCGCCCTCGACGAGCTCGAACGCGAGTCGAACGGTGACGTACTGGTCTTTCTCTCGGGCGAGACCGAGATTCGCGACGCGGCCGACGCCCTGCAGGGTAAATACGCCTCCTCGGCCAGTCGCAACCCGACCGAGGTGCTGCCGCTTTACGGCCGGCTGTCGTCTGCCGACCAGCATCGCGTGTTCCAACCATCGACCGTGGCGGGGGTGAAGCGGCGCATCGTGCTCGCGACCAACGTCGCCGAGACCAGCCTGACGGTGCCGGGCATCCGCTACGTGATCGACGCCGGAACTGCGCGCATCAGCCGGTACAGCGTGCGCTCGAAGGTGCAGCGGCTGCCGATCGAAGCCATCTCGCAGGCCTCGGGCAACCAGCGCAGCGGCCGGAGCGGGCGCACCAGCGACGGCATCGCCATCCGCCTGTATTCCGAGGAAGACTATCTGCGGCGCCCGGAATACACCGAGCCGGAGATTCTACGCACCAACCTCGCCGCCGTCATTCTGCAGATGATCTCGCTCGGGCTCGGCGATATCGCCTCGTTCCCGTTTTTGACCCCGCCGGATTCCCGCAATATCAAGGACGGCCTCGACCTGCTCGCCGAACTCGGCGCGATCGAGGCAGAGGGAGCCGGCCGCACCAAGAGCGGCCGCGGCCGCGTTGCAACGGATGCCGCAGCCCCGGCCGGCCCGGCCACCCCGCGCCTCACCCGAATCGGCCAGCAACTCGCGCAGCTGCCGATCGACCCGCGGTTTGGCCGCATGGTGATCGAGTCGAAAACCCAAGGCACCAGCCGCGAAGTCATGGCGATCGTGGCCGGGCTCACCATTCAGGACCCGCGGGAG
Organism: Cryobacterium sp. N19; assembly: GCF_002929595.1. Lineage (NCBI taxonomy): Bacteria > Bacillati > Actinomycetota > Actinomycetes > Micrococcales > Microbacteriaceae > Cryobacterium > Cryobacterium sp. N19. The sequence continues at coordinate 345,335 of NZ_PJJR01000051.1, read as the reverse complement.
CGCCCGCTCGAGCGGCGTGCGCAGGCCGACCAGTTCCACGCGCGATTCGCTGACCCCACGAGTGACTTCCTCAGCCTGCTCAATCTCTGGAACTACCTCGAGAAGCAGCAGTCCGAACTGGGCTCGAGCGCCTTTCGGCGGCTGTGCAAGAACGAGTACCTCAACTACCTGCGGGTGCGCGAATGGCAGGACGTGCTGCGCCAGTTGCGCCAGCTGGCCAAACCGCTCGGCCTGCACCTCGGTGAGCCGAGCGCGAACCCCGACGGCGTGCACCGCTCGCTGCTGGCCGGGCTGCTCTCCCACATCGGGCTGAAGGACGTCGCCAAGAAGGACTATGTCGGGGCGAGGCAGCAGCGCTTCGTGCTGTTTCCCGGCTCGACCCTCGCGAAGAAGCAACCGAACGCTGTCATGAGCGCCGAACTGGTCGAGACCAGCCGACTGTTCGCCCGCATGAACGCTGTCGTCGACCCGGCCTGGGCCGAGCCGCTCGCCGGCGACCTGTGCAAGCGCAGCTACTCCGAACCGCACTGGGAGATGAAGCAGGGCGCCGCCGTCGTGTACGAACGCGTGACGCTGTACGGCGTGCCGATCGTGGCGCGGCGCCGGGTGCAGTTCTCCCGCATCGACCCGGCCTATGCCCGCGAGCTGTTCATTCGGCACGCTCTGGTCGAGGGCGAGTGGGACCGCGCGTCGGGGCCGCAGTCTGTCGCCGCCGAGAAAGAAGCCGACCGCGGCGGTCGCGGGCCTTCGCGCAGCGAGCGCGTCAGCATCTCCGTGGACGGGGGCGCTGCCTCGGGCGGGCGCGGGTCCGGCGGCGCGCCCGCGGTAGGCTCCAGCGCGAGCCGCGGCGGAAGGCCCGGCCAGACCGGCGACCCCGGCATGTGGGCGTTCGAACGGGCCAATGCCCGGCTGCGGGAGGAACTGGCCGAGCTGGAGGAGCGCACCCGGCGCCGGGACATCCTCTTTGACGACGAGGCTGTCTTCGACTTCTACCAACGGCGCATTCCGGCTGATGTCTCGTCGACCAAGAGCTTCGAGGGCTGGTGGCGCAGTGCCCGCTTCGACACCCCCGACCTGCTCACGATGACCGCCGACGCGCTCGTGGCCGAAGACTCCCCCGAGATCGACGAGGGGCTGTTTCCGCCGAGCTGGCAGCAGGGTGACCAGCGCCTGACCCTCGGGTACCGCTTCGAGCCCGGTGAGGAGGACGACGGCGTAACCGTGCGCATCCCGCTCGCCCTGCTCGCCCGACTGTCGCCGAACGGATTCGACTGGCAGGTGCCCGGCCTCCGCGCCGAACTCGTGACCGCCATGATCAAGTCACTGCCGAAAAGCATCCGGCGCAATGTCGTTCCGGCCGCCGACTGGGCCACGCGACTGCTCGGCGAGCTGCCCGGCGAACCCGGAATTGTGGAGACCCTGCCGACGCCGGTGCCCGAGGTTTCGTTCGCTGAGACCCTCGCCGCGCTGATTCAGAAGCTCACCTATGTGCCGGTCACCGCACGCGACTTCGAGCTCGGCCGCGTTCCCTCCCACCTGCGCATGACCTTCGTCGTCACCGACGAGCGCGGCCGCACGGTCGCCTCCGACAAGGACCTCGCCGACCTGCAGCGCCGCCTGGTCACCCGGGTGCGGGAGAGCGTCGCGAAGGCGACCAGCGCCGCCGCCCCCAGCAATGCCATCGAACGCGGCGGCATCACCACGTGGGACCTCGGTGAACTCCCCCGCTTCCTCGACACGAAGCAGGGTGACAACACGATTCGCGGGTATCCGACGCTGGTCGATGACGGGGCATCCGTTTCTATTCGCATGATGAGCACCGAGCTGGAGCAGGCCCGTGCGCTGCCCCGCGGGGTGCGGCGGCTGCTGCTGCTCGCGACGCCGTCGCCGGCCGCGTACGTACAGCAGCACCTGACCGCGGCCGAGAAGCTTTCGCTCGCGACCAGCCCGTACAAGAGCACGCAGACCCTGTTCGAGGATTGTCTCGCGGCCGCGGTCGATGACGTATTGTTTCGCGTGCGTCCAGGCGGCCAGGTGTTCATGAAGGCGGAGTTCGACACCATTCGCGACCGGGTGTCGGGGGTCGTGATGGATTCCATGTTTGAAACTGTCGGCCTGGTCGCCCGCATTCTGACCGCCCAGCGCCTGGCCGATAAGGCGCTCAAGGCCGCGACCAGCATGGCGCTGCTGCCCGGAATCAGCGATGCCCGCCAGCAGCTGACAGCGCTGGTCTACCCCGGGTTCGTCAGCGATACCGGCCTCGCCCGGCTGCGCCACCTGCCGCGCTACCTCGGCGGAATCAGCGCCCGGGTGCCGAAACTGGTCGACAATCCGAGCCGCGACCGGGTCTGGATGAACGAGACCCAGGCCGCAACCACCCGGTTCGAGAACGCCGGCGGAACCATGCCCCTGAAAGCGGATGCCGCGGCATCCGTTCTGCGCGCCCGCTGGATGATCGAGGAGCTGCGCATCAGCTTGTTTGCGCAGGAGCTCAGAGCGGCAGAGCCCGTCTCGCTGCAGCGTATCCAGAAGGCGCTCGCCGGATAGTTCACGCCCCAGGCCCACCTTATGAACCCGGGCCCAGTCTATAAACTGGGCCCGGGGACGGGGCCCGGGCCCCGTCCCCGGGTGGTGGTGCGGGGCTAGAGCACCTTGGAGAGGAAAGCCTGGGTGCGGTGGTGCTGGGGGTCGGCGAGCACCTCGGTGGGCACGCCGCTCTCGACGACGACGCCGCCGTCCATGAAGACCAGGGAGTCGGCGACCTCACGGGCGAATCCCATCTCGTGGGTGACCACGATCATGGTCATGCCATCGCGAGCGAGGCCCTGCATCACGTCGAGCACCTCGCCGACGAGCTCGGGGTCGAGCGCACTGGTGGGCTCGTCGAACAGCATGAGCTTGGGTTCCATGGCAAGGGCACGAGCAATAGCGACCCGCTGCTGCTGACCGCCGGAGAGGTGCGCCGGGTAGTAGTCGGCGCGTTCGGCCAGTCCCACCCGGGCCAGCAGGGCGCGAGCGTTGGCCTCGACCCCGGCCTTGGACAGGCCTTTGACCCGGATCGGCGCTTCCATGACGTTCTGCAGCGCGGTCATGTGCGGAAACAGGTTGAACCGCTGGAACACCATGCCGATATCGCGACGCTGCCGGGCGGCCTCCTTCGGGCGCATCTCGTAGAGCTTGTGGTTGGCTTCGCGGTAGCCGATGAGCTCGCCGTCGACACTGAGGCGTCCGGCCGAGACGACCTCGAGGTGATTGATGCAGCGCAGGAAGGTGGACTTGCCCGAGCCGCTGGGCCCGACCAGGCACATGACCTCGCCGCGCTTGACCTCGAGCGAGATGCTCTTGAGCACCTCATTGGAACCGAAGCTCTTGGAGACACGGTCGGCGACGACCATGGGGGTATCGGGCATCAGCGGTCTCCCTTGTGCGGGTCGGTGCGGGGAAGCACCACGGTGGGCTGGCCGCTGCCGACGACCCGGGTGACGCCCGTGATCGACGCGGTGGCGTCATCCGCTTTCTTGTCGGGGCGGCGGTCGCCGATGCCGCGGGCGAACCGCTTCTCGAGGAAGTACTGGCCGACCATGAGGATGGAGGTGAAGAACAGGTACCAGATCGACGCGACGATGAGCATCGGCACCGTTTCGAAGGTGACCGCGGCGATATCGCGGGAGCGGGTGTAGAGCTCGAGCGTGAACGGGATAGCCGTCACGAGCGAGGTGGTCTTGAGCATCGAGATGACCTCGTTGCCGGCCGGCGGGATGATCACCCGCATCGACTGCGGAACGATGACGCGCACCATGGTCTGGAACCAGCTCATGCCGAGCGCGGTGGCGGCTTCTTCCTGCCCGCTGTCGACCGAGAGCAGGCCGGCCCGCACGATCTCCGCCATGTAGGCGGCTTCGTTGAGCGCGAGCCCGATGATCGCCAGGATGAACGCGGAGAGCGCCACCCGGGTGGGGAAGGACACCCACGGGTCGGTGAATGGGAGTCCGATGTCAATGGACTGGTAGATCGTGCCGATCAGGCCCCAGAACACCAGCTGCACGTACACCGGGGTGCCGCGGAACACCCAGAGGTAGACCCACGCGATGCTGTTGACCACTGGGTTCGGTGACAGCCGCATGATCGCGAGGGTCACCCCGAGGATGATCGCGATGATCATCGAGTACACCGTGAGCTGCAGGGTCACGAACGCCGCCTGCGAGATGCGCTGGTCGAACAGGTACTTACCGACGGCCGGCCAGTCGTAGGCCGGCCGCATCGCCGCATCGGCGACGAACAGCGCGACAATGAGCAATAACACCACCGCGAAGGTGTTGCGCCACGGGTGGCGCAGGCGAATCGCCTTGATTCCGGGCTCCGTCTTGCCGCCCGGCGCGGCCGTGTCAGTCATGATGTGAGTCGCTTACTGCTCTAGCCGTTGGAGGCGGCGTTGATGGTGATGGTGTCGATGCCACCGTCGGTGACACCCCACTTGTCGAGGATCTTGCCGTAGGAACCGTCATCGACCATGGACTGCAGGGCGGCCTGCACGGCCTTGGTCAGCTCGGAACCCTTGTTGACGGTGATGCCGTAGGGCGCCGTGTCGAAGCTCTCGCCGGCCGGCTGCAGCTTGCCGCCCGACTTGGAGATGGCGTAGAGGGTGACGGGCGAGTCGGCGCTGAGGGCGGCGGCCTTGCCGAGAATGACAGCGTTGGTCGCTTCGTCCTGCGAACCGTAGGGCAAAATCTCGATCTTGTCCTTGCCAGCGGCGAGGCAGGCGTCATTCTTGGCGGGCAGCTCGTCGGTGTATTCCACCGTGCCCGACTGCACGGCGACGGTCAGGCCGCAGGCGTTGTCGGGGTCGACGGTCGTTCCGGCGGGCGAGGCCCAGAGAATGCCGGCGTTGTAGTAGTTGACGAAGTCAACCTGCTTCTCGCGCTCGAGGTTGTCGGTGAACGAGGATTCGCCCATGTCGACGGTGCCGCCGGTGATGCTCGGAATGATGTTGTCGAACGATGCAATCTGGTACTTGGTCGTCAGGCCGAGCTTGGCGGCGATGCCGTCGGAGAGTTCGATGCCCCAGCCGATCGGTGCGCCGGCATCGTTCTTGAACTCGTTCGGCGGGTAGGCCGCATCGGTTCCGATAATGAGCACGCCGGCGCTCTTGATAGTGGCGGGGAGCAGCGCGACGGCTGCGGCATCCGCTTCAATGGTGGCAGCGGCGCCGGGCGTCGTGGCGGCCGGAGTCGAGTTGTCGACACAGCCGGTGAGCAGCAAAACGGCGGCGGCGGCAAAAGCCGGAACGAAATAGCGTGCGCGCATGGCACTTCCTTCTTGATTTGGTCGAAAGTGCGGGATTCGCCAGTGAATCCCACACGCGGGTAAGACTTATCGAGCCTAATGCACACCGGAGCGCGCGAGAATCGAGACGGCACCCCCCATCCGCCGTTTTTTTGACGAGCGGATGCTGCGGATCTATCGTCAAGAGGTGCCCACCACCACCCCGAACATTCTGTACACCTCCCCCGACGATCCGCTCGCCGCTCCTCTCGTGGCTGAACTGTCGCGGGAGTACGACGAACGCTACGGCCTGAACGACGGCATTCCGTCGTCGGTCGAGCTCAGCCGCTACCCGACCCGGCGGTTTCAGCCGGTCGACGGTGGTACTTTTCTGCTCCTGGTCGAAAACGGGCAGGCGGTGGCCGGCGGAGCTTTCATGCGGGCCGACGACGACACCACCGTCGAGGTCAAACGGGTGTGGACGCACTCAGCGCATCGTCGCCGCGGGCTGGCCCGTCAGGTGGTGGCCGAGCTCGAAGCGGAAGCTGCACGGCGCGGCATTCGCTCGATCGTGCTGACCACGGGAGCCCGCCAGCCGGAGGCAGTGGCGCTCTACCTCGCGCTCGGCTACGAACCGCAGTTCGACCTGGACGAGGACTGGGAGTCGATCGGGTATTTGGAGTTTCGCAAGCAGCCTTCGGTCGTCGACGAGTCGGGCCAGACGCCGCTCTGACGGCACGCACACAACGGATGCCGCGCGCCCAGCTGGGCCAGCGGCATCCGTTTTTTGAAGCGTGCTACTGGTTGACGGCGGCGGCGAGCAGGGTGACGTAGTCGTCGAGGCCCCAGCTCAGCGAGAGTCCGGTGGGCGGCGAGACCGAGCTGATGAACGCGGCGCCGACCGGGCTTGCAACCGTGCCGGCCTGCACCTGCGGCATCGCCTGGGAGTAGCTGGCGTCCAGGAACGCATCCGACTGTTCTTGAGTGGATCCGAAGTTGACCAGCAGGTCGCTGGAGAGTTGGTCGAGCTGTTCGTAGCTGAGCGTGTAGTAGAAGCTGGCCTCGTCGGTGGCGAGCTCATCGACGGCGGGGGCGCTGACGAAGCCGAGGTCGAGCGTGAAGGCGACGCGCGGGTCTTCCTTCTTATAGACGTAGAAGGTTCCGTCGCTGTCGCTCGTGAGGGCGATGGTCTTTTCGGCGAATTCGGGGTGCGCGGCGGCTTGGTCAGCGATTTCAGTGTCGATGGACGCAAGCAGAGCGGTCGCCTCGGTGCTCTTGCCGAGTGCGGTGCCCGTGATCTCGATCAGATCGCGCCACGGGGTGGCCCAGGCGTCACCCGGGTAGGCGACGACCGGCGCGATCTTGCTGAGCAGGTTATATTCCTCTTCGGTGATACCGGAATACGCGGCGAGAATAACGTCGGGTGCGGCCGCGGCGATGTCCTCGTAGGGCGGCTCCTCGGTGTCGGGCAGTACGACCGGCATTTCCTGGCCCTTGAGCGCATCGGAGATCCACGGCAGTACGCCATTCTTGTCGCCGCCGTAGCTCTGGAACGGAATCGCCACCGGTATCACGCCGAGCGCAATCGCGTCATCGGCACTGCCCCAGCCCCAGGCTACGACGCGGGTCGGCTGCTCATCGATCGTGGTTTCGCCGAAGGCGTGCTCGATGGTGACGGGAAAGCTGCCGGATGCAGCGGTGTCGGCGGCGGGGGCCGTCGCGGCGGCGGTGCATCCGCCGAGCCCCAGGGCGAGGATGCTCGCTGCGGCCGCGAGCGTGATGGTCAGGCATCGGGACACGAATTTCTCCAGTTCGTTGGCAACAATACTTAGGGTAGCCTACCCTAACTTTAGACCTGCTGGTGTAGCCGGGAACGAGTCGCGGGCGCAGGATCGGCGGGCGCCGGATCAGGGTCGGCCGCTCGCCCGTGGAACCGGCCGATCGGAACGACCATGGGCGCACCACAGACCGGATCTGGCACGATCCGTGCCTCGAGGTCGAAGGCAGAGCGCACGATCTCGGCGGTGAGCGTGTCGGCGGGCGCGCCAGTCGCGATGATTTTGCCGGCGCGCATGACGACGAGGTGGTCGGCGTAGCGGGCGGCGAGGTTGAGGTCGTGCAGCACCATCACGACGGTCGTTCCGTGTTGGCGGTTGCGCTCGAGCAGCAGGTCGAGCACTTCGATTTGGTGGGTCACGTCGAGAAATGTCGTGGGTTCGTCGAGCAGCAGAATCTCGGGGTCCTGGGCGAGGGCCATGGCAATCCAGACCCGCTGCCGCTGCCCGCCGGAAAGGTCTTCGAGGTGGCGGGCTGCAAGCTGCTCGGTGTTCGTGGCGGCCATCGCCGCGGCGACGATCTCGTCGTCGGTACTCGACCACTGCCGAAACCAGCCCTGGTGCGGGTAGCGGCCTCGCCCGACGAGGTCGGCCACGGTGATGCCGTCGGGAGCGATGGGCTGCTGCGGCAGCAGTCCGACGACGGTCGCGACCTTCTTCCCTGGCAGCGCTGCGATGTTGCGGCCACCCAGGGTGACCTGGCCGGCATCCGGTTTGATCAGTCGGGAGAGCCCCTTAAGCAGGGTGGATTTGCCGGAAGCGTTGGCGCCGACGATGACCGTGATCGCACCGGGGATGACCTCGAAGTCGAGGCCGTCGATGATGGGCGTGTGGTCGTAGCCGAGGGTGATGCCTTCGGCGCGCAGTTGGTGGGTCATCAGGCGCCCTTTCCGGTTTTGTTGCTGGTGGCGAGCAGCCAGAGCAGATAGGGGGCGCCGATCGCGCCCGTGATGATTCCGGCGGGGAGTTCGAGCTGCCCGGGCAGCAGATGCTGTGCCGTGAAATCGGCCACGGCAGTGATGAGGGCGCCAACGAGTGCCGCGGGCACGAGTGCGAGGCCGCCGGTGCCGAGCACGCGCCGGGCGATCGGTGCCGCCACAAAAGCCACGAAGGCGAGCGGACCGACCGCCGCGGTCGCCGTCGCGGCGAGGGCAACCGCGACTACGAGCAGCAGGAGTCGAGTGCGTTCGGCCCCGACGCCGAGGCTTGCTGCGAGGTCATCGCCGAGTTGCAGGGCTTGCAGTCGCCCGTCAGCCAAGCGAATAACCGGCAGCAGCACGAACAAAACGAGGGCCACGACGGCGATGTCCTGCCAGCGGGCGCCGCTCACGCTGCCGACCAGCCAGAGCAGCGCGCCCTGCGCGTCGTTCAGGTCGGCGCGGGACAGCAGGTAGCCGAGCACGCCCTGCACCATGAAGGCGACGCCCACGCCGATCAGCACGAAGCGATAGCCGACCACACCGCCGCGCCAGGCCAGCAGGTAGATGGCGCAGGCGACAATGATGGCTCCGGCGAAGGCGGCGAGGGAGGTGGCGACACTTCCGAAGCCGAGAATGAGCATGCTGAAGACGGCGGCGGCGCTCGCTCCCCCGGTGACTCCGATGATGTCCGGGCTGGCGAGCGGGTTGCGCAGCACGGTCTGGAACAGGGCGCCGGACAGCGCGAACGCCACGCCGACGAGCACGGCGAGGGTCAGTCGGGGCAGGCGCAGCGAGAGCACGATGAAGTTTTCGCCCTGGCTGCCCTGGCCGGTGAGGGTGCGAAGCAGGTCCGGAACGCTGAGCGAGTACGCGCCGACGGCGAGGCTGAACGCCGCGACGACGACGAGGGCAGCCAGGAGTACGAGCACGACGCTCCGGTTGCGCAGGCCGCGCTGGGCGCGCGCGTGCGCCAGGGGGGTAGCATCCGCTCTCTGCAAAGTTGTCATCACAGGCCTGCCAGTTTCACGCGACGCACCAGGGCGATCAGCACCGGCGCGCCGAGAAACGCGACGACGAGACCGGCCTCGATTTCGCCGGGCTGGGCGATGAGGCGACCGAGCACGTCGGCGAGCACGAGCAGGGTCGGGCCGAACAGCGCCGAGAACGCGATGATCAGGCGGTAATCGGGGCCGGTGATCCACCGGGCCACGTGCGGCACGGCGAGGCCGACGAACACGATCGGGCCGGCCATCGCCGTCGCCGAGCCACAGAGCAGCACGATGGCGACGGCGCAGACGATGCGGGCGGTAATCAGGTTTTGGCCGAGGCCGCGGGCGAGGTCGTCGCCCAGCGCGAGGGCGTTGAGCATGCGGGCGGCCACGATCGCCAGCACCAGACCAACCAGGATGAACGGGGCCAGCGGCAGGGCGGCGTCGAGGCCGCGTGCCACGAGCGACCCGGCCGCCCAGAACCGGTAGCGATCGAAGGCTTCGGTGTCGGCGAGCAGCACGATAGTGATGAGCGAGGTGAACGCGGCGGTCAGCGCGGTTCCGGCGAGGGCGAGCTTGACCGGCGTCGCACCCTCACGGCCGAGAGAACCGATGAGGTACACGATGGTGGCCGCGACGGCGGCGCCCGCGAAGGCGAACCAGACATAGCCAAGCGAGGACGTCACCCCGAACCAGGCGATCCCGGCGACGACGAACAGCGAGGCGCCGGCGTTGACGCCGAGCAGGCCGGGGTCGGCGATCGGGTTGCGCGTGACGCCCTGCATGAGAGCGCCGGCCAGGCCGAGGGCGAGGCCGGCGAGCAGGCCAACGGCGGTGCGCGGCACCCGCAGGTCGAGAATGACGGTGTGGTCGGTCAGGGTGCGGTCCGGGCTGAACAGGGCGTTCCACACGGTGCCGGGGGCGATCTCGCGGGTGCCGACCAGGAGCGATGCGGCCACGCTGAGCCCGAGCAACCCGACGGCGAGCGCGAAGCCGATGACGACCCGGCGCGGGCGGGCGCACGGTGACACCGGCACAGCCACGGGTCGATCCGGAGCCAGGGTCATTGAGCTTCGGACCGGCCGAGCCGCCAGTAGCCCATGAAAGCCACCCTTGAGCGGTCGATGCCGGTCTGACTCACCAGAAACCGTCGCAGGAGTTTGATCGTGCAGGATTCTCCGGCGAGCCAGGCGTAGAACCCGGCCCCGTTCTCTTCGGCGGGCGATTCCCAGAGCACGTCACAGTCCACGTCGACCTCGGCGAGCGGCTGCGGGGCCGCCGCGACCGCGGCCTCGACCAGGGCGCGATTGCTCGCAACCCAGCCACGCACTGCGGCGTCGAGGCGCTCTCCGTGCGGCGCCCGATCGCGAGCCAGCCAGGTGATCTCGCACCCTGCGGGCAGAACGAGAGGCAGGGCATCCGCCCCAGTGGGTATCTCGATGAAGGCGTGGGCGCGGCGGCCGGCCGGCAGGCTTTCGAGGATGCTGCAGATTGCGGGGGCGGCGGTCTCGTCGCCGGCCAGCAGCAGGTCGGTCGCCTGGCCGGGGTGCCAGTCGAGGCCGATGGAACGACCCGGGCTGCGCTCGTCGGGGCCGACGATGACGACGTCACTGCCGATGGAAACGGCCTGCAGCCAGCGCGCAGCCGGGCCGAGTGCGCCGTGAGCGGCGTGGGTGACGAAATCCACGTCGAGTTCCCGCTGTTCGGGGCGCACGGCGCGAATCGTGTAGGTGCGAAAAGGGTTGCGATCGGCGTCGGGCAGTGCACGCCAGCGGTCATACCAGCGGCCCGTGGCAATGGTTTCCTCGTAGTCGGCGCCGATATCGGAGAGTCCCCGGCCGGGCAGCGGAAACACGATCTTGACGCGCTGGTCCAGCCCGGCCGTGCCGAAGGTGTCGAACTGTTCACCGAAGAAGGTCACCCGGGTGAAATGTTCACTCAATAAGCGGATGCCGACGACCGTCGCGCGATAGGGCCGGTAGGCCGGGCGGTCAGCGACCGTCATAGCGCCGGGGCCGGTCACGCTCGGTAAGGTAAGCATTACCTTAGTATGGCATGCCTTGCCTCAGATCAGGCTGTACGGTCTGAAACTGTCCTGGCGCGCTGACTCCCCAGTTTTCGATTCAACCGACCCTAGACTGAAATCATTGTGAAAAGTTACTGGACCCTTCTGCGCACGCCGGGCGTATCCCGCCTGATCGGCGCGCAGTTGACGGCGAGGTTTCCCTTTGGAATGCTCTCCCTCGCCTTTCTCATTCACATCGAGCGCATCTTCGATTCGTACGGTGCGGCGGGGCTCGTTCTGGGCGCGATGAGTATCGGCCAGGCCATCGCCGGTCCCCTGACCAGCCGGCTGATGGGCCGGCTCGGCATGCGCCCGGTCATCATCGCGACAATGTTCATCTGCGCCGTGTCGATCGTGGTCATGGCACTGGTTCCGCTGTCGGTACTGAGCCTGATGCTCATCGGATTCGTCGCCGGACTGTCGACCCCGCCGATCCAGCCGGCCGTGCGCACCATCTACCCCAAAATCGTCAACTCCCGCCAGCTCACCCCGCTGTTCTCGCTCGACGCCTCGGCGCAGGAGATCATCTGGGTGCTCGGGCCGGTGATCGCAACCTTCGTGGCTTTGCAGGTATCGACGACCGCGGGCATCCTGCTCGCCGCGTTCTTTCTGGTGGCCGGCGGAATCTGGTTCGTCTCGCTGCCCGAGGTCGGCCGGGTGCGCATCCCCCGCAGCCGGCGCAAGCTCGGCGTCGTGCTCAAAAAGCCCGAGGTACTGCTCAGCACCATCGTCGGGTTCACGTTGGTCGCGGCCTGCGCCGCCGTGGAAGCCGGGGTGGTCGCGGTGTTCGGCCACGGCAGCGCCGATGCCGGCTGGGTGCTCGGCATCTTCGCCATCGGCTCGCTCATCGGTGGGCTCGCCCTCGGCCACGCCCCGATCGGCCCCTGGGCGCTCGCTGCCCGCATGCTCATCGTCACGATCGGCCTCGCCCTGGCCAGCCTGTGGCTCACCTTCTGGTGGCTGTCCTTTGCCCTGCTTCTGGCCGGGGTCGGCATCGCCCCCGCCTTCGCCGTTCTGTTCGGCATCGTCTCGGCCAGCGTCAAGTTCAGCGACACCGCCGAAGCCTACGGCTGGGTCGGCACCGGCCAGCTGATCGGCGCCGCCATGGGCTCCGCCATTGCCGGGTTCTCGATCGACCACTCCGGACCGGTCTCGGCCATCTACGTCGCCGCCGGCTTCGCCGCCCTGGGCTGCATCATTCCCGCGCTCGGCCGCCGCTGGCACCCCGACCTGCGCGGCCGCGACATCAGCCCCATCCCCGACACCGAGCCCATTCAGATTCAGGTCTCGTAGCATTATGGGATGACCTCCCTCACGCTCAATGACGGCCACGTGATCCCCCAGCTCGGTCTCGGGGTCTATAAAGTAGCGGATGCCCTCGCCGCCGACACCGTCGAGGTCGCCCTCGCCGCCGGGTACCGTCACGTCGACACCGCAGCCCTCTACGAGAACGAGGTCGGCGTCGGGCAGGGTCTCGCGCGCTCGAACGTGCCCCGCGAGGACGTGTTCGTGACCACCAAGGTGTGGAACGACCGCCACTGCTACGACGAAACGCTGAAAGCGTTCGACGAGAGCCTGGCCAAACTCGACCTCGACTACGTCGACCTCTACCTGATCCACTGGCCGGCCCCGACCCAGAATCGCTACGTCGAGACCTATCGGGCGCTCGAGGCGATCCGGGCCACGGGCCGCGCCCGCTCGATCGGCGTCTCCAACTTTCATCCGCACCACCTCGACCGGCTGCTGAATGAGACCGAGGTCGTTCCGGTGCTCAACCAGGTGGAGTTGCACCCGTGGCTGCCGCAAGCCGAGGTGCGCGCGTATGATGCGGCCCACGGCATCCTGACCGAAGCGTGGTCGCCGCTGGCTCGCGGGCGTGCGATCGGCAACCGGGCCCTCGATGCGATCGGCGCCAGGCACGGCAAGTCGGCCGCGCAGATCGTGATCGCCTGGCACCTCGCGCTCGGCAACGTGGTCATTCCCAAGTCGGTCACGCCGGCGCGCATCCGCGCCAACATCGACGTGTTCGACATTTCCCTCGACGCCGACGACCTCGCGGCGATTGCCGGTCTGGAAAGCGGCGAGCGCACCGGCAAGGACCCCGACGACCTCGACTGAGCCCTATAGGGGAACGAGGGCGTCCGGCCCGAGCGGGTCTGGCACGTCTTCGGCGTTCGGCAGGATGCTGATGAACCGGTAGAACACGATGCCGAGCACCGTCGCGACTACGCCGCCAATGATGAAGGGCAGGGCAAGATCGATGCGCCCGACCAGACCGCCGAGCACGCTCCCGATCGGTGTCGCTCCCCAGAGCAGGGTGCGCCACGTGCCGTGCACTCGCCCGAGCAGATGTCCCGGAATGATGCTCTGCCGCAGGGACATCACCAGAATGTTCCAGACTGTCACCGCGCCGCTGCTCACCGCGAAAAAGATCACGGTCACCCACAAGTTGGGCCAGAGGCCAACAATCAGGAACGCCAGGCCGCTCAAGACCAGCATGATCGCCATGGTCGGCCCGGCATTCAAGCGGTTCTTGAGCGGTGCCGTAAAAACCGATCCAACGATGCCGCCGATCGCGCCGCTCAGCATGAAGACTCCGAACCAAGCCTCCGGTACCGCGAGCGGTCCGAGCACGAACAGCACGAAGCTGGCCGTGGCGAAGGAGAACGCGAGTCCGATGGTAGTGCTCAGCAGCCAGAGCGTGACCAGCATGCGGCTCTTCACGATGAAACGGTAGCCGTCGACGAACTGGCGATACCAGGCGGCTTCGGTCTGGTCGCCGATCAGAGCGTGCTGCCGTCCCGACGCGATCTTCGGCAGGAACAGCGCGAGCGCTGCGGCGACCAGAAAAGCCACCGCGTTCGCACCGAGCGGAATCAGCACCGAAACGGCGAACAGCAGGCTGGTGAGCGGCCCGGCCAGAAAATTCTGCACCACGAGCTCGCCGGCCTCGATGCGGGAATTGGCGCGGGGCAGGTCGGCGCGGCCGATGATGCTCGGAACGACCGCGCGGGTCGCCCCGTCGTACACGGTCTCGAACGCACCATAGATGAAAATAAGGGCGTACAGCCAGACGATGGTGAGGGCATCCGTTGCGGTGAGCACACACAGGGCGACGGCGAGGATCATGCGCACGGTGTTGGCGAGTGCGAGGGCGATGCGACGGTCGATGCGGTCGACCAGGATGCCGGCCGGGATGGCGCAGAGCAGCCACGGCAGCATCGCCATGGCCGCGATACCGGCGATCAGCAGGGGGTCGTCGGTGAGCCGCGCCGCGAGCAGGGGCAGCGCGGTGCGCGCGATACCGTCACCGAGATTGCTCGCGAGGCTCGCCGTGAACAGGTTGTTGAAGGCCGGCCCGAGGCCGCCCGACAGGCGACGCCGCATCACCAGCGGGGGTGAATCTGCTCCCGCAGGAGCCGATCGTAGACATCCTGCACGCCCTCGTTAAAGGCGAGGTCAAGTGGTTCGGCAACGCCCGCCGTGGCATTGCCCTGCGCCTGCGCGACCGAGCGAGCGCCGGGAATGACGGCGCTCACGCCGTCGATCTGAGCAACCCAGGCCAGCGCAGCCTGCGCGGGAGTGAGGCCGGCCGGGGCCAGAGCGGCAAATTCAGTCGCGGCCTGCAGGCCTACCTCGAAGTCGACGCCGGAGAAGGTCTCGCCAACGTCGAAGTGGCTGCCGTCACGGTTGAAGTTGCGGTGGTCGCTCTCGGCGAACACCGTCTCGCGGGAGTATTTGCCGGTCAGCAGTCCGCTGGCCAGCGGCACCCGCGCGATAATGCCGACCCCGGCCTCCCGCGCGGCGGGCAGCACCTCATCGAGCGGCTTCAGTCGAAACGCGTTCAGGATGATCTGCACGGTGGCGACGCCGGGGTGGCTGATCGCGGCGAGGGCCTGGGCGCAGGTCTCCACGCTCACGCCGTAGTTGCTGATGACGCCCTCGTCGACGAGGGTGTCGAGCGCGTCGTAGACCTCGCCCGAGTCGAAGACCGCGCTCGGCGGGCAGTGCAGTTGTACGAGGTCGAGGGTGTCCGTGCCCAGGTTTGTGCGCGAGCGGTCGGTCCAGGCCCGAAAATTGCCAAGCACGAAATTCTCGGGCAGCTGCTCGGCCCGCCGCCCCATCTTGGTCGCTACGGTGATTTCAGCGCCCGGGGCGTCGTGCGCGAGAAAATGCCCGATCAGGCGTTCGCTGCGGCCGTCACCGTAGACATCCGCTGTGTCAAAAAAGGTGATTCCGGCATCAGCGGATGCCGCCAGCACAGCGGTCGCGTCAGCGTCAGACACGGCACCCCAGTCGGCGCCGAGCTGCCAGGTTCCGAGGCCGATCACGGAAACAGTGCGGCCGGTTCGTCCGAGGGTGCGTTTGTGCATAGCTCCAGCTTAGGTAGGGGGCGGTTTCAGCGCCGCAAGAATTTCTGGTCTGGCGGGGAAGACGCTCAGACCGGGCGACCGCCGACGATCGCGATGGCGCGGGCGGCGAGACGACTACCGGCATCCGCTGCTGACGTCATCGACGCACCCTCGAGCCACGCTGCGACGAAACCGGCACCGAAGGCATCGCCGGCCCCGGACGCGTCGGTCCGGTCACCCCCTGCGGCTGGCACCATCACCGGAGGCTGTCCGTCGACTGCGACAACCGCGCCCTCGGCCCCCATGGTTAGTGCGACCAGCCCAAAACTCTCAGCGAGACGCGTCGCAACGTCGAAAGGATCCTCCAGCCCGGTGAGGGCACGCCCCTCGGGAAGGTTGGGCAACAGAACGGATGCCCCCGCCACCGCCCGCAAGAAATGCGCCACCCCGAAATCCGCCAGTTGACCGCCCGACCCGGGGTCCACGACGACGGGCACCCCACGCTCGCGGCATCGCCCCAGGAGGTGTTGGAAGGAATCAACCGTCCCCTCCGGGTCGTGCTGGCCGGAGAACACCGTATACCCGGTGAAATACAGCGCCGCAGCACCATCGAGCAGGGAATCGGGCACGTCGTTCGGAGTCAGAACCCGGTTGGCCCCGCGTTCGATCAGCACGGTACGGCCCTCGTTCTCATCGACAATGACGATGATCGTGCCCGTAGGACGGGTCGCGTCGGGAGTGAGGTGAGCCCGCACACCGAAATCAGCGAGGAAGGCGGCATGGTAGTCACAGTCGATGGCGCCGACCCGCCCGATGAAGTCCACGTCGACCCCGGCATCTCCGAGCCAGGCCGACACGTTGGCCGCAGCACCGCCCGGGACCTGCCGAATCGATGACTGCGTATCGGTATCGACAAGCGGCTCCCGATGCGGTCGAACGACGATGTCGTCGATCACGTCGCCGAACACCACAACCCGTGGGCGTCCACCATCGCTCAAGTTATTCCCCCTTGAATTAGTGCTGGCCGGAATTCTTAGTGGTCGGTCTGGCCAGGCCGCACCGACCCCCGAATGACCGAACATTCTCTGAGCCTAGTGGCCCCCGATGCGCTCCGCGATCAGCGGACCGCCATCCTGCACGGGTTCCCCCGGGTCGCCGATGCGCCAGGCACCCGCGACGGCTTCGAGGGCACGGGCGAACCGTGCTGGCTCGTCGGCGCTGAGCGTGAACAGGGGCTGCCCCTTGACCACGGTGTCGCCGGGCTTGGCGTGCAGGTCGATTCCGGCGGCGTGCTGCACCGGATCCTGCTTGCGCGCCCGCCCCGCGCCGAGCCGCCAGGCACCGATCCCGAACGGCAGGGCCTGCTGTTCCACCAGCACGCCGCTCCGCTCGGCGAGTACGACGTGGGTTTCGCGGGCAACCGGCAACGCGGCATCCGGGTCGCCGCCCTGCGCGCGAATCACGGCGCGCCACTTGTCCATGGCCCGACCATCGTTCAGGGCGGCCCCCACGTCGACGCCGGTGATTCCAGCGAGTGAGAGCATCTCCTCGGCCAGAGCCACGGTGAGTTCGACCACGTCTTTCGGCCCGCCGCCGGCGAGCACCTCGACCGATTCGCGCACCTCATTGGCATTGCCGATGGCAAAACCGAGCGGCACGTTCATGTTGGTCAGCAAGGCGGATGTCGCCACCCCGGCATCCTCGCCGAGTTCCACCATGGTGCGGGCGAGCTCGCGTGAGCGCTCGATATCTTTCAGAAAAGCACCGGAGCCGAACTTCACGTCGAGCACGAGAGCGCTGGTGCCCTCGGCGATCTTCTTCGACATGATCGACGACGCGATCAGCGGAATCGCCTCGACCGTTCCGGTGATGTCGCGCAGGGCATAGAGCTTGCCGTCGGCCGGAGCCAGACCGCTGCCGGCCGCGCAGACCACGCCGCCGATCTCCTGCAACTGTTTAAGCATCTCGGCGTTGCTGAGGTTGGCGCGCCAGCCCGGAATGGACTCGAGCTTGTCCAGCGTGCCGCCCGTGTGGCCGAGGCCACGACCCGAAAGCTGCGGCACGGCCGCGCCGAACACCGCGACGAGCGGCATCAGCGGCAGGGTGATCTTGTCGCCGACACCGCCGGTGGAGTGCTTGTCGGTGGTCGGCTTGCCGAGCCCGTCGAAGGTCATGCGTTCGCCGCTCGCGAGCATCGCCATGGTCAGCGCCCGAATCTCGTTACGGCTCATGCCGTTCAGAAAGATGGCCATGGTCATGGCGGCCATCTGCTCGTCGCCGACGTAACCACGCGTGTAGGCGTCGATCAGCCAGTTGATCTGCGCTTCGCTGAGTTCGCCGCGGTCGCGCTTGGTGTGGATGAGGTCGACGGCGTCAAACGCTTCGATGGTGGTCATTCCGTGTGTTCCTTTACAGCGTGATACTCGGCGAGCTGGCGTGGCCCGAAGGCATCCGGCAGCACCTCGTCAATGGTTTTCACGCCGGAGACGGTTTCAAGCAGCATGCCCGGCGCGGAGTGTTCATACAGAAGCTGCCGGCAGCGACCGCACGGCATGAGAATGCCACCGTTGCCGTCGACGCAGGTGAAGGCCACGAGGTGGCCGCCGCCGCTCCGGTGCAGCGCGGAAACCAGACCGCACTCGGCGCAGAGGGTGAGGCCGTAGGAGGCGTTCTCCACGTTGCATCCGCTGATCACTCGTCCGTCATCGACCAACGCCGCAACGCCCACCGGAAACTTGGAGTACGGCACGTAGGCGGTCTTCATGGCGGTGAGGGCGACCTCCCGCAGCGCGGCCCAGTCGACGGTCACCGTGCTCACTTGATGTACGGTTTTCCGTCGGCGGCGGGGGCCCGCGAGCGGCCGACGAACCCGGCCACGGCGAAGATCGTGACGACGTAGGGCAGCATGAGCATGAATTCACTCGGCACCGGCGAGCCAATGATGCCCAGCACGTTTTGCAGGTTGGTGGCGAAGCCGAACAGAAGCGCCGCGAGGGTGGCCTTGATCGGATGCCACTGGCCGAAGATCACCGCGGCGAGGGCGATGAAGCCCATGCCGTTTGTCATCTCCTTGTTGAACGCGCCGACAGCACCGAGGGTGAAGTACGCTCCGCCGAAGCCCGAGATGACGCCGCCGAGGGTGACGGCAACGAAACGGGTGCGGTTGACGTTGATGCCGACGGTGTCGGCGGCCTGCGGATGCTCACCCACGGCCCGCACGCGCAGGCCCCACTTGGTGCGAAACAGGCCAAAATACACCACGGCAACGGCTACGTACATGATGTAGACGATGATGGTCTGGCGAAAAAGCACCGGGCCGATGATGGGGATTTCGCTGAGCAGCGGAATGTTGAGTCGGGGAAAGACATCGGGTGAGTTGAGGTTGGCGCTCGGGGCGAGAACCTGCGAGTAGAGAAAGCTGGTGAGCCCGATCACAAGCACGTTGAGCACGACGCCGACGATGACCTGGTCGACGAGATACTTGAGCGCGAATGCGGCCAGCACCATGGAGACGAGCGCTCCGGCGACCATCGCGGCGAGCAAGCCGATGTAGGGGTTGCCCGTGGCGGAGGCGACGACCGCTGAGCTGAAGGCACCGGCCAGAAGCTGCGCCTCGATGGCAACGTTCACGACGCCGGCTCGCTCGGACAGCACACCGCCGAGGGCACCGAAGATGAGCGGGGCGCTCAGGGTGACCGTTCCGATCAGCAGTCCGGGCACCGGAATGGTCGATCCCGATGCAGCCCAGGCCAGAAAGCCGACCAGAAACAGCAGGGCGAACAGAATGGTCAGCACGATCGGGATCTTGCGGTGGCGGTAGACCAGCCAGACCGACGCCGCGGCCAGCAGCACGAGCACGATGGCGATGATCACCCCGGTGGCGAAAGTCGGAAGGGCCATCTCGGGCAGCTGAATCAGGTCGCGCGCTTCGGACAGACGGAAGGTGCTGAGCTCGCCGCGCTGGCCTCGTCCGAGCACCACGAACAGGATCAGGGACAGCACGGCAAAGCCGCCGAAGGTGATCGGAATCTTCCAGCTGCGAATTTGTGCCGTCGTCGCGATCGCGGCGGAAACGGGAGCTGTGCTCTCTGCGATCGTGCTCACTTCGCCACCACCTCGTTGCTCTTGCTTGCCTTGACGGCGCTGATCTTGGGTTTTCTCGTGGTGCCTGGCGTCGGAAGGTGGAACATGGCCCGCACCAGCGGCGGGGCAGCGATGAACAGCACGATCAGAGCCTGTACGACCACGACGATATCGATGGGCACACCCTCTGCCGCCTGCATGGAAAACCCTCCGGCTTTGAAAGCACCGAAGAGAATGCCGGCGGCGAAGATTCCCCAGGGCTTAGACCGGCCCAAAAGTGCCACCGTGATGGCGTCGAAACCGATACCCGCGTCGATACCGGAACCGAAACCAGTCGTCACCGTACCGAGCACCTGGTTGATACCGGCCAGCCCCACGAGCGCACCCGAGATGGCCATGGCATACAGGTAGACGTTCTTCACGTTGATGCCTGCTACCCGGGCCGCGCTGGGGTTTTGACCGACGGCGCGAAACTGAAACCCGAGGTTGGAGCGGCTGAGCAGCCACCAGACGAAGATTGTGGCGGCGATGACCGTGAGAAAACCGGCGTGGAGGTTGTATCGGGGGCCAAACAGGTCGGGGAACACCGCGGTGGACAACATCGGCGGGGTCTTCGGGTTATTGCTCCCCGGAGCCTGGAGGGCACCCGGCGTGCGCAGCAAGAACTGGATGAGGTAGAGCGCCACGAAGTTGAGCATGATCGTGACGATCACCTCGTGGGCACCGGTGCGAGCCTTGAGCAGGCCCACAATTCCGCCCCAGATAGCCCCGCCGAGCAGTCCGGCCAGGATAGCGACAATCAAGTGGATGCCGGCCGGCAGCTCGACCGCAAAAGCGACATAGCCAGCGGCCCCGGCGGCGATGAGCATCTGCCCACGACCGCCGATGTTGAACATCCCCACCCGAAAGGCGAGCCCGACGCCGAGGCCGGCCGCGATCAGCGGCGTGGCGAAGGTGAGGGTTTCGGTCAGCGGGCGTATCGCGGTGAGAAAGTTCTGCGCCCGAAAGTTATAGATCGACCCCTGGAACAGGGCGGAATAGGCTCCCGCGACGGCGTCCCACACGGCCTGCAGCAGGTCGGCCGGACGGGAGAAGAAGTACCCGGCCGTCTCCTGTACGCGTTCATTGGTGAATGCGATCAAAATGGCGCCGACCACGAGCGCGAACACGACGGCGAGAATGGAGATCATGGCGCTGCCGCCGGTGATGTCGCGCAGGCTTTGGGTCCAGCGCTCAGACCCGTCCTTCCGGCCAGGTCCGGCAGCCGGAGCGGCGGGAGCCGGCGCTGCCGGTGCCGTCAGGTCGCTCACAGTGCAGCCTCGGTTTCGGGGGCGTGTTCGCCGGCCATCATGAGGCCCAGCGTGGCGCGGGGGGTGTTGCCAGGAACGATTCCAACGATTTCTCCTCGATACATCACCGCGATGCGGTCTGCGAGCGCGACGACCTCG
The DNA here is from genome assembly GCF_002929595.1 of Cryobacterium sp. N19. NCBI lineage: Bacteria > Bacillati > Actinomycetota > Actinomycetes > Micrococcales > Microbacteriaceae > Cryobacterium > Cryobacterium sp. N19. Next base: position 324,381 of record NZ_PJJR01000051.1, on the reverse strand, counting down.
TCGAGCTCGGTGGATACCACGATCACGGGAATACCCGAATCCCGCGTTTCGATAATGCGGGTGTGCACGAACTCGATCGAACCGACATCGAGCCCGCGGGTGGGCTGGGCTGCCACGAACAATCGCAGCTCCCGACTCAGCTCACGGGCGAGCACCACTTTCTGTTGGTTGCCACCGGAGAGCCGGCCAGCCTCCATGGCACTGCCCTGCGAACGAATATCGAACTCGTGAATCTTCTCGGCGGCGAATTTGGCTCGAAATCCCAGCTGGAGGTTTCCGCCCTTCACGAACGGCGCCCCGGAGCTGCGGTCCAGCATGAGATTCTCGGCGATGCTGAAATCGGCGATGAGGCCGTCTTCGGTGCGGTCCTCGGGAACGAACCCAACGCCGGAATCGAGGATGCGCCGCACGCTGTAGCCGCGCAATGGTTTTCCGTCGAGTTCGATCGACCCGGTCACGTGGTGCTGCAGCCCGATCAGGGCTTCGGTCAGTTCGGTTTGGCCGTTGCCCTGCACCCCGGCAATGGCGAGCACCTCACCGGCCTGCACGTCGAAGCTCACGTTGTTGACGACGATCTGGTTGCGGGCGTCGATGACCGTGAGATTCTTTACCGACAGTGCGGTACCGCGCAGCTCCGGCGCGTTCTTGTGCACGGTCAGTTCGACGGCACGACCCACCATGAGTGATGCCAGCTCGGCGTTCGTCGCGGTCGGCGAGGCTTCACCGACAACGGTTCCCAAGCGGATGACGGTGATGCGGTCGGCGACGGCGCGCACCTCCCGCAATTTGTGCGTGATGAACACGATTGAGGTGCCGGACTCGGCGAGCTGGCGCATGATGATCATGAGCTCGTCGGTCTCTTGCGGGGTGAGCACGGCGGTGGGTTCGTCGAACACCAGCACCTTCGCATCTTGGGACAGCGCCTTGATGATTTCCACCCGCTGCTGCACACCGACCGGCAGATCTTCGATCAGGGCGTCCGGATCGATATCGAAGCCGAAGCGGTCGGAGATCTCGCGAACCTTGGCGCGGGCCGAACTGAGATCCAGGCGTCCGCCGAAGGTGGTCTGTTCGTGGCCGAGCACGACGTTCTCGGCAACAGTGAACACCGGAACGAGCATGAAGTGCTGGTGGACCATGCCGATTCCCGCGTTCATGGCGTCGCCGGGACCGGCGAATTTCTGCACCACGTCGTCGAGCAGAATCTCGCCCTCTTCGGCAATGTACAGGCCGTACAGCACGTTCATCAGGGTGGACTTGCCAGCGCCGTTCTCACCCAGGAGGGCGTGAATTTCACCCGACTCGACGGTGAGGGAGATGTTGTTGTTGGCGACCAACGCACCAAAGCGCTTGGTGATGCCGCGAAGTTCGAGCTTCATTCATCCTGAATTCTTGAGTCGAGCATGGCGGGAGTGCACGAGGGTAATGAAATGGGGAGGCCGAAAAATCGGCCTCCCCATTGCTGTCAGCGTATTACTGCTTGGGCGAAGCGGGTGATTCCACCGTGATCGAACCGTCGATGATACCAGCCTTGATCGCGTCCAGCTCGTCGGTCATGGTCGCGGGGACCTTGGATTCGAAGTCGTGGAACGGCGCAACTCCCACGCCGTCGTTGGCCAAGGTACCGACGAATGCGGTGGCATCGAAGGCACCTGTGCCGGCACCGGTGACGACGTCGGACACGCCGACCTTGATGCCCTTGAGAATGCTGGTCAGGAACAGGTCAGCGCCATCCGGGTAGGTCTCGTATAGGTCGGCGTCGACACCGATCATGGCGATGTCCTTGCCCGAGCTCTTGATCGCTTCAATCGCGCTCAGGAAGATCGGTCCACCAACGGGAAGCAGCACGTCGGCGTTCTGGTCGATGAGGCCCTGGGCCTTGGCGAGCGAGTCGACGCCTGCAGCGAAGCCACCGGTGAAGGAGCCGGTCTGCGAGGCGACGTCCCAGCCGACGGTCTGAACGGACGTACCGTTCTGGTCGTTGAAGTAGGTGACACCGTCAGCGAAACCATCCATGAAGATGGTGACCGGGGGAATCTGAAGTCCGCCATAGGTTCCCACGACGCCGGTCTTGCTGTAGCCGGCTGCCGCGTAGCCGGCCATGAAGCCGGCGGGGGCGGTGTCGAACACGATCGGCTTGATGTTCGGCGCGTCTACCTCACCGTTGAAGTCGAGGTCGGCGGTGTCGTCGATGATGGCGTAGTTGACTTCGGGGTTGGCCAGAGCCGACTCGACCGTTGCGGCGGCGAGGTTGAAGCCTACGGTGACGATGAGAGAGCAGCCCTGGTCGACAAGGTTCTGCACGTTCGACTGGTAGTCAGTCTCGGTCGCAGACTCGACCGTGATCGGCGTGACGCCCAGGGACTTGGCCGCTTCGTTGAGTCCTTCGAAACCGAGCTGGTTGAACGACTTGTCGTCGAATCCACCCGCGTCAGAAACCATGCAGGGAACGAAGTCGCTGGCTGCGGCGGAGTTAGTGTCATCGGTAGTCGCCGGCGCCTGGGCACAGGCCGCGAGCATCGCCACTGAGCCGAACATTGCAAGACCGGTGAGTACGGTCTTACGGGTCGAAATTGTCAAGAGGACCTCCAGGGTGCTGCCCAGCTAGATCGCACGGGCGTGGTGCGATCCACGTTACCGAATGTGACGCTGCGCAGATGAGCAATGTGCGTGCGCGGGCGAGTCGTTACCAAGCCGCGACATTACGGAAACATTTCTCCCCCTATTGGGGTGAACTGGGGCCGTTTACATCGATGATCCCGGCTATGATAGCGGCCCGGATCTGATCGACCTCGTCACTGAGTTCGGTGGTCACCAAGCCGGCCTGGTCGTGGAAGTCAGCGATCTCGACGCCGCCGTTCTTCAGCGTGCCGACGAACGCCGTGTTGTCGAAGCTGCCGTCGAGGTCAGAGCCGATGGTTTCCACGACCGCGGCCGACGTGTTTTTGAGCACACTCGTGAGCACAACCGACCGGAACTGTTCCGGAAGCGTCACAAAGCCGTCGTTGTCGACCCAGATAATGGTCACGCCCGGCGTCTCGATCGCGGCAGCGGCCGCACCCTGCCCCACCTGGCCGGCCACCGGCAGAATAATGTCGGCGCCCTGGTCGATGAACGACTGGGCGAGGGCCTTGCCCTTGTTGACGTCTTCGAAGTCGCCGGTGAAGCGGCCATCCTGAAGCTCCTTGTTCCAGCCGAGCACCTTCACGGCAGCCTTGTGCTTGTCGTTGTACATGGCGACGCCGTCGACGAAGCCGTCCATGAACAGGGTGACGGGCGGCTGGTTACCGCCGCCGAAGGTGGCGACGATTCCAGTCTTGCTCACCCCGGCAGCGAGGTAGCCGGCCAGAAACGACGCCTGGGCGGTGTCGAAGACGATCGGTTTCACGTTGGGGGCATCGACGACCTCGTCGACGATTGCAAAGTGCACCTCGGGGTTCGCGGTGGCTTCGGCCAGCGTGGCGTCGGCGAGTTCGTAGCCGACGGTGAGAACGAAATCACAGCCGGTGGCGACGGCCTGGCTCACATTGGGCGCCAGATCGGTCTCCGAGGTCGAGACGATAGCGTCGGTATTGATGTTGTAGGTCGTCGCCGCTTCCTGCAGGCCTTCCCAGCTGGACTGGTTGAAGGACCGGTCTTCGAGGCCGCCCGAGTTCGTGACCATGCGGGCGCAGTAGTCGGGCGCCGTCGCATCCGCTGTCGTGGTGGGTGCCGGTGCCTGCGCGCACCCGGCCAGCAGCAGAGCGGATGCCGCGAGGGCAGAAACAGCAATCACACGACGCATGGACACTCCTTAAGCATGAATTGGAATTCTAGTCAGGAATGGCCTACAGCACATCGCTGGAGCCGGAGAGCTTTAGCGCGTCGACGACAGCCTTGACCTTCTGGGCGTTCGCGCTGGTCGTGACCAGCAGGGCGTCGGGAGTGTCGATCACGACGATGTCCTCCACCCCGATCAGTGCGATCATGCGACCGGTGTGGCTGACCACGATGCCGCTCGACGAGTCGGCGAGCACTCGCGCGCCCTCGCCGAGGATGGCGAGGTTGGATTTGCGGCCGCCGGAGTGCAGCTTGGCGATCGAGGCGAAGTCGCCCACGTCGTCCCAGTCGAACTGGCCGGGAATCACGACGAGCTTTCCGGCAGCCGCGGCGGGCTCGGCGACCGAATAGTCGATCGCGATCTTCTTCAGGCGCGGCCAGACCTGGTCGACGACAGCGCCGCGGGCCGGGGTGTCCCAGGCTTCGGCAAGTTTCATCAGTCCGGCGTGCAGCTCGGGCTCGGCCGAGGCAATCTCGGCCAGCAAGCGGTCAGCGCGCGCGATGAAGATGCCGGCGTTCCACAGGTAGTTGCCGTCGGCGAGGTATTGCTCAGCGACCTCGGGGCTCGGCTTCTCGACGAAGGAGTCGACGGCCAGGGCGGTCGGGGCGCCGTCGATGGGCAGGGGCGCCGCGCTCTTGATGTAGCCGAAGCCGATCGCGGGCTCGGTCGGCTGGATGCCGATCGTGACGATGTAGCCGGCATCCGCTGCCGCAACCGCCTCGGTCACCGCCGAGCGGAAGAGGGCGTCGCCCTTGATGACCTGGTCGGCCGGGAACGATCCGATGATCACGCCGGGTTCGCGCAGCTCGAGAATGGCGGCGGCGAGGCCGATCGCGGCGGTCGAGTCGCGCGGTTCGCTTTCGAGAACGACGTTCGGATCGGCCAGTTCGGGCAGCTGCTGCTCGACGGCGGCCCGGTGGGCACGCCCGGTGACGACCATGATGCGTCGCTCGGTCGAGAGCGGAACGAGGCGATCCCAGGTATCGCGCAGCAGGGTGCGGCCAGAGCCGGTGAGGTCGTGCAGAAATTTGGGGGCATCCGCTCGCGACAGCGGCCACAGCCGGGAGCCGATGCCGCCGGCGGGAATCACGCTGTACAGGCGGTCGATGGGCTCACTGGACGTAATCATTGGATCAGACTATCGGGCGGCCCCGATGCGAGTGCCTGACACCACTGTTCATGCGCCCGTCACCCGGCGGCAATCGTCGCGACTTAACCTCGAACCATGCGGATCGCAGTCATCAGCGAAAGTTTTCTCCCCACCGTGAGCGGGGTGACCACGAGCGTGTGCAAGGTGCTCGACCACCTGGCCGCCACCGGACACGAGGCCCTGGTCATCGCCCCCTCCGGTGCCCCAGCCGAGTATGCGGGTTTTCCGGTGCACACCGTCTCCGCCGTGAACTACCGCGAATTTCCTGTCGGAATGCCGAGCCCGCAGGTACAGAAGCTGCTCGCCGACTTTCGCCCGGACGTGCTGCACGCCGCCTCGCCGTTTCTGCTCGGCGCCCAGGGCATCAGCGCCGCCAACCGGCTCGACATCCCCTCGGTCGCGATCTTTCAAACGGATGTCGCCGGTTACGCTCACCGAAATCACCTCGGCCCCGCAACGGCCCTGGCCTGGCGATTCGTGAAGTGGGTACACGAGGGTGCCACCCGCACCCTCGTTCCATCGTCGTCGTCGATGGCCGCCCTGCTGCGCCTCGGCGTGCCCCGCCTGGCCATGTGGACCCGCGGTGTCGACCTGACCGGTTTTCACCCCAATCTGAAGAACGATCCGGCGGTCGCCGCGCTCCGGGAACGGATTGCGCCCGCGCTCAAGACGGAAGGCCAACGCGATGTGATCGTGGGCTACGTCGGTCGCATGGCCCCGGAGAAGCAGGTGGAGCGGCTTCGTGCGCTGCGCGGGGTGCCGGGCATCCGTTTGGCTCTCGTCGGAGACGGACCGAGCGTACCTTCTATACGGCGGGCCCTCGCGGGCATGCCGGTCACCTGGCTGGGGCGGCTGTCGGGCCGCGAACTCGCCGTCGCCTACGCGAGCTTTGACGTGTTCGTGCACGCCGGTACCGAGGAGACGTTCGGCCAGACGCTGCAGGAAGCGCACGCGGCCGGGCTGCCGGTGGTGGCCCCGCACGCCGGAGGGCCGATCGATCTGGTGGCGCACGGCGAGAACGGGTATCTGTTTCGACCGAATGACGACCGTGATCTCAAGCACTGGGTGTGCCAGCTCGCACTCGACCCCATGCTGCGTGCGCGCATGGGCGAAGCCGGGCGTCGCGCAGTGCTCGGGCGCTCCTGGCCCACGGTCTGCGCCGAGCTGGTCGACTACTACGAGCAGGCCATCGACGAGCGCCTCGCCGTGCGCGCCGGCACTCACGTGCCACCCTCGATGCAACGTTAGGGCACCCTAACTGACACGAGAAGGCGGAGCACTTGTAGACTAACTAAATGTGCTAATAGCGCATTCTCGGTCTCACTTAAGAGCCATAATTCAGCCAGGGAGGGTTGTTCATGCCACAGACGGCAGGAACCCTAGATTCTCAGCAGAAGACGACGTCACGTCGCCCCGCCGGCACCCTGTATCGGGGTAACACGGGCATGTGGTCGTGGGTATTGCACCGCATCACCGGCGTCGCAATTTTCTTCTTTCTGCTCGTCCATATTCTCGATACGGCGCTCGTGCGGGTCAGCCCCGAAGCGTACAACGCGGTTATCGGGCAGTACCAGACACCGATCATGGGTCTCGGTGAGGTCGCACTCGTCGGCGCCATCGTGTTCCACGCCTTCAACGGTCTGCGCATCATTCTGATCGACTTCTGGAACGCCAAGCACCAGCGGGTGCTGTTCTACGTCGTCATCGGCCTCTGGGTCGTCACCATGCTGGGCTTCGCGCCGCGCCACCTCATCAACGTGTTCAGCCACTAGGGGGCGACAATATGACTTCAACAATCGAAGCTCCCCGCAGCCCGTACACCCGCAGCACGAAAAAGAGCGGGGTCAACTGGGAAAAGTGGGGCTGGATCTACATGCGCGTCTCCGGCGTCGTGCTGGTCGTGCTCATCTTCGGCCACCTGTTCGTCAACCTCATGATCGGTGAGGGCGTCAGCGCCCTGAACTTCGCGTTCGTCGCCGGCAAGCTGACCAACCCGTTCTGGATGGTTTGGGACGTCATCATGCTCTGGCTCGCCTTGATTCACGGCGGCAACGGCATGCGCACCCTGGTCAACGACTACGCCACCTCGCGGATCAGCCGCGGCATCCTGAAGGTCGCGATTCTGGTCAGCGTCGTCGCGCTGATCACGCTCGGCACCCTCGTGGTGTTCACCTTCGATCCTTGCCCCGCCGGTGCGCCCGCCGACCTCGTGGCCTCGTTCTGTAAGTCCCTCTAGGAGCTGCACTAACAAATATGACTTCTTCCACAGCGTCCCCGGAGTCCACCGTCGTAGACGGCGTGCACTACCACCAGCACGACATCGTCATTGTGGGAGCGGGTGGAGCCGGCATGCGTGCCGCCATCGAAGCCGGCCCCCACGCCAGCACAGCGGTCATTTCCAAGCTCTACCCGACGCGTTCTCACACCGGTGCGGCGCAGGGCGGGATGGCTGCGGCCCTCGCCAACGTCGAGGAAGACAACTGGGAATGGCACACCTTCGACACGATCAAGGGCGGCGACTACCTGGTTGACCAGGACGCCGCCGAGATCCTGGCCAAGGAAGCCATCGACGCGGTCATCGACCTTGAGAACATGGGCCTGCCGTTCAACCGCACGCCTGAGGGAAAGATCGACCAGCGCCGTTTCGGTGGCCACACTCGCGACCACGGTAAGAGCCCGGTGCGTCGCGCCTGCTACGCCGCTGACCGCACCGGCCACATGATCCTCCAGACGCTCTATCAGAACTGCGTCAAGCGCGGCATCAACTTCTTCAACGAGTACTACGTACTCGACCTGGTCATGACCAACGTCGACGGTGTCGACCAGCCGTCGGCCGTGGTGGCCCTCGACCTGTCGAGCGGCGAACTGCACGTGTTCCAGGGCAAGGCGTTCATCTTCGCCACCGGTGGTTTCGGCAAGATCTACAAGACCACCTCCAACGCCCACACCCTCACCGGTGACGGCGTCGGCATCGTCTGGCGCAAGGGTCTGCCGCTCGAGGACATGGAGTTCTTCCAGTTCCACCCGACCGGGCTGGCCGGATTGGGCATCCTCTTGACCGAGGGAGCTCGCGGCGAGGGAGCAATCCTTCGGAACGCTTCAGGTGAGCGTTTCATGGAACGTTACGCACCGACCATCAAGGACCTCGCCCCGCGTGACATCGTCTCGCGCTGCATGCTCAAGGAGGTCGCGGAGGGTCGCGGCGCCGGGCCCGACAAGGACTACCTGTACCTGGACTGCACCCACCTCGGTAAGGAACTGCTCGAGACCAAGCTGCCCGACATCACCGAATTCGCGCGCACCTACCTCGGCGTCGACCCGGTCACCGAGCCGGTTCCGGTCATGCCGACCGCGCACTACGCGATGGGCGGCATCCCGACCAACGTGAAGGCCGAAGTCTGGCGCAACAATGAGGTCGTCGTTCCCGGGCTGTACGCAGCCGGCGAGTGCGCCTGCGTCTCGGTGCACGGCTCGAACCGTCTCGGCACCAACTCGCTGCTCGACATCAACGTGTTCGGCAAGCGCGCCGGCAACAACGCCGTTGAGTACGTCAAGACGGCCGAGTTCGTTCCGCTGCCGGAAGACCCGGCCAAGGAGGTGCGCGAGCTGCTGGAAGGCATCCGCTCGTCGACCGGAACCGAGCGCATCGCCGTGCTGCGCAAGATTCTGCAGGAAGAAATGGACAAGAAGGCTCAGGTGTTCCGCACCGATGAGTCCCTCGCCGAGGTCACAGAGACCATCCACCTGCTGCGTCAGCGCTACAAGAACATCGGCGTGCAGGACAAGGGTCGTCGATTCAACACCGACCTGCTCGAAGCCGTCGAACTGGGCTTTTTGCTCGACCTCGCCGAGGTCGTCGTCTACTCCGCCCGCAACCGCAAGGAAAGCCGCGGCGGCCACCAGCGCGAGGACTACCTCGTTCGTGATGACGAGAACTACCTCAAGCACACCATGGCGTACCTCAAGGGTGACGCCATGTCGGCCGATGCCGCCGACCACATCAAGCTTGACTGGAAACCGGTTGTCATCACCCGCTACCAGCCGATGGAGAGGAAGTACTAGTGAGTACCGCCACAATCGATAACAAGCCCGTCGTGCCGGAAGAGATCAAATCCTTCACGGTCACGCTCATTATTCGTCGCTTCAACCCGGAGGTCGACGACGAGCCGCACTGGCAGGATTTTGACGTGCAGCTCTACCCGACCGACCGCGTGCTCGACGCGCTGCACAAGATCAAGTGGGAGCAGGACGGCTCGCTGACCTTCCGTCGCTCCTGCGCTCACGGCATCTGCGGCTCGGATGCCATGCGCATCAACGGCCGCAACCGTCTTGCCTGTAAGACGCTCATGAAGGACCTCGACGTTACGAAGCCCATTTATGTGGAGGCCATCAAGGGCTTGCCGCTGGAGAAGGACCTCATCGTTGACATGGAGCCGTTCTTCGCCTCCTTCAAGGCAATACAGCCGTTCATGATGAACAGCGTCAAGCCGGAAAAGGGCAAGGAGCGCATCCAGACGGTCGCCCAGCGCGCGCGCTTCGACGACACCACAAAATGTATTCTCTGCGCGGCATGCACGTCGAGCTGCCCGGTGTTCTGGACCGACGGCCAGTACTTCGGCCCGGCCGCCATCGTCAACGCGCACCGTTTCATCTTTGATTCGCGCGACGATGGCGCCCAAGTGCGCCTCGACATTCTCAACGACAAAGAGGGCGTGTGGCGTTGCCGCACGACCTTCAACTGCACGGATGCCTGCCCCCGCGGCATCCAGGTGACCCAGGCCATCGCCGAGGTCAAGCAGGCCATCATGCGAGGCAAGGCGTAACTGCCCGATTGCATGAAGAACACCCCCGTCGATTCGACGGGGGTGTCTCTCGTTAAACTGGCAGAGTGAAAGAACTTGTAGCGCGCGTCCAGACTTGGCGCCCCGTGCGGGTCGTGACTCATTTCAGCAGCGTGGGCGGCAGTATCTTGGCCGCCGGTATGTCGTATCAGGCGATTTTCGCCATTTTCGCGGCCGTTTGGGTGGGTTTCTCCATTGCCGGACTGTTCTTGACCGCGAACCAGCCCCTGCTGGACGCGCTCTATGCAATCATCAACCAGTCGATTCCGGGATTGATTGGCACCGACGGCATCATTGACCCAAAGCTGCTGGCGGCCGCCGGAATTTTCACCTGGATCGGTGCGATAGCACTGGTCGGGCTGCTGTTCACCGCGCTCAGCTGGCTGTCGGCCACGGCCCAGGCCGTGCGCACCGTGTTCGATATGCCCCCGCAGACCACGTTCTTCGTCTGGGTGAAGCTCCGTGAGCTCGGCCTTGGGCTGGTGTTCGGCCTGGCCCTGATTCTCTCGGCCGTCGTGTCGCTCGCCAGCACAGCCCTGCTCGACGTGCTGTTCAGTGTCTTTCACCTGCCGCAGGACTCGTTCTTCTATGAGGCGTCGGCCCGGCTGATCGGTCTGGCGGTCGTGCTCATCATCGATACGCTCACGCTGGCCGGCCTGTTCCGGGTGCTCTCCCGGGTGCGCATTCCCCCGCGGCGGCTGTTTACCGGAGCTCTGCTCGGTGGCGTCGCTCTCGGCCTGCTCAAGGTCCTCGGCGGCGCGCTCCTCGGCGGCGCCAATCGCAACCCGCTCCTGGCGACGTTCGCCGTGATCATCGGGCTACTGATCTGGTTCAACCTCGTGAGCACGGTCACGCTGATCGCCGCGTCCTGGATTGCGGTGGGCATGGACGACGCGGGGATCCCGCCCCACACCCTGAGCGCCGATGAAGCCGCCGCCAGCCAGCGCCGGCGCATGCACGACGCTCTCCGGCTGACCGCGCAGGGCGAGCTCAGCTCGGCCAGGGCTGCCGTCGACACCTCGCCCTGGTATGTCCGCTGGAGCGCCCGGCGACGGCTCCGCGCGGCCGAGGCGATCGTCGCTGGGTACGCCAAGGCGGATGCGGCTCAGACCACTAAGTAGACTTGGCCCATGTCTTCAGCTAAGCCCCTACGCATTGCCAGCATCAACACGAACGGGGTACGAGCCGCGTACCGCAAGGGGATGGGCGACTGGCTGAATGCCCGAGACGTTGACATTCTCGCGATTCAGGAAGTGCGTGCCTCCACCGAGGACCTCGAGGGACTGCTCGGGCCGGACTGGAACATTCTGCACGATGCCGCCACCGCGAAGGGGCGGGCCGGGGTCGCCTTGGCGAGCCGCGCCGGAGCATCCATTCATCGTGTTGCCTTGGGCGCCGAAGAATTCGACAGCGCCGGCCGCTGGCTCGAAGCCGACTACGAGGTCAACGGGCAGGTCATCACCGTCGTGAGCACCTACGTGCACTCCGGCGAGACCGACACCCCCAAGCAGGTCGAGAAGTACAAGTTTCTCGACGCCATGCTCGCGCGGCTGCCCGAACTGACCGCGCACAGCCCGCTCGCGCTCGTACTCGGCGACCTGAACGTGGGGCACCGCACGCTGGATATCAAGAACTGGCGCGGAAACAAGAAGCACGCCGGCTTCCTGCCGGAAGAGCGGGAGTATTTCGACCGTATCCTCGGAGCGGAAGGCGACCCCCTGTACAACGCGGGTGCCGGACTCGGCTGGGTCGATGTCGGGCGCAAGTGGGCCGGCGAGGTCGAGGGACCGTACACCTGGTGGTCCCAGCGCGGCCAGGCTTTCGACAATGACACCGGGTGGCGGCTGGACTACCATCTGGCCAGCCCGCTGTTGGCGGCATCCGTTGGTTCCTACGCGGTCGATCGGGCCGCGGCGTACGACCAGCGCTGGAGCGACCATTCCCCCGTCGTTGTCGACTATGACCTTTCTGGAGCGTTGAACTCATGACCAAACCCCGCCTGTATTCGGGCATGCAGCCCTCCGCCGAGTCCCTGCAGATCGGCAACTACATTGGCGCGCTGCTCAACTGGAAGTCGCTGCAGCAGACGCACGACGCGTTCTTCTCCATCGTCGACCTGCACGCCATCACCGTGGCGCAGGAGCCTTCAAAGCTGCGGGAGAACACCCGCGGCACTGCGGCGCAATATATTGCGGCCGGCATCGACCCGTCGGCATCGACGCTGTACGTGCAGTCGCACGTGGCCGCGCATGCCCAGCTGGCCTGGGTTCTGAACACCATCACCGGGTTCGGTGAGGCCAGCCGCATGACGCAGTTCAAGGACAAGTCCGCGCGGCACGGCGCAGACGCGACCACCGTTGGCCTGTTCGCCTACCCGACGCTGATGGCCGCGGACATTCTGCTGTACCAGACCGAGGTGGTGCCGGTCGGGGAAGACCAGCGCCAGCACGTCGAACTCACCCGCGACCTCGCGCTGCGCTTCAACTCGCGGTTCGGCGACACCTTCACGGTTCCCGAGGTGGCGATCGTGAAGGAAACCGCGAAGATCTACGACCTGCAGAACCCCGTGTCGAAGATGAGCAAGTCGGCCGAATCGCACGCCGGGGTCATCTGGTTGCTCGACGAGCCCGGTGTGACTCGCAAGAAGATCATGCGCGCGGTGACGGATGTCGATGGCGGCGTGGTGTTTGACCGCGAGAACAAGCCGGGTGTGGCGAACCTGCTCACGATCTACTCCGTGCTGGCCTCGCGCACGATCGAGTCGCTCGAAACCGAGTATGCCGGGCGCGGCTACGGCGATCTCAAGAAGGGGCTGGTCGAGGTTGTTCTGGGCACCTTCGACCCGATTCGCGAGCGCGTCGCCGAACTGCTCGGCGACCAGGCCGAGCTCGACCGGGTGCTGGCGTCGAACGCCGCGAGGGCTGACGCTGTCGCGAACGAGACGCTGGCAACCGTCTACGACCGGGTCGGCTTCCTGCCGCGCCGCTGATGCGTCCGTTCGTGCTGTCATCGCCCGGGGTCGTGCTCGATCAACCGGTGGCCGACGATGCCGATCGAGTCTTCGAGTACTGCCAGGACCCGATCTTCGAGCGCTTTCTGACCGTTCCGTGGCCGTACCGCTTCGAGCACGCCGAAGGATTCCTCAGCGAGTATGTTCCCGCCGGATGGATGTCGGATCGAGAATATACCTGGGCGCTGCGCGAGACGGCCGGGGCAGACCTCCTCGGCGTGATCGCGCTGCGCTTGACGGGAGAATCCGTCGCGGCCGACGCTTCCGTCCACCGGGTGGGGTCCATCGGCTTCTGGTTGGGCGCCCCGCACCGTGGCCGCGGGCTCATCCCCGAAGCGCAACGACTGGTCGCCGATTGGGCGTTCTCATCCAGACTCATCGATGTTCTGCACTGGGAGTGCCTGCTCGGAAACGTCGCGTCAGCCCGAGCGGCGTGGAAGTCGGGGTTTCGGTATTCCGGGGTGGGGCCATCCGTCGCCGCCTACCGGGACGGAAGCTACCCTGACTCGTGGCAGGGCCACCTCGCCGCCGGAGACGACCGTGGGCCACAGCCCGGCTGGCCCGCAGAGACCCTGGGCTCGCGATGATGCCGAGGGTTGTTCTGTTCGACCTCGACGACACCCTCTTCGCACACCGGGGAGCGGTTGCAGCGGGCATTCTGCTGCACCTCGACCGGATCGGCGGCGAATTCGCTACCGGCGACCGGACGGCGGCCACCGCGCTCTGGGATGCACTCGAGGAGGAGCACTACCACTCCTACCTCGCCGGCACTCTGGATTTCGCCGGCCAACGCCGCGCCCGCGCCCAGGACTTCGCGGCGTCATTCCGCGTTTCGTTGACTGACGCCGAGGCTGACGCCTGGTTCGACGACTACTTCCTGAGGTACCGGGCCAGTTGGCGGCTGCACGACGACGCCCTCCCCTGCCTCGATGCGCTGGTGGAGCTTCTGCCCGGAGTGCGTTTTGGCCTCATCACGAACGGCGACCCGGTCTTTCAGGGCGAGAAAATTTGGCGGGTCGGATTGCACGACCGGTTCGAGCACGTCGTCACCTCGGGTGCACTCGGCGTCGCCAAGCCCGACGTGCGCATCTTCGAGCACGCCTGCGCCCTGTTCGGCGTGCCCGTGTCAGAGGCGGTGTATGTCGGGGACCGGCTCCGCACGGATGCTCTGGGCGCGGCTGCTGCGGGACTGACGGGGGTCTGGCTCGACCGCGCCACCCCATCCGCTGTCCCACTGACGCCTGCCGACAAAATAGACGCCGCGCGCCTCCGTATTCTTCGGATCGAGACCTTGGCCGAACTCACCAGTGCGCTCAGCGGGCAGTCAGTGGAAACGCGCCCGGCCTAACTCCAATTCGCGGCCGCAAATTGCAGGAATTATGCGGCTGGGCCAGGTGGAAAGGGGAGACAGAGCGGAGGCCGGATGGCCAGCTGCTCGTCGAGGCGAGATGCCGAAAGCCCGGCTCCGCGTTGGCGGGGCCGGGCTTTGGGTCACACGGGCGGACGCTAGCGCACGTCTTCGTCTACCCAGTCGAGGGTCTTCGTTACGGCCTTCTTCCAGTTGCGCAGGAGGCGGTCGGCCTCGTCCTTGTCCATGGAGGGCTCCCAGCGGGAGTCTTCCTGCCAGTTGGCGCGGAGGTCGTCGAGGCCGCTCCAGAATCCGACCGCTAGGCCGGCCGCATACGCGGCACCGAGGGCGGTGGTCTCGGCGACGACCGGGCGCACGACCGGCACGCCGATGATGTCGGCCTGGAACTGCATGAGCAGGTCGTTCGCCGTGGCGCCGCCGTCGACCTTGAGCTCAGTCAGCGGCACGCCGGAGTCGGCGTTGACCGCGTCGAGCACCTCGCGGGTCTGGTACGCAATGGCCTCGAGCGCCGCGCGTGCGATGTGACCCTTGTTGACGTAGCGGGTAAGGCCGACCAGGGCACCGCGGGCGTCGGACCGCCAGTACGGCGCGAACAGGCCGGAGAAGGCCGGTACGAAGTAGGCTCCGCCGTTGTCCTTGACCGTCTTGGCGAGGTCTTCGATCTCAGAGGCGTTCTTAATGATGCCGAGCTGGTCGCGCATCCACTGCACGAGCGACCCGGTCACGGCGATCGATCCTTCGAGCGCGTAGTGCACGGGGGCGTCGCCGAGCTTGTAGCCGACCGTGGTGAGCAGGCCGTTCTTCGAGTGGATGATCTCGGTGCCGGTGTTGAAGATCAGAAAGTTACCGGTGCCATAGGTGTTCTTCGCTTCGCCCTGGTCGAAGGCGGCCTGGCCGAAGGTTGCGGCCTGCTGGTCGCCGAGGATGCCGGCGATCGGCACCTCGCGCAGCAGGCTGTGCCCGCTCGCGATGCCGTAGACCTCGGATGAAGACTTGATCTCGGGCAGCATCGACTTCGGCACGTCGAAGATGGCGAGGATCTCGTCGTCCCACTGAAGGGTTTCGAGGTCCATGAACATGGTGCGGCTCGCGTTGGTGACGTCGGTCGCGTGCACGCCGCCCTCGATGCCACCGGTCAGGTTCCAGAGGACCCAGGAGTCGGTGGTGCCGAACAGGAGGTCGCCGGCATCCGCTTTGGCGCGGGCACCCTCGACGTTTTCGAGGATCCAGACGATCTTGGTGCCGGAGAAGTAGGTGGCCAGTGGCAGGCCGACCTTGCCCTTGAACCGCTCGACACCGCCATCCGCTGCGAGACGATCGACGATCGGCTGGGTTCGCGTGTCCTGCCAGACGATGGCGTTGTAGACGGGCACGCCGGTGTTCTTGTCCCAGACGACAGCGGTTTCGCGCTGGTTGGTGATGCCGATGGCTTCGATGTCGTGGCGCGTGATGTTCGCCTTTGACAGCGCCTGGCCGATGGCCTCACGGGTGTTGTCCCAGATTTCCTTCGGGTCATGCTCGACCCAGCCGGCCTGCGGCAGAATCTGTTCGTGCTCGAGCTGGCCGGTCGAAATGATCGACCCCGCCTTGTCGAACACGATCGCGCGGGAGCTCGTGGTTCCCTGGTCGATGGCGAGAACGTACTTGGCCATGTGTAACTCCTTTGTTGTTCCAGGTGGAATTTCTAAGTTTAAAGCGGATGCTGCAGAATACGTCGAGTGGCTTAGCCCAGGATGGGTAGCAGCACTCCCGACGAGGCGCCGGCAAGGACGCCACCGATGATGGGGCCCACGACCGGCACCCAGGAATAGGACCAGTCGCTCGACCCTTTGCCCTTGATCGGCAGCAGGAAGTGCGCGATGCGGGGTCCGAGGTCACGGGCGGGGTTGATGGCGTAACCGGTGGGCCCACCGAGAGAGGCACCGATCGCGATCACGAGCAGGGCCACCGGCAGCGCGCCGAGGGCTGCCAGGCCGCCGCCGTCGCCGTTGCGGCCGAAACCGATGACGACGAAGACGAGCACGAAGGTGCCGATGATCTCGGTGACGAGGTTCCAGCCGTAAGAGCGGATGGCTGGCCCGGTAGAGAAGACGCCGAGCTTGTTGGCGGCTTCCGGCTCCTGGTCGAAGTGCTGCTTGTAGGCGAGCCACACCACGACGGCGCCGAGGATGGCACCGATCATCTGGGCGCCGATATAGGTCAGCGTCGATACGACATTGACCGGCACGCCCGAACCGAAGGTGTCGGCCCCACTCGCGACGAGACCGAGGGTGACGGCCGGGTTCAGGTGGGCACCGGAGTTGTAGGCGGCGATCACACCGGCGTAGACCGCGAGGCCCCAGCCGATGGTGACCATGAGAAAGCCGCCGCCGAAACCCTTGTTCTTGGCGAGGGCGACGTTGGCGACCACGCCACAGCCGAGTAGCACGAGGATGGCCGTTCCCACGACCTCTGACATAAAGACGACACCGAGATTGTCCACATTGACCTTTCAGATGGGGTGCTGCTGGTCACCGCGCTCGACCTAGTTGTCGAGTGCGGCTGTCGTGCGTTGTGTCTAAAACGTATCGGCGCCCAAGGCGGAGTGAGCCGGTTTCGCCTGCACATTCGTGCAGATTGCCGGCAATCGTCAGCCCCGGACGGGGGGTCAGGCGCCGAAGACGGCGGCCTCGCTGACGGCAGCGAGGTCGACCCCGTGCGCGTCGATCAGGATGCCGCGTGCCAGCTCGATTTCTTCAGCCCGGCGTTCGGCGTCCCAGCCGAGCACGGGGGCGACGACGAGCGCGAGCTCTTTGAGCAGCGGGGTGGTGACCGCGCCGACGAAGGCCATGCTGGTGCGGCGCAGGAGCACGTCGATCAGGCGCACGACGCTCTCGGTCGATGCCAGAAACTCGATCTCACGCCGGCTGTAGGCCGCGTTGTGCTGGAGCGGGGCATCCGCCGGACCGCTTGGGTCGGTCAAGAACTCGATGACCTCGCTGGCCCGCGTTCCGTACCGGGCGAGCAGGGCTGCGGCGCGGTCAGTGCCGACCTCGTCGCCGTGGGCGGTGACCCAAACCTGGTGGGCGGCATCCGTTGCCGGGAAGTTGCGCCCGCCACCGATGGCCAGGCCCTCGGTAGAGACGGTGCGCGGCAGGCCAAGCAGCTTCAGAATGTCGGTGCTCAGGTTTTCGGCCAGGGCACGGAACGTTGTCCACTTGCCTCCGACCAGGCTGAGCAGGGTGCCGTCGGCGGCTCCGGCGCGGGGCAGCGGACGCGACTCGATGCGATAGTCGCGGGAGACGAAACCGGGGGCCTCATCGTCGTGGCGGGGCAGCGGGCGCACACCGGCGAAGCGAAACACGATGTGCGAACGATCGACCTTTACCGTTGGGAAAACGTGCGCGACCAGGTCGAAGAAGTAGTCGATCTCAGGTTCGGTGCACCGAATCGGCTTGGTCATATCGTGCTCGAGGTCGGTGGTACCGACCAGAACGCGGCCCTTGAGCGGGTAGATCAACACGATGCGACCGTCTTCATGCTCGAAGAAGATCTCGCGTCCACCGGTTGCCGCGAGCAGCTCCGGGTTGTCGAGCACCACGTGGGAGCCTTTGGTGCCGCCCATGAAGGTGCTCGGCTGACCGAGGGCAGAGTTGGTGAGGTCGGTCCAGGGGCCACTGGTGTTGACGACGACATCCGCCTGGAATCGGAATTCATCGCCGGTGATGGTGTTGCGCAGGAGCACACCGTTCTCATCCATGCCCGCGGCTTCAACGTAATTAGCGGCGCGGGCGTGGGGACCGGCGTCGAGGCCGTCGCGCAGCACATCGAGGGCGAGACGCTCAGGGTCGTGCATGGCCGCGTCGTAGTAGGTGGCGGTGTACTTGAGGCCGGGGTTCAGCAGCGGCAGGGCGGCGAGCGCCTTGGCACGGCCCTTGAACTCGTGGCGCGGCACGGTGCCGCCGTCGCGGGAGAAGGCGTCGTAGATCATCATACCGAGCTTGATGAGCATGGCGCCGCGCTCAACGTGCTTGGCTCCCTGCTTGTGGGTCAGGAACCGGAGCGGCGCTGCCATCACACCGGAGAAGGTGGAGAAGATGGGAATGGTCGTCTGCAGCGGCTTGACGTAGTGCGGCGCGATCTTGAGCAGGCTGTTGCGCTCCGTCACCGACTCCTTCACCAGGCGAAACTCACCGTTTTCGAGGTAGCGCACGCCGCCGTGGATCATGTGCGAGCTGGCCGACGAGGCGCCGGAGACGAAGTCGTTCTTTTCTACGATGACCACGTCGACGCCCTGCAGTGCCAGATCGCGGAAGGTCGCGATGCCGTTGATGCCTGCGCCGATGATGAGCACCTGGGCGTTCGGATGAGCGGAGATCGCGGTCGAAGTCTGTGAGTTTAAGAACGACATTGTTGTCACCTCTGTCTCGGGCTTGCACTCGACAAGCCATGTGAATAGATTCATTCTGACAGTCCTACATAATTTCTCAACCGGATTGAACATACGTGCAAGGAGCCGCTGTGACCTTCGAGACCGACCCCGTGCAGTCCGACCGCAGCCGCGATGCCCTCACCGCCGCGCACCTGTACTACATGCAGGACCTCACAATGGATGCCATTGCCCAGGAGCTACATACCTCCCGTTCCTCCGTCTCCCGCTTGCTCAGCCACGCTCGAGAGACCGGCCTGGTCGACATCCAAATCAAGTCCCCACTGGATGCCCCGAGTCACCTCGAGCAGCAGATCGAGGCTCGATTTCAGATCACCGCGCACGTCGTTCCGGTTCCGGACAGCGCGAGCGATGTCGATCGGCTCGAGCGTGTGGCCCTGTCTGTTGCACGGATTCTCGGCCAATACTTTGACTCGAACATGACCATGGGTATCGCCTGGGGTTCGACCATGAACGCGATCAGCCGGCACGTGACGCCCAAGCAGACGCACAACTCGCAGATCGTGCAGCTCAACGGCGCCGGAAATATGCGTACGACCGGTCTCGGCTACGCGAGTGAGATTCTCGGCCGTTTCGGAACGGCCTTCGGCGCGCATGTGCAGCAGTTTCCGGTGCCGGCCTTCTTCGACGACCCCGCGACCAAGCAGGCGCTGTGGCGCGAGCGCAGCATCAGTCGCCTGATCGATATGCAGTCCATCATGGATATCGCCCTGTTCGGCCTCGGTTCTCCGTTCTCCGGCGTGATCAGCCGGGTCTACGCCGGCGGCTACCTCGAGCAGGCCGAATTCGACGCCCTCAGCGCGGCCGGCGTGGTCGGCGACGTCGCGACAGTGTTCTACCGCGCCGACGGTTCGGCCGACGATATCGCCATGAACGAACGCTCCACCGGTCCGGACTTCACCGCGCTGCGCCGCACCCCGCGCCGCATCTGCGTTGTGGCCGGTCGCTCCAAGCTCGCGAGCCTGCGCGGCGCTCTGGCCGCACACCTCATCACCGACCTGTTCGTCGACGAGAGCACGGCCCGCGCCCTGGTCGAGGCAAACTGATCGGATATTGAACGGAATACCACGGCGCGCAGGCTGTTGCACTATAACTAGAAGTACTACACGTGCTCCGGGGTCGGTGTAATTCCGAACCGGCGGTTAAAGTCCGCGACCCGTTAGTCCCTTTGACGAGGGACCGACGGTTGAGCTGGTGAAACTCCAGCACCGACGGTTAAAGTCCGGACGGGAGGCGCACGAGTTGGTTGGCCCCTACGGTTGACCGACGGGTTTTAGGCATGATGATGCACACCCACGCCCCCGGAGCTCGTCCGACACGGATGAGGGCGGGATGACCAACAACGCGGCAGTTAACGTGGGCCTGCGGAGCGCCATGCGCCGCGCCCTCGAGCTGGCCGCCCAGGGCCTCGCCACCGGAGTCAACCCGCGGGTGGGCTGCGTAATTCTGAATGCCAACGGCGAGACCCTCGCCGAAGGGTGGCACCGCGGCGCCGGCACCCGGCACGCGGAGGTCGACGCGCTCGCACAGCTCGACCCCGGCGCCGCTCGCGGAAGCACCGTCGTTGTCACGCTCGAACCGTGCAACCATATCGGCCGCACCGGTCCGTGCGCAGAGGCCCTGATCGATGCCGGCGTGGCCCGCGTCGTGTACTCGGTGACCGACCCGGGCCAGCACTCCTGCGGCGGGGCCGACCGGCTGCGCGCCGCCGGCATCGAGGTGCAGGGCGGGCTGTTCGCCAATGTCGGCGAGGCTTTTCTCGCCGACTGGCTCGTCGCCGCCCGCCTCGGTCGCCCGTTCGTCACTCTCAAATGGGCGTCGAGCCTCGACGGGCGCGCGGCCGCCGCCGACGGCTCCAGCCGTTGGATCACCGGCGACGCGGCCCGCCTCGACGTGCACCGACGTCGTAGCGCCTCCGATGCGATCCTGATCGGCACCGGCACCGTTCTCGCCGATGACCCCGCCTTGACCGCGCGCGACGCCGACGGTGTGCTGCTCCCCCGGCAGCCCGTGCCCGTGGTGGTCGGGCGACGCGAGGCGCCGGCATCCTCTGCCCTGTTTGCGCACCCGCAGCAGCCGCTGTTCTTCGACGGCCTCGACCTGCCCGGCCTACTCGCCGACCTGCACAAACGCGCCGTGCGCAGCGTGTTCATCGAGGGCGGCCCAACCGTGGCGAGCGCGTTCGTGGCCGCCGGGCTGGTCGACGAATACCTCGTCTACCTCGCGCCGACGCTGATCGGCGGCCCGCGACTGGCCCTCACTGACATCGGCGTAGCCGCAATCGGCGAGCAGCGCCGCCTCTCTATCCACTCCCTCGACCGCCTCGGCGACGATGTTCTCATCGTGGCCCGACCGCTCACACCCTAAGGAACCCATGTTCACCGGAATCATCGAGGAGCTCGGCCAGATCGAGCGCATCGAGACCACAGCGGATGCCGCCCGCCTCACCATCCGCGGCCCACTCGTGGTCGACGGCGCCGGTCACGGCGACTCCATCGCCGTAGCCGGCGTCTGCCTCACCGTGGTCGAACGCACCCCCGACACGTTCACCGCCGACGTGATGGCCCAGACCCTGTCGATGTCGACCCTGTCTGACGCCAGAGTCGGCTCCACGGTCAACCTCGAACGCGCCGCCCTCGTCGGCGGACGACTCGGCGGCCACATCGTGCAGGGCCACATCGACGGCACCAGCACCGTACTCGCCGTCACCCCCGGCGAGGCCTGGCGGGTGCTGCGATTCAGCCTCAGCGCCCAGCTGGCGCCGCTCGTGGTCGGTAAGGGGTCGATCGCCATCGACGGCGTCTCCCTCACCGTGAGCAACATCAGTCCGGCCACCGATGTGAACCAGTGGTTCGAGGTGTCGCTCATTCCGGAGACCCTCACCGCCACCACCCTCGGCGAACGCGCCGTCGGCGACCGGGTCAACATCGAGACCGACATTCTGGCGCGCCACGTCGAACGGATGCTGGCCCTCGCCACCCACAATTCCCAGCCCGAAGCAGCAACAAGGAGCGCATCATGAGCCTCGCCGATATTCCCTCCGCACTCGACGCCCTGCGCCTCGGCCGACCGGTCATCGTCGCCGACGACGAGGGCCGCGAAAACGAGGGCGACGTCATCATCTCCGCCCAGTTGGCCACGCAGGAGTGGATCGCCTGGACCGTGCGCTACTCCTCCGGATTCATCTGCGCGCCGATGACCAACGAGATCGCCGACCAGCTCGACCTGCCGGTGATGGTGCTCAACAACGAGGACCCACTCGGCACCAACTACACGGTGAGTGTCGATGCCGCCGACCGGCTGTCGACCGGCATCAGTGCCGCTGACCGCGCCCACACCCTGCGGGTGCTGGCCGACCCGCAGTCGGCCCCGGCCAGCCTGCACCGCCCCGGCCACATCCTGCCGCTGCGGGCCCGCGACGGCGGCGTGCGAGAGCGCGGCGGCCACACCGAAGCCGGCGTCGACCTCATGAAACTGGCCGGCCTGGTTCCGGTCGCCGCGATCGCCGAGATCGTCGCCGAGGACGGCGAAATGATGCGCCTGCCCGGCCTGCTCGAACTCGGTGAGCGCGAGGGGCTGCTCGTCATCACGATCAAAGACCTGATCAGCTACCTGGACGAGTTCCACCCGAACGAGGCGCTGCCGACGATCGCCCCGATCATCGAGGCCCCGCGGGTCGACTTCGAGGTGGAGACCACGGTGCCCACCCGGCACGGGGCCTTCCGAGTACGCGCCTACCGGGACCGCTCCACCGGTGCCGATCACGTCGCTTTCGTCGCCGGAACCCCGGTCAATGGTGCCATTGTGCGGGTGCACTCCGAGTGCCTCACCGGGGAGGCCTTCGGCTCGCTCAAGTGCGAGTGCGGACCGCAGCTCGACGCCTCCCTCGACATCATCCAGGCGGAGGGCGGCGTCGTCGTCTACCTGCGCGGCCAGGAGGGGCGCGGCATCGGCCTGATCAACAAGCTGCGCGCCTACGAGCTGCAGGAGGACGGCCTCGACACCCTCGACGCCAACCTCGCGCTGGGGCTGCCCGGCGACAGCCGCGATTACGGCGCGGCCACCAGCATCCTGCACGATCTGGGTTTGCAGTCGGTGCGGCTGCTCACCAACAACCCGGAGAAGGTGCGTCAACTTGAACTGCACGGCGTCGCCGTGACCGAACGGGTGCCGCTCGTGGTGGGTATCGGCGAGTTCAACGAGGAGTACGTCGCCACCAAACGTGACCGCATGGGTCACCACATTTCCAACATCGAAATCATGAACGGAATCGCCTAATGGCTGGAACAGGACCCACAATCAGCGTTGACGGACGCGGCCTTCGGCTCGTCATCGTTGCCGGTCTGTGGCACACCGGCATCACCGACGGCCTCATCGCCGGCGCGACCCGGGTGCTCGAAGCGAGCAACGCCGAATTCTCACTCGTTCGCGTTCCGGGCAGCTTCGAATTGCCCGTCGCCTGCAAGGTCGCGCTCGATAGCGGTGCCGACGCGGTCGTCGCGCTCGGCGTGATCATTCGCGGCGGCACCCCCCACTTCGAGTTCGTTTCGAATGCGGCAACGGATGGCCTCACCCGCGTCGCCCTCGACACCGGCAAGCCTGTGGGGTTCGGCGTCTTGACGCTGGACGACGAGCAGCAGGGCCTCGACCGGGCCGGATTGCCCGGGTCGAAGGAAGACAAGGGCGAGGAGGCGGCATCCGCTGCCCTCTCGACCGCGTTGGTGCTTCGGGAGTTGCGCGGGCACATCGGGTAAGGGACGGCGTCTTTGTGTCTCTAGGCTGAACGCATGGACCTTATACGCAATATTCTGCTCATTCTGCACTTCGTCGGACTGGCTTCGCTGCTCGGCGGCTTTCTCGTGCAGATCAAGCCGATCATTGTCGGCAAGGGCACGATCGTCGCCGCAATGTTCCACGGTGCGCTGACCCAGCTGGTCACCGGCGTGCTGCTCGTCGGCATCATCGAGATGGGTTCGCTCGGCCACATCGACAATGCCAAGATCGGCGTCAAGCTGGTCGTGCTCCTCGTGATCACCGTGCTCGTGATCGTCAACCGCAAGAAGCCGAGCGTTTCATCGCTCGTGCTCTGGGCCATTGGCGCCTTGACCCTGGCCAACGTTGCCATCGCGGTGCTCTGGAAGTAACTGCGCGAAAGCGGGCTAAGGTATTTCGTGACCTCTACACGCGGCCACACCACCATTCGTGCGTAAACGCTTCCGCGGGAAGTCAGATCGACTTGCGGGTTTCGTCGGCGCTCAGCCATCCTTTCGAAAGCGTTCCATCCTCATGTCAACAAGCACAGCGTCAGTATCGACGCCGACTACACCTCTCAATCCGAAGAGTCGCGTCATCATGGCGAGCCTCATCGGCACGACCATTGAGTTCTACGACTTCTACGTCTACGCGACGGCAGCCGTTCTGGTCTTCCCGCACCTGTTCTTTCCGACCGGCAACGACACCACCGCGCTGCTCGCCTCCTTCGCCGTCTTCGGCGCTGCGATGGTCGCCCGCCCGATCGGCGCGCTGTTCTTCGGCCACTTCGGTGACCGCAAGGGACGCAAGGCCACCCTGGTCGGCGCTCTGCTCACGATGGGTATCGCGACCTTTTTGATCGGCCTGCTGCCGACCTACGCCATGATCGGCTGGTGGGCACCGCTCATGCTCGTCATCCTGCGTCTCGCCCAAGGCTTCGCCCTCGGTGGGGAGTGGAGCGGCGCGGCGCTGGTTGCGACCGAGAATGCTCCGGTCGGCAAGCGCGCCTGGTACGGCACCTTCCCGCAGGTCGGCGCCCCGCTCGGCTTCATCATTGCCAACGGCCTGTTTCTCGGCCTCGCCCTCGCGCTGCCGTCGACCGACCCGACCCGTCCGTCGGAGGCGTTCCTCGAGTGGGCCTGGCGCGTGCCGTTCCTGTTCTCGGCCGTGATGGTCATCGTCGGACTCTGGGTGCGTCTGCGCCTAGTTGAAAGTGACGTCTTCACCAAGGTCGTCAAGGCTGACAGGGTTGAGAAGCTGCCGCTCGCTGCCGTGTTCAAGTCCAACTGGCGCGAACTCATCCTCGGCACGTTCATCATGCTGGCCACCTACGTGCTGTTCTACCTGATGACCACCTTCACGCTGAGCTACGGTCGTGCCGCCACCGATGCCGAGGTCCCCGGACTCGGCTTCACCTACAACAGCTTCATTCTCATGATGATTCTCGGCGTGGTGTTCTTCGGAATCTTCACCCTCGCCTCCGGCCCCTGGGCGGATAAGCACGGACGTCGCAAGACGCTCATCATCGTGACCCTGTTCATCATCGTGTTCGGGTTCCTCTTCGTGCCGTTGCTCGGTGCCGGTGACCTCAGTGTGATGCTGTTCCTCATCGTGGGCTTCTCGCTCATGGGCATGACCTTCGGCCCGATGGGCGCGTTGCTGCCCGAGCTGTTCCCGACCAATGTGCGCTACACCGGCTCGGCGTTCGCTTACAACATAAGTTCCATTCTGGGTGCCGCAGTTGCCCCGTTCATCGCCGTCTGGCTCTGGACGATCGGCGAGGGCAGCCCGTTCTGGGTCGGCATCTACCTCTCGGTGATGGGTGTCATCACCCTGATCGCGCTGATCCTGAGCCGCGAAACCAAAGACCTCGACCTGCACCGCTGAGTTCTTTCGGTACGGCATCCGCTCCTCTCACGCTCGGCGTGGGGGGAGCGTTGTCAGTTCAGGAAGAGGGCTTTGAGGCGGCGGGTGGTCGCGAACAGGCCGACCACGATCATCACGGCATAGTAGAGCACGTGCCAGAGCAGCCCAAGGTTGACCTGGCCGGTGGTCAGTGCCCGCACGAGCTCGACACCGTGCCAGAGCGGCAGCGCCTGGATCACATATTGGATTCCCTGCGGGTAGACGCTGAGCGGGTAGAACGTGGCCGAAAACAGAAACATCGGCAGCAGCACGAAGTTGATCCAGTCCATCTGCTGGAACGTCTTCATGTAGCTTGTGACCGCCATACCCACGCTCGCAAAGCCGAACGCGATGAGCAACACGGCGAGCAGGGCGAGCAGCGCCCACCAGGACAGGTTCAGGCCGAGGGCCTGCATGACGAGCATGAATCCGGTCGCGTAGAGCAGTCCGCGCAGCAGGGCGAGCGAGATCTCGCCGAGTGCCACGTCGAGCGGGCCGAGCGAGGTCGATAGCATCCCCTCGTAAAGCTTGGCGAACTGCATCTTGAAGAACACGTTCCAGGTCGAGTCGTAGATCGCGCCGTTCATCGCGGCGACGGCGAGCAGGGCCGGGGCAATGAACGCTGCGTAGGAGACCTGGGTGCCGTCGGCGGTCTGCACCTGCCCGATCAGTGCCCCGAGGCCGAGGCCCATTGACAGCAGGTAGAAGATGGGCTCGACGAAGCCGCTCAGTACGACGAGGGAGTTGGTGCTGCGGGTCGCTCGCCAGCCGCGCGCCATGACACTGCGCGCGTTGCCAGCATAAAGGTGGCCGAACGCGCGCGGCGGGCGAGCGCCCGCCGCGATCGTCGACGGAGACAGCTGCGGCCCGGTCACTTGTTCAACCTGTCGGCCGTGAGGCGGCGGGCACAGATCCAGCCGACGGCCAGCAGCGCGGCGAGATAGAGCACGTGCACGAGGCTCAACCAGATCGGCTCCGGCATACCGTAGGCGAAGACTCGAGAGAGTTCGGTGCCGTGCCAGAGTGGCGAGATCCAGCCGATCCACTGCAGGTACGGTGGCAGCACATCGAGGGGAAAGAACGTGCCCGAGAACAGGGTCATCGGCAAAATGACGAAGCGTTGCACCATGGCGAGCTGTCCGGTGTCGTCTTTGAGGGTGGCCGTGTAGGCCATCACGAGCGCCCCGAAGGCCAGGCCGGTGAGCAGCGCCACGAGCACAGCGACGAACCCCAGTGGCCCCGGTACCGCCCCGAAGACCAGCATGAAGACGAAGAAGATGGCACAGGTGAGCAGCATGCGCGCGGCGACCGAGATGACGATGCCGTTGATGATCTGGCCGGGCTGAATCGAGCTTGCGTTCATGCCGAAGAAGGTGGGGTTCCACTTGAAGCCGAGCATGATCGGGTAGGTGAACTCTTCGGAAGCCACCGCGATCGCACTGCTGGCGAGCAACGCCGGGGCGAGGAAGGAGAGGTAGCTCACCCCGTTGACGGCGTCGTCGCCGAGATTGCCGTCGACCAGGCTTGCCAGGCCTACCCCCATCGCGTACAGGTAGACCAGCGGGCTGCCGATTGCTGTGAACAGCACGGTCTGGGCATACGACCGCATCACCAAAAATCGGTGTTCGGCCACATACCAGGAGCCGTAACGGCGGGTACGCGCGGCCTGCGCGACCGCCGCCGCGAGCGTATCAGAGCGGATGCCGTCGCTCGTGTTATCGGAAAGCGTGCTCATTCGATCAGGTTTCGGCCGGTGAGCCGCAGGAACACGTCTTCGAGGCTGGAGCGACGCACGAGGCTGGTGATCGGGTGGAGGCCGGCTGCGGTCATCCGCTCTAATTCATTCTCGCCGCTGTCGCTGTAGACCAGGATGCGGTCGGGCAGCACGTCGACCCGCTCGCCATAGCCCTCGATGCGGCCCGCGACCTCGGCGTTCTGGGTGGACCCGAACCGCACCTCGAGCACTTCGCGCGAGGAATAGCGGCGAATGAGGTCGGCCGGGGAACCTTCGGCCATGATGCGCCCCTTGTCGACCACGACGAGGCGGTCGCAGAGCTGCTCGGCTTCGTCCATATAGTGGGTGGTGAGGAGCAGCGTCGTGCCCTGCTCTTTCAGGCGGAAGAGGCGGTCCCAGAGAATGTGGCGTGCCTGCGGGTCGAGGCCGGTGGTCGGTTCGTCGAGGAGCAGGATGCGCGGGTCGTTGATGAGGGCCCGGGCGATGGTGAGGCGACGCTTCATGCCGCCGGACAGGTCGTCGACCTTGGCGGAGGCCTTGTCGGCGAGCTGCGCGAACTCGAGCAGTTCGTCGGCCCGACGGGCCACCCGGGCGCGCGGCAGCCCGAAGTAGCGGCCGTAGACCAGTAGGTTCTCCCGCACCTTGAGTTCCATGTCGAGGTTGTTCTCCTGCGGAACGACACCGAGCTGGGAGCGAATCTCGGGACCATACCGATTGGGGTCGAGGCCGAGCACAGTCAGGTCGCCGCTCGTGCGCGTGGAGACCGCACCGATCATGCGCATCGTCGTGGATTTACCGGCGCCGTTGGGCCCGAGCAGCCCGAAGGACTCCCCCGGCGCAACCTCAAAGCTGATGCCGTCGACGGCGACGAAATCGCTTGCGTTCTTGACCGGATAACTTTTGACGAGATTCTGGGTGGCGATGACAGGCTCTGGCACAGTTCTAACCTAGACCGCACCGGTGACACTGGGGATTGTTCGCATCTTCGGCAGCTACGATTCTCTGGTGACTACCGCTACCCGTGTGCCCGAATCCGCTGCTGCATCCGCTTCCCCGAGCGCCGGGAAGACACCGCGCGGCCGACGCGGCCGACCCGTTCCCGCCGGTCCCCGCGCCACGTTCAGCCAGTTATTGCCCTACCTGTTCGAGCACAAAAAGGTGCTCAGCGTCGTCATCGTTCTGAGCGTGCTGGGCGCCGCCGCGAGCCTGGCCCAGCCGCTGCTCGTCAGCCAGGTCATCACGATCGTGCAGGCGAATGACCCACTCGGGTCGCTCGTTGGTGTGCTGATTGCGCTCGTGGTCATTTCGGGCCTGATCAGCGGCTACCAGCACTATCTGCTGCAGCGCACCGGCGAGGGCGTCGTGCTCTCCAGCCGGCGCAAACTGGTCGGGCGACTGCTGCGACTGCCGATCAGCGAATTCGACGCCCGCCGCACCGGAGACCTCGTCTCCCGCGTCGGCAGCGACACCACCCTGCTGCGCGCGGTACTCACCCAGGGCCTGGTCGAAGCGATCGGCGGGTCGCTCACCTTCATCGGCGCACTCGTGGCGATGCTCATCATCGACCCGGTACTGCTCGGCCTGACCGTGCTCGTCATCGCAGTGTCGGTGGTCACCGTCATCCTGCTGTCCCGCCGCATTCGCACCGCCAGCACGGCCGCCCAGGTGAAGGTTGGCGACCTCGCGGCCAGCGTCGAACGCGCCATCAGCGCCATTCGCACCGTGCGCGCCGCCAATGCCACCGACCGTGAAGTCGCCGTGATCGAGGAAGACGCCCGCGGCGCTTGGCGCATGGGTATCAAGGTTGCCAAGATCAGCGCCCTCGTCGTACCGATCGCCGGCATCGCCATGCAGGTGTCGTTTCTCGTGGTGCTCGGCGTCGGCGGTTTTCGGGTCGCGAGCGACGCCATCACCATCGCCGACCTGGTCGCGTTCATTCTGTTTCTGTTCATGATGATCATGCCGCTCGGACAGTTCTTCGGCGCGATCACCTCGGTTAACTCCGCGCTCGGCGCGCTCGGCCGTATCCAGGAGATCATCGACCTGCCCGCCGAGGACCAGTTCGACCGGGACATCGCCCCGCTCGCCATGACGGTCGGCGCCGCCAACGAAAAGGTGCGCCCCGAAGCCGCCGCGATCAGCTTCGAGAACGTGCACTTCGGCTATGCGGTCGCTCCGGTCGACGCTGATTCCAACGAAGCGGATGCTGCCGCCGCCGATATCGAGACCGCTCCCCCGTCAACAGACCCGCGGCCGGTGCTCAACGGCGTTTCTTTCGCTGCCCCGCGCGGACTGCGCACGGCGCTCGTCGGGCCGAGCGGCGCGGGCAAGAGCACCATCCTCGCCCTGATCGAGAGGTTTTACGACGTTTCGGACGGCACCGTGCGACTGGGCGGGCTGGACATCCGCTCGCTGGATCGCACCGCGCTGCGCGCCCAGATCGGCTACGTCGAACAGGACGCCCCGGTGCTCGCCGGGTCGCTGCGGGACAACCTCACTCTCGCGACCCCCGACGCCACCGACGAGGACTGCATCACCGTGCTGCACGCGGTCAACCTGGGCGAGGTACTCGACCGCGACCCGGCCGGACTCGGGGCTGCGGTCGGCGAATCGGGAGTGAAACTCTCCGGTGGCGAACGCCAGCGGCTCGCGATCGCGCGGGCGCTGCTCGCGGCGCCACCGATTCTGCTGCTCGACGAGTCCACCTCGAGCCTCGACGGCAAGAACGAGCAGATGATGCGGGAGGCCATCGACGCCGTCGCGGCCGACCGCACCCTGATCGTGATCGCGCACCGCCTGTCGACCGTGGTCGACAGTGACCAGATCGTGGTGCTCGACCACGGCCAGGTCGTCGGCGTCGGCACGCACTCCGAGCTCGTCGTCTCGACCCCCCTCTATCGCGACTTAGCAAAACACCAACTACTGGTCTAGCCCGCCATGCCGGTATTTTTTACCGGTAAATATGCGACACGCCGCACAGATTGACGCGCGATTACTGCGTGTCGCGAAATCTACCGGGGTTACGTGCGCCGAAAGCGCAGAGTGACGAGCTGAAACGGGCGCAGCTCCAGCGTCAGGGCGGCGTCATCGGCCTCGATGACGGCGGCCGAGATGACCGGGCGCTCCAGTAGGTCGGTCTCGAACATTTCGGTCGCGTCGAATGAGCGGATGACGCGGGCCAGGGCCCGGGTACCGTGCGCCTCGTAGACCCGCACGATGACGTCGCCGCTGCCGTCTTCGGCGAGTTTCACCGCCTCGATCACGACGGCCGGGTTGTCGACAGTGAATAGCGGCTCCACTGGCGTGGAACCGACGCCGGTTACGGTGCGGATCGGCAGATTCAGTCGATAGCCCTCATATACCGCGTCGGGAATACTCGCGCCCACGCGCAGAGCAACGCGTAGCTCGTGCCGCCCCTGGTCGGCGGTCGGATCGGGAAAAAGCGGCGCGCGCAGCAGGGAGAGCGACACGGTCGTGCCGATGCGGGGTGCGGCATCCGCTTCTGAAGCGAAGACGGTGCGGGTGATCGAGTGCCCGTAGGTGGAATCGTTGGCGACGGCCACTCCGAAGCCGGGTTCGCCGACGTGCACCCAGCGGTGGGCGACGGTTTCGAAGCGGGCCGCATCCCACGAGGTGTTTGCATGCGTCGGACGGAATATATGGCCGAACTGAATCTCGGAGGCGGCCCGGTCAGCGGCGACCTCGAGCGCGAAGTTTAGCCTCAGCAGTTTCTGGCGCTCGTGCCAGTCGATGTTGAACGTGAGGTCGATGGCACTCGAGTCTTGCGCCAGGGTGACGTCTTGGGTGATAGTCGAGGCACCGAAGCGCCGCGTGACGCGAACGCCGACCTGACCGTGGGGCAGGTGGTCGAGCTGCTCCACCGTCTCGGCGTCGGTGAGCGCCTCGAACAGGCGTGCGTTGGGGGTGTCGATGTCCCAGGCATCCCACTGGGTGGGGGTGTCGCGGTGCAGGGTGAGCAGGTTGGCCCTGGCTCCGGTCGGCACGACCTCGCGCTCGGCGTGGCGATCGTAGATCGAAGTGAAGAGACCGTCGGCGTCGATGGTCACGCGCACGTGCCGGTTCGACAGTACCCAGCCGGCGGGGGTGCGCGCGATCGTGGCGCCAAGAAGGGAATCCGCAACCTGCGTGACACCGCAAAGTGCGGGCACACCCTCCTGGGCGTAGGGCCCCGCGTTCAGCAGAATCGCGTCGTCGCCTGGTCCGCACAGCGCTCGAACGGATGCCTTGATCACCCCTTCGAGCACCCCCGCGACCCGCGCATACTCACGCTCGGCCTGTTGGTGAACCCAGGCGATCGACGATCCCGGAAGAATGTCATGAAACTGTTGCAGCAACACCGTCTGCCACGCGTTTTCGAGTGCCGCGCGTGGATACTCCGCTCCTGACCGAATGAATGCCGTCGTCGCCCATAACTCGGCCTCCCGCAGTAGGTGTTCGCAGCGCCGGTTGCCCTGCTTGGTGCGGGCCTGCGAGGTGAGCGTGCCGCGGTGAAACTCCAAGTA
Source organism: Cryobacterium sp. N19 (assembly GCF_002929595.1). Taxonomy (NCBI): domain Bacteria; kingdom Bacillati; phylum Actinomycetota; class Actinomycetes; order Micrococcales; family Microbacteriaceae; genus Cryobacterium; species Cryobacterium sp. N19. The sequence continues at coordinate 292,847 of NZ_PJJR01000051.1, read as the reverse complement.
CAGCTCCCCCGACCAGACCGGTGGCGCCGCGTAATCGGCCTCCGCCGCCTCGAAGAACCGCCGCGGACTCGACAGCTCGACCGTGGGCGATCCCTCGAGGGACGCGGTGCGGTGGGCGGCGGCGATCATCTCCTCGGTCGGTCCGCCGCCGCCGTCGCCCCAGCCGAACGGCACGAGCGAGGTGTTCGCGACACCCTTTTCGCTGTAGAGGCGTTCGGCCCGGGCCAGTTCGAGCCCGGAGAGCTGCGCGTTGTAGTCGGCGACCGGCGGAAAGTGTGTAAAGATGCGGCTGCCGTCGAGGCCCTCCCAGAGAAAGCTGTGGTGCGGAAACACGTTCGTGTCGTTCCAGGAGAGTTTTTGGGTGAGAAACCAGCGGCTGCCGGCGGCCCGCACGATCTGCGGCAGCGCCGCCGAGTATCCGAACGAGTCCGGCAGCCAGACCTCGAGTGGTTCTACCCCGAACTCGCGCAGGAAAAACCCCTTGCCCGCCACGAACTGCCGCGCCAACGCCTCACCGCCGGGCATGTTCGTGTCGGATTCGACCCACATTCCGCCGGTCGGCACGAAGTTGCCGGCCGCGACGGCCCGCCGCACCCGCTCGAACAGCTCAGGGTAGCCGTCCTGCAGCCAGGCGTATTGCTGCGCCGACGAGGCGGCGAACACGAAATCGGGGTACCGGTCAATCAGGTCGAGCACGTTGGAGAAGGTGCGCGCGACCTTGCGCACCGTCTCCCGCACCGGCCACAGCCAGGCACTGTCGATGTGCGCGTGCCCGACAGCGTGCACCCGGTGCGCGCTGGCATTCGCCGGGCTCGCGAGCACGTCGGCGAAGGCGGCCCGACCAACCGCCGCCGTGCCGCCGACATCGTCGGGGTCGAGAAGGTCGAGGCAGCGTTCCAGCGCCCGCAGAATGTTCGCCCGTCGGGGCGAGGCGGCCGGCAGCTCGCGGCGCAGGCCGTCTAGCGCTACGACGTCCTGCAGAAGGTGCCAGGCCTGTGTGTCGCGCGCTGCGACATCCGCTTGCCGCAGGGTGTAGAGCGGCGTGGTGCCGGCGGTGGCGAGGTCGCCCAGCGGGGTGGGGGTGAAGCTGAAGTCGGCGGCGATATTGGGGTTGGCGGCCGCCTCGATGTACATATCGACAATTTCGCCGGTGACCGTGACGGCACGGTTCAGCGATTCGACGCCTTTGAGGAGTCGCCCGTCTGGGTTGTAGGCCGTGCCCTCGGCCTGAAACCCCGGCACGGCGACCGTGAACCCGAGGTCGACCACGACCTCGATGCGGGTTTCGGCCAGGCCGGCCCACTTGGGCGGCACCGTTCCCGTCAGGTGAAACCACACCGTGCCCCAGGGCCGCCCCCACGCCTCGCCCACGGCAAACGGCGTGAACGGATGCGAGACGGCCTCCGCAAACGAGACTGGCTCCCCCGGCGCCACCCAGGCCGTGACCGTGAGCGGCGCGGTAGCCCCATAGATCGCCGGCTGCAGCCGTTCGCGAACAAACCGATTCATCCGGGCCTCGACGAGTGCGCTGTCGTCATGCATGCTCGCATCCTACGACCGTGGCTGTCGTCGAGCGAGGCGGCGTGCTGACGAGCATCCCCGTGGTGGGGCCCACCTTACGTCCCTGGGCCCAGTTTATAAACTGGGCCCAGGGACGGGGCCCGGGCCCCGACCGCGGTGGGGACGCGAAACGGCCCCGCCACCAGGGGTGGCGGGGCCGTTTCGCGCTGCCGGGACTAGTCCTTGAGGTGGTAACGCACGCTCGCGAGCTCGGCGCGCAGTGCCGGCGGCACCTTGTCGCCGAACTTGTCGAAGTACTCCTCGGTCAAGTCGCACTCGGCGAGCCAGCTGGTCTTGTCGATGGCGAAGAGCTGGTCGACGGCTTCCTTGGACAGGTCGAGACCGTCGAGGTTCAGGCCGTCCTCGGCCGGGAGCAGGCCGATCGGGGTGTCGACGGCGTCGATGCGGCCCTGAATGCGGCGTATCATCCACTCCAGAACCCGCGAGTTCTCGCCGAATCCGGGCCATATGAAGCTGCCATCGGGGCCTTTGCGGAACCAGTTCACCTGGAAGATCGCCGGGGCGTTGGTGCCGAGTTCCTTGCCGACCTTGAGCCAGTGACCCCAGTAGTCGGCCATGTTGTAGCCGCAGAACGGGAGCATCGCGAACGGGTCGCGGCGCAGCTCGCCGACGATGCCGTCAGCAGCGGCAGTCTTCTCGGACGAGATCGTCGCGCCCATGAACACGCCGTGCTTCCAGCTGCGGGCCTGCGCCACCAGCGGAACGTTGGTGGCGCGACGGCCGCCGAAGACGATGGCGTCGATCGGCACGCCGCCAGCAGCTTCCCAGTCGTCGGCGATCGACGGGCACTGGGCGGCCGCAACGGTGAAGCGGGAGTTCGGGTGGGCGGCGGTACGGCCGGAGTCGGGCGTCCAGTCCTTGCCCTGCCAGTCGATCAGGTGCTCGGGAGCCTTGTCGGTGAGGCCTTCCCACCAGACATCTCCGTCGTCGCGCAGGGCGACGTTGGTGAAGATGGTGTTGCCCCACATGGTGGAGACGGCGGTCGGGTTGGTGGTTTCACCGGTTCCGGGGGCGACTCCGAAGAAGCCGGCCTCTGGATTGATGGCCCAGAGACGGCCGTCTTCGCCCTGACGCAGCCATGCGATGTCGTCGCCGATGGTCTCGACCGTCCAGCCGGGAACGGTCGGGCGCAGCATCGACAGGTTCGTCTTGCCACAGGCCGACGGGAACGCGGCGGCCACGTGGAACACGCCGCCCTCCGGCGAGATCAGCTTGATGAGCAGCATGTGCTCGGCCAGCCAGCCCTCGTCGCGGCCCATGACCGACGCGATACGCAGGGCGAAGGACTTCTTCGAGAGCAGGGCGTTTCCGCCGTAGCCGGAACCGTAGGACCAGACCTCGCGGGTGTCGGGGAACTGCACGATGTACTTGTCGTCGTTGCAGGGCCATTCGATGTCGGGACGGGTGATGCCCGACGCGTCAACGAGCGGGTAGCCGACGCTGTGCACGGTGTGCACCCACGGGTCGCCATCTTCGATCATGGTCAGTACGGTCTCGCCCATGCGGGTCATGATGCCCATATTGAGCACGACGTAGGGGGAATCGGTGATCTCGACGCCGAGCTGCGAGATGGGGCCGCCGAGCGGGCCCATCGAGAACGGCACGATGTACATGGTGCGACCGCGCATACTGCCCGCGAAGACGCCGCGCAGTTCGGCGCGCATGGCCGACGGTTCGGCCCAGTTGTTGGTGGGGCCGGCATCCGCTTCATCGTTGGAGCAGATGAAGGTGCGGTTCTCGACGCGGGCAACGTCCTTCGGGTTGGTGCGGGCGAGGAAGCTGTTCGGGCGCCATTCCGGGTTGAGACGGATGAGCTGGCCTGAAGTAACGAGCAGTTTGGAGAGCTCGTTGGCCTCGCGCTTGGAACCGTCGCACCAGACGATGGCGTCGGGTTCGGTCAGGCGAGCAACCTCATCGACCCAAGCCTGCAGGTTGGGGTCGGTGCTGTCCGTACGCGACGGGTACGCATCCCCGTTGGTCTGGAGGGAAGAGTTGGTGAGAGTCATATTCTGGCCTTTCCGGTTGTTCGGGTAGGTGCAAATTTATGGAACGTCGGGCTGCGTTGCTTACTTGACGTTGCGTACGGCCATAATTTCGGCCACAAATCAAGGATGCTCCCCTCTGCAGACGAGAACCGGCGATATTGCCAGTTAAGAATGTTCATTCTTTAGATATTGTTAAGGAATGTCGCCTCAAGCTTCTGATCTGATCACCCTCGGCCATCGCATCCGCCATTTTCGAAGCGAACGCGGCCTCACGCTCGACCAACTCGGTGAGCGGGTCAGTCTCGCGGGCAGCCAGCTGTCACTGATCGAGAACGGCCGCCGGGAGCCAAAACTCTCGACGCTGCAGGAACTCGCGACCGCGCTGTCGGTCGACCTGGCCGAGCTGCTGCGCCGGGAAGCGCCGAACAATCGGGCGGCGCTCGAGATCGAACTCGACCGGGCGCAGAAGAATCCGCTCTACGGCGCGCTCGGCCTGCCGGTCGTGAAAGTGACCAAGGGGATGCCGCTGCCCGCGATCGAATCGCTGCTCGGCCTGCACCGCGAGCTGTCCCGCCGGGCCAGCGAGGCCATCGCCACCCCGGAGGAGGCCCGCCGCGCCAATACGGAATTGCGCGAGCGGATGCGCGAGCAGGGCAACTACCTGCCGGCCATCGAAGAGCTCGTGGAGGAACGGGTGCGCGCGAGCGGCCACATCTCCGGCGCGCTCACGCACCGCGAGGTGAGCGTTATGGCCGATCAGCTCGGTTTCAACCTGATCTACGTGAACGATCTGCCCAACTCCACCCGGTCGGTCACCGACCTCGCCAACGGCCGCATCTACCTGCCGCCGGCCTCGATTCCCGGCGGGCACGGACTGCGGTCGATGGCGTTGCAGGCGATGGGCCACCGATTGCTCGGGCACGAACGGCCGGGCAGCTACGCCGAGTTCCTGTGGCAACGACTTGAGATCAACTATTTCGCGGCGGCGTGTTTGATGCCGCGCGAGGCATCCGTCGCCTTTCTCTCCAACGCCAAGCAGGAACGCGAGCTGTCGGTCGAGGACTTTCGCGACACCTTCGGCGTCACCCACGAGGCGGCAGCGTTGCGCCTGACCAACCTCGCCACGAGTCACCTCGACATGACGCTGCACTTTCTGCGGGTCAACGGCGACGGCGCCCTGCAGAAGGGGTACGAAAACGACGACCTACCGTTTCCGGTCGACGTCACCGGGTCGATCGAGGGCCAGTACGTCTGCAAGCAGTGGAGCGCCCGCAGCGCCTTCACCCACACCAACCGCACCACCGAGTTCTACCAGTACACCGACACCCCCGCCGGCACGTTCTGGTCGGCCACCCAGACCGGGTCAACGGATGCCGGCGAGTTCTCGATCAGCGTCGGCGTTCCGTTCGCGCAGGCCAAGTGGTTTCGCGGGCGCGAGACCACCCAACGCACGGTGTCACGCTGTCCAGACGAGTCATGCTGCCGCCGCCCCAACTCGGATGCCGCCGCGCGCTGGGCCGGCCGGGCCTGGCCGAGCGCCCGGCTGCACGCGCACGTTCTGTCGCCGTTGCCGTCCGGCACGTTTCCGGGTGTCGACGACTCCGAGGTGTACGCGTTTCTGGAGGCGCACGCCGCGGAGTAACGGGACCATATAGTTTGAAGCAGGTAGTTGACCGCTTAGAGTTCACAGGAGAACCGCATGCGCCTGATCGAGGCCCCGTCCAGCCCCGCGTCGCCCACCCGGGCCAGCGAGCCCGACCGCCTCCCCCTGCGCGTCGGCCTCGTGCAGCATCGCTGGCACGCCGAGGCGGCGACGCTCGAGACAGAGCTGGCCGACGGCATCCGTTTGGCGGCTGAAGCCGGCGCGCGCATCGTCTTTCTGCCCGAACTGACCCTCAGCAAATACCCCGGCAACGTGCGGGCTACAGGAATTCCCAAAGCGGATTCCGAGCCGCTCCTGACCGGCCCCACCTACGAATTCGCCGCGGCCCAGGCGCGGCTGCACAATGTCATCGTGCACGCGTCCCTGTTCGAACGGCCGGCTGACACCGACGAACCGAACGACCCGCGCGGCTACAACACGGCCATTCTCGTATCGCCGACCGGCGAGCTGCTCGGCCGCACCCGCAAAACGCACATTCCGGTCACGGCGGGGTACTACGAGGACACCTATTTTCGGCCGGGTCCCGCCGAAGACGCCTACCCGGTCTACGAGGTGGCGGGTTCCCGCCTCGGTCTGCCGACCTGCTGGGACGAATGGTTTCCCGAAGTCTCCCGACTGTACGGGCTCGGCGGTGCCGAGATTCTCGCCTACCCCACCGCGATCGGCTCTGAGCCGCTTTTTCCGAAGTTCGACACCCAGCCGATCTGGCAGCAGGTCATCGTGGCCAACGGCATCACCAGCGGACTGTTCATGGTCGTGCCCAACCGGCACGGCGACGAGGGCGACCTCACCTTTTACGGTTCCTCGTTCATCTCCGATCCGTTCGGACGCGTGCTGGTGCAGGCACCGCGCGGCGAATCCGTGGCGCTCGTGGCCGACCTCGATCTGACGCAGCGCGAGGAGTGGCTCACCCTGTTCCCATTCCTGTCCACCCGCCGGCCCGACAGCTACGCGGCGCTGACGGCGGCGGTCGACCCGGCGCATCCGTTTGGATCGGCGCGCGCATGACCTGGCGCATGCCGGCCGAAACCGCGCCGCAGGACCGGGTCTGGATGGCTTTTCCGGCTGGCGGCTACACCCTCGGGGACACCGCAGCCGACGCGCACGAGGCACGCCGCACCTGGACCGCCGTCGCCCATGCGATCGCCGACTTCGAGCCGGTGACCATGGTCGTCGACCCGGCCGCCCGCGCCGACGCTGTCCGCTATCTGAGTAGCGAGATCGAGGTCGTGGAAGCCGAGCTGAACGACAGTTGGATGCGCGACATCGGTCCGAGCTTCGTGCACGACGCGGATGGCCGGCTCGGCGCCGTCGACTGGACCTTCAACGGCTGGGGCGGCCAGGACTGGGCCAGCTGGGACAAAGACGAGTCGGTCGGTCGGTTTGTAGCGGATGCCGCCGGCGCAGCCCTCGTAACGTCGTCGCTCGTGAACGAGGGCGGCGGCATCCACGTCGACGGCGCGGGCACAGTGCTGGCGACGGAGAGCGTGCAGCTTGACCCCGGACGTAACCCCGGCACCACGACCGCCGACGTCGAAGCAGAATTCCGCCGCACGATCGGTGCCGAGCACGTCGTCTGGCTGCCGCGCGGTCTCACCCGCGACCAAGCCCGGTTCGGCACCCGCGGGCACATCGATATGGTCGCCACGATCTCGTCGCCGGGCACGATTCTGCTGCACGCGCAGAACGATCCAGGGCATCCCGACTACCCGCTGACCCGCGATTTCCGGGCCCTCCTGGCCGCCGAACACGATGCGGCCGGGCGCTCGTTCACCATTATCGATCTGCCGGCGCCCGCCGTGCTGCGCGACGACGAGGGCTTCGTCGACTACAACTACGTCAACCACCTCGTGGTCAACGGCGGCGTCATTGCCTGCAGCTTCGGTGAGGAACGGGCCGATGCCATAGCCCGCGACCTGCTCGCCGCCGCTTACCCGGGGCGACGGGTCGTGTCGGTCGACGCGCGGCCGTTGTTCGCGCGCGGCGGCGGCATCCACTGCATCACGCAGCAGCAGCCGTCTGCACTGCGGGCCTGATCAGGCGTCAGCCGGCCGACGCGCGTTGCGCCACAAGCCGAAGATGAGCGGCAGAACGAGAACGATCCCGAAAATCAGATAGGCCCACTCACCAAGCTCGTTCTGCAGGATCCCGACGCCGGAGACCAGGAGTGCGATCTGGAGCATTCTCCAGACCAATGCTGGAAGCCGCTGGCGCCCCTTGAATTTCACGAAGGTTCCCGAGCCACGGTTCGGCCCCGATATCCTCGAGGCTTCCACGAGACCGAGGGCCGTCGAGATAGCAATGAGAACGACGCCGAGCAGAAGCTCCATCAGCGCTGTACGCCTGCAGCGACCTGCCGATTATGCCAGAACCGCACGAGGTTGAACGGCACCAGAACGGCGATGATGAGCAGCACGAACGCCCAGGGGCCGACCTCGGCCGTCATGAGGTTGGCACCCCAGATCACCAGGACGACCGCACCGATATTCAACAAAGTGGATGCCCGTGGCTGGGTCGGGGCCGTGCGCATCAGCGGGATCACGACCCCGGCGTTGGCGCGGGACAGCCAGACCGCGTAAACGATGCCACAGGCGAACCCGGACAAAACGAAAATCGCGCCGAATATCACTGCCCTGCGGTCGTGCCCCCTGACGAGTCGTTTCTACAAGCCTAACCGCAGGGTAACGCCGGTCACGCGTTACTTTCTATTTGGAAAGTACCTGCTAGCCTTCCAGCAGAGCCATGGCGCGGCACCCGCTCGCTGCACCGGCGTGAAGCGAGGAACCACCATGAAGCCGAACGACACGGACCGTCTCGATGCAGCGGGAGCCGCGCGCTTGCTCGAGGCCGGCGCCGTCGCGAGCGCCCGGGCCGACGGCGCTGTCGACCATCGGGTATTGGCCCGGACGCAGTGCGGTATCGCGGCTGCGATGTTCATCTACATCAGCGCATTCCTGCTGCTGTTCGGCAACCAGACGCAGGAGGCTGTGTCGGGAGCAGCATCTGGCGGCTATGCCTACGCCAACGTCTTACTCATTCCCTTTCTCGTACTCACGCAGCTGGTCATGGGAGTGCGCGATCGGGTGCGCGTTCTGCGCGCGCATCGGCCTTCCCTCGTCTTCACCCTGATTGGGCTGATTCCGTTCCTCGCTCTTGCCGTGCTGAGTGTTTTCGGCGTGAGCTATCCATGGGGCTTCAACCTCGTCGCTGCCGCCGCACCGGCCGTTCCAATGGTCTGGTTGGGCCTGAAATCGGCCCGCCGGGCGGACCCGCCAGCTACGACGGTCGCACACACCGAACCGGGCCGGCCCGCCCGGATCATGACCGCGAGTCTCGGCCTCTATCTCGGACTCACCGGCATGCTCGCGGCCTTCAACGGGTTCGCTCTCACCGGTCTCGGCCTCATCACCGTGTTGATCGTGCTGCTCGCCCTGTTCTCGTCCCGCTGGGGACTGCCCAGCCTCGGAGCCGCGTGGAGCACCCGCGAATGGACCGCCTACGCCCTCTCGTTCACCCTGCTGGTCACCCTGGCCGTCGTGCTCGCCCGCACCCCGTGGAACACGCCGCTGGTCGGCGTGGTCGGAGGAATGCTCGTGGCCGCGCCGCTGGTGGTCGCGGCCGTTCGCGGCGCACGGTCATGACCGAGCGGCGCCATCCGCGCCATGGGCTCGACGACGCGCTGCTGACCCCCCTGCGCTTCTCGCTCATGGCCGCGCTCGGGCCTGAAGCCGAGATCGACTTCGCGACGCTGCGCCAGTTGCTCGAGACCGACGATTCGGCGCTCAGCAAGGCCATCGCGACCCTTAGGGCGGCGGGCTATGTTGGCGTGCGCAAGGGATACGTGGCCAACCGTCCGCGCACCTGGCTTCGGGCGACCCTAAGTGGCCGGGCAGCCATGCGCGTGCACGTCAGCGCCCTGCAGGCCATCGCCGGCGGGCTGACTACTTCGGCTGCATCCGAATCGCCCCGTCAAGACGGATAGTTTCTCCATTGAGCATGGGATTCTCGATGATATGCCGCACCAGGAAAGCAAACTCAGTCGGGTCACCGAGCCGGGAGGGATGCGGCACCTGGGCGCCGAGGGAGTCCCGCACCGGCTGCGGCAGCCCCTGCAGCATGGGGGTGTCGAAGATGCCGGGTGCAATCGACATCACCCGAATCAGGCTCTGCGCGAATTCGCGAGCCAGCGGCAGGGTCATCGCTGCGACGCCGCCCTTGGACGCGGCATAGGCAGCCTGCCCGATCTGACCGTCGAATGCGGCGACGGAGGCCGTGTTCACGATGACGCCGCGTTCAGCGCCGCCCTGACGGTCCTGGTTGCCCGCGGGTTCGGTGCGTTGCATTGCGGCGGCGGCCAAGCGCACGACGTTGAAGGTACCGACGAGGTTGATGCGGATGGCCCGCTCAAAGTCCTCGAGCGGCAGTGGGCCGTCGCGGCCGACTGTGCGAGCGCCGGGCGCGATGCCGGCACAGTTGATCACGATGCGCAGCGGCCCGTGCACCACTGCGGCGTCGACGGCACTCTGCACGTCGCCCGCGCTCGTGACGTCGCCGGCTACGAACCGGGCGCGGTCGCCTAGGGAGGCCGCGATTTGTTCGCCGGGCGCGCCCGGCAGATCGAGCAGCACCACGAAGGCCCCGGCCTCGTGCAGCGTGCGAACGCAGGCCAAGCCGAGGCCGGAGGCGCCTCCGGTAATGAGGGCGGAGCATCCGTCAATCTGCATTAGAGCCTTTCCATCAAAGGTGTGACAATCGCGAAATCGCGCATTAGAGCCGCTCAATCAGGGTGGCATTGGCCATGCCGCCGCCCTCGCACATGGCCTGCAGGCCCCAACGACCGCCGGTCATTTCGAGGTGGTTGAGCAGGGTGCCAAGCAGTCGGGTGCCCGAGGAACCGAGCGCGTGGCCGAGGGCGATGGCACCGCCGCGCGGGTTGAGGCAGTCGGGATCAGCACCAGTCTCGCGCAGCCAGGCCAGCGGCACGCTCGCGAACGCCTCGTTGATCTCGTAGGCGTCGATGTCGTCGATGCCGAGGCCAGCCCGCGCGAGGATGCGCTGGGTCGCCGGAATCACGCCGGTCAGCATGAGCATCGGATCGCTTCCCACAACGGTGAAGCTATGGAAGCGGGCGCGGGGGTTCAGGCCGAGCTGCGCGGCCCGCTTGGCGCTCATAATCAGGGTCGCCGAGGCGCCGTCGGTGAGCGGGGACGAGTTGCCGGCCGTGACATGCCAGCCAAGCTTCGGAAACCGGGCGGCGAGCGCGTCGGTGCGATAGGCGGGGCGCAGGTTGGCGAGCCCGGCGTGCGAGGTGCCGGGGCGGATGGTTTCGTCCTCGCTGAAGACGCTGCCGTCTGGCCGGGTGACGGCCACGATTTCGCCACCGAAGTCGCCTCGTTCGGCGGCCGCTGCGGCGAGCCGGTGCGAGCGGGCCGCGTAGTTGTCGAGGGCGTCGCGGCCGAGATTCCATTTCTGGTTGATGAGCTCTGCGGACACTCCCTGGTTGACCAGGCCGTCGGGGTAACGCTCGTGCATGAGGGTGCCGAACGGGTCCTGTCCGCCGGCCGTGGAACCGAGCGGCACCCGGCTCATCGATTCAACGCCGCAGGCGATGACGACGTCGGCGTTGCCGCTCATCACGGCCTGGGCGGCAAAGGTGGCGGCCTGCTGGCTGGACCCGCACTGGCGGTCGATGGTGGTGCCGGGTACAGTGTGCGGAAATCCGGCGCTGAGCAGGGCGGTGCGGGTCACGTTGTTCCCCTGTTCTCCGGCCTGGCTGACGCAGCCGCCGATGACGTCGTCGATCAGTGCCGGGTCGAGGTTGTTACGGTTGACCAGTTCGTGCAGCACGGTGGCCAGGAGGTCGGCCGGATGGATGCCGTCGAGGGCTCCCCCGGGCTTCCCCCGGCCCGAGGGGGTGCGCAGAACGTCGATGATGACAGCCTCATTGCTCATGACCCCAGCCTAGGCCCGCTCGGCGGGCGCGTGCCCACCGGACGGTGAGCGGATGCCCGCCGAGCGTTACCCGGACAGCGCCCACATCGCGACGGCGCTCGCTGCGGCGACGTTGAGCGAGTCGATGCCGTGCTTCATCGGAATCTGCACGACGCTGTCCGACGCGGCGAGCGCATCGGGCGTGAGCCCCTCCCCCTCGGCGCCGAGCAGCAGGGCCAGGCGCTCGTGGCTGGTGCCGTCGAAGTCGCGCAGGCTGACCGCATCGGGCGTCAGCGCGAGGGCGGCCACGTGAAAGCCGTGCCGGGTGAGCAGGGCGCGGGTGTCGGTCCAGTCCCCGACGCGGGTCCACGGCACCTGCAGCACCGTGCCCATCGACACGCGAATGGCGCGGCGGTAGAACGGGTCGGAGCAGCGCGGTGTGACCAGAATTGCATCCGCTCCAATGGCACCGGCCGAGCGGAAGATGGCGCCGACGTTGGTCGGGTCCGAGACGTTTTCGAGGATCACGATGCGGCGCGCACCGGCTAGCAGGGTGTCGGCGCTGGGCAGCGCGGGCCGGTTCATCGACGCGATCAGGCCGCGATGCAGAATGTACCCGGTGAGGTCGGCGAGCATTTCTCCTGGGCCGACGAACACCGGAACCTCGGCCGCGTAGTCGCCGAGCACCGCGAGTGCTTCATCAGCCGTATTGCCGAGCGCCAGCACCGACCGCGGAATGTGACCTGCGCGCAGCGCGCGCTCAAGCACAAGGGCCGATTCGGCGATGTAGAGGCCGTGCTCGGTGCCGCGGGCTTTCTTGAGCGCGACATCGGTGAGGTGGGCGTAGTCGACAAGTCGCGGGTCGCTCAGGTCGTCGATCGCGATCAGAGGCATCCGCAAAGTCTAGTGAAAGGCAGAACTCCCGCAGGCCGAAGCCTGCGGGAGTTCTGCTGCACGTGTGGCTCGGATTACTTCGTGGCCACCGTCTGCACGGCGAGCGCGAGGGTACCGTCGGCGAGACTGCCCCAGGCGTAGACGATCGTGTTGGTTCTCTTGGCGATGACCACATCGGCCGGGCCGATGAGCGCTGCGGTCGTTCCGGCAGCGGCAACCGCAGCCGAGATGGTGCCGACCGGCAGCACGAGCACTGACTCGTTCGGATTGGTCAGACCGGTGATGGCCGGGGCACCGTTGGCCAGCACGTCCACGGCGGGTGCGGCCGCGACGTGACGAACCGTGAGCCGACCCTGGCCGGCGCCGGGCGCCGAGGTGTCGTTGGTGAACAGGGCAGCGGTCGGAACTCCGGCCTCACTCAGGTGGGCGACAGCCGTGTAGTTCATACCGGACGCAACCACGAGATCGACCGGGCCGATCACCGGAGCGCTCGCGTCGGGGGCATCCGCTGCGGTGATGGCGAGGGTGTAGCTGCCGGCCGGAATTCGGAACGTCTTCGTAAGGGTGCCGGGTTCGAAGTCGTCGATGACCTTGGTGTTGTCGACGTAGACGTCGACCATGACGCCCGGAACGGCGTGCAGCACCGAAACGGATGCCGGCGCTGCGGCCCGCGTGCGCACCGTCTGCACGAACAATGCGAGGTTGCTGTCGGCGAGACTCCCCCAGGCATAGACGATGGTGTTGGTGCGCGGGGCGATCGTGACGTCGGCCGGGCCGAGCAGCGGCGCGGTGGTTCCGGCGGCGGCAACGACGGCGCTGATTGAGCCGACCGGCAGGTCGAGCACGGCCTGCGACGGGTTGGTCAGGCCGGCGACGGCGACCGCGCCGTTCGCGAGCACGTCAACGGCGGGTGCGGCCGCAACGTGCCGCACTGTCAGGCGACCCTGCCCGGGCGCCAGCGGCGTGGTGTCGTCGTTGAACAGGGTTGCGGTGGGGAGGCCGGCGTCACTCAGGTGGGCCACGGCCGTGAAGCTTCGATTGGCCGTGACCGTCACGGTGGTTGAACCACTGATCGCAATCGCGGGCAGCGGAACGCCGTTCGCGCCCACGCCCACCTCGAGCGGGTTCGACGCGGAGATGTCGACGGTGTGGGTGCCGGCCGCGATCTTCAGCGGGCCGAGCAGGGTTCCCGGCATGAAGTCGTCGACGACGACGCGGCCGTCGACCGAGATGTCGAGGGTCAGCCCGGGAATGGCGTGCAGCACCGAGACGGATGCCGTACCCGGCGAAGCGGATGCTGCCGGCACGGCCGCCTGCGCCGGCGCGAGCCCGGCGAGGGCGACGAGAAGGCCGGCGGAGATTCCGACGGCGAGGGACTTGCGCATTGCTACCTCCAGTGGGTCGTTACGGAAGGCGGCTGTGCCTTCCTGGTAACAACTTCTCCGGCCGGGCGCGTTTCGGATGCATCGGCAGCAAGTATTTCGCAATCAGAGTCTGTGCAGCGCTCCGCGCACGATCGAGTCACCGGAGTGGGCCGGGTCGCCGTCGGCGGGTTCGGCCGACACGTCGACCAGCGGGTACTGGGTGAGGTCGACGCTCGCCGGGATGGTGAAGCGGCCGGTGGAACCGTCGAGGAAACCGATGCTGACCAGGCTGGAGGCATCCGCTTTGAGCAGCCAGACCTCGCGCAGGCCCGAGCCCGGGATGGCTGCCGCGTCGAGGTCGACCACAACCGAGCGGCGGCCGTCGGCGGCCTGCTCGACCCGGGCCGAGCCGCTCGCGGTCCAGCCGGGCAGGGCGTCCAGGGCTGCTTCGGCCACGACCTGCTCGGGCGGCGGGCCGGTGGTACTCGCGACACCGATGGCGATGCCGCCGACCAGGCCGATCACGCCGGCGGCCGCCGCGAACGGCACCCAGCGGCGGCGGGGCAGCAGGCGAACCGGTGCTGGCGCGCTCAACGATTCGGGCGTCGATTCGACCGGCAGGGACGCGACGACCGGCGAAGCGGATGCGCGGGGCGGGGGCGCAGCATCCATCAACTCAGGGGTGCTCGCGAACGACGGCGGTCTGCGCACAGTATCGCTCAGCCCGAGCTCGGCATGGATGCCCGCCCAGACACCCGCCGGCGGCGTGAGCAGCGGATCGGACCCGGCGGCACGACCAAGTTGCACGACCTGCCGCAGGGCGAGGTACTCCTCCGCGCACTCGGCGCAGGCAGCGAGGTGGGCACGCTCGCCGACGCTGGCGCCCTGTTCGGCCAGAGCGAGCAGGTGCAGGTCGTCCGCGGCAATGTGGGCGCCATCAATAGGAGTCATCGGACACCTCCAGCCGGGTGCGGAGGCGGGTCAGGCTGCGCCGCATGTGGCTCTTGACCGTGCCGAGCGGCAGCCCGAGACTGTCGGCGATCTGCACCTGGGTGAGATCGTCGAAAAAGGCCAGGCGCATCACCTGCCGTGGCACCGGTTCGAGCCGGTCGATTTCGTCGCCGACCAGCACCCGGTTGACCACGCTCACGCTGTCGTCGACCCGATGGGCGGGGATGGTCGCCGCGATGGACTCTTCTAGCCGTCGCTGTCGGCTACGGGCCTCGTGGGTGTCGGCGACCACATGCCTCGTGATTCCGATCAACCAGGCCGGCAGGCGGGAACGGGCCGGGTCGAACCCGGATCGCCCCCGCCAGGCGGCAATGAACACCTTCTGGGTGACGTCCTCGGCGTCAGCCGCATTGGCGAGGGAGCGCACGGCGATCGTGAAGACCAGGGGCGACCAGCGCGCGTAAGCCGCAGCGAGGGCACGCTCATCACCGTCCTGAAAGGCGCGGGCCAGAGCCGCGTCATCGTCGGTGGGTGCGCTCACGTGAGTGTGGGTCCTTCGGGCCGAAACACGAACCGGGCAGGGGCGCTTCGGCCGGACACTCCGGGTGTCAACCTCCGCGCGCACCAGCATAGTGAGTTTCCTTCGACTCGGTTGCGGTACCCGCTCGAGCAAAGGGGCCACAGCAGCAAACCCGACGTCGCTTGCTGTGGCCCTTCCCGGGGCGGGAAACCACTTACTCCTCTATTTCTCTCCTCGAGGGCGAAACGGATGCACCCTGCCGCAGCTCACGGCTCTACGGCGTCGGCGTGAGCGTGTACTTCGTCGAGAGATACTCCTGGATTCCCTCGAGCCCGCCCTCGCGGCCGAGGCCGGACTGCTTGACGCCGCCGAACGGTGCGGCGGCGTTGGAGACGACACCGGTGTTCAGGCCCATCATGCCGGTCTGTAGCTTCTCGATCATGCGCTGGCCGCGCGCGAGATCGGTCGTGAACACATAGCTGATCAAGCCGAACTCGGTGTCGTTGGCGAGGCGCACGGCATCCGCTTCGTCGGTGAACGTGCTGATTGCCAGCACAGGGCCGAAGATTTCGTCGCGCAGAATATCGCTGCCGGCCTTGACGTCGGTCAGTACCGTGGGCGCATAGAAGGTTCCCTCGCGCTCGATGGCGGCGCCGCCGGTAAGCAGGGTCGCGCCACGGGTGAGGGCGTCTTGCACCAGGGAATCGGCCTTGGCGACGGCTTTGCCATCGATCAGCGGGCCGATGGTAATGCCGGCCTCTGTGCCACGGCCGATCTGGAACGCTTCAACGCGTTCGGTGATGCGGCGGGCGAATTCGGCGGCGACGGACTCGTGCACGATGAAGCGGTTGGCAGCTGTGCAGGCCTGGCCGATGTTGCGGAACTTGGCGATGAGCGCGCCATCGACGGCCTTGTCGAGGTCGGCGTCGGCGAAGACGACGAACGGTGCATTGCCGCCGAGCTCCATCGAGGTGCGCAGCACGTTCTCGGCGGAGAGCTTGATCAGCGACTTGCCGACCGCGGTCGACCCGGTGAAGCTGAGCTTGCGAAGGCGCGGGTCGGCGATGATCGGTTCGGACACCGCGCCGGACTGCGACGTCGTGATGACGTTAACGACGCCCGCGGGTAGGCCAGCCTCTTCGAGCAGGGCCACGAAGTGCAGGGTGGTTAGCGGGGTGAGCGCGGCCGGCTTGACGACGACGGTACAGCCGGCGGCGAGCGCCGGGGCAATTTTGCGCGTCGCCATGGCGAGCGGAAAGTTCCACGGGGTGATCAGAAAGCACGGGCCCACCGGATGCTGGGTGACGATCATACGACCGGTGCCCTCGGGGTTGGTGCCGTAGCGGCCGCTGATGCGCACCGCTTCTTCGCTGAACCAGCGCAGGAATTCGCCGCCGTAGGCGACCTCGCCGAGCGCCTCGGGCAGCGGCTTGCCCATTTCGATGGTCATGAGCAGCGCGAACTCCTGCTTGCGTTCCTGCAGCAGGTCGAAGGCGCGGCGCAGAATTTCACCCCGCACCCGGGCCGGCGTCGCAGCCCAGTCGGCCTGGGCGGCGTCGGCGGCGTCGAGGGCTGCAGTGCCGTCGGCCACACTCGCGTCGGCGATGGTCTTGATGACGCGGCCGGTGGCCGGGTCGGTGACATTGAGGGTGCGGCCGCCGGTGGCGGCGACCCACTTGCCGTTGATGTAGAGCTGGTTCGGGACGCGAGCGAGCAGCTCGGATTCGTTCGTTGGCGCTTCGGTAACAACCGTCATTGCATCTCCCAATACTTTGTCTGCCCGTCTATCTGACGGTAATAGCCTAGCTGCGCCCACCAACAGGGGCGCTGAGCGCTTGTGGTTCAGCTCAACATCACGGAAACGATCATGCTGGCGTGGTGCGCGGCCACGCTACGCGCGAACCTTAGGGCCGGCTTGTCGACCGGCGCACGGTTGGGGCGTAACGGCGCACCCTCACGCTGAAGAAGGGGTTGCATCTTTCGACTGATCGTATATGATTTCAAATACACACGTAGCGCAGCGAGAGGACATCACATGCAGAACCCCGCACCATTCACCGGCACCCCCGGCAAGGTGATCGCCCTGCACCTCAACTATCCCTCCCGCATTGCCCAGCGCGGCCGCACGCCGGAACAGCCGTCATACTTCCTGAAGCCCGGCAGCTCGGTGAGCGCCTCCGGCACCCCGATCGAACGCCCGGCCGGCACCGAACTGCTCGCCTTCGAGGGCGAGATCGCCCTGATCATCGGCCACAGCATCCGTCGGGTAACCCCGGAGCAGGGCTGGGCGGCCGTCTCCGGCGTCACCGCCGCCAACGATTTCGGCGTCTACGACCTGCGCTACGCCGACAAGGGCTCAAATCTGAAGTCCAAGGGCGGCGACGGCTTCACCCCGCTCGGCCCGACCGTGATCAACGCCACAGACATTCAACCGGATGCCCTCCGGGTGCGCACGTGGGTCAATGGCGCGTTGGTGCAGAACGACACCACGGCGCACCTGGCCTTCGGGTTCGGCCGTCTGGTCGCCGACCTCTCCCAGCTGATGACCCTCGAACCGGGCGATGTGATTCTCACCGGAACCCCCGCCGGTTCCTCCGTCGTGCAGCCTGGCGACGTGGTCGAGGTCGAAGTGGATGCCCCCACCGCGCCCGGCGCGCCCAGCACCGGGCGACTGGTCACGCCCGTCGTCGCCGGCTCGATCGCCATGGCCGAATACGGTGCCGGCCCGAAGATCGACGATCTGCAACGGGCCGAGGCGTGGGGATCGGCCAAAGCGGCCGGACTGCCCACGAAGACACTTCTGACCGACGAGCTCAAAGCGAAAATCAACTCGGTCGGCACGGCCACGCTCAGCTCCCAGCTGCGCAAGCGCGGCCTGAACAACGTCTCAATCGACGGGCTCCAGTCCACTCGGCCGAGCGTGCGCCTGGTCGGTCTCGCTCGCACCCTGCGGTTCATTCCCAACCGGGAGGATCTCTTCATCTCGCATGGCGGCGGCTACAACGCGCAAAAGCGCGCCTTCGACTCCCTCCGCCCCGACGATGTGCTCGTGATCGAGGCCCGCGGCGAGACCGGCACCGGCACCGTCGGCGACATCCTCGCCCTCCGCGCCCAGGTGAACGGCGCGGCCGGCCTGGTGACGGATGGCGGGGTGCGCGACGTCGCCGCCGTCACCGCCCTGAAAATGCCCACCTACTTCGCCAACGCGCATCCTGCCGTTCTCGGCCGCAAGCATGTGCCGTGGGACACCGACCTCACCATCGCCTGCGGCGGCGCGGCCGTGCAGCCGGGCGATGTGATCGTCGGCGACGCCGACGGCATCCTGGTGATTCCGCCGCACCTGATCGAGGAGGTCGTCGCCGACGCGATCGAGCAGGAGCGCGAGGAAACCTTCATCGCCGAGATGGTCGCCGCCGGCGAGGGCGTCGACGGGCTGTACCCGATGAACGCGAAGTGGAAGGGACGGTACCAGCAATGGCTGCAGTAACAGCGCCGTCGGTCAGCAAGTCGCAACTCGCCTATCAGTGGGTCAAGGCGCGCATCTCCGACGGAACGTTCACGCCGGGCTACCGTTTAGTCCTGGGCGCAATCGGCAGGGAGCTCGGCGTGAGCGTCGTACCGGTGCGCGAGGCAATCCGTCGCCTCGAAGCGGAGGGACTGGTCACCTTCGAGCGCAACGTCGGCGCGCAGGTCGCCATGCTCGAGGAGACCGAATATCTCTACACGATGCAGACCCTGAGTGTCGTCGAGGGCGTCGCGACCGCGCTGTCGGCACCGTTCATCACGGCCGCCGACATCGAACGCGCCCGCTCGGTCAACCAGGCCATGGCCGCCTCCCTCGAAGACTTGAACCCTCACCGGTTCACCGAACTGAACCTCGACTTTCACTCGATCCTGTTTGAGAACTGCCCGAACCCGCACATCCTCGATCTCGTGCACCGCGGGTGGAACCGCATGAAAGTGCTGCGCGACTCGACCTTCAGCTTTGTACCCGGCCGCGCCCGCGACTCCGTGTCGGAGCACGAAAACCTGCTGCAGCTGATCGAATCGGGCTCCGACGCGCTCACGCTCGAGCTGGCCGCGCGCGCCCACCGCACCGGCACACTGGATGCCTTCCTCACGTACCAGAAATCGCATCACCCCCACACACCATCCGAACCGTCCCCGAGAAAGAGAGCCTGACTATGACGCAGACGTCTGTCCAGACCACGCACTACGTCCCCGCCGACCTGCCCACCAGCATCCGTCATTTCATCGGTGGAGAATTCGTCGACAGTGTCGGAGGCGAAACCTTCGACGTGCTCGACCCGGTGTCGAACCAGACTTACGCCACCGCCGCCGCCGGCCAGCAGGCCGACATTGCGCGAGCCGTCGCCGCAGCGAAAGATGCCTTCGACAACGGCCCCTGGCCGCGCATGCTGCCCCGCGCCCGCGCCCGCGTGCTGCACGCGATCGCCGACGCCGTCGAGGCGCAGGACGCCCGGCTCGCCGAGCTGGAGACCTTCGACACCGGACTGCCGATCACCCAGGCACTCGGCCAGGCCCAGCGCGCGGCCGAGAACTTTCGCTTCTTCGCCGACCTGATCGTGGCGCAGGTCGACGACACCTACAAGGTGCCGGGCCGGCAGATCAACTACGTCAACCGCAAGCCGGTCGGTGTCGCCGGGCTGATCACCCCGTGGAACACCCCGTTCATGCTGGAGAGCTGGAAGCTCGCCCCCGCGCTCGCCTCCGGCTGCACCGTCGTGCTGAAACCGGCCGAATTCACCCCACTGTCAGCGAGCCTCTGGGCCGAGATCTTTCGCACCGCCGGCGTGCCCGACGGGGTTTTCAACCTGGTCAACGGCATCGGTGAGGAGGCCGGCGATGCGCTGGTCAAGCATCCTGATGTGCCGCTCATCTCTTTCACCGGCGAGACCACGACCGGCCAGACCATCTACCGCAACTGCGCCGCGAACCTCAAGGGCATATCGATGGAACTCGGCGGCAAGTCGCCCGCCGTCGTCTTCGCCGACGCCGACCTCGACGCCGCGATCGACTCGACCCTGTTCGGCGTGTTCTCCCTCAACGGCGAGCGTTGCACCGCGTCGAGCCGCATTCTGGTCGAACGCTCCATCTACGACGACTTCTGCGCCCGCTACGCCGCCCGCGCGCAGAGCATCGTGGTCGGCGACCCGCACGACCCGAAAACCGAGGTCGGCGCGCTCGTACACCCCGACCACTACGCCAAGGTCATGAGCTACGTCGAAATCGGCAAAACCGAGGGTCGACTGCTCGCCGGCGGCGGCCGCCCGGAAGGCCTAACGGAGGGCAACTATGTCTCCCCCACGGTCTTCGCGGATGTCGCCCCCACCGCCCGCATCTTTCAGGAAGAGATCTTCGGCCCGGTTGTTGCCATCACTCCCTTTGAAACGGATGCCGAAGCGCTCGCCTTGGCCAACGGTGTGAAGTACGGGCTGGCTGCGTACATCTGGACCACGAACCTCGTTCGCGCCCACAACTTCGCCCAGGCGGTCGATGCCGGCATGGTCTGGTTGAACTCGCACAACGTGCGGGACCTGCGCACCCCGTTCGGCGGCGTCAAGGCCTCCGGCCTCGGGCACGAGGGCGGCTACCGGTCGATCGATTTCTACACCGACTCGCAGGCCGTGCACATAACACTCGCCCCCGTGCACACGCCCCGCTTCGGCGGCAACTAGTCCCTCACCACCCGGGGACGGGGCCCGGGCCCCGTCCTCGGGCCCAGTTTATAAACTGGGCCCGCGTTCATAAGGTGGGCCCGGCCGCAGGACCCGCGCTGGCGGTCTTGATAGCCAGCCCCACGCATCCACTGTAGAAACCTCAACGAGGAGAACCCCATGACACTCAGCCCGATCCCCACCCCCGCCGCAACCCCGCCCGACATCCTGCGCTGCGCCTACATGGACATCGTCGTGACCGACCTGGCCCGCTCCCGCGAGTTCTACGTCGACATTCTCGGCCTCGTCGTCACCGAGGAGAGCGACACCGAGATCTACCTGCGCAGCTTCGAGGAGTTCATCCACCACAATCTCGTGCTGCGCCAGGGGCCCATTGCCGCCGTCGCCGCGATGGCGTTCCGGGTGCGCAGCCCCGAAGACGTCGACCTCGCCGAGGCCTACTATAAGGAGCTCGGCTGCCGCACCGAACGCCGCACCGAGGGCTTTGTCAAGGGAATCGGCGACAGCGTGCGCGTCGAAGACCCGCTCGGCTTCCCCTACGAATTCTTCTTCGCCACTACCCACGTGGAACGCCTCGCCTGGCGCTACGACCTGCAGGGCCCGGGCGCACTGGTGCGACTGGACCACTTCAACCAGGTCACCCCCGACGTCGGCCGCGGCCGCAAATACCTCGAGGACCTGGGCTTTCGCGTCACCGAAGACATTCAGGACGCGGACGGTGTCACCTACGCAGCCTGGATGCGCCGCAAGGACACCGTGCACGACACCGCGCTCACCGGCGGAAACGGGCCGCGCATGCACCACATCGCGTTCTCGACGCACGAGAAGCACAACATCATCTACATCTGCGACAAGCTCGGCGCACTGCGCCAGAGCGACCTGATCGAGCGGGGACCTGGCCGCCACGGCGTCTCGAACGCGTTCTACCTGTACCTGCGCGACCCCGACGGCCACCGCGTCGAGATCTACACGCAGGACTACTACACCGGCGACCCTGACAACCCCGTGGTCACCTGGGACGTGCACGACAACCAGCGCCGCGACTGGTGGGGCAACCCCGTCGTGCCCAGCTGGTACACGGATGCCTCGCTCGTGCTCGACCTCGACGGCAACCCGCAGCCGGTCGCCCTGCGCACCGAGTCCAGCGAAATGGCCGTGACCGTCGGCGCCGACGGTTTCTCCTACACTCGCAAAGACGACGAGTTGGCCGGCTTTAAACTCGGCACCACCCTCTAGAAGGCAGTGCGCATGCTTGACCAGTCAGTCATTGAAGAGATCGCCGACGAACTCGTCGCGGCCGGGCGGACCCGGTCGACGGTTCCCCTGCTGACCACCCGCTACCCCGGCATGACCGTCGACGACGCCTACGCCGTGCAGAGCCTGTGGAAAGAACGCGGCATCGCGGCCGGCCGAAGGCTGGTCGGCCGCAAGATCGGCCTGACCTCCAAGGTCATGCAGGTCGCCACCGGCATCACCGAGCCCGATTACGGTGTGATCTTCAGCGACGAGGTCTACGAGAATGGCGCGAGCATCCGTTTCGACAGCTTCTCTAACGTGCGCATCGAGGTCGAACTGGCGTTCGTGCTCGGCAAGCCGCTGTCCGGCCCGAACTGCACGCTGTTCGACGTGCTGGACGCCACGGACTACGTGGTTCCGGCCCTCGAGATTCTCAGCTCGCGCATCGAGATGGCCGGCCGAACCATCGTCGACACCATCTCCGACAACGCGGCGATGGGCGGGATGGTTGTGGGCGGCACGCCCGTGAAGGTCGGAGACATCGACCTGCGCTGGGTGTCGGCCTTGCTGTATCGCAACCAGACCATCGAGGAATCGGGGGTGGCCGCCGCTGTGCTGAACCACCCCGCGGCCGGCGTCTACTGGCTGGCCAACAAGCTGGCCCAGCACGGAACCAGCCTCGAGGCCGGGGAGATCATTTTGGCCGGCTCGTTCACCCGCCCGATGTGGGTGGAGCAGGGCGACACCGTGCACGCCGACTATGGACCATTGGGAGCCATCACATGTCGATTCGAATAGCCGCAGAGCCGACCTTCCGCGACGTTCTCGCGGGCGCCGCACGCCCTCAGATGGGAATGTGGGTGTGCTCCGGCAGCGCGCTGGTGGCGGAGATCTGCGCCGGCAGCGGTCTCGATTGGCTTTTGATCGACACCGAACACAGCCCGAACGGCCTCGAGTCGACGCTCAGCCAGCTGCAAGCCGTGCACGGCTACCCCATCGTGCCGCTGGTGCGCGCGCCGATCGGGGATCGGATCATCGTGAAACAGCTCCTTGACCTCGGCGCTCAAAATTTGCTCATTCCGATGGTCGACACCGCCGAGCAGGCCCGCGAGATGGTGGCCGCGGTGCGCTACCCGCCGCTCGGCGTTCGCGGTGTCGGCAGCGCCCTCGCCCGAGCCTCCCGCTGGAACCGTATCGACGACTACCTGGCCCGCGCCAACGAGACGATCTCACTGTTCGTACAGATCGAGACAACGGATGCCGTGGCCAACATCGCCGAGATCGCCGGCGTCGACGGCGTCGACGGCCTGTTCGTTGGTCCCTCCGACCTCGCCGCATCGATGGGCTTGCTTGGCCAGCAGGACCACCCCGACATCGTGGCCGCGGTCGAGCAGTGCATTCGCACTGTCGCGGCGATCGGCAAACCCGTCGGCGTCAATGCCTTCGCGCCAACGACCGCCGACCGTTACCTGGCGGCGGGGGCCAACTTCGTGCTCGTCGGTGCCGACGTGGCTATCCTCGCCAGGGCCTCGGAGTCGCTCGCCGCCACCTTCATCAGGCCCACGGGTCTGGCCGGGCCCGAGGTCCCACGACCGAGTTACTGAGCGGCAGAGTTACTGAGCGGCAGAGTACCCGAGCCGAATGCGAGAATAGAAGGGTGTCGATCTCAGAATTCGCCGAGACCGCCGGCAGCCCCCTGCCGGCACCCGCTGCGCACTCGCAAACGCTGTCGCGTGGCATCCGCGTGCTGGAGGTTCTCGCTGAAGCCGACGAACCGATGAGTATCATCGAACTCGCCGCAGCCCTCGACGTGCACCGATCTATCGCCTATCGAATCCTCCGCACTCTCGAAGATCACGGCCTCGTCGTTCGGAACCCGGCCGGACTGGTGCGGCTCGGCCCGCGCCTGGCCGCCCTGGCCCGCGGGGTGTCCCGTGACCTGCAGGCCACGGCCCTGCCGGTGCTCACCCGTATCGCCAACGAGCTCGGCATGACGGCGTTCGTCGCGGTGCTCGACCAGGGCGAGATCTTCACTCTCGTGAGTATCGAACCGCGCAAGGCCCACGCGACGGTTGCGCAACAGCCCGGCACGCGGCATCCGCTGCACCGGGGTGCACCGGGAATCGCCATCCAGTCTGGCCTGAGCGCCGCGCAGTGGGCCGCGCTCGGCCTCCCCGAAACCCGCCGCAGTGAGGCCGGTGAGGTCGCTGCCCTCGGCTACGCTTCGAGCCATAACGAAGTCATTCCGGGCCTGTCATCTATTGCCGTGCCGTTGCTCGTGCCCGGGGAATCACCCGCCTCCGTCGCCGTCGTGTATATCTCGAGTCTGCACTCCCCCACCGACATCGGGGCCGTGCTCACCGCGGCCGCGCGCACGATCGTCGCCGAGCTCGGCTGAGCTGCCCACGCTCAACTGACTACCGCACCACGCACAGGCTCTGCATGCCCACGCGCACGGTCGATCCGACGTGGCGGGCGCGCAGCTGCGACACGATGCTCGGTGCGTCGGCGACGGCGTAGAACTCGGTGTTCTCGGGGGCGCTGGGGTGTCCGTCGGCGGCCCAGCCTTCGGTGATGCGCAGGTACGCGGCTTCCGCGGCGTCGTAGTTGACATCCCAGTCGTCGGCATCGGCGCCGGAGAAGGTGAGCTCCATGCCGTAGCCGATGCCCGTCCCCAGGCAGTCGAACGCATAGGGCGCGGCGGCCACGTCCAGGTCGAGCGCGGGGCCGGGAATTGCCCCCTGTCGCTCCGGCTCGGCATAGGCCGGCCCGAATCGTGCGGTCGTCTGGGCGACGAACGCCGCAAACTGTTGCTCGAGCTCGGCTGCCGACAGAGCCGTCGACGGCTCGGTCGGCAGCTCGATGGGCGGTGACGCCGGCTGCGGCAGGATTTCCACTCCGCCCGATGACGGCGGCACGGTTATCTGGGCGCTGTCGGTCGCCGACGGTGCGATCCGTTCACCGGCCGCGACAATCTTGGCGATGGCCCCCACACCCAGCGACAGGGTGAGCCCGAGCAGCACCACTGCGGCGACCAATCCAGCGACCGCAACGGATGCCGCATCCGCTCCCCCAGACCGCGCGCGAGCCCGCAGCACCCAGCCGACAATCCCCGCAGCGAGGGCCAGCAGCGGAATCACGGCCGCGACAAGAAGCTGCCCGACGTAGATCGGAATCTGAGTGTAAGGGTCGGCCGCGCCGTTTCCGCCCTGGTCGACGCCGATGTCCAGGTAGAGCATCCAGGCCGGCGAGAGTACGGAAACCACCGCGAGCAACCCGCACAGCCGACGCAGTCGACGAACCCGGCGCGAGGGCAGGCTCCCGGCGACGTAGGCGAAGTTCACACCGGATGCTGCCGGCGCAAGCTTCGGCACCAACCACACCCCCGCGAGCACCCCGACCAGCATGGCCGCAACGCCGAGCACGAGCACGACGGAAAGACCAACGGTCACGCCCTCCGCGGTCGCGCTTACCCACCCATCACCCCCGGTTGAACAGAGCATGCGCGGTGGGAAAAAGTCATAGCGCACGAGGTCGCCCGAGCCGTGTACCCGCGCGCAGGTCTCATCCGGATCCCAGGCGCTGAGAACGAAAACGGCCGTGACGATCGGCCAGAGCAGGGTCACGATCAAGCCGGCGATCAGCACGCCGAGCGCGGTGCGGGCACGCTTCACGGCGGATTTCTGGGAAGACATTCCCCTCAAACTACCGCTCAACACCCCTCGTACTGCAACCGGCATGCTCCAGCACGCCCCCGATCGGCACGCACTGTGCTACACCGGCACCCAAAAAAACAACAATACTGACCAAAAGGTAGGTAATCCTGGATTTTCCTGCCATACTGCCCCAGTGCCGGTTTTTCTCCGCACGATCCACACACTTTGCAGCAGCACCCGACCCAGCACCGCAGTGAGATACGAGGGAGTATTCCATGGCTTTAACGACCGAGCGCACGCAGGCAACCAGCGCTAAACGGAACGAAGAACGGCGGGTCCTCGCCGGCACAATGGTGGGTACCACCATCGAGTGGTATGACTTCTTCATTTACGCCCAGGCCGCCGGCCTCGTGCTGGCCGGCCTGTTCTTCGCCCCGCTCGCCGGCGAGAATGAGCCGCTCGCCCAGCTGATCGCCTGGGCCTCGCTCGGCATTAGTTTTCTGTTCCGCCCGCTCGGCGCCATCGTCGCCGGCCACCTCGGCGACCGGATCGGCCGCAAGGCGATGCTGGTCTTCACCCTCGTTATGATGGGCGCGGCCACCGCACTCATCGGCCTCCTGCCGACCTTCGACCAGATCGGCGTCTGGGCGCCCATCTTCCTGATCGTGCTTCGCATCCTGCAGGGCTTCTCGGCCGGCGGCGAATGGGGCGGTGCCGCACTCATGTCGGTTGAACACGCACCGATCAACAAACGCGGCTTCTTCGGCGCCTACCCGCAGATCGGCGTTCCGGTCGGCCTCATCCTTGCCACCGGCGTGATGATCGCCGTGACCACCTCGATGAGCGAAGAGGCATTCCTCAGCTGGGGCTGGCGCATCCCGTTCCTGGTTTCCGTGCTGCTCATCGTCGTCGGCTGGGTCATCCGCCGCGCGGTCGCCGAGAGCCCGGTCTTCAAGGAGATGCAGACCCGCAAGAAGGAATCTGCCGCCCCACTCAAGCAGCTGTTCAAGAACCACTCTCGTCAGGTCATCCTCACCGCACTCATCTTCATCGCCAACAACGCGGCCGGCTACATGCTCATCGCCTTCTTCAGCTCCTACGCCACCAAGCCCGCCGAAGCCGGCGGACTCGGCATGGAGCGCACCCCGGTGCTTATCGCGAGCACCGTTGCAGCCGTGTTCTGGCTCGCCTCGACCATGGCCGGTGGCATCCTCTCTGACAAAATCGGCCGCGTGCGCACCTTCCAGATTGGCTACGCGTTTCTCTTCATCTGGGCAATCCCGATGTTCCTGCTGATCGACACCGGCGACATCGTCTGGTTCGCGCTCTCGCTCATCATCCTGGCGAGCGGACTCGGTCTCTCCTACGGCCCGCAGGCCGCGCTCTACGCCGAGATGTTCCCGGCTCAGGTGCGCTACTCCGGCGTGTCGATCGGTTACGCCCTCGGCGCGATTCTCGGTGGAGCCTTCGCCCCGCTGATCGCCCAGCTGCTGCTCGATCAGACCGGCCAGTCCGTCTCGATCGGCGTCTACCTCATGGTGCTCGCCGCGATCTCCTTCGTCGCGGTGACCCTCGTGAAGGAAACCCGCGGGGTTCCGCTGGGCATCAGCACGCACGAGTAACCAGCTCGCAGTACCTGACCGTGCCGCCCGGCCTCTACCCCGGCGGCACGGTTATTTTATGCTCCCTGTGGCCGGGCGAGCCTGCTCGCCCGGGGACTAATTCAGGAAATTCCCGCGACCCCCGGCGGTCCGCCGCAGGTTTTTGCGGGGCGGGCCCAGACATCCGCTCACCATTCCTGAATTAGCCACCACCAGCCCGGGCACACCGGCACAGAAGTGGGCCCCCGCCGGTGGCGAGGGCCCTGTTTTCCTGAGCGGATGGTTAGCCGTTGATGACCTGCGGCACGCCGAGTGCCTTGAGGCCCTCGACACCGAACTCGAGCCCGTAGCCGGACTGCTTGGCCCCGCCAAACGGAATCATCGGGTGCACCGCGCCGTGCGCGTTGATCCACACCGTGCCGGTTTCGAGGCGAGCGGCGACCGCGCGCGCTGCGACGAGGTCGCTCGACCAAACCGAACCGCCGAGCCCGACGTCAACACTGTTGGCGCGAGCGATGACATCGTCAAGGTCGGTATAGCGGATGATCGGAAGCGCCGGCCCGAACTGCTCCTCCCGCACGAGCGGGTTGTCGTCGTCGATGTCGGCGATGAGCGTGGTCGGGTAGAAGAAACCGGGAGCCGCCAGGTCGGGGTTACCGCCGATGAGCACGCGTGCTCCGGAGTCTTTCGCTGACTGCACGAGGCCGGCGACAATGTCGAACTGGGCCTTATTCTGCAGCGGGCCGAGCACGTTGTTCTCGTCAATTCCGACACCCATCGGCATCTTGGCGGCGACTGCTGTGAGTGCGTCGCAGACCGCGTCGTAGATGTCGTCGTGCACGTAGAGGCGCTTGAGCGCTGCGCAGGTCTGGCCGGTGTTGATGAACGCGCCCCAGAACAGTCCCTCAGCGATGGCCTCCGGGTCGGCGTCGGGAAGCACGATTCCGGCGTCGTTGCCGCCGAGCTCGAGGGTGAGGCGCTTGACCGTGTCGGCCGAGCTCTTGATGATGGCCTTGCCGGTCGCGGTCGATCCGGTGAACATGACCTTGCCGATGCCGGGGTGCACGGCGAGGCCGGCACCGATCGCGCGGCCGCCGGAGACGACGCTGACGAGTCCTTCTGGCAGCATCTGGTTCAGCACTGCCACGAGAGCGAGCACGCTGAGCGGCGTGTACTCGGAGGGCTTGACCACGACGGCGTTGCCCATGCGCAGCGCGGGAGCGATCTGCCAGATCGCAATCATCATCGGCCAGTTCCACGGGCCGATCGCGCCGACGACGCCGATCGGGCGGTAGGTGATCGCCGCGTGGGTGGTGCCGTCGTCGATGAGCACCTCAGACTCCAGCGGGGTCGCCGCAGCCGTGCGCAGCCAAGCGGATGCTCCGCCCACCTCGAACCGCGCGTTCGGACCATTGAGCGGTTTACCCTGTTCGCGGGAGAGCAACTGGGCGAGGGCCTCGGCTGCTGCATCGATCGCGTCGGCGGCGCGCACCATGACGGCGCTGCGCTGGGTGTGCCCGAGCGCGGCCCAGGCCGGCTGGGCCAGCGTTGCCGCGGCGATGGCGGCTTCGAGGTCGTCGACGGTGTGCACCGGGGCGAGACCGACCACCGCGCCGGTCGCGGGGTCGAGAATCTCGCGCGTCTCACCCGTTGTGGGAGTGATGGCGGCGAGCAGCCCGTCGAAGGTGTCGAGTGTCGGGGTGGCCAGGGTGTCGTTCGTTGTCATGAGTCCTCCACATTGAGTGCGGCGTCTTCAGTCCCGCCGTGGCTCCACCGTATGCGCGAGCACCGACATCCACTTGCACGAGAGCGCTACCCACTCGCCATCCCGCGCACATCGTGCACGAGCCCGATGGTCAGGCCAGAAACTCCAGCGCCGCCTGCTTGAACTCACGCGACGTCAGCGCGTTGACATGGGTGCGGCCAGGCAGCTCGAGGTACTGCGCGCCGCGCTCGGCCGCGAGTGCGACTACCCCGGCGGTGATCTGGTCGGCACCGCCGGCGACAAAGAGCTGCGGGATGCCGGCGGGCACGTCGAGCGTGAAACCCGCGACCCCCTGCACGCATGCCAACAGCGCCTCGCGGTCGGCACCGGCCGCGATTGCCGGGCCGAGAACCGCTGCGATGGTCGGGTCGGCGGGCAGCTGACCCGAGACAATGAACCGGTTGACCTCACCCTGGTCCCAGGTCTCGAACAGTTCGAGCGGACCCGCTCCGCCGAGCACGAGTCGCCGCACGCGCTCCGGCGCCAGCCGGGCCAGGGCGGCGACCACCCGCGATCCCATGGAGTATCCGATCACGTCGACCCGGTCGAGTTCGAGGGTGTCGAGCACGGCCACGAGGTCGGCGGCGAGTTGCCGGGGCGCGTAATCAGCGGCACGATGCGGCTTGTCGCTGCGCCCGTGGCCGCGCAGGTCGGGTGTGATCGCCCCGCGACCCGCCTCGCCTAGCGCGCGCACCCAGCCGGAACCGCCCCAGGTGACCGCGACAGTCGAGGCGAAACCGTGCACGAGCAGCACCGGCCGCTCTCCCGGCGTGGCGTCGAAGGCGATGCGCACACCGTCGAGCCGTCTTGCGAACTCCGTCACTCGACGGCGTCACTCGCGGCGAACACCGCGCCGGCGTGCGCCATCTCGGCGAGGGCGGCCTGGGTGGATTCGGCGGCGACCCCGGCCACGAGGTCAGTCAGCACGCGCACGTGCTGGCCGTGCTCGAGGGCATCGAGGGTGGAAGCCCGCACGCAGTAGTCGGTGGCGAGGCCGACGATGTCAACGTCGGTGACTCCGTGCTCGCTGAGCAGTGCGCCCACGGTCTGCCCGGCCTCGGTGGTGCCCTCGAAGATGGAGTACGCGGGCTTGCCCTGGCCCTTGCGAATGTGAAAGGTCACCGCATCCGGTGTGAGAGCTTTGTGATATTCGGCGCCCGCAGTTCCAGCCACACAGTGCACCGGCCAGGTCGTGACGTAGTCGGGAGCAGCGTCGCGGGCGAAGTGACCGCCGTTGTCGTTGCCGATGTCGTGCCAGTCGCGCGAGGCGAAGACGTATTTATAGGCGCCACCATGATCAGCCAGCAGCGCGCTCACGCCCGCCGCGACCGCGCTACCGCCGTCAACCCCGAGCGCACCGCCCTCGGTGAAATCGTTCTGAACGTCGATGATGAATAGTGCACGGGTCACGAGTTCTCCTTACGAATGGTCAGTTGTTGGACAGATTATCGCCGCAGTGGAAAAAGCCGGTGGTCAGGGTGTCGATGGCGATTTTCGCATTCGAACTCACGTTGCCAATGGCGTAAATAGCGAAGGTAAGCGGGGTGCCGTCGGCGGAGTGGATGACGCCGGCGAGTGTGTAGCCGGTGTCGATCCAGCCGGTTTTGGCGAAGACGGCGCCGTCAGCAGCGGAGTTCGCGCCAGCGAAACGGTCGCTGTAGGAGAGGGATCCGCGCGGACCGCCGGCGACCGGCAGGCCGTCGAACAGTACGCCCAGGTTGCCTTCACGCGCGTTGACCTTCACGAACAGGGCGGTGAGGTAGGCCGGCGATACGGCGTTGTTCGGGCTGAGCCCGGAGCCGTCCTTGATGATCATGCCGGTCGTGTCGATGCCATAGGCGGCAAGCCCGCCAACGATGCCCTGCTGCAGTGCGGAGAAAGAGTTGCCGGCACCGTTTTCGATGGCGACGAGGCGGGCGAGCATTTCGGCGATGGTGTTGTCGCTCACGATGAGGGACTGCTGAATGAGCGTGGACACCGGCGCGGACTGCACGGCGCCGAGCTGGGCGGCGCCGGCCGGGGCCGTGGCCTGGCTGATGGCGAGTCCGCCACCGAGGGCGTCGGCGAAGGCCTGCCCGGCCCGGGCAATCGGGTCTTCGCTGCGAGCGGAGGTGCTGCGGGTGGGTTCGTTGCGGTCGCCGTCCACCATGAGGGCCGTGATTTCGGGCATGTAGCCGAGGCCGAGTTCGGTGCGGGCCCAGCCGTCGTCCCAGTCGGGGCCGGAGAAGTAGGAGGAGTCGAGCACGAGGGAGGTGATCGGCGGGTTGGCCGGGTCGGCGGCCCAGGCGACCATGGTCTGGGTGGCGAGGTCGTCGAGGTGGGCTGCCCCGGTATAGAACGGCTCCTGGCCTGTGGGCAGGCGCGACAGTGTCAGGTCTCCGCCGCCGACGAGCACGATCTGGCCGGGTTCGGCGCCCTTCACGACGCGGGTGGTGGCGCGGTAGTCGCTGCCCAGCACGTTGAGCGCGGCGGCCGAGGTGAGTACCTTCATGACGCTCGCCGTGCGGGACGACGTCGTGCCGCCGCGGTCGAACAGAACTTCGCCGGTGGTGGCGTTGACGACCTGCGCCTGAAAATCGGCGAGGCGCGTGTCGGCAGCGAGCCCGGCGACCGAGCAGGTGCGCAGACGGCTAGCCGTCGTTGCCTCGGCGGGCACCGGCCGGGCCGGATCCACCGTGGGCGTCGGGCTCGGAGTGGCCGTCGACGATGAAACAGCGGATGCCGCAGCCGGCTCGTTCCCGCCGGTCTGCGTTCCAGCGAACACTGCTCCACTGCTCAGCAGTACGAACACCAGGGCGCCGGCGGCGATCAGCCACGCCCGGCGATGCTGGGAGAAGACGGCCGCGATGCCGCCGCGCGGGGCCGTAGAAGCCGTGGCGGGTTCGGGTGTCTGCACTGGTTCGTCCACCTCCGTATGGTATCCGAC
Organism: Cryobacterium sp. N19; assembly: GCF_002929595.1. Taxonomy (NCBI): domain Bacteria; kingdom Bacillati; phylum Actinomycetota; class Actinomycetes; order Micrococcales; family Microbacteriaceae; genus Cryobacterium; species Cryobacterium sp. N19. The sequence goes on along the minus strand of NZ_PJJR01000051.1, from coordinate 261,075 downwards.
TGGCCTCGGGCAGGCTATTCGCCCGGGTAGCGCAAGCCGATCTGGGCGCGCACGGAATCGAGGGTCTCCAGGATCGCAACGGATTCTTCGGCCGGCATGATGTCGCTCGAGATTCTGCCGGCCCGAATCAGCGCCTCGACCTCGACCGCTTCGAAGTGCATGCCGCGGCCAGCGAACTCGGCCGGCACAAAGGTCTCGAGCACCGCGCCGAGATTATCCAGCACCCGAAATTCGGTCGGCGAGTACCACACCGAGTTGATATCGATGCGCCCCAGCGTGCCAATGATGGAGGCCGTGGTGGGGCCGAGGGTGTCGCTGGCCGAGAACGTCGTGGCGATCTGACCGCCGGCGTAGCGAAAGATGGTGGCGATCTGGGCATCCGCTCCGGTGGCTTTGAACGAGGCGCTGGCCAGAATTGTGTCGGGCACCCCGAACACGGCGTGCGCGAAGTTCACCGGGTAGACGCCGAGGTCGAGCAGCGCGCCGCCGCCGAGGGCGAGCGAGTTCAGCCGATGCGCCGGATTGTCGGGTAGATCTTGGGTGTGGTCGGCGAGCAGGCTGCGCACGTCACCGAGCGTTCCGGCGGCGAGAACCTCGCGAATACGGGCCATGTGCGGCAGAAACCGCGTCCACATGGCTTCCATCACCAGCAATCCGCGGCTCACTGCGAGATCGACTATCTGGCGGGCTTCACGAGCATTGAGCGCAAACGGCTTCTCGATGAGCACGTGCTTGCCGGCGTTCAGCGCGAGACGTGCATGCTCAGCGTGGAAGGGGTGCGGGGTCGACACGTAGATGACGTCGACCTCGGGGTCGTTCACGAGATCGGCGTAGCTGGAGTGCGCGGTGGGAATGGAGAATTCGGCAGCGAAGGAATGCGCTGAGGCCTGGCTGCGCGATCCGACCGCCTGCACCGTATGGCCGTTCTGCACGAGGTCGTTGGTGAACAGGTGGGCGATGCCGCCGGTGGCCAGGATTCCCCAGCGAATGAGAGCCGTCATGCCTGCAGTTTATCCACGGGCGCCGACATTGCGTTCTGGATGCCGAGGCCCGACACGATTCCGCCGCCAACCAGCAGAATTCCGGTGGCAATCGCGGCCCGATGGAACCCCTCGACGTCGAGCACCGGCCCGACGATGATGCTCGCCGCTGCGATCGCGACGAGTCCCGCCACCCGTGACAGGGCGTTGTTGACGGCCGAGGCGATGCCGGCCCGGCTGGGATCGATGGCGCCGAGGATGGCGGAGGTCAGCGGGGCCACGGTGATGGTCAGGCCCAGGCCGAAGATAACGACGCCGGGCAGCACGCTGCTGAAGTAGATGACGCTCTGATCGACCCGCAGCATGGTGAAGAAGCCGATTCCGGCGGTGATCGGGCCGACGCACATGAACAGCCGCGGCCCGAACCGTCCGGCGAGCCGGCCGACAAGACCCGACAGCGCAATGCTCAGGATGCTGACGGGCAGCAACGCCAGGCCGGCCAGCGTCGCTGAATACCCGCCGACCTGCTGCAGGAACACCGCGAGAATGAACGAGCCGAGCGACAGGGCCGCATAGATGAAGGTCGTGGCCACGTTGCCCACCCAGAAGTTGCGCACCTGGAACAGGCTGAGCGGCATCATCGGTTGCCGGGTGCGGCGCTCGTGTGCGATGAACGCGGCAAAGCACACGAGGCCCACCACGAGTGGAATCAGGATGACCGGGCTGCCCCACCCGAAGTTGCCCTGTTCGATGAGCGCGAAGACGGGCAGGGCCAGGCCGAGCACCCCGAGTACCGCGCCGACGATGTCGACGCGGGTGCCGGCATCCGCTGCAGGGTCGCGGGGAAGGCGCGCCAGCAGAAACAGGGTCGCCGCGATGGGCACGATGTTGATGGCGAACACCAGCCGCCACGACGAGAGATCGACCAGCAGACCCCCGATGAGCGGGCCGGCGATGAAGGCGGTACTGGTCCAGGCAGTCCAGGTGCCGATCGCGCGAGCCTGGCCGGCGCCAGAAAACGTGCTGAAGATAAGCGCCAGGGAGCTCGGCACCAGCAGGGCACCGGCCACCCCCTGCAATCCACGCGCGCCGATCAGAACGAGGGCGCTCGGTGCCAGGGCGCAGAGAACGGATGCCGCGGCGAACCCCACGAGGCCCCAGAACAGCACCCGCTTACGCCCAAACGCGTCGGAGAGTGAACCGGCGAGCAGGATGATGCCGCCCAGGGTGATGAGGTAGGCATCGACGACCCACTGCTGGGTGGCAATGCCGCCGCCGAGCTCACGAGTGATCGCTGGCAGGGCCACATTGATGACGGTGCCGTCGAGAAATGCGATGAACGAGGCGAGCACCGCGACCACGAGAACGAGCCGTTGGGTGCCGGCCGAAGAACTTGTCATGATCCGAGTTAACTCCACCGGCCGCAATATATAGGTCAAACTAGACCAATGATCACCCTGCAGCAGGATGCCGATGGCTTCATCCGCATGAACCGGCACTTTCCCGACAACTCACTCATCAGCATCAGCTTCACCGAGGGGGCCGCGAAGGAATTCACCGGAACCCAGCTGAACGCCATCTTCGACGACGCCCTGGCCGAGTTTCGCGGGCAGAACCGTCTCGAGGGGGCGAAGGGCTTCTCCCGGGCACCCGCGAAAACCGTGCACCCCACGAAGAACATCACCTTCGTGAAGGTGCACCCCGGAATGGCCGCCTAACCTCGACCACTCAGGCGGTTTGCGGCGCTCGGGCGGTCAGCGCGGCGAGCCTGTCGACACCGATCGGTTCGTCGGCCAGCAACGGAACGATCGCGACCCGATCGGCACGGGCGTGCACCTCGTCGATCTGGATGGCCTCGTTGGCGGCGCGCGCCTGCAGAAAAGGCGTCTCCGGGTGCGCTGCGGCGATGGAATTGTTCACCACCCAGCCCCAGGGCTGGATTCCGGCGCGAACGAGGTCGTCCTGCAGCCCCGCGGCCTCGAGCACCGGCGTCGTCTCGGCCAAGGTCACCAGCAACACCTTGGTCAGCGCCGGATCCTGAAGCCGCATCAACGGGGTCACGAACGCCATGCCCTCCCCCATCTGGCGGGCGATTTCCCGGTGATACGCCCCGGTGGCGTCGAGCAACAGCAGGGTGTGACCGGTCGGCGCGGTATCGACAACGACAAATTCGTGCCGCGATTCGTGCACCGCCTGCGAGAACTGCCTAAAAACCGCGACCTCGTCGGTACACGGCGAGAGCAGGTCTTCGGCCAGGGCAGCTCGGCCATCGTTGTCGAGATTCTTACCCTTGGTGGCCATGACGTGATCCCGATACTCCCGAATCGCTTCCTCCGGGTCGATGCGTGAGACGCGCAGCCCCGGCAGGCTCCCGTGCAGGGTCGCGGCCAGATGGGCGGCCGGATCCGTCGTCGTCAGGTGCACGGCGTGGCCGCGCTGGGCGAGAGCCACGGCGAGTGCCGCCGCAATCGTGGTCTTGCCCACGCCGCCCTTTCCCATACAGAGAATGAGGCCGTGCCCGGTCGGTTCCAGCTCGTCGACGAACGCGCCGAGCGGTGCATCCGGCACGTCAACCCGAGTCTGCGAATCGGCTCTGTCAGCACCGGGCCGAAACAGTGTGCGCAGCGCCGCGACGCCCACCATGTTGCCCGCTTTGAGCTCGAGGATGTCCCGCGGCAAGGCTGCCAGGCGTGCGGGAATTCCGCTCAGCGCGGCCTCCTCCCGGTTGCGCACCGCTGTCGCTATCGGCTCGGTTCCAGCTTGATTCGGCAGTACGCCGTTGATCACGACGTAGCCGCCGAGAATGCCGATCTGCTCAAGCTCCCCGAAGGTGCGATCGATTTCGGCCACAGCGGATGCCTGCGCCCGCGCCACCAGCACCAGTCGCGTCCGCGCGGGGTCGGCCAGGGCGGCGACCGCCGCGGCGTAGACCGTCTTGTGCTTCTCCAGCCCGGACAACGGGCCGAGGCACGACGGATCGCCCTTACCCGCGTCGAGAAATTCGGTCCAGGAACCCGGGAGTTGCAGCAGGCGAATCGTGTGCCCGGTCGGCGCAGTGTCGAACACGATGTGGTCGTAGGTCGTGAGCAGGCTGTCGTCGGTGAGCAGGTTGGTGAACTCGTCGAACGAAGCGACTTCGGTAGTACAAGAGCCCGAAAGCCCCTCGGCAATGCTCGCGAGCTCGCGCTCCGGCAGCAGTCCGCGAACCGGGGCGATGATGCGTTCGCGGTAGGCATCCGCTGCCTGCTCCGGGTCGATTTCGAGAGCGCTCAGGCCGGCAATCGCGACGATCGGCGTGACGGTGTTGCCGATGGTGAGGCCAAAGACCTGGCCGATGTTGGAGGCCGGGTCGGTGCTCACCAGCAGCACGCGGCGTCCGCGTTCGGCCAGCTCCACGGCGGCGGCGCAGGCAACGGATGTCTTCCCCACGCCGCCCTTGCCGGTGAAGAACACAAAGCGGGGCGGGTTGTGCAGGAACTTCATGGTGTCAGCTGTCCGTGGTGTCAGCAGCAAGCCGAGTCGGCGTCGCAGCATCCGCTGTCAGATTGTGCGGTCAACCCGAGCTGCGGGCGCTCAGCCAGGCCGGCGAAGGCGAGCAGCTGATCTTTGGAGGGGTAGGAGCCGGTCGCGACGGTGACGCCGTCGACGACGGTGAGCGGCAGCCCGGTGGAACCGACGACGTGCATGAAAGCGCGCACGGTCTCATCCGTCGTGAAAGCGAGCGGATCGGTGGCCAGATTGTGGCGTTGGATGTCCGCGCCGAGCTCCTGCAGATTGCGCACGGCGGCCGTCACCTCCACCAGGGACTGGTCGACGTCGACGCCACAGACGCCGGTGTCGCAGCACAATGCCGGTTCGTAGATTCGGATGGCAGCCATGTCGATCTCCCTCGAAATTTCAGTCACGCTCGCTATATCGATCAGTATCAATGTAGCAGTAGGCTGGTGCCGCCACCTACCGAGAGGATCAACCGATGACCGAGAAATCTGAGATCACCGAGCTCGTTCGCGAGCGCTACGCGGCGGCCGCCCTGCAGCTGAGCGATGTCTCGAGCACGTCCTGCTGCGTGCCCACCGACCTCGGCAACGGCGACGTGTTCGGGCGGGTGCTGTATACCCAGGGTGAGGACGACGAGATCCCCGAGGAAGCGCTCCTGGCCAGCCTGGGCTGCGGCAACCCGACGGCGGTCGCTGACCTGCACCCGGGCGAAACTGTGCTCGACCTGGGCTCTGGCGGCGGCATCGACGTGCTTCTCTCCGCCCGCCGAGTGGGCCCGACCGGCTTCGCCTACGGGCTCGACATGACCGATGAGATGCTCGCGCTCGCCCGGGCCAACGCCGCCAAGGCCGAAGCCACTAACGTCGAGTTCATCAAGGGGCAGATGGAGGCCATCCCCCTGGCCGACGACACCATCGACGTGATTATCTCCAACTGCGTCATCAACCTGTCCGCCGACAAGAATGCCGTGATCTCCGAGATGTTCCGGGTATTGAAGCCCGGCGGGCGCCTCGGCATCTCCGATGTCGTGGCCGAAAACCACCTGAGCGCAGAGGATCGTATCCAGCGCGGCAGCTACGCCGGCTGCATCGCTGGTGCCCTCTCGAACCAGGAGTACCTCGACGCCCTGGCCGCAGCGGGCTTCGTCGACGGGGCCGTGAACTACACCCACGAGGTCGCCGCCGAAATGCACGGAGCCATCGTGAAGGCCGTCAAGCCCGGCGTTCCCTCCGACGCCTGACTGCGGCTGGTTCTGCGGCTACAGGTAGGCGGCCGGTTATCCCGCCCGTCGTGGCACGCCTTTGAGAAGTTGGCACTGGTTTGAACACGGGCCAGCTTCCGCACAACGTGCAGCGAGCGCGCACAAACAGCCGAGGTCGTGCCCGTTCCCTACTTCCGTTCGACGCTGAACAGCTCACACTCCGCGTTGTAGTAGTCAGAGGTCGTCCCTTTGTGCGTCATTCCGATGCGCTGGGCCACAGCCTGTGATGCGACATTGTCCTTGTTGGTCACGGCAGAGATCCGATCGAGTCCCATCACAAAGGCGTGGGCCAGGACGGCTCGCGCCGCTTCACTCGCATAACCGTGCCCCCACGCGTCGGGGTGCAGATGCCAACCGATCTCAATCTCACCAGAGGGACTCAACGGCATCTCCGCACCGGATGCGGGTAGTGGTTTCAGGAGCAACACGCCGAATCGCTGTCCGCTCGTCTTCTCCGTGATCGCCCACAGCCCGTGCACGGGATGCTCGAATGCGGCGTATCGCGCGGCGCGCTCGTTTGCCTCGGAGCGATCAGCCATCACTCGGGGCTTCACACCGATGAAGCGTTGCACGTCCCATCGGGAGTACATGTCGAAGATGAAGTCCGCATCATCGGTAGTGAAACGGCGAAGTGCGAGACGATCAGTCAGCAGTTCTTTCACGTGTCGAGTCTAGGCGGCAGCACTTGCGAATCGCAGGTAAATTGTCCTGCCACAACGTACCGTGGCCGGTTCGAGCACTTAGGCAGGATCAGATGACTACAAAGCTATTGGCATCGACGTGGCCGCTGTCGATGAACGGGTCGACGTGAATACGAACCTGTCGTGTGGATCCCATTCGTACTCGTCGTCGCAACGGTAACCGCGCAGCCACGGCTGGCCGTCGACGACGCGAATGTAGAAGCCTTTCGGGAAAGCGGCCTCTAATCGAAGCGGTGGGGCGGCGACGGTGAGCGATCCGGACGGTGCGTGGCCATTGGACATGACCGTGTCGGGAGCTGCCCTCTGACTGCCGAGCGCCAACCGAAGGTAGGGGGCGGCACCCGATGGGCAGAGGTGGAGGCCGCCCTCGCGGGCTGTCTGAAAGATGCGCGAGAGCACAGCACCGTCCTCCAGCCCCAGTTCGATCAAAGAGTGTTCGACGACGGTTATGGTCTCGCGTTCCGGGCCGTCGAAGATGGGGTCGTCGAGCAAGACGGTCGCCCAGTCGTTCAATTGCACACCCGCTTTGCCCACAGCTTCCCGCAACTGCGGTCGGGTCATGGTGCCGGTCTCGAAACTGAGCGGTTCTAGAAGGGTTGGAAGATGCATACCATCAGCTTCACGCAAAACAAGCACCCGAGCGCACTCTGCGCGATTTGTGTGAACACGATTAGATGGGACGATGAATGCAAATTATCGGTTCTCATCTGACGTTGCCGAGATCGACCGCGACCAGGTGCACCGCTGGATCAGCGAGCAGTCCTACTGGGCGCCCGAGCGATCACGCTCACGACAAGACGCAGCGATTGACGGCTCACGCAACTTCGGCGTGTACGACACCGTGTCCAACCGGCAGGTCGCCTACGCGCGCGTCATCACCGACGGCGTCACGTTTGCCTGGCTCTGCGATGTCTTCGTCGACCCCGCCGTTCGCGGTCACGGCATTGGCAAGGCCCTCATCGCGGGGATTCTCGAGGAGTGCGATCCCCTGGGACTGAGGCGCATCGCCCTCTCGACCAACGATGCACACGGCCTGTATTCCAATCTCGGGTTCTCCACTTTGATCGCCCCGGAGACGTGGATGGAGCGCATCGTCAACCCCGGCGTGTAGCCAAGAGACGACTATCTGCTCCGCGCGTGCGACCCCCCGGAGACGTGGGATCTACAACCGCCTTCGCGATACAGAAGATGTCTTTCGCGCCGAAATCCTGCACCCCTTGGCAAAATGAACCGAAGCGTGTAACACTCTGACTGCGGCCGGACATTATTAGGTATGACTGACTTTGACGCAGACGCCAGCGATGCAGACGTGTGGTCGCAGGTGCGCGCGGGCAACGGCCAGTCGTTCGGGGTGCTCTTCGACCGGCACCGCGACCGGGTCTTCCGCTACAGCTTCAGGCTGGGAAATCCTCTCGCTCTGTGTTCTCGAAGAGCTCTCGGCACCAGACGTCGGCGAGATCCTCGGCATCGCCCCCGGCGCAGTCCGCGCACGCCTCATGCGCGCCAAACGGCGCCTCAGCCACACCCTTGACATCGATTCCTTGACAGTTCCCTCAGGAGAGACACGATGAATACGAACGATGACAGCCGCCCCGTGTTCAACGAAGCGCGCAGCGCCTCGATGCGCGCGATGCTGGTCGATGTTGCAGAAATCGGCACCACCCAGAATCGTCGATTCCGAGTGGCTCAACGAGCGTGGACCGTCGTGCCGGCCGCCCTCCTGGTGATCGGCCTCTCAGCGGGCATGTTTTTCGCCACCCAACCAGTGACCGATCAGTACTCAGTCGCCTGCTTCGCCCGCGCCGAACTGGACTGGCGCGGAGCCTTCCCCGGCACGACCGGCGCGTCCCTCATCGGCACAACCGATGGCTCAGACGGAGGATCATCCCCCATCACCGACGCCATCGCGTTCTGTTCCGACCTGTGGGCGCAGCACGCACTCGATGCCAGCTCCCCCAACGGAACACCTCCCGGCCCCGGATACGAAGATCGCACCTTCTCCCACCCCGTGCCCAGCCCCCTGACCGAGTGCGTCATGAAAAACGGCACAGCGGCCGTTATCCCCGGCGGCCCCGACGTGTGCAGCCGACTCGGCCTCGCCTCAAAATCCCAATAGGCCGCCCGCATCGGCACCACCCACGCAGACCGCTGATGCTCGAGAACTTGGCCGGCCTTCTCAGCTACCAAGTTCTAGACACTTCAACACCGCGTGTGCTGCTCGACCCAGTTCAGCTCCGCGAAGAATGTGAAAACCACCAGGGCGTGGGCAAATTGTGGGCAAATCCGGTAAATTCGGAGAAACATACCACTCAGTCAGTTTTGGAAACCAACTCTGACCAGGAGTTTTAGTGGAGCCGCCTGTCAGAATCGAACTGACGACCTTCTCATTACGAGTGAGATGCTCTACCAACTGAGCTAAGGCGGCGATACCAGAACACCCCATAAGGCACTCGGTGACACAGCAGCCAAGCCTAGTCGTTTCTGCGAGTGATTCTGTACACCTCGGCGAACGAGGCGTCCACGCGCTCCGAGAGAGGGCTCGCACCGTCCCCCTCGGCCCAGCACCGCCAGGCATGACGGATGGCGGCCACGGCCACCAGAGTGAACAGCAGGGCGCGCTGGTGCAGCTCGGCTGCGTCGTGAGCGGGGGCGGGGGCATCCGCTTTGAAGCGTTGCTCGATGATCTGCTGCAACTGGTCTTCGAAGTCGCGCAGGGTGGCCATGCGCATGCCGAACAGGTAGGCATTTTCCCTCATGACCGTGCGTCGCAGCTGGTGGATCTCGCGGTCGTCCTCTGTGCGCTGCAGGCTCTTGGAGAGCAGCACGGCCAGATCGGCCAGCACGTCGTTGTCGGGACCGCCAGCGACAAACACCTCGATATCTTCAGCGGATGCCAGTCCCGGCGCGTCCCCGATGAGGGCGGCGTCTTTGGAGGAGAAATAGTTGAAGAACGTGCGCGGCGACACGTTGGCGACGCGGCTGATGTCTTCGACGGTGACATGGTCGATGCCGCGCTCGCGGGACAAAGTCAGCACGGCGTGCTGGATGGCCCGCCGGGTGGCGAGGCGCTTGCGCTCGCGCAGTCCGAGCAGTTCAGTATCGATCGACATGCCGCAATTATTTCACAGCACGCAAAATGCTAGCACTGGGGGTCGGAGGCGGGCACGATTCCGTCCACCAGATACGAGTCGACGGCATCGTTCACACAGGAGTTCGACTTGTTGTAGGCGGTGTGTCCTTCGCCGGTGTAGGTCACGAGGCTGCCGCTGTCGAGCTGCTCGGCCAATTGCTGCGCCCAGACGTAGGGGGTGGCCGGGTCGTTGGTGGTACCGACGACGAGAATGGGTGCCGCGCCCGGCGCATGAATCTCGGTGCGTTCGCCGGTGAACTTGTACGGCCAGTCGGCGCAGCCGATGTCGCCGAAGCTCATGAACGGGCCGATCACCGGTGCTGCAGCCTCGAGCTCGGCAGCCTGAGCACGCATCACGGTCGGGTCGGCGTTGTACGGATAGTCTATGCAGTTGATCGCCATGAACGACTCGGTGGAGTTGTCGGTGTAGTCGCCGTTTGCGTCCCGGCCGTTGTAGGCATCCGCAAATTGAAACGCGCCCTCGGCGCTGCCGTGCAGCACGGTGTCCAGCATCGTGCTCAATTGCGGCCACGCGGTGGCCTGATAGAGCGGGTAGATGATCGCGGTGAGCAGCGCGTTTCCGCCGAGCTGACGGCCGTCTGTGGCGGTGATCGGGCTTGCGTCGACGGATTTCAGCAGCGCACCGATCGTCGTCATCGCGCTGTCGATACTGCCACGGAAGGGGCAGTCCTCGCCCGCCAGGCAGTCACTGAGGTAAGCGCGCAGGGCGTTTTCGAAGCCCACCGCCTGGGTCTTGGTGACCTCGAAGTTACTGGTCGAGGGGTCGACGGCACCGTCGAGCACGAGGCGGCCGACCTTCTCGGGAAAGAGTTCGGCGTAGGTGGCTCCGAGGAAGGTGCCGTAGGAGTAGCCGAGGTAGTTCAGGTGGGTGTCGCCGAGTACGGCGCGCAGCAGGTCAAGGTCGCGGGCGGCGCTCTTGGTGTCAACCGTGCCGAGCAGCGGCCCGGTGCGCTGGGCACACGCCGCAGCGAAGGCGTCAGAGGAGGCTTTCAGCTCGGCGATCCAGGCATCCGTTCCGCGCTCGGCGGTCGTGAGCCCGTAGACGTACTCATCCATCTCCGCGGAGTCATAGCAGACGACCGCCGAGGAACGCCCGACTCCCCGAGGGTCAAACCCGACGATGTCGAAGCTCGCCTGCAGGGTGGAGTCGGTGGCGTAGTCGAGGGAATCCTTGATGAAGTCGTAGCCGGAACCGCCCGGCCCACCGGGATTCACCAGCAGCGAGCCAATCCGGTCATTGCCGGTGGCGACGTGGCGTACCAGGGCCAGCGAGACATCGCCGGCGGCCGGATCGGTGTAGTCGAGCGGCGCTGACGCATCGGTGCACTGCAAGCCGTCGCCACAGTCGCTCCACTGCAGCACCTGGCTGTAGAACGGGTCGAGGTCGTTCGTCACCTGCTCGCCGGTGGGGGTGGACTCGGTCGGGCCGGCATCCGTCGCGAACCAGGAGGCGCATCCGCTCAGCGCGAGGGTGAGGGCCAGGGCTGCGGCGGTGATGCTGGTGGCGCGAGTGCGTCGGTTCAACGGGTTCCTCTTTCATAGCGTGAAGCGGATGCTGCGGTTCAGGCTACCGAAAGCGGCTGGGAGTCACTGCGTATGGTGGCGCTGGGGGCGTCTTACTGGGGGCGGCGGATCGCCGACACGAGCATCGCCTCGAGGGCGAGAGCCGGGGCGACGTTGCCCTGAATGCGCTGGCGGGCCACGGCGATGGCGTCCATCGTGGCGACCGTGGTTGCTGGGCTGCCGGCCACACTGGCCGTGCGCAGTTCGGCGAGCAGTTCGAGGTTGATCACGGCGTGTTCCCGTCCGAGCTGCACCATGCAGACATCGCGATAGAGCGAGGCGAGGTCGACCAGAATACGGTCGATGCCGTCGTGCAGGCTGCGCTTCGCCCGGCGCTTCTGGTCGTCTTCGAGGTCTTTGATCTGGCTACGTAGCCCCGGTGGCACGGACTGCCCGGCTTCGACACCAAGCGAGCGCAGCATGTCGTCGCGCTCGGCGGCATCCAGCTCGACGGTAATCGCCTTCGCGTCGTCACCGGCGATCGCGAGCAGTCGAGCGGCAGCGTTGACGGCAGACGACACCGAGCGGATGCCGAGAGCCGCGCGCAGGGTCTCCTCGCGTCGTGCCCGCGCATCAGCGTTGGTGGCGAGCCGCCGAGCCATACCGATGTGGCTCTGGGCGAGGCGGGCGCTGAGCTCGGCGATGACGGGGTCGACGCCGTTGCGGCGCACGAGCAGGTCGGCGACGTCGGCGACGCTCGGCACGCGCAGACGAACCGTGCGCACGCGCGAGCGGATGGTGGGGAGCAGGTCGGCCTCGCTCGGCGCGCACAGAATCCACACCGTGCGTTCGGGCGGTTCTTCGAGGGCTTTTAGCAGCACATTCGAGGTGCGCTCGACCATGCGGTCGGCATCTTCGACCACGACGACCCGGTAACGACCGACCGAGGGCGAGTATTGCGAGCGGGCGACGGCCTCCTTGACGGTCTTCATCGGGATGATGACGCCCTCGGTCGTCAGCACGCTGAGGTCGGGGTGGGTGCGCGCCTCCACCTGACGGGCGGCCGCGAGGTCGCCGTCGGGGGTGCCCGGGCTCAGCAGGGCCGCCGCAAAAGCGAAAGCGAGGTTGGAGCGGCCGGAGCCGGGCGGGCCGGTGATGAGCCAGGCGTGCGTCATGGAACTGGATTCGGCGGTGGCGGTGCTGCCGGCCGCTCCCCCGGCATCCGCTGCACCGGTGGTCGACGGCACCCGCTGCGCCGCCGCCCGGAAGATGGCGATCGCGTCGGCCTGTCCCGTTAGGTTGTCCCACACTGCCATGAGTCAAGGGTAACCCGCGCCGCCGACAGGCCGCGTCCGCACTCCCGTAACCGGATGGGGCCTGGGCCCCGTCCCTTAAAGAAGGAGGGGGAGGACGCGGGACCGGATGGTGGCGGCGATCTCGGCGACGGGGGCGGCGGCATCCACTACCAGGAACCGGTCGGGTTCGGCGGCGGCCAGGTCGAGGAACGCGGCGCGCACGCGGGCATGAAAGTCGTTCTTCTCCGCTTCGAGCCGGTCGAAGACCTTGTCGTCGGCGTCGAGCCGGGCCCGGGCGGCACGCGAGTCGAGGTCGAGAAGCACGGTCAGGTCGGGCAGCAGTCCTTCGGCAGCCCAGAGCGACAGGTCGCGCACCTCGGAGGCGCCGAGCACGCGGCCGGCTCCCTGGTAAGCCACGGAGGAGTCGAGGTAGCGGTCCTGCACGATTACGTCGCCGCGGGCGAGCGCGGGCCGCAGCTTGGTGCCCACGTGCTGGGCACGGTCGGCGGCGTAGAGCAGGGCCTCGGCGCGCGGGTCGACCTCGCCGCGGTGGTGCAGCACGATCTGGCGAATCTCGACTCCGACATCCGTTCCGCCGGGCTCGCGGGTGCGCACCACGGTGCGCCCCCGCGCTTCGAGCCAGTCGGTGAGCAACTGCGCCTGAGTGGTCTTGCCGGATCCGTCGCCGCCCTCGAGGGTGATGAACAGACCGGTCACGAGACCTTCGGCGCGATCGTTGTCGTGGCGGCGGATTCTGCGGCCGAACTGGCAGCCTTTTTCACTGCAGGCTTTTTCGCAGCCAGCTTCTTGACCACGGGTGCGCCGGTCAGCGCGGCCTTGGCCGCCGCATTCTTGGCGCGGGTAGCGGCTGCCTTCTTCGCGGTCGCCGCCTTGGCCGCAGCGGTCGGCGCCTTCTTGACTGCCGGCTTCTTGGCAGCGGCTTTCTTGGCCGGTGCCTTCTTGCGGGGAGCCGCCGGACCCTTGGCCCGCTTGTCGGCGAGCAGCTGCACGGCCCGGTCGAAGTCGATCTCCTCGATGTCCTCCGACTTGGGAATCGTCGCGTTGGTGACCCCGTCGGTCACATACGCTCCGAACCGGCCGTCCTTGATCTTGATCGCCTTGCCGCTCTCCGGGTCGGGCGCTTCGAACTCTTTCAGTGCGCTCGACGCCCGGCGGGCGCCGTACTTCGGCTGGGCATACAGCTCGATCGCACCCGGCAGGTCGATGTCGAAGATCTGGTCTTCGCTCGTGAGCGACCGGGTGTCGATGCCCTTCTTGAGGTACGGCCCGAACTTGCCGTTCTGGGCCAGAATCTCGGTACCGGTCTCTGGGTCGAGCCCGACGACGCGCGGCAGCGCGAGCAGGCGCAGGGCCGTTTCGAGGTCGACGGCGGCCAGGTCCATTGACTTGAAAATGGATGCTGTGCGCGGCTTGTCCGCCGCGGCCACCTTTTTCGCGGCCGGCTTGCGCTTCGGCTTGGCCACGGTGACCTCGCCGGTGACGGGGTCGATCGTCTCGACCGGAGCCACGACGACGACCGGAGCAACCGGCTCGGCCGGTGCCGGCGCGAGCTCGGTAACGTACGGCCCGAAGCGGCCGTCCTTGGCGACGATTTCCTTGCCGTTGTCGGGGTTGAGGCCGATCACGCGGTCGGTGACGACCGGGGCGTCGATGAGCTCGCGAGCCTTGGTGGCGGTCAGTTCGTCGGGCGCGAGTTCCGGCGGGATGTTGACTCGGCGGGGCGGGGCATCCGCTGCCGCATCGGGGTCGATGACCTCGAGATAGGGGCCGTACTTTCCGATGCGCAGGGTGATGTCGTCGCTGATGGCGACCGAGTTGATCACGCGCGGGTCGATCTCACCGAGGTTGTCGATGACCTGGCGCAGGCCGCGGTGCTTGTCGCTGCCGAAGTAGAAGCTGGTGAGCCAGTCCAGGCGGTTGGCTTCGCCGCCGGCGATGCGGTCGAGGTCGTCTTCCATCTCGGCGGTGAAGTCGTATTCGACCAGGTCGCCGAAGAATTCTTCGAGCAGGCGCACGACCGAGAAAGCGATCCAGTTGGGAACGAGCGACTGACCGCGCGGCGTGACATAGCCGCGCTCGGTGATGGTCGAGATGATCGAGGCGAACGTCGAGGGGCGCCCGATGCCGAGCTCTTCGAGCTTCTTCACCAGGCTGGCCTCGGTGTACCGGGCGGCCGGGGTGGTCTCGTGGCCCTTGGCTTCGAGCTCGAGCAGGGTCAGTGTCTGGCCCTCTTCGAGCGGCGGCAGCTTGGACTCGGTCGCATCCGTCGACGCGTTGCGCTCCTCGTCCTTGGACTCTTCATAGGCAAGCATGAAGCCGCGAAAGGTGATGACCGTTCCGCTGGCTCCGAATTCGGCGAGCGCACCCGAGGCGGAGGGGTGCTCCGACGTGCCGGTCGGGCCGGCCGCGATGGTCACCGAGGCGGTTGAGCCGGTGGCGTCCTTCATCTGCGAGGCGACGGTGCGCTTCCAGATCAGGTCGTACAGCTTGAAGTCGTTGCCGCGCAGGCTGGAGGCAAGCGAGGTCGGGGTGCGGAAGGTGTCGCCGGAGGGGCGAATTGCCTCGTGCGCTTCCTGGGCGTTCTTGCTCTTGCCCTTGTAGGCGCGCGGGGCATCCGGAACCGTCTCGGCGCCGTAGAGTGCCGCGGCCTGGGTGCGGGCAGCCGTGAGGGCCTGCTGCCCGAGCGACGGCGAGTCGGTACGCATATAGGTGATGTACCCGTTTTCGTACAGCGACTGGGCGACGCTCATGGTCTGCCGTGCGGTGAAGCGCAGCTTGCGTGCCGCTTCCTGCTGCAGGGTCGAGGTGGTGAACGGAGCTGCGGGGCTGCGACGGTAGGGCTTGGAGGTGACCTTGGTGACCTCGAGCTTCACACCGGGGGCCCGCAGCGCGGTCGTCAACGCCTGGGCGGCGGAGGCGTCCAGTGTGACGGCCTTCACTGTGGGCTTGAGCGCACCGGAGTCGTCGAAGTCGCCACCGGTGGCAATGCGCTCACCGTTCAGTCGAACGAGCTTCGCGTCGAACGCCTGCTCTGTTTCTGAAGCGGATGCTGCCAGTCGCGCCAGCAGATCCCAGTAGCCGGCGGAGACGAACGCGAGGCGCTCCTTCTCCCGGTCGACGACGAGGCGGGTCGCGGCGCTCTGCACGCGGCCGGCGGACAGACCGGGGCCGACCTTGCGCCACAGCACCGGGGAGATCTCGTAACCGTAGATGCGGTCGAGGATGCGGCGGGTTTCCTGCGCGTCGACGAGGGCGGTGTCGAGGTCGCGGGTGTTGTCTTTGGCTGCGAGGATGGCGTCTTTGGTGATCTCGTGGAACACCATGCGCTTGACCGGAACCTTGGGCTGCAGCACCTGCAGCAGGTGCCAGGCAATGGCCTCGCCCTCGCGGTCCTCATCAGTTGCGAGCAGGAGTTCGTTCGCATTTTTGAGGGCCCGCTTGAGTTCGCTGACAGTCTTCTTCTTGGCGTCGCTGACCACGTAGTACGGTTCGAAACCGTTCTCCACATCGACCGAGAATCGGCCGAGGGCACCCTTCTTGAGCTCAGGCGGCAGGTTTTTCGGCTCGATCAGATCGCGAATATGACCAACCGAAGACAAAACTTCGTAGCCGTCGCCGAGATACGCGGCGATCGACTTCATCTTGGTCGGTGATTCAACAATGACCAGCTTCTTAGTGCCTGGCACCAGACTCCTCTTTATACGTAGTGACCAAATGTGGGCCAAGGCACACCATACACACCGGAATGGAGTGCGCGCCTAATCGACGGGCACGTCTCGGCGCGTCCCGCTCGCACACACGGCGCTCCCAGCCCGTGCTCAGTTCGCTCAGAGCATGCAGCACAACAATCCCAAACCCTTGCTGTTTGCCCGCCCCAGTGCAGAATAGACCCATGGGTACAATGACGGCCACATACACCGCGAAGTTGACGGACGGGCCCCTTCAGGGCAAGACAATCACGACGACTTTTCTCGACTCGGGTGATCCGCAGCCGCGCATCGAGATTCCGGCCGATTCCGGCAAGCGCTATCTCTACGCGCGCGGCGCCGGCCTGGAATTCGAAGGCTCCGACTTCCCCGGCCGCCCGAGCGCGGTCGAGTACCGCTACCTCGAGGTGCTCCTCTCGTAGTTAGCTCGTCAGATCAGGCTGGCGGCCCGGCCCGAGCACTCGCGGAGATGTCGATGCCGTGCACCCGCCGCCGCACCGAAACGGACGCGATCAGTCCCGTTACCGTGCAGCTTGTGACGGTGGTCTCGTTCATCGTGGCGACGGCATCCGCTGCCTCACAGGGGAAGCCCGGGATGGCACCGGAGGCTGTGTCGGCGGCGGCGAGCGCGGCTGCATCGGCCGCGTTCGCGACGGACCGGCCCGCGGTGAGCAGCCCGAGAACCGACACGACGAGGGTTGTCAGCAGCACGGTGGCAGCGAGCACGGCGAGCGCGAGGATCGACCCGGCTCCCCGCTCGGTCGAGCCAGGCCCGGTCTCGGGCCAGACTCCAAACCCGGAAGTTCCGGTCCGGGAGGCCCTGTCGCTCGGCGTGCCGATTCCCTCGCTCATTGGCCGCCGGCCAGAGCGCAGGACTGTGCTTCGAGGGTGAGGCCCGCGAAGATTCCCGGCGCACGCGTGACGACGCGCGCGCAGACGAACTCGCCGCGGCGCTCCGGAGCCAGACTGACGCCCGCCACGGTTTGATGCACGAGCCCCGCAGCCCGTACCGCGCTGTCGCCGCGGGCGAGCGAACGCGCGGCGCTGGCGGCAGCATCCGTCAACCGCACCTGCACACCAATAACCTGAACAGCACCGAGGCAGCAGGCCAGCACCAGCACGACCGCCGGCAGTGCCGTGGCGAACTCAGCGGTCGTGCTGCCCCGGCTACTTCGCCCACTTTGGCTACCCGATACTGAGGGCACGTCGCACCAGATCGGTGAGCATTCCGCGCACCTCGTCGCTGCGCAGAATGACGATGAGCAGCCCGGCGAACCCGACCGCGGCCATCGTGGCGACAACGTATTCCGCCGTCGCTGCTCCGGCCTCGTCGGCCAGTTTTTTCAGGGTGGTCTTTGTATACACGGACTCGTCTCCTTCGGCGTCCATCGACGCGGGTTGGGCGGCACGAGCACGTTCACTCTGCTCCGATCCGCTGGCGCGGGCGGCGGCATCCGCTTATCTGTGGACAGTTTTAGAACGTCGTCAGGGTGGAGGAGAGCACGCTGAGCAACAACGGCACGACGCCGACCAGCATGAACGCGGGCAACACGCACAGGCCGAGCGGCAGCATGAGCGTCACGGAGAGTGTCGCGGCCCGGCGCTGCCCCGCGCTGCGGGCATCGCGCCGAAGCTGTTCGGCCTCGCTGCGCAGTAGTTCCGCCGCAGGAACTCCCGCACGCGTCGAGAGGTCGAGTACCCGGTCAACCGGGTCACCGACGTCGCCCGCGTCGCCCGCTGCAATGCCGTAGCGCTCGGCGGCAGCCTGCACCAGTGCACGGGAGCGGTCGATGGAACCTCCGCCGCTCATAGCGATGGCCATGAGTTCCAGTCGCAGCCCCGGCGTGAGGTCGGTCGGGCCGGCCCGACGCACCAACGCCCGGTTCCAGCCTGCGGCGGCGAGCATCAGCAGAGCGCCGCCGCCGAGGCAAACCCACCCAGGCACGGTCGCGAACAGGGTGTGCAGGGAGTCGAAGCCCATAAGGCTGCCGAAGACGACCCCGATCAGCGGCAGCACCATCACCAGCCGGGCGGTCGCGCGCGGAGCCGCCAGCGCCACCTCGAGATCGCGCTGCACCTGGGCGAGTTCCCGCAGGGATGCGGCGAGTTCGCGCAGGCAGCCGGCCAGCGGCGCACCAGCCTGGGTTGCTACCTGCCAGGCCGCAGCGAGTCCGAACCAGGCGTGCTCGGCCTCAGCGGCCGCGCCGTTCCGGCGTCGCCCGGGTGCGGCAGTCGCCGGACGTGCGGCACGGCCCTCCGAAGGATTCTCACGGCCCAGCCTTCGTGCCTGACCAGCGATCGCATCGGCCACGCTGTCACCCCGGGCCGCGGCGCGCGCTGCAGCACGCAGGATGCCCGTGGTCCCCGAATCCACCAGTAGTGACGGCGGTAACAGATAGCCCCAAGCGGACACCGGGGACACACCCGCCGACAGCAATACCGCCAGCCGTTGGGTCACTGCCGCGACCTCTTCGATCGGCGGGACAGCATCAGCTCGGCGCACGGTTGTCCCCTGGCCGAATCGTGGCTGGTTGATCGCCCCGCATCAGACCGCCTCGATCGAGAGCCGGTCTCGGCCGTCGAGCGTGAAACGGCCGACGGCGTCGAGTCGGCGTACCCCGTCGGTGCGTTCCAGGTGCAGCACCAGGCCGATCGCGCTCACGGTCTGCCGGGCCACGGCGGAAGCGCTCATGCCGGCGAGAGAACCGAGCGCCTCCAGACGGGCCGGAACGTCTTCGAGCGAATTCGCGTGCAGCGTGCCCGCTCCCCCGTCGTGACCGGTGTTGAGCGCGGCGAGCAGTTCCCGAATCTCCGACCCGCGGCACTCGCCGAGCACGAGCCGATCCGGCCGCATGCGCAGCGCCTCCCGCAGCAGCGCCTCCAGGCCGATGCGCCCGGCCCCCTCCAGATTGGCCTGCCTGGCCTCGAGGGCCACCACGTGCGGATGCCGGATGCGCAACTCGGCGACATCTTCGATCGCGACGATGCGCTCGTTGTCCGGCGCTTCGCCGAGCAGCGCTGCCAGCAGCGTGGTCTTTCCGCTCCCGGCAGCACCGGTGATCAGCAGATTCTGGCGGCCGCGCACAGCGGCACGCAGCCGACCCAATCGGGCAGCGGCTGCCTCCCCCACGCCAAACAAACCGGCGTCAGCAAGTGCACCAAGGCTCCGGTCGGCGGCGTGGGGAAGCCGAATCGAGAGGAGGGTTCCAGTGCTCGAGACCGGTGGAAGCACGGCGTGCACCCGAATGCCGTCGGCCAGTCGCACGTCGACGCACGGGCTCGCTTCGTCAATGTGCCGCCCGCCCAGAGCGATCAGCCGTACGGCCAGCTCGCGCACTTCGGCCTCGCCGAGCTGCCAGGCCGGCGCGAATGCGAGACCGTGCCCGGCGTCGATCCACAGACCGGCATCTCCGTTGACGAACAGATCAGTGGTCTCCGGGGCGGCAGCATAGCTGGCCAGCGGGCCCAGCGCCCGCACGTTCAGTCGCTCGTTGCCGACCAGCGACAGGGTCGTCGGGGTGGTCTGCGGTCTCGCGCCAGCGGCATCCGCTGTCGGCGAACGGTGCCGGGCGGAGTTCACAGGCGGCGGTGCGGCTCCAGAACCCGACGTGCCCGACGTGCCCGACTGTGCCACCGCCGGGCCGACCGGCGGCGCCGCCCAGGGATCGGCCACAGCTGGCGAGCCCGAATAGGCAACGCCCGAGACGGCAGCGCCCGAACCGACAGCACTCGGCATGGCCGACACTGCAACGGCCGCGACCGGAACGGCGTACGACGGAACGGCAACGAAAGGCTGGCCCATGCTTCGACGGTACGGCCAGCCGTGCCGGCGCCGGCTCGGCCGGCACAATCTGTGGACAACCGGCGGGCCGAGGAAGCAGGGGAGGAGCCGCACCGGCACGACTTTTCACCCACATCAACTCCGCGCACCCGCCATAAACTATGGAACCGCTTAAATAGAAGGGGCGGCACCTATTGGGGGGAACAGGTGCCGCCTAGCATCGCGCAGATTGGGGGGAACCGTACGCGATGCTGGTCAAAACTTTCGTTCAGACGTGTTTAGTTTACGCAGCCGCGCTCAAAATGCAAGTCCGATGTCCTCATTAGAGAGGACACTCGGGCGGGGGGTACAAAATCACCCTGAAACAGGGGTCCATTTCTCAGTATTTCGTTTGTGTATACAGAGATTGGCCTGAAACCGGTAGGGTTCAGGTGAGCTGGCAATGTCCTGCATGCACGTACCGCAAAGGAGCGAATTACACATATGACGGTTAAAATTGACACCCTCCTGCACGAATCGCGTCGATTCGCGCCCACTCCCGAGTTCGCCGCGCAGACAGCAGCGACACCAGACCTGTACACCGAAGCGCAAAACGACCCGACCACCTTTTGGGCTGATCAGGCCCGCAATCTGCTGCACTGGCACAAGCCGTTCACCAAGACCCTCGACTGGACCAACCCGCCGTTCGCGAAGTGGTTTGAAGACGGCGAACTCAATGTCGCCTACAACTGCCTCGATCGCCACGTTCTGGCCGGCAACGGCGAGCGCGTAGCTCTGTACTTCGAGGGCGAGCCCGGCGATTCCCGCAGCTACACCTACGCCGAGCTCACCACCGAGGTCAAAAAAGCCGCCAACGTGCTGCGCGGCCTCGGCGTGACAGCCGGCGACCGCGTGGCCGTGTACCTGCCGATGATTCCAGAGGCTGTCATCTCCATGCTCGCCGTGGCCCGCATCGGCGCCGTGCACTCCGTCATCTTCGGCGGATTCAGCGCCGAAAGCCTGCGCTCGCGCATCGACGATGCCAATGCCGTGCTCGTGATCACGGCCGACGGCGGCTACCGCAAGGGCAAGATCAGCGCCCTCAAGCCGGCCGTCGACGCCGCCCTGCAGTCCAACGACTCCTCGGTGAAGAACGTACTCGTGGTCAAGCGCACCGGCCAGGACGTGCAGTGGAACGACCGCGACATCTGGTGGTCCGACGCCATGGAGACGGCGTCTCCCGAGCACGAGGCCGAGGCTTTCCCGGCCGAGAACCCGCTCTTCATTCTGTATACATCGGGCACGACCGGCGCGCCCAAGGGCATCCTGCACACCAGCGGCGGTTACCTGACTCAGAACGCGTTCACTCACCAGAACGTCTTCGACCTCAAGCCTGAAACGGATGTCTACTGGTGCACCGCCGACGTCGGCTGGATCACCGGACACAGCTACGTGGTCTACGGCCCTCTCGCCAACGGCGCCACCCAGGTGCTCTACGAGGGCACCCCCGACTCCCCGCACACCGGCCGCTGGTGGGAAATCATCGAGAAGTACAAGGTCTCGATTCTGTATACAGCGCCGACCGCGATCCGCACGTTCATGAAGCTGGGCCGTCAGATTCCGCAGCAGTTCGACCTGTCGAGCCTGCGCGTCCTCGGCTCGGTGGGCGAGCCCATCAACCCCGAGGCCTGGATGTGGTACCGCGAGGTCATCGGCAGTAACATCACGCCGATCGTCGATACCTGGTGGCAGACCGAGACCGGCTCGATCATGGTCTCGGCCCTCGCCGGCTTAACCTCGACGAAGCCGGGCGCCGCCCAGGTTCCGGTTCCCGGCATCACCATCGACGTGCTCGACGACGACGGCGTGCACGTGGGCCACGGCAATGGCGGGCTCCTCGTCGTCACCCAGCCCTGGCCAGCCATGCTCCGCGGCATCTGGGGCGACCCCGAGCGCTTCAAGGAGACCTACTGGGACAAGTTCGAGGGCACAACCGGCGCGAAGGACGGCCCGCTGTACTTCGCCGGCGACGGCGCCAGGCTCGACCACGACGGTGACATCTGGCTGCTCGGCCGCGTCGACGACGTCATGAACGTGTCCGGCCACCGCCTGTCCACGGCCGAGATCGAGTCGTCTCTCGTTGCCCACTCGCTCACGGCCGAAGCCGCTGTGGTCGGTGCCGCCGACGAGACCACCGGTCAGGCGGTCGTCGCGTTCGTCGTGATCAAGTTCAGCCAGGCTGAAATTGCCTCGCACGAGGACATCGTCGATATTCTGCGCAAGCACGTTGCCCAGCAGATCGGTGCCATTGCCCGCCCGCGCGACATCTACATCGTCGACGAGCTGCCGAAGACCCGCTCCGGCAAGATCATGCGCCGTCTGCTGCGTGACGCGGCCGAGGGACGCGACGTCGGCGACGTCACGACCCTCGCCGACACGATGGTCATGAACACCATCACCTCGCAGATGAAGAAGTAGCCAGCGAACACCAGCGACGGCCGTCTTCCCTCCGGAAGTCGGCCGTTGCCGTTCCCCCCGGCACCGTAACTCCTGCAATTCACCGCCGCCGCAGATCTGGCCCCTAATTTCACGCGGATGCTTCGCGCGACCCCCACAAATTGCAGGAGTTGTGCAGGCTCCCGCCCGGGAACCAGCAAGGGGCCCTACTGTGTGGACATGACTTCAGCCGCGACACCCGGGCGCGGTCGCCTCGGCCGGCTGGATGCGCTGCGCGGGGTGGCCGCCGTTGTTGTGCTGGTGCACCACGTATCGATGACGGTGCCGCAGATCGCCGCAGCCTACGAGTCGAGTGCCGGCCTGACCGTGTACTCCGTTGGCTGGTGGACCACTCTGTCCCCGCTCAAGGTGTTGCTGGCCGGCCCCGAGTTCGTGTTGGTGTTCTTCGTGCTGAGCGGCTTCGTGCTCGTGAGGTCCCCGCTGGCTGCCCGCTGGAACGGCGCGCGGTACGACTGGGTGGCCTATTACGTGCGCCGCGTCATCCGTTTGGCCGTACCCGTGCTGGTGTCGGTGGGCCTCGCTGTCATCTGGATCGTGCTGGTGCCGCGCACGGTGGGCGCGGCAGGCGGGCCGTGGCTGGCCCGGCAGGACACACCAGACCTGGGCCTTGGCAATCTGCTGCGGGAAGCCAGCATCATTGGAGAGACCCGGCGCCCCGACATCAACCCGCCCCTGTGGTCCCTGGTCTGGGAAATGTGGTTCTCGCTGCTGCTGCCGGTGTTCGTCGTCCTCGCCGCGTTCACCCGCAGTCTGGTCAGCGCCCCGGTGCGCCGTGTTCTGCTCTGGGCCGCTTTCTGGTGTGCCCTCGCCGGCCTCGGCTACGTCACGACCACCCAGGCGCTCATGTACCTGCCGCCGTTCGCGCTCGGCGCCCTGCTCGCTGCCAACTTTGACGAACTGCAGCGGTGCAGCGAGCGGCTGGCCGAACGGGCCAGCGGTCGCCTGCTCAGATTCGCGCTGGCCGCGCTCGGCCCGTTCCTCCTCGTGGCCTATTGGATACTGCGCCCGCTGACCAACGGCGAGTGGAGCGACGTCACCCTGTCGCTGCGGGTGGCCGGCGCGTTCGTGATCGTGGCGACCGTGGCGTTCTGGCCAGCTGCGCAGCGGGTCAGCGAGCCGCGGCTCAGCGGGCCGCGGCTCAGCGGGCACTGGCCGCGCCGACTACTCACCTGGCTGGGCTCGATCAGCTTCAGCCTGTACCTCGTGCATTTTCCGATAGTGGTGGCCTTCGCACTGCTCGCCGGACCGGGGCGCTGGTGGCTGGGCGCTCTGGTGTCGGTGCCGCTCAGCCTGCTGATGGCGCAAGCGATGACCCGGTGGGTCGAGCGACCGGCACAGGTGTACGGAACGCGCGCCGGGGCATCCGTTTCAGAGCGGATGCCCCGGCTCGCGCCGCGCAGATAACGGCGGTTAGGCGAACGCGACGACGAACTCGATCTCAACCGGAGCGTCGAGCGGCAGCACCGCGACGCCGACAGCGGAACGCGCATGGCGGCCGATGTCTCCGAAGATCTCCACGAGAACGTCGGAGGCTCCGTTGACCACGGTCGGCTGGCCGGTGAATGACGGATCGGAGGCGACGAAGCCGGTGACCTTCACCACCTGGGTGATGCGGTCGAGCGAACCGATGACGCTCTTGATGGCGGCGAGGCCGTTGAGGGCGCAGGTGCGGGCATATTCCTGGGCGTCAGCGGCGGGAACGAGGCCGTGACCGTCACCGACCTTGCCGGCGGCGGGCAGCGCGCCGGACACCATGGGCAGCTGGCCGGCGGTATAGACGAACCCGTTGCTGATCACGGCGGGCAGGTAGGCGGCGACCGGCGGTACGACGCTGGGCAATTCAAGACCCAGTTCGGCCAGTCGGGCTTCGATCTTCGACACGCTTAGGCCTCTTCCTTGCCGGCGAGCGGGCGTTTGAGATAGGCAACCAGGCCGCCTTCGGGGCCGGGGACAACCTGCACGAGTTCCCACCCGTCGGTGCCCCAGTTGTTCAAAATAGCGGCCGTGTTGTGGATCATCAACGGTGTTGTGAGGTACTCCCAGGCGGGCATGTGACTCCTATTTAGGCGGGCGTTCAGATTTGTCGCTTACGCTCAAGTGTATGTCTGCCAAAAATCGAACCGTGAGCGGGGCTCTGGGGGGTTTCCTGGGTCTCGTCGGGATGAGTGCCGTTGCCGGCATTCTCGTGACCGCCGCCGTCGCCCCCGCCGTTGCCCTGTCCGGCATGGCCGCTACGAACACCATCAACGTGTTCGACAGCCTGCCCGAGTATCTCTCCATCGATCGGCTCTCCCAGAAGAGCAACATCTACGCGTCGACCAACGCCGAGGATCCGGTGGGTACCCGCGTACTTCTGGCCTCGTTCTACGAGCAGAACCGGGTAGACGTCGCCTCTGACGCGATCAGCCAGTTCGCCAAGGATGCCGCGATTGCCGGTGAAGACCCGCGGTTCATGGAGCACGGTGGCGTGGACATTCAGTCCAGCTTCAACGGTGCCGTGCAGACTCTGGCCGGCGGCGGCACCCGCGGTGGCTCATCGATCACGCAGCAGTACGTGAAGAACGTGCTCATTCAAAAGTGTGAGGTCATGACCGACGCCGATGCGGCGAAGTCGTGCTACGCCGATGCCACCAAGCCCACCGCCGACCGCAAGCTGCGCGAGATGCGCCTCGCCATCGGCATCGAGAAGAAGTACGAAAAAGCAGACATTCTTCGCGGCTATCTCAACATTGCCGGGTATGGCGGAACGGTCTACGGCATCGAAGCCGCCGCCAACTACTACTTCAACACCACCGCCCTCAATCTGACCCTGCCGCAGGCGGCGAGCCTGGTGGCGATCGTGAATAACCCGGTGAAGTTTCAGCTCGACCACCCCGACAGCGAAACGAACGGCGCGGCCAACGGCTACGCTGCCAACAAGTTGCGGCGGGACTACATACTCGACGAGATGCTCAAGTACGACAAGATCGTGCAGGCCGACTACGACGCTGCCATCGCAGCGCCGATCGAGCCCGTCATCACGGTACCCAGCACCGGCTGCCAGACCGCCGGCGACAACGCCTTCTTCTGCGACTACGTCACCAAGATTCTCAAGAACGACGTGACCTTCGGCGCGACCGAGGAAGAACGCCTGGCCAACTTTAGCCAGGGCGGGTTCAACGTCTATACCACCCTCGACCTCGAGCTTCAGGCCACCGCCGTCGCTGCGCTCAACGCCAACGTTCCGAAGACCTACGACGATTGGAACGTCGGCGGCGTCGTGTCCAGTGTGCAAGTCGGCACCGGCAATGTGCTGGTGATGACCCAGAACAAGGACTACAGCCAGGACCCGGCCGTGCAGGCCACCGGCGCCAACTACACGAGCATCAACTACAACACCGACTTCGCCTATGGCGGGTCCGGCGGGTTCCAGCCCGGTTCTACCTACAAGGTGTTCACCCTGGCTGAGTGGCTCAAGGAAGGCCACGCGTTGACCGAACGAGTCGACTCCCGCCGCAAATCGAACTGGGGCAATTTTCAAGACAGCTGCCTCGGCGTGCGAAACTACGACAACGACACGCCGCCCTTCAACCCGCGCAACGACTCCAATGAGAGCGGAACCAACTACTCGGCCCTGCAGTCCACGATGGGTTCCATCAACACGGGCTTCATCGGCATGGCCAAGAAGCTCGACCTCTGCGGCATCCGCAAGACCGCCGAAAATTTCGGAGTGCACCGGGCTGACGGCGGTGCCCTCGACCAGGGAGCGGCTTCGGTCATCGGCACCAATGAGATCGCGCCGCTCACGATGGCAGTCGCCTTCGCTGGCATCGCCAATAACGGCATGACCTGTAGTGCGGTCGCTATCTCGAAGATGCTCGCGTCCGACGGCACCGAGCTGCCGATCCCCAAATCGAATTGCCAGCAGTCCGTTGAGCCGGCAGTCGCTGCCGGCATGCAGTACGCCATGAAGACGGTTATGGGAGGCGGAGGGACAGCAAACGAATCCAACCGCAACACATCTCCCCGCCTTCCCATGATCGGTAAGACCGGAACCACTGACGGCGCCAAGGACACCTGGATGAGCGGCGCCAGCACCAAGGTCGCCACCGTGGTCGGCGTGGTCAACGTCGGCGGCAACAACTGGAAGAGCCAGCGTAGCTACAAAAACACCCTGCTGGGCAAGTATGCCGCCACGGCACGCCACCGCATCTGGCCGCTCGTCATGTCCAATGCCAATGCGAAGTACGGCGGAGACGACTTTCCCGAGGCGTCCTCCAGCGTGATCAACGCTGTCGCCGTTCCGGTGCCCGACGTGCGCGGCAAGTCGATGGCGGAAGCCAAGAGCACAATTGAAGGGGCCGGGTTCCTGTTCGTCGACGGCGGCGTGACCAGCTCCGAGATCCCCGCCGGCACCGTAGCCAACACCGATCCGGCCGGCGGCTCAGCATCCACTCGCGGTGCCACCGTCACGGCCTTCTCGAGTGACGGCACCGGAGTCGTGATTCCCGCGGTTATCGGTAAAACCGAAGCGGATGCCCGCGCCACGCTGTCGGCCGCCCCCTACGGCTTCAGCGTGGCCAAGCTCGAACAGGCCGTGACCGACAAGGCGCAGGACGGCAAGGTGGTGGCGATTCAGCCGGGCGAGGGAACGGCCAGCCGCCCCGGTGACGGGGTGACGATCGTCATCGGCAAGTACACCGCGCCGGAGCCGGCCGCATCCGGTCAAGGTGCCAACAACGGAAAGAACGGATGACAGCGCTCCGTAGCCTGGGCGAGGGCGGGCGGCTCGTCGGCGCGTCGCTCGCGGCGGCGGGCGCCTTCGGCCTGGCCGCCTTCGCCTGGGGCGCGCTCGTGGAGCGCACCCGGTTCACCCTGCGTGAGGTGAGTGTGCCGGTGCTCGCGCCGGGATCGGCGCCTATCCGGGTGCTGCACCTCTCCGATTTGCACATGGCTCCGTGGCAGAAGAACAAGCAGGAGTGGTTGCGCAGTCTCGCCGCTCTGAAGCCCGATCTCGTGGTCGACACCGGCGACAATCTCGGGCATGAAGACGGCGTCACGGGCATCGAGTATGCCCTGGCACCGTTCCGGGGAATTCCCGGTGTGTTCGTGAACGGTTCCAACGACTACATTGGTCCGCAGTTGAAGAACCCGTTCACCTACTTCGGCGGGCCGTCCAGCCGGCGTACTGTGCGCCGGGAGGAGCTCGACACCGATGCCCTCCGCCGGGTGTTCGCCGATCTCGGCTGGACCGACATCAACAACGCGGCCGAGTCTCTCGACCTCGCGGACACCCACGTGGAGTTCTTCGGCGTCGACGACCCGCACATCGGCCGCGACCGGCTCGACCTGATCACGCGGGCGATCGACGACCTACGGGCCAACGATCCGCTCGGCGATGACGTCTGGCCCGACCCGGAAGAAGCCGCGGCCCCGCGTTCCACTCTCACGGTGGGCGTGGCTCACGCGCCGTACCAACGCGTGTTGAATTCGTTCGTGAACCACGGCGCCCAGCTCATTCTGGCCGGCCACACCCACGGCGGTCAGGTCTGCGTACCCGGTTTCGGAGCGCTCGTGACCAATTGCGACATTCCGCGCCGCCAGGTGAAGGGTTTGAGCCTGTGGAACCACGGCCTGCGCACCGCCTTTTTGAACGTCTCGGCCGGTCTCGGCACCTCGATTTATGCGCCGGTTCGGTTCGCCTGCCCGCCCGAGGCGACCCTGCTGACCCTGACCGCAGCCTAACTGCCGACTCAATTCGTCGCGGGAGGCTTGGAGCGCCTATACTGATTGAGGCCCACGGGCCATCGGGGTATGGCGCAGCTTGGTAGCGCGCGTCGTTCGGGACGACGAGGTCGCAGGTTCAAATCCTGTTACCCCGACAGCAGTAAAATCAGCAGAAATATCATAAAACCCCCACTCCAATCGAGTGGGGGTTTTGTTGTAGGATCGCCTGTCGGCATCAGCGTCACTCCTGCCGAGGATCGCCGGGAGACCGGCGCAAAAGGATCTCGCGCATGACTTCTACGCCAGCCACCCCAACAACTTCCGTCGTTCCCCGCCGCGCCTGGCAGGCCCTGATCGTGCTTCTCGCCGGTATGTTCATGGCCCTGCTCGACACGACCATCGTGAACGTGGCGCTGCCGAGCATCCGCACGAGCCTCGATGCCAGCGAAGCCACCCTGTCGTGGATCATCTCCGGTTACGCCCTGGCCTTCGGCCTCGCGCTCATTCCGGCGGGCCGGGTGGGCGACCGGTACGGCCACAAGTGGGTCTTCTTCACCGGCCTGGCCCTGTTCACCCTGGCCAGCCTCGCCTGCGGACTCGCACAAAACGACCTGCAGCTCATCGTCGCCCGGGTCATTCAGGGCCTGGCCGGCGGCATGTTCGTGCCAGCCGTGACCGCCGTCATCCAACTGATGTTTCCGCCGCTGTCCCGTGGCAAGGCCTATGCCATCATGGGCTCGGTCATCGGTGTCTCGACGGCCCTCGGCCCCATCGTCGGCGGACTGATCATCGAAGCCTTCGGTGTGGAGAACGGCTGGCGGCTGGTGTTCTGGGTGAACCTTCCGATTGGTGTTCTCGCCCTCATCGCCACGGTCTTTCTGTTGCCCGGCGGCGCCGCGCTCCCTGAGAAGACCCGGAGCTCGCGGGCGGGCATCGACTGGTTGGGACTCGTGCTCATCTCGGTCGGTCTCGTGGCGCTCCTCGTGCCGCTGATCGAGGGGCAGGACCAAGGCTGGCCACTCTGGACTTTTCTCACCCTGGCCGCCGGCGTGCTGCTCGTGGTGGCGTTCGGTGCCTGGGAGGTGTCCGTCGCCAGGCGCAGCGGCAGCCCGCTCGTGCCTCCGCACCTGTTCTCCCACCCGGCTTTCACCGGCGGTGTCATTCTCGCGCTGGTCTATTTCGCGGCGTTCACCAGCATTTTCTTCACCATTTCCATCCTCTGGCAGGCCGGCCTCGGGCACAGCGCCCTCGAGTCGGGCCTGGTCTCCATCCCCTTCGCGATCGGCACGATTCTCGGGGCCTCACAGAGCGACCGACTGGCCAAACGCCTCGGACGCACCATTCTCGTGGTCGGCGT
The DNA here is from genome assembly GCF_002929595.1 of Cryobacterium sp. N19. Lineage (NCBI taxonomy): Bacteria > Bacillati > Actinomycetota > Actinomycetes > Micrococcales > Microbacteriaceae > Cryobacterium > Cryobacterium sp. N19. The sequence continues at coordinate 231,618 of NZ_PJJR01000051.1, read as the reverse complement.
TGCCTTCGTCACGATCGGCCTGACCTGGATCTGGCTGGTCATGCTGCTGACCACCCCGGGCGATCTGACCAACTGGCACCTGCTGCCACCTCTGTTCATTGCGGGCCTCGGCAGCGGATTCTTCATCGCCCCGAACGTGTCATTCATCGTCGCGACCGTCGATCGCGCCGAGGCGGGCGGCGCGAGCGGCGTGGTCGGCGTGATGCAGCGCGTCGGCAGCGCGGTCGGTATCGCCGTGATCGGCAGCGTCTTCTTCGGAACCCTGACCGTGACCGGCCCTGGAGCGGATGCCCTCGCCACGGCTTTCACCCACAGCGCCACCATGGCCATGGCGGTGAGCGTCGGGTTCGCCCTGCTCGCGCTCGTGCTCGTCTTTGCCCTGCCGAAACGCGTCGCCGGCAACGGCCCGGCCGCTGCCGCCGGGTAAGGCAGAGTTGACGAGTATGCAGGACCTGACATGACCGTGATTCGACGACGTCGGCACAGCCTGCTGCGCCGCGGCGCCCTGTGGATCACGCTGGTCTACCTGGTGCTGCTCGCGCTGATCGCATTCTGGCCCACGCCGGTCGACCGCGACATGCACGGATCAATCGGGGCTTTCGTGACCTGGTTGCACGCGCACGGAATGCCGAACCGGTTCGGTTACGACACCATTGAGTTCACCGCCAACATCGCGCTGTTCGTTCCAGTGGGCCTGCTCGTCGTCGTGCTCGCAGGAGCGCGCCGCTGGTGGCTCGGCCCGGTGGCTGGCGCCCTGATCAGCGCCATGATCGAGCTCGGCCAGCTGATTTTTCTGCCGGAACGGTTCGCGACCGTGAACGACGTTGTCGCCAACAGTCTCGGGGCACTACTCGGCACGGGTCTCGCGCTCGTCGTGCTGCGATTCGCCCTCGGACCGCGCCAGACGCCCCACCCGATCCACCTTCGCTAACATTTCGGGTTGGACCTCGTCGTTTCTCTCTGCTACCTTCGGCAGAATGAAGCGTCGAGAGTTTCTCACTTTGTCAACTGCTGGCGCAGCCACGCTCGGCTTGGGTGCGCTCGGCGCACCCGCCGCGTTCGCTGCCACCGCCCCGAAACTACCCGGGGAGGTGTCGCGCCTGTCGAATGTGCTCACCCAGAAGGGACGGAAGCTCTACGACAACGTTGAGGTGGACATCGGCGGCGATCAGGCCCGCCTGTTCATTCCGCAGACAATCTCGATGAACTCGACCGCCGCCATCGGTGCCGTGTGGTTCTATCACGCAGCCTCCAGCTCCCACAACGCGCTGAACGGCGGCTTCAAATACCCGGGCGAATTGGTGGTCGACCAGAACAGCATCGCCATCTGCATCAATGCCGGCGGCACCCAGTACACCAACTCCATCGCCACGACTGCCCAGAAGAACGCCTGGACCTACCTGAACTCGCTCTACACCGTGCGTCGCAATTTTCTGCGCGCGACCTCCTTTGGCGGGTCGCTGGCCTGCTACACCTACGGCAAGAAGCTCATCCCCTACATTCGCGGCCTGTACATGGTGAACGGCCTCTATGACAACGAGTGGCTCTACGCCTACGACACCAAGAATCAGGCGCACGTCGGCGACGCCTACAACAACGACCCCACCCTGATCAAGGGCACCAACCCGGCGCGCATCAGCGCAACACCGTGGACCAATAGCCGGGTCAAGGTGCTCGTCTCCGATGATGCCCACCCCGATAACGTCGTCGTGCCGAGCAAGAACGGCCTCGCTCTGGTCAACAAGATCAAGCTCGTCGCCGCCGACACCCAGGTGATGTATCACACGCTCGGCCACGAAACGCCGGGCTTCGCCCACACCGACATGATCAAAACCTTCGCCCAGTGGTCGGTATAACACCGTGGTCGGTCTGAGACACGGGACGGTCTAGCAGGGAGGCACTTGTGGCCAGCACAATCGATCGCACCCGGGTCGACTGGGTCGACGGTGCCAAAGGCATTGCCATTCTGCTCGTGGCCCTCGCGCACGCCGTGCAGTGGACGGTTCTCTCCGGCCTCGCCCCGGAGCTGTGGAACAAGATCAACCTGGTGTTCATCGTGTTTCGCATGCCGCTGTTCTTTCTCGCCTCCGGGCTGTTTGCCGGCTCCATCATCAAACGCACCTGGCCGGCGCTCTGGCGCACCCGGCTGAGCCTGCTGGTGTGGGCGCTGCTGCTGTGGACGGTCATCCGTTTCGCGTATTTCTCGCTGCTGCCGAACCCCGCGGGCTTCGATGAGACCAACCCGATCGACCTGCTGCTCGCCCCCGTGCGCCCGAGCAATGGCCTCTGGTTTCTCTACGCCCTCGCGTTGTTCTTCGTGGCCGCGAAACTGATGCTCAATCGCGTCGACTGGCGGGTGCAGATCGGTGTTGCCGCCGTGTTGTCGGTGTTGTTCTTCGCGCGCGCGGACACCGGCAACATCGCCTGGAACGGAATCGGCCGCTACTTCGTGTTCTTTCTGCTCGGCTGCTACCTGCGCGAATGGATCCTGGCCTTCGTCGACCGGCCCAGCCGGTTCGGCGCTCTCGGGCTGGGGCTCGGTTTCGGTGCGGGCTTCCTCGTGCTGGCCGGAGTGATTCTCACCGTCGACGCCCGGGTGCCGTTCATCACAGGCAGCCTCGTGCTGGTGAGCCTCGCCGCCCTCGGCGCCGGCCTGCTCCTGGCCCGGTTTCTGGTGGGCTTTCGCGCGTTCACCTGGCTGACCTATGTGGGCCGCAACACCCTGCCGATCTACGTGGTGCACGTTCTCTTCGTCTCCGCCATCACCAGCCTGCTGCTGCTCGCGCGCGGCCAGGCCTGGCTCGACCGCCTCGCCCCGGTGCTGCCCCTGATCGTCGCCGGAGGCGCCGTCGCTGCCTCGCTGTTGTTCTGGCGCCTGGTGCGCGACCTGCCGGTGCTGCGCTACGGATTCGCCGTGCCGACCTGGTTCTCCGGTCGCCCGCCGGTCGCGGCGCTGAAATCCCGACCAGCAGAGCGAATGCTGCCGCGCAGCGAGTGAGGCACCCCCGTCGGCAGCGCGCGCTGATCGTGCTCACCGGCCTCGTGCTGCTGACCGTGGGCTTCCTGGCCATCACCACGCGAACGGTCATGTTTCCGCGCGAGGACCAACCGGTCGCCGCCGACGCTATCGTCGTGCTCGGCGGACTCGGCAGCGCCGCCGTGGTGGCGAAGGCCGTGCACCTCGCCCAGGCCGGCTACAGCGGAAAGATCTTCATCTCCGACGCGTTCGGCGGTGATACCCGACCGGCGAATCTGTGTGCGCGAGCGGTGCCGGTACCGGGCACGGCGATTACCGTGGAGTGTTTCGATCCACACCCCACAACGACCCGCGGTGAGGCCGAGGCCATCGCGGCGTTTGCGACCGAACGCGGCTGGAACCGGGTGATCGTGGTCACCTCGAGCTACCACGTGAGCCGGGCCCGGGTGCAGATCAGCCGGTGCTACGCGGGGGAACTCGCGGTGATCGGCGCCGCACAGCCGATGGATCCCGGCAAATGGGCCTACCAGTTCGTCTACCAGAGCGCCGGATTTCTGAAGGCGCAGTTCACGCCGTCATGTTGACCCAAATACCGATTTTCACACCATTGCGCTGGTGCTGAGGAAAATTCACGTGTTATCGTTGCGGCTATTCGCACCAATAGTGCTGCGCAATACCCGAACTATTCACTGCGCCAACACTGCGCCACTACTACCCGAGGCGGCCGATGTTCGATTCCACCCTGCGCCGATTGAGGAGCACGCCGGTCGTTCTGGTCGTGCTCGCCGCACTGTTCGTCATTGTGTCCAGCGTCGTGCTGCCCCGATTCATCACCACAGTGGGCATCATTCTGATTCCACTCACCCTGCTCGCCTTTGCCGCCGTCGTCACCCTGTTCCTGCTGCCGGCGCACATCCTGCCGGCCGTCGCGCTCGTCACCTTCGCGCTGATTCCGGCGCGCATCCTGCCGCAGGACGGCCCGATCGGCGCCCTGCCGCTGACCACCATGATCATCGTCATCTGGGCCCTGCGACGCCTGCTGCCAACGAAAACGGATGCCAGCCCCGCGACCCCGCCGGCCCCCTTCCGGTCGGCCACCCGCTACTTCGCCCTGCTGTTTCTGGTCTGGACACTGTTCACCCTCGCGCGCACCACCGACCTGCAGGCGAGCCTGGGTTGGATGATCAGCTTCAGCGCTGCCGTTCTGCTGCCGCTATGCATCGGCACCAGCACCCGAGAGGCGTACTGGATTCGCCGCACCTGGCTGCTGCTCGGAGCCTGGCTCGGTGCCTACGCGGTCGTCGAAGGGGTTCTGCGTTTCAACCCGATTTGGGGCACCCTGTTCTCGGCGCTCGGGCTGACCGACCACCAGCACTGGTCGGTGTATCGGGCCGACGCGTCATTCGGGCATCCGCTCTTCGCGGCCCTGTTTTTTGCCGTCGCCTGCGCCTTGGCCATTGGCATCTGGCTGCGGGAGAACTCCAAGCTCGCGCTCGCCGCGGCCGTCTTCAGTAGCCTCGGCCTGGTCACCACCGTCTCGCGCGGGGCGATTCTCGCCGCTGCCATCGCCATCGGTTTCGCCTACGCGGTGTCGCTCGTGCTGCGCGGCGAAAAGCGCTGGGGCAAATTCGCCCTGCTGGCCGGGCTCTTTGTCATTGCCGTGGTGGGATTGTTCCAGTTCGATGCCTTCACCGCTCGCAACAACTCCGTCGAAGCCGAGCTCTCTTCGCAGGCCCGCGACCTCGGCGTGTGGGTGTCGGTACAGGCCGCGAATCTCACCGGCTGGATCGGGTCGGGCCCTGGCACGTCCGGCATCACCGGGCGCCTGTTCAACGAGGTCACCATCGAGAACTCGCTGCTGCAGCTGCTCATCAGTATCGGCCTGCCCGGCCTGGCGCTGTTCCTGCTCATGATCGGCTCGGCCATTGCCCACGCTCTGTCCCGCAGGGCGGTCGGCGCTGCCGCCGCCCTGGCGGCGTACACGGTGTGCATCGCCGGCTTCAACGCGATCGACGCACTGCGCCCGATGCACCTGTTGCTAGGCCTGCTGCTGATTCTGGCGCTGAATCCCAGCAGAGCGGATGCCGCCGGCCCGCTCGAATCCGGCCGCGCACCCACTGCGCGGCGGGCATCTGGTGCCCCAAACGGGGGTATGCACGACTCTGACGCAGGAGCTCCCTGCACGCTACGCTAAACCGACAGATTCTCACGTTTGAGTTGATCCGTTTAGCCGCTCTGTTTAGCCGATCCGTTTCACCGGCCCGTAAGGGGAATGGGCATGATGACAGCATTTAATGGACACCTGACAGTTTTACAATCGCTGAGTCCGCCCGACGGCACCACCCGGTACGTCAACCAGGTCGTCGAGGGCGCTCCCGATGCGGTGACCATGCGATTCTTCTCCTGGCGCACCGCGCTGCTCGGCCGCTATGACGTCTTTCACGTGCACTGGCCGGAGCTGCTCATCCGCGCGCCGAGGCCGCTGAAGGCCCGGCTGCGCCGCGGTGCGCTGTACGCCCTGCTGCTGCGCGCCAAGCTGCAGCGCATTCCGATCGTGCGCACCGCGCACAACATGACCCCGCACGAGGCGGCCGGTCACGATGCCGAAACTCGCGCGCTGGACGCGCTCGACGCTCGCACGGCCCTCGTAATCCGGCTCAACCCCACCACACCGGTCGAGCCCGAGTCCCGGGCGGTCACCATTTTGCACGGCCACTATCGCGACCGTTTCAGCGGCATGCCGCGGCCAGACTCGGTGACGGGGCGCATCCTCTATTTCGGTTTGATCCGCCCGTACAAGGGTGTCGAAACGCTGCTACAGGTGTTCCGGGCGTTACCTCGGCCCGACCTGACGCTGCGCATTGTGGGCCGGCCGTCGAGCGGGCTGGGTGAGATCATCAGCACCGAAACCGCCCGCGATGCGCGGATCAGCTCCGTGCTGCGTTTCGTCTCCGACGAGGAATTGGTGATCGAGGTCGGCGGGGCCGAACTGGTCGTGCTGCCCTACCGCGAAATGCACAACTCCGGGGTGCTGCTCGTGGCACTGTCGCTCGATCGACCGGTGCTCGTGCCGTCGACAGCCTCGAACCGGGCGCTGTCCGAGGAGGTCGGCCCCGACTGGATCTACCTCTACGAGGGCGACCTCACTCCGGAGATCCTGCTCGGCACCCTCGAGCGGATGCGCGCGGCCGGCCCGCGACCGCGCCCGCAGCTCTCCGGGCGCGACTGGAAAACGCTCGGCCTGCAGAGCTATCACACCTACCTGCGGGCCCTGCAGCTGACCGGTCGCACCGTGGCTGCCGGGCGGAGCATCCGTTGACCGCCACGATTCAGCCGGGAACCCCCGAGAAGCCCCGCTCGACCGCCGGACTTGGCCGCACCGCGGGGCGCGGAGCATCGACCACCCTGGTCGGCCAGCTCATTCGCATCGGCGTGCAGCTCGGCGGCATCGTCGTGCTCGGCCGACTGCTCGACCCGAGCGACTACGGCCTCGTCGCCTCGGTCGCTGCCATCATCGGCGTCGGCGAGGTGCTGCGCAACTTCGGGCTGTCGTCGGCCGCCATTCAGGTGCGCGACCTCAGCCGGCACCAGAAAGACAACCTGTTCTGGATCAACAGCCTGATCGGGCTCGCGCTCATGCTGCTCGCGGTACTGTTCAGCCCGCTCATCGCCACCCTGTACGGCGACGACCGGCTCGTGCTGCTCACCCAGGTGCTCGCCGGAACGTTTCTGCTCAACGGCCTGGCCACCCAGTTTCGCGCGGACCTCAACCGCAACTTTCACTTCGTGGCCCTGGCCGGGTCGGAGATCGGCGCGCAGGTCGGCGGCCTCTTCGTCGGTATCGTGATGGCCCTGAACGGCTTCGGCTACTGGGCTCTCGCCGGGCAGCAGATCAGCCAGGGCATTCTCACCATCATCATTCTCATTCCGGTCACCACCTGGTTTCCCGGCTGGTATCACCGCGCCGCGCCCATGCGCCACCTGATCGTGTTCGGGTCGAACCTGGCCGGTACCCAGCTGCTCGGCTACGCCAGTCGCAACACCGACACGATCGTGATCGGTGCCACCCTCGGTGCCGGCCCGCTCGGCCTGTACAACCGGGCGTTCCAGCTGCTGCTGCTGCCGCTCAACCAGATCAACGGTCCGTCCACCCGGGTGGCCCTGCCGGTGCTGGCCCGGCTGCAGGACGACCCGCCCAAGTACGACCGGTTCATTCTGCTCGGGCAGACGATCATGCTGCACGCGGTCACCATCGTGCTCGCCTTCTCCTGCGCCCAGGCCCTGCCGATCATCAGCATCGCGCTCGGCAGCCGGTGGCTGGGTTCCGCACCGATCTTTCAGATTCTCGCCATAGCCGGATTCTTCGAAGCCGCCGCCTACGCCACCTATTGGGTGTTCCTGTCGAAGGATGCCACCAAGCAGAACCTGTATTTCGCCCTCACCACTCGGCCGTTGCTGGTGGCCTTCGTGCTGGTCGGTTCGCTCTGGGGCGTCTACGGCGTCGCCGCCGGGTACTCGATCGGCGTCGCGCTGATCTGGCCGATCGGCCTCTGGTGGATCAGCCGGGTAACGGATGCGCCGGCGCGCGCCATGTTCCTGGCTGGCGTGCGCGCCATTCTCGGTTACGGTTTCGCCACCGGCGTCAGCTGGGCCGCCGTGCAGTGGATTCCGATCGAGCTTCCATTCGCGCGCGTCGCCCTCGGCGGAGTCGCGCTGCTCGCCGCGATCGGCCTGGTCATGCTGATCTGGCCGATTTTTCGCCGCGATGTGCGCTCGATCACCCAGGCCCGCAACTTTCTGCGCTCCGCGAAGGCGTCGAAATCGGGCAGCCCCAGCGTTGATATCGACACCGACCAGCTGTCCCCCGCCCGCATCCCGGCGCGGACCCGCACGGCCGGCCGCACCCGGCTGCGCATCATCCGCCGGTTGGACCGGGTCGTGCACGGCCTGGCCGCGGCATCCGCTCTGCCGTATCTGCGCGACCGCGCTGCGCTGCAACACGCGACCAACCAGCTGCGCCCGTTCGATCTGCGCGCCCAGCGGTGGCATGTTCTCGTCGCACCGCCCGGCGAGGGCAATATCGGCGATCAGGCCATGGTCGAGGCTTATCTCGAAAACGTGGAGGGACCGGTGCAGGTGCTCGTGCGCCGGCCGGCGGACGTGCGGATTCCCACGCAGCATGCCTCGCGGGCGCAGCTCGTACCGATTCCGCACCTGATCTACGGTACCGGGCGGGTTCACCGCCAGGCCATGGCCCTGCTGGCTCCGGTACTCGACGGAGCCCGGTCGCTGACCGTGATCGGCGCCGATATCATGGACGGCGCCTACAGCGTGCGCGCCTCCTCCCGGCGAGCGGATGTTGCCAGCCTGGCCCGCAGCATCGGCGTCGAAGCGCGCATTCTCGGCTTCAGCTGGAACGGCCACGCCAATGTGGGAGTGCGCCGGTCGCTCGCCCGGGCCGACCGGATGGGCACGCGGTTGCAGCTGCGCGACCCGGTATCCAGCGAGCGCGCCCGCACCGATCGCTTCGAGAACGTGGTGGATGTCGCCGACGCCGTGTTCGCCGCCCGCACCAGTTGTAGCCTGGCGGTGACGGAATATCTCGGGGCCACACCGGCCCGGTACGCCGTGGTCAACGCGAGCGCGCTGGTTGGCCGCAGCTTCGACCAGACCACGGAGTACGCCCGAATCGTCACGGCACTGCTGGAGGCGGGGCTCCGCGTGGTGTTACTGCCGCACGTCGTGCGCACCAGCGGTGACGACGCGGCCGCCTGCCGAGCCGTGTTCGACCGGCTGGCCGCCTCTGGCGGGCTGACGGATTCCGGAGTGGTCCTGGTGAACCGGCTGCTCAGCCCGGCCGAAGTGCGCGGGCTGTGCGCCGGCGCCGACATCGTACTGACCGGTCGCATGCACCTGGCCGTGCAGGCCATGTTCCACGAGGTGCCCGCCGTTGCCTTGTCAACCCAAGGCAAGGTCGCCGGCATGATGCGGCTCTTTGACACGCAGGAACTGTGCGTCGAACCGGGCGTCGGCCTAGCCGAGCGCATGATCCCGGTGGCCCTGGCCGTGTTGGCCGAGCGAGAGAGCTATCGCGATCGGCTTGCCGCGCGGCTGCCCGAGGTGCAGCGCCTGGCCGCTCTGAACTTCTCGGGATTGCCGAGTGCAACGCGTTCCCATTCCCCTGCCCTGACGGCCCCAAGCCCGACTCCCCACAGACAAGGCCCCGCATGACACTCTCCTCACCGCCCCCGCCCGACTATGAGCGCGGGCACCCAGCCCTGCGACGCATCCTCTTTGTTATTCCGTCACTGCACGGTGGCGGGGCAGAATTCGTGGCCCGCACCTGGATGGGCTGGCTCGCCGACCAGGGCTACGAGGTGAGCGTCGTGCTCACCGCCGCCGAGGTGAAGCCGGAGTACCTGCCTGACGGGGTTGAAGCCATTTCTCTCTCTGCCCAGCACGGCCATGTGCGGAAAGCCTCCGCGCTGCGCCGCCGCCTGCTCGACTGGCAGCCCGACGTGGCGATATCCCTGCAGGCGCACCCCAATCTGGTACTGCTGACGGCAGCCCACCTGATTCCGGTGCGACTGCGGCCGCGCGTGCTGGTGAGCGAGCGCAACCTGGTGTCGCTCGGACTGCCCGGTTCGGGCCTCGCCCACCGGGTGAAGATCTGGTTCGCCAAGCGCCTGTATCGGTGGGCCGACCACGTGATCGCCATCTCACATCCGGTCGCCGCGGAAATGGTCGCGGCTTTCGGGGTGCGCGGCGACCGCATCACCGTCGTCGCCAACCCGGCGACCGCGAAGCTGCGCGGAACCCCGCGCGGGCCGGGTACGACCGCGGCGCGGGTCGAGGTGAGTGGTGACGGTACCGCTCCGGCCGAAGCGGGCGGCACGACCATCCTGGAGCGATCCGAACGGCGGCCGGGGTCGGCCAATGGCATTCAAATCGTGCTGGCCTGCCGGCTGGTGGCGCAGAAGCGTCCGCTGCTCGCCATCGCGGCCGCAGCGGAGCTCGCCCGTCGCGGCGTGGCCGTCGAGGTCGTCTCCTTCGGCGGCGGCCCGCTGCTCGACGACGTGCAGGCCGCGGCCCGACAGGAGCACGTGGTCTTTCACCACCGCGGCTGGGTCGAGAACTGGTTCGACCACTTCGGCGACAACGCGGTGGCCCTGCTCACCTCGAGCCGGGAAGGCTTCGGCAATGTGCTCGTGGAGGCCGCGGCGGCCGGCTATCCGGCGGTCGCCGTGTCGGGGGCACTCGGAGTAGCGGATGCGATTGTGCCCGGTATCACGGGGGAACTCGCGCTGTCCGCTCATCCGGTTGACCTCGCCGACGCCATCCTGCGGGCAGCCGAGCTGCCGCTCGACAACATCGAACCCTGGCTGGCCCGATTCTCGGAGGAAGCCAGCGGCTCCGACCTGGAACGAGTGCTGCTGCGGGTTGTGGAGCGCACATGAGAATCTTCGCCTCGGCCATGGGCCAGATCGACAATGTCGGCGACACCGTGTTGCGGCGGGCCTTTCTCGAGGCGCTGCGCGGGGCCGGCGAACTGCAGGTGTTCGTGGGCGCCCGATCGGATGCCTATCTGAGTGGGCTCGGCCTGCACGACGAAGACCGGGTCTACCGCACCAGCGCCGAGTGGCGACGAGAGATTTCGCGGTCGACGCTGCGGGAGGCATCCGTGTATGCCTTCAACTCCGGCGAAATTGAGCTGCAGCGCGCCTACGCGCTGCGCTATCTGCGGTTGGCGCCACACCTGGCGCTCAACCGGCTGCGCGGCGGCCATGCCGTGCACGCCGGGTTCGGCGTGCGGCAGAAGACCGGCTGGCGCATTCCGGTAGCGGCTACCCTGCGCCTGTGCGACCTGGTGGCCTGGCGCGACGCCTACAGCCGTTCCGCGATGGGGCTCGGCCGTATCGCTCCCGACTGGGCCTTCGCCACGGGAGCAGCGGATGCCGACCTGATAGCGTCCACCGCGGATCGCCCGCTGCTCGCAGTCTCGGTGCGCTACAACGGGCGACGCCCCGACGCGGCCTGGCTCGCGGCGCTCCGCGGTCTGGCCGACACTCTCGGGCTCGAGATCGTCACCGTGTCGCAGATTGAACGCGACGGGCCACTCGCCGAAGAACTCGCGGTCTCACTCGGCGGCACGGCCCTGGTCTGGGACGGCCCGGACCATGCAACACAGGAGCTTCGCCTGCGCGAGGTGTACCAGCGGTCGCTGCTCGTGGTGAGTGACCGGCTGCACGCCGCCGTGATCGGGCTGACCGAGGGCGTACTGCCGCTCGTGATCGCTGACGCTGGGCCGTCGAAGGCGGCCCGCACCCTCGACGCGGTCGGCATCAAGGGCGCCACGATCGGCTGGACGTTGCCCGACCCGGCGGCGCTCGAGCGCCGGTCTCGCGACGTGATCAGCCGCCGGGAGCCGATCCTGCGCCACGTCGTGGAGGCCCGCGCTTCTCTGCGGGAGCTGACCGACACCATTCGAAAGCTCACCGCGTGAATGGGGCGCACGCCGCCGGGCGGCCGGAGGAGGGCAACAGCACGAACGCCGCCGCGGAGGGCAGCGCCGGCAGGAACGGGCATCCGGTCGTGAGCGTCATCGTTCCGGCGTTCAACGCGGCAGAGTTTCTCGCGGACGCCGTCGAGCGCCTCGTGCAGCAGACGCTCGCCGCATCGGTGGGGTCGGTCGAGATCATCGTGGTCGATGACGGCTCAACGGATGCGACGGCCACGATCGGCGCGCGGCTGTCCGCCGCGCATCCGGGCGTGCACTTCTTTCCCGAGGAGCAGAATGGCGGTGTCGCGCGCGCCCGGGCGCGCGCGGTCGCCGAGAGCCGGGGTGAATTTCTGTGGTTCGTCGATTGCGATGATGACTGGGCTCCGTCGGCGCTGGAGAAACTCGTGGCGGCGGCGCGGTCGACCGGCGCCGACGTGATCGTCTGCGGCGCCGAATATGTCTATCCCGGCCAGCGGCGCCCGTTGGCTGCGCCCCTGCTGAACGGTCCGATCACCGGCGCCGAGGCTTTCGGAATGCTGCTCGACGGCGAGATCAGCGGACACCTGTGGAACAAGCTGTTCCGCAGGGAGCTCACCCGTGAGATCGAGTTCACCCCGGCCCGGGTGCACTCCGACCTGGCGATGGTGGCCCAACTGCTCGCCGCGGCCGATCGTGTGGCCGTCATCCGTGATGTGCTGTATTCCTATGTCGTGCGCGGTGGGTCGATCATCCGCTCGGGGTCGCGCCGGGCTGAGTCGCTGCTGCTGGTGGAGCAGGCCGTCACCACGGCGGCGATCACCCTCGATACCCGCATCATCGGATCGAACTCGTACGGCTACTTTCGGCTGCGCTACATTCTGCTCTCCGGGCTGAAAGACGCCCTGAGCGGCCCGTACGATGCCGAGGAACGTGACGAGATTGTTGCCGAGTTGCGTTCCCGGCTCACCTGGCGCCTCGTGCTGCTCGCCGCGCGTCGTGGCGATTGGAAGCGCCTCGCACTGGCCGGCTCGGCGAAGGTGAGCGTGCCGCTGCACCGCCGGGTGCTGCGCCTGGCCGCCGAGCAGGGTGAGCGCTGAGCCTGTGGAGGCTGCAGCGGGCGAGCTGCGCAGAGACGTCACGCGGAGAGGCGCCATTCTGGGCGTTTTCACAGGAAAGTGAAACGGATTCGACTTTGGTCTCGATAGGCCCGGGACCACAGTTCAATCCGAATAGTCCCCTACGATCTCGGTCTTAGAACGCTGAATACGCATCGCACCCCAACGACCCGGCCAGCATCCGGCACGAAGCGAACCGTCGAAAGACTCGCCCGCTCCAGATCACCGGAATATCTCCAACCTGACCGAATCGTAGAGATCGACGAACCGATTCTCGGGCGAGAATTCACCCGCTCCTGCCCTACGATACGGCTCTGCCAGCATCCGCGCCGCTCGCGCACCAGCTGTCCATTCGCGACCCTGACTCTCCGGAGGACTCCACCGTGCACCTGTTCCGCAACCACCCCCAACGCACACCGGCTGACCGCACGCCGACTTCCCGCACACTCCCCCGCCCGCGCGCATCCACTCGCCACGCTCTGACTACTGTCGCCGCCTTCACTGCGGTCGCCGTGGCTATTCTGGTCCCGATGACCGCCCCCATCCCGGGCATCGAGGCCGCCGCCGCCGGACCGGCCCGAACTGTTATCGACAGTTCCTCGGCCAAGATCACCTACACCGGCTCCTGGCGCAGCACCCGCGATGCCGCCGACCGGGGTGGCTCCGTGCGGTTTCAGTTCAGTGCGGGCAGCGCGTCGATGACGTTCACGGGAACCAACGTGGCCTTCATCACCCGCACCACCACGAGCTCGGGCAAGAGTACCGTGTCGATCGATGGCAAGGTCGTCGCCACGGTGAATGCGTACTCCGCGAGAACAGTGCACCAGAAGACCGCGTTCAGCACGACCACCCTGTCGAGCGGCAGCCACACCATCAAGATCAGTCGAACCGGCAAAAAGGATGCCCGCTCGAGCGGCACCAACAGCATCGTCGACGCCTTCGTCGTGAACGCCACGACCAGCGTGGCCCCGGCTCCGGAACCCGCGCCCGTCCCCGCGCTCGCGCCGTCGACCGGAGTGCACCGCTATGCCGACTGCCCCGCCGCGACGACGACGGTGTACACCGCCGACGAGCTCATGGCGGCCGTCGACCGCGCACGGCCCGGCACCGTCATCAGGATGGCCCCCGGTACCTACAGAGGCCAGATCGACATGCACGCCAACGGCACCGCCTCCAACCCGATCTGGGTCTGCGGCTCGCGCGACGCCGTGATCAACGTTGGCGGCATCCAGGACAACCACGGTATCCAGGTCAAGAACTCCTCCAACCTCGTGATCGCGGGCATGACCGTGACCAACAGCCTCAAGGGCATCAGCGTAATCAGCGGCACGAACGTGACCATCGCCGACACCCGCATCGACCACATCGGCTATGAGGGCATCCACCTGCGCGCTTTCACGACCGACAGCACGGTCGTCGGCAACACCATTTCGAACACCGGTAAGCGCGACGCATCCTTCGGCGAGGGCATCTACATCGGCACCTCGGAGAACAACTGGTGCGCCCAGACCAACTGTAAGCCCGATCGAACCGACGGCACCCGGGTGCTGTCCAACCGCATCAGCCTCACCGGCACCCAGCCGATCGAGGTCAAGGAGGGCACGTCAGACGGCGTCATTCGCGACAACGTGATCGACGGCGCCAATGCCATGAGCGATGCCGAAGAGTGGGTCAAGGTCAAGGGCAACGACTGGACCATCGATGGCAACCGGGGCTCCAACAGCCCGCTGCACGGATTCGCAGTCAACGGCAGCGTCTCCGGCTGGGGCTTGCGCAACACCTTCACCGGCAACTCCGGGGCGGTGAACGCCGGCGGCTTTGCCTTCTTCATCCACGAGAAGGGCCGTAAGGGGTCGAGCGACACCGACGTGTCGTGCTCGAACTCGGTCACCCGCGCTGGCGAAGGCCTCTCCAACATCGCCTGCACTCGATAGCCGAAATTCTCACGGCCCTCAATGCGCTCAGGGAGCGCGTTGAGGGCCGTTTGTCGCGCGCTCAGCTTCACGATTTTCGAGGTTGACAAAAGACTCAACAGTTTCAGATTTTCTCTAGGCACTTTCACAGGAATGACGGATGCCACGCCGCGGCTACCCCGCTCGGAGGCCCGCAGGACACGCCCCCGTTTGCGGGGCATAGCCCACAATGGGCAATAGCACTGATCAGGGCGAAATCGTCGAGGTCTTTTCAGTTTCGGCCATCCGGCCACACGGGAGCACCCCGAAGCCCTCCCGCGCGCGCTCGCGCGAGGCGAGGCGCGGCATCCGCTCAGATTGCGCCCACAAACCCATTTACACACGGGTAACGCGCAGCAGTTCAGACGCTAATTGACAAAAAGTGATCACGGCAGCGCGAAGCCGAAGTTCACGAAGATCATGTGCGTCGTAATCCCCCGGGTTCACGGACGCCACCAACTGTCCATGAATTTCCGGAAGGTCCACAATGCTGTTCCCCCGCATCTCACGCCGCGCCATCATCGCCGCCGTCGCCATCGCCGCGCTGGTTCCCCTCACCGCGATGATCCCCGTCGGCGTCGCCTCAGCCTCCGCCGCCACTGCGCCCGCCGGCACCACGGTGGTCGACAGTAGCTCCTCGCAGGTCAAGTACTCCGGCACCTGGCTCACGACGGGCTCGCCGTCCGACAACGGCGCATCGATCAAGTACGCCGGGGCCACGTCGAGCGCCTCGCTCACCTTCACCGGGTCAACCGTGGCCTACGTGACACGTATGACCAGCAGCTCAGGCACCAGTGACATCGCCATCGACGGCAAGGTCGTCGCCACGGTCAACGGCTACTCAGCCCCGACGAAGTACCAGCAGAGCCTGTTCAGCACCTCGAACCTCTCCAGCGGAACGCACACCATCAAGGTGAGCCGCACCGGCCAGAAGGATGCCCGTTCCACCGGAACCAGCAGCATCGTCGACGCCTTCGTCACCCTGGCCCCGGCAGGCACGACGACGACACCGGCCCCTGAGCCCACCCCGACTCCGGTTGCTACCACGGCTCCGGTACAGGCCCCGGCCGGCTCGACCACCTTCGACAGCGCCTCGGCATCGGTCTCGTATGCCGGTACCTGGCGCACCTCCGGCTCGGCCAATGACTCGGGCGGCGGAGTGCAGTTCACCACAACCTCAGGCAGCGCCGCGTTCACCTTTCAGGGCACCAGCGTTGCCTTCATCACCCGTCTGACCAGCAGCTCGGGTACGAGCACCATCGCGATCGACGGCCAGACCGTTGCCACGGTCAACGGTTACTCGGCGACCACGGCCTACAAGCAGAATGCGTTCAGCACCACGAGCCTCTCGACAGGAACCCACACCATCACGGTGACCCGCACCGGCCAGAAGGATGCCCGCTCCACCGGTACCAGCAGCATCGTCGACGCGTTCATCGTGTCGGCCGTGCCGAGCACCGCGCCGACCCCGGCTCCGATCAGCACCCACCGCTACGCTGACTGCCCCGCTGCCACCGTGAACGTGGCCACGGCCAGGGAGCTCATGGCCGCGCTCGCCCAGGCCCAGCCCGGAACCGTCATCAAGCTGGCCCCCGGCACCTACAACGAGCAGATCAACATGACCGTCAATGGAACCGCTTCCAACCCGATCTGGGTCTGCGGACCGCGCAGCGCCGTGATCAACGTCGGCAGTATCCAGGACAACCACGGCATTCAGATCACCAACTCGTCCAACCTCGTGGTAGCCGGCATGACCGTCACCAACAGCCTCAAGGGCATCAGCGTGATCCGCAGCAACCACGTCACCGTTGCCGACACTCTCGTCGACAACATCGGCTACGAGGGCATTCACGTTCGCGCCTTCAGCACCGACAACACCATCGTCGGCAACACCATCAAGAACACCGGAAAGCGCGACCCGTTCTACGGCGAGGGCATCTACATCGGAACCTCAGACGCCAACTGGTGCGCTCAGACCAACTGCCAGCCCGACAACACCGACCGCACCCTGCTCATGGCCAACAACATCAGCCTGACGGGCGCCCAGCCGATCGAGGTCAAGGAAGGCACGTCGAACGGCATCATCCGCGACAACGTCATCGACGGTGCCAACGCCATGCCCCGCGCCGAGGAATGGGTCAAGGTCAAGGGCAACGACTGGAGCATCTACAACAACACCGGCAAGAACAGCACCATGCACGGCTTTGCAATCAACGGAAGCGTCGCCGGCTGGGGACTGCGCAACGTCTTCTTCGGCAACACCGCCCCGGTCGGTGCCGCCGGCTACGGCTTCTTCGTGCACGAGCAGGGCAGCAAGGGTGCCAGCGGCACCAAGGTCTACTGCTCGAACACCGTCACGGCCGCCGGTTCCGGCTTCTCGAACCAGTCCTGCATTTCATAACACACTGTTTGCTCGCCGGTCGAGCGCAACCTGCCAGCTGCGCTCGACCAGCGGAAAGACAGCGGCCGCCGAATAGGTAGTCTCAAAGGCGGATCTGGCCAGATCCGCCTTTTTGGCGCGCCAGGCGGCATCCGTCATCGCGTGCCGCAGGGCCGCCTCGAGCGAGTCGGCGTCGCCGGGCTCCACGAGCATGCCCACACCGTTCGCCAGTACGGCCGGCACGCCGCCGACCCGCGTCGCCACAACACAGTTCCTCCGGGCCATTGCTTCGAGAATGAACATGGGCATCGCCTCGTCGCGGGAGGGCAACACGGCGATCGCCGACCGCTCCAGCAGCTTCATCAGTGCCTCGTGGCTGAGCGCCCCCACGAATTCGCCGCGGGTCAGCGGCACTGCGGGTTGGTCGACAATGGGGCCAGCGATGACCAGTTTCCAGAGCGGATGCTGCGGCGCAATCCGCTGCCAGACCGCCACCAGCACATCGATGCCCTTACGCGTGCTGACCGCACCGCCGAACACCACGAGCGGTTCGATCTCGCGCCGCACCCCGTCGGCGACGGCATTCGGCACGAGCACGACGCGCTCCAGGGGCACGAACTCGGCGGCCGCGGCCTTCGACTCGGCCGACAGGGTCAGCACCACGTCGGCCGCGCGCAGGACTCGCCCGACCAGTCCTGGCCGTTTCTCGGCAAAGTCGGCGAAGGAACTGCCGTGCAGCTGAGCGACCGTGGCGAATCCGCGCGCGTGGGCCAGGGCGAGCAACGTGCCCTCACGCACGAAGGATCCGCCCTGCGACAGGTGCGCGATCACCACGGTGCGCTCGGGCCTGGCCAGGCGCAGCACCTTCCAGAATGCGGATGCCGCCAGCCCCGCCGCCCGCACCCCGCCACTGCCGTCGCGCGACGAGACCATGCGCAGGTCGAAGTCAGCAAAGGAATGTGCCAGATAGCCATTGACGACCTGACTCATACCGCCGGCGACTTCGCCGCTGCGCCCGATGTGCACGGCGAGCAGGCGTTCGGACTGCGCAGCCGGAGCCAACGGCACACGGGTCGGTCCGGGAACGGACTCGGTGCCAGACGCGGAGCGAATCTCGGTGCGGGCGGCGGGGATCGCTGCGGCGGATGGCTGCCCCAGGGCGATCGGCTCGGTGTCGATCGGCTCGGTGTCGCCTGGATCAGATTCGATGCGCTCGACTGCAACAGCCCCGGCCTCGTTCGGTTCGGTGTCGTCCGGCCCGGCATTAATCGGCTCGGTGTCGCCCGCTTCGGCGAGGCTCACCGCACGCTCTCGGTAGTGAGCACCTGGTCCAGCAGGCGGCGTACGGTCTGCAATTCGTCCTGGGCCTCGGCCAGCCCAGCCAGGATAGCCACGCGACGGCCCAGCAGATTCTGCAGCCGTTCAGCGATCTCGGCGGCAGACAGGCCCGCGCTGACAATGCTCACGTCGTGCAGTCCGGCTGCGGCGAAATGCCGAGCGATCTTGTCTGACTTGGCGTCGACCAGGAGCGCGGCCGGAACCGCCCCCTCGGTGAGGGCGCCGACGAGCACGTGCAGTCGATCACTCACGGTGAGCGCCGCCCGCCGATACAGGGCGCGCAGGCGCTGTTCCTGCTCGTCGTGCCCGGTGCCGTTCCAGCGCAGCTCCTCGCCGCCAAGGTCGGCGGCCAGTTGGCCGCACTTGTCGTCATCGCGCAACACCTGGGTGACACACCAGATCTGCAGGCCGTTGTCGGCCGCGACGGCACGCACCCCGGCGAGCCAGGCGCCGCTCGGGTACTCGAGGTCGGAGCGCATTGACACGACGAGCACGTCGCGGCGGGCCGTACCGCCGGCATTAGCGTCGCTTGAATCAGCGCTGCTGCCGGCGAAGGCCAGGTCGGGCATGATGCTGCCCTGCCCGAGATACCCGGCCGTCGCTTCGTCCCGCCACAACGACACGTTCGACAGCGCGATGGAAGGCCCCATCAATGCTCGCGGCAGCGGCGCGAAGTTTCGGCTGCCCACTCCGACCCGGGCGACGCGACCGTGTCGAGCACGCACGAGTGCGAGCACTGGCAGCATGGCGAGGTGCTCTTTCATGCCGATCAGGGTCAGCTGGATCTCGCCCGGTTTGAACACGTACGAGGCGCGGCCTCGGGCCGCACTGGCCAGCGCCGCGGCATACCACCGGCGAAACGAACGATACTGCACGTCGACCGGGGTGAGACCGAGCCCCTCGGCATACCCGTCGGGCGCCTCGCCGACATAGACGTGCAGCGGCCCGCTCGCCCGCAACCAGTCAAGCAATTGGCGGCGCAGCAGAATGTCGCCGATGTTGTCGTACTGGCCGCGGGCGGGCACGAAGATGTCGCGCAGCATCCGCTGGGGAGAGCTCCCCTGGCTCATCGGTCGCTGGGCAGCGGAATGCGCACACCGGTGTCGATGGCACGGCCGGCAGCGAAGCGGATGACGTCGGCCGTGAGGTCGGGCGAGTCAACGGCTCGGGCGACGCCGAGGTATTCGGCGAGCTCCGCGATCTGCATCTGGTGGTCATCGACGTGTTCACCGCGGTGCTTACGGCGGGTCACGAGCACCGGAAAAATGCCCATTTCGAGCAGTCCCATGAAGGTGCCGACACCGGCGTGGGTGATCACAACGTCGGAGTTCAGGGCCGCATCGACGAACTGTGCGGTCGGCATCATCTGGTGCACCTGGCCGGGAAGGTCGGTGCGCTTGGTGGTGAAACCGAGCTGCCAGACGGTGCGCTCATCGGCCAGGCCGCTGGCGAGCACGGCGTCGACGAGGGAGTCGAAGCGGTAACCCTCGATGGTGCCGAGGGTGACGAACAGGCTGGGGCGCTCCGGCGCTGGCCGAATCAACGAATGGTAGGTGGACAGCACGCTCGGGTGCGTTCGCCACCGGTTGGTGGCCCAGGCTGGATGCTGGGTGCGTACGCTGACCAGGTGGCTGGCGGCGAGCATCCGCCCGCTGAGCGATGGCCCCTCGACGCGCGAGACGCTCTCGATGTAGAGGCTCGGCACGCCGCTGATCGCGGCCTGCGGCAGCGCCGCGACGGCGAGACCGGCGCCGGTGCTCACTGCCCCCTCAAACGTTTCGTGCCGGAGCACACGGCGAACGATGCCGGCCGCGCGCATCATTCCGAGGTAGTCGCGGGGACGCACGTACGGCACATGGATGCGGCGCTGGCCGGCCAACAATGACCGGCTCTGCATGGAATCAAAGGTGACCCAGAGCGAACTGGGCGAGGCACCCAGCCCGGGCGCCAGCCGCACCAGCTGGGCCAGGTGCCCGCCGGTGGAGGCGACGAGCAGAAGCTTTCGTTGCTGGGAGGGCAACGAATCGATCGGGTAAGACGAGTGCACGGACACTGAGGCTCCCTTCGGGTAAAGCCTTTGCGGAACTGTTTCGAACGTGCGTCTTCGAACGTGCGCCAAACGTAAATGGAACGGGTGGATCTACCAGGTGACGCGGGTAGGGGTGTCTGATGGGGCAGACTCGCTGTCGGGCGGGGTCGAGCGACTCGGTTCGCTCGTCTCCGCGTCGATCGCGGTGGTCGCACGGGGTGCCAGGCGGGAAGTAGCCGCGAACCCGGCGCCCTGCACGAGCGCGTCGGGACCGCGAGTGGGAACCATGGCCAGTACGACACCGAGGGGCGTCGTGCCGACCGCTTCGAGGGCGTCGAGGGCGGCGAGCAGTTCGGGTTCGCGCACCCGGTTCGCGCCGACGACCAGAATGGTGCCGCCGGTCCAGCGGCTGAGCACGGCAGCGTCGGTCACCGCGAGCACCGACGGGGCGTCGATGAGCACGTAATCGTAGCTGCTGCTGAGCACGTCGAGCACCGTGCCCATGGCGGTCGATCCGAGCAGTTCGCTCGGGTTCGTGGGAATTTTGCCCGACGACAAAACGGTGAGTGGATGCTGTGCGCCCCACGATTGCAGGGATTCCTTGAGCTGAACGTCGCCCAGGAGCACCTCAGTCAGACCACGATCGGCGTCGAGGCCCAGGTAATCGGCGAGCCGGGGCGTGCGCAGGTCGGCGTCGATGACGGCGACGGTCGCACCGCTCTCGGCCAGCACGATGGCCAGGTTCACGAGCGTCGTGGTCTTGCCCTCGCCCGAAACGGAGGAGGTCACGACGAGGCTGCGACGACCGGTGTCGGCGTCGGCGTCGGCGAATTCGAGGTTGGTGCGCAACACCCGAAACGCCTCAGCGCGGGCGGTGGAAGCACCGTCGGGCGAGATAATCGGGTTGGCGCGGGCTTCGAGCGGAATACCGCCGAGCATGGGAACAACGGTGAGGCGTTCGATGTCGTCGCGGTTGTAGATGCGGCGGTCGAGCAGCCCGAGGATGAGCGCGGTGACCAGTCCGACCAGCAGCCCGATCAGCAGTCCGACGGCGAGGTTGAGGTAAAGCTGAGGCAGCGCGGGGTTATCGGGGGCGACGGCGGGGTCGAGCACGCCGACCGTGACCGGGCTGGCACCGCCGTCAGCGGGCTTCTCCAGCTGGTTGATGACGACGTCGGTGAAACTTTCGGAGACGGCCTGCGCGAGCTGCTGGGCGGCATCCGCTGTAGACGCAAGCGCTGCGATCTCAATGACCGCTGAGCCGGGCTGGGTGGTGGCCGTGACCCGCTCGGCCAGGTCGACCGCGGTCTCATCGAGGCCAAGGCTTGCGATCACCGGGTCGAGCACGCGGGGGCTCGTGGCGACGTCGAGGTAGTACGGCAGCTTCTGCACGACGAAGTTGTTGCCCTGCACGAGGTCACCGGGTGTTGAGCCGTTTTGAATCTGGGCGGCCACGAACACGCGGGTGGAGGCCTGGTACTGCACGGGGGTGATCAGCGCGGCTGCTGCTCCACCGACCACGCCGAGCAGGACGAAAGCAACAATGAGAATCCATCGCTTTCTAAGTATTCGAACCAGTCGTTTTAGTTCCATGGGCACTTCTCCCCGCGTGATCGACGCATCGTGTTTCGGGTGCACGATGACAGAAACCTATGTTGGCATAAAAATCCTCACTTTTGGACCGTCAGTATCGAGGATTTAATCAGTCCGTGATGAGGAGTTAACTAAATTGTCGATCAGAAACTGACGAATACTCGCGCGCGTGGTCTCGTCGAGGAGCTCCAATGCGTGTCGTTTACCGGGTTTCACGTCGAGAGTGACCGGTACACCGACCGCTTTGAGCGCGAGAGCCATGGCCTCCCCCTGTTCGACGGGAACAAGTTCTTTTTTTGAAATGGCGATGTAGAACGGCGGGTCGGTCTTGTCCACGGAGTACAACGGCGACGCCTCGCGGGAATTCGGGCAGTCGGTGAAGTTGGAACAGCCGAGGTATTGCAGAATGGAGGCGACCGCCGTCTTTGACGGGTCGCCGAGCAGGAGTCCGTTTTCGGTGAGGTCGACCGCCGGCGACATCGCCACGACCGCCGCGACCCGGTCGCCACTGGTGAGGCTGCCGGTACCGTTGGTGCCAATCGAGGCAGCGATGATTGCACCGGCCGAACTGCCGAACAATCCGATGCGTTCGGGGTCGATGCCGAATTGCGCGACTTGGGCGGGGTCACGCAACCACTCGAGCGCATCGGTGACATCGTTCACCTGGGCCGGGTAAGCAAATTTCGGTGCCAGGCGGTAGTCCACCGAGAAGGCGGCGATGCCGCCGTCGGCCAGCTCCGAGCAGAGCGCGGTCATGCCGCCGAAGTCCTTCGTGCCGCTGTCGAAGCCGCCGCCGTGAATGAGGATCATGGCCGCGGTGGGCTCGGTCTTCTTTTTGGGCAGGCAGGCGTTCAGCAGTAGCTTCTGGCCACGGGCTGTACCGTATTGCAGGTCGTTCTGCAGCGCGACCGAGTCGCTGTGCGCGTCGGCGACTGGCGTGGTGGGGGTGGCTGAGCATCCGCTGAGCAGTAGACCAGCGGCCAGCAGTACAGCGAATGCCCCGATCAGGCCAGATTTCTTCACAACAGGTCTCCGTTCAGGTGAGCCCGACGCGAGACCGATGTGGTCTGGCGTTTGCGGAACGGGCTGACCCAGAGGAACGAGAACCGGCGCAGGAGCTTGGCGAGGTAGAGCGAGGCGACGAGCACGATGGCCGCGAGCAGGAACGGCAAGGCGTTGCCGGCCCGTTCGAGCCAGAGTGATTCGGCGAAGGGCGCGAGCAGCGCGAGGGCGCCGGCCACGAGGAACAGGTGCAGCAGGTAGATCTGAAAGCTGTATTGGCCGAGGGTGTTCATGAAGTTCAGCCATTTCACGCGCACGAGCAGGGTGGCCAAGGCCACGCCCATCGCCACGGCGACCGCGCTTTCGAGCAAAATCAGCCCGGGAACTCGGGAAAGGTGCAGCGGCACGAGCAGCACGGCGAGGCCGATATACGCGGCCACGAGCACGATGGCGTGCCACACCCGCACCCGAGCCGCCAAGCGGTAGACGGCGTGAGGAAAGTAGACCGCGGTGATGAAAAAGAGGAAATTGGCCGCGACGCGGTCCCAGCCGACATTGTCGAGGTCGAGCACTCCCGGCGTGGTCGACAGCACGGCCACGGCACCGGCGAGCCCGATTTGCGCCGGGACCGGCAGTTTACGTAGCAGCCAGGCGAGCAGGGTGAAGATGGCCAGAGCCCAGATGAACCAGTAACTGCTCGTGGGCCAGACCGGGAGGAGTGCGATGTTGACCAGGTCGGTCGGGGATCGCTCCGTGCCGCGCAGGTGCGGAACGATGAGGTAGAAGACCACCCGGATGACCGACCAGAGCAGGTAGAGGTAGACCAGGGCGAGCAGGCGGCGACGCCAGAGATCCTTGAAGTTCCAGGTGAGCATGCGCCGGGCGGTGAGACCGGCGATGAAGAAGAACACCGGCATCGGAAAGTAGCTGAGCACGAGGCGCAGTCGCGGCGTGCTGCCGGCCAGGCCGAGGTCGTTGAGAAACAGCGACGAGTGGTAGAGCACGACGAGAATGATCGCCGCGCCCTTGGCGAAGTTGATCCACTCGCGGTTCTCCGCCCGTATCTCTTTCACAAGCGAAATGTACACGAGAAAAACTCAGTATGGAATCTCGACCTCGGTTGTCGGGCCGCTGCGGGCCCATAACCCGACCCTCACACCACGCCATTCGGCATAACTCCTGCAATTCGCGCCGGGCCCGACGGCGCACCCCCGGAAACATGCGGAAGTACGTTTCGGAGGTCAGAAATCGCAGAAGTTATGCCGGGCGTTCAACGTAGAGCGCCTCAGGAGGCGGTTCAGACGGCTACGTAGCGGGGAATCAGGTCATCGAGCAGGGCGGCCGTGTCTGGCCAGCCTTCGACGGCAACGCACTCCACGCCGAGAACCTTGACCGGGTAGTCGTTTCCGTTCTCGTCGAGGCGATCGCCGACGAACAGCATGTCGTCGAGGGTAACCCCGGTGAGGTCGGCCAGGCGCTTCATGCCGTAGGCCTTGTCGATGCCCTGCCGGGTGATATCAACGGATGTCGACCCGCCGGAGCGTACCTCGAGGTCGGGCAGCAGAGCCTGCACGGCTTCCCGCAGGGCATTCTTCTTCTCGCCGGTCGGGTCCCAGGCGATTTTGGACGCAACCGGGGCCGCCTGGCCGAGCGCGGAGAAGGTGATCTGCGACCCGCGGTCTTCGAGGATCGGACCCCACGTGTCGCTTTCCCAGTACCCGAGGTCGCGGGCGGTCTGCTCGACGGCCTGGAGCGCCCGCGCCTTCTGGTCGTCGCTGAGATTCTCGGCGTACACCTGGGTCCAGCCTTGGGCGTCGCTCCGGTAGTACTGGGTGCCGCAGGTGGGCATGAGGTGCAGCCGGGCGAGCTTCTCTGCACTAATCTCGGGCAGGTTGTCGATGATCTGCGCCTGGAACTGACCGAACTGGCCGCCAGAAATGATGCAGACCTCGGTGACGCCGAGCAGCTTCACGAGCAGGTCGATCATGGTCGGGTCGAGCGCGGACTTGGACGGCGCGAGCGTATCGTCGAGGTCGAAGGCCACGAGGCGGGGAAGAGTAGGCATCAGGCCACTCTATCGGCGCGGGCCGGTTACCGGCCGGGCGCGGCGCCGGCCACGCGGGCTAAGCGAGTTGTTAGCCTGAGCGGATGCGTACTGACTTCGGCCCAGAGACCCTGCCCCGCCGCGACTTCTACCGCCTGCTCAACTCGCTCGTGGTGCCGCGGCCGATTGCGTGGGTGTCGAGCCGTTCGGCCGAGGGTGTCGACAACCTGGCGCCGCATTCGTTCTTCACCGTGGCATCCGTTTCGCCGCCCATCGTGCAGTTCACCTCGGTGGGGGTAAAGGACACCGTGCGCAATATCCTCGCGACCAGGGATTTCGTGGTGAACTTCACGCCGGAGTCGCTGTTTGCGGAAGTCAACGCCACCGGCACCGATTTTGGGCCGGAGGAGAGCGAATTCGATCGCGCCGGGCTCACCCGCGAGCCGAGTGCGACCGTGGCCGCCATGCGGGTTGCCGAGTCCCCCGCGGCGATCGAGTGCCGTCTGCATTCCACGCTGTCGATGGGTGATTGCACTCTCGTTTTCGGCGAGGTGACGCACGTGGTGGTGTCGTCTGCGGTGTTGGACGGGGAGCATCCGCTCATTGAGAAGCTGCGACCGCTGTCCCGGCTCGGCCTGGACGAGTGGGGAACCATCGGCGAGGTCAAAGAGATCAAGCGCATTCGGGCGAGCG
Organism: Cryobacterium sp. N19; assembly: GCF_002929595.1. Classification (NCBI taxonomy): domain Bacteria; kingdom Bacillati; phylum Actinomycetota; class Actinomycetes; order Micrococcales; family Microbacteriaceae; genus Cryobacterium; species Cryobacterium sp. N19. The sequence continues at coordinate 206,016 of NZ_PJJR01000051.1, read as the reverse complement.
ACTGGCCGCGCGAGTTTCGGCCGCGCGAGCGCTGAGGGCCTGCCGAATCTCGCGCTGGCGCGTGCAGCATTCGACCAGCTTATGAGCGCCCCCACACACGAATGGCCGATCGAGCGGATGCCGCCCCCCGCGGCGGCTAGGCGGCCGGCGGGAACAGGGCCTCCGCCAGCAGCGGGCCGAGCTGGTTGCTCGCCTCGCGCACGAAGTGCTGGCCGTCGAAGAACGCCGGGCAGGTGTTGTCGACACAGAGCCACGGCACGACGTTGACGTACTGGGCGAAGTCGCCGAACTTTTCGATGGCTCCCTGCTCGGTCGCGACCACCTTCTGGTAGAGGCTCGAGGGGCTGTAGGTGCAGTCGGCGGGGGCGCTCGTGAGGGTCTTGCACTCGGCGAACGGCGTGCTGGCCGGCGGCGGGGAGAGCACAGCGACGTGGTCGGTCGACCCCTGCAGGGCCGTGATCGTGTCAGCGGTCGCGGTCTGCCACTCCGTGAGGGCTGCGACTCCCTCGTTGCCGCTGGCCAGGCGCACGATGGATCCGGCCAGGCTCGACATGATCACGAGATCGGGCGAGAGCCGCGCGACCTCGTTGTAGACCCAGGAGTGGTGGTCGTCGCAGGTGGCGGCCGAGGCGTCGGAGGCGTTCTTGGGCGCCACCGAGATGTTGACGGCCGGGCAGGAGAACATAGTCAGCGACTGCACGTTGTAGCCGAGCGGTTCGAGGGCGGCGCGGATGGCGGGCATGTAGCTGATGGCCATGGAGTCCCCGAGCAGAACTGCGGTTTTGGTGGCCGCAGGGTCGCCGTAGACGCACCCTGCGGCGTTCTTCTCGCTGACCGATAGGCAGTTGTCGTCGACCCATTCCGGGGCGCCGGAGCTGTCGCCGAGGGCGCCGAAAGCGGGGGTGGTCGCCGGCCAGGCGGTCGACGCCAGTGCTGCGGCGATGTCGGACTGCCGCGTGGCCAAGAGGGTAGCCCGTGCGTCGGGCGTTTCGGGACCAACGTCCGCGCCGACCGGGGCCGGGTCGGCCTGGGGGGGGCGTGGAGGACGTTCCGCCCCTCAGAGCGATGAACGACACCGAGACGATGACGAGGGTCACGACGACCAGGGCACCGATCCAGGCTTGGGCTGGGGTGATGCCGAAGTGGCGTGTGGTGGCGGGGCGGAGCATCCGTTCTCGCTTTCGGGTTTGGGCAGTTTCGAGCCAGAGCGAGTGGCGGATGGGGTCCTCGACGAAGTGAAAGGAGAACACCGAGAGGGCCACCATGAGTACGACGGTGAGTGGCAGGTAGACCGGTGAGTCGGTGGCGAAGACGGTGGCGAGCAGAATCACGACCGGAAAGTGCCACAGATAGAGGGAGTAGGAGATTTTTCCGACATAGCGGCTGACCGGGTGGGTCAGCAGAAACAGCAGGCGCTGTTCGGGCTGTCCGATTCCGGCGGCGATAACCAGGGCTGCTGCCCGTCGCGGGCGAAGATCACGATGAGCAAGAACGGCCAGACGAAGTAGAACTGTTCCTCGACCGCGAGCGACCAGTAATGCTGCAGCGGGGAGACGGCGTTGGTGGCCTGCAGGTAGTCGGTACCGACGGCGGCGAAGTGCCAGTTGGCCACGAACAGGGCCGAGTAGACGCCGTCCCACAGGGTGCTGAAGGCGCGGGCGCCGGGCAGCAGCAGGTAGCCGATGGCCACGGTGACGACGAGTACGAGGAGCGAGACCGGCAGGATGCGGCGGATGCGGCGGCGGTAGAAGCCGACGAGGGAGATGCGGCCGGTGCGGGCATGCTCCTTGAGCAGCAGGCTCGTGATGAGAAAACCGGAGATGACGAAGAAAATGTCGACACCGATGAATCCGCCGGAGGGCCAGCCGAGCAGGTGATCGAAGATGACGACGATCACGGCGACCGCGCGCAGGCCCTCGATGTCGCCACGAAAGGTGCGCGTGGCGGACTTGCCGCCGGTGGGCCCGGCCGGGTCGGGTGCGCGCTCGTGGCGCTCCAAGGTGGACTGAACGGACATGTATAGCCTCCGACTCGGGTTTCGGAACTGGTACCTGTTCGGCCCGACTGTCGGGCACGCCTTGCGATTATGACGCAAGCTCAGCTATCGGGGCAAACCTGTCGGCCGAGTTTTACCTGATTGACACAACCTCGCCGGTGCGCGCCGACTCCTGCGCGGCAAGCACGATTTTCAGCGAGCGGATGCCCGCGGCCCCGTCGGGCTGCCCCGCCCGCCCGGCACGCACCGCGTGCACAAACTCGTTCAGGAGCAGTTCGTCGGTGTTCTTGCCGTAGCCGAGAAACACGGCCTCATCGGCCCCGACGCCGCCCACGTGCTGCGCAAACGGATCGATGTCCGCGATCCCCCGCGTGCCGACCACCTGAAGGGTCAGTCCGCCCCAGGTCGGCGCGTTGTCGGGCTGGCTCCAGGAGCAGTCGATCGTGGCGACGAAGCCGCCGGCATAGCTGATCGTGACTAGTCCCCCGGTTTCGGCGCGAACCTCGGGCTTGTCGGCGTGCAGAATGCGGTTCGACACTGCCCGCACGAACTGGGCTGTCAGCCCGGTCAGGGCATCGAGCAGGTCAGCAACGTGCACGATATGGTCGACCATTGCACCGCCGCCAGAGAGTGCCGGGTCGGTGAACCAAGCCCGGTCCCCGACCGGAATCTGACCGTTGTTCGTGCCGGTCGCCGCGAGCAGCGCGCCCAGCCCACCGGCCTGAACGAGTTCGCGCAGCCGGGCGAAGGCGGGCGAGAACCGCACCGGGTAAGCGGTCATCAGCGTGACGCCGGCCGCGTCGCAGGCGGCCTGCATGGCGAGGGCATCCGCCAGGGTCGTGGCCAACGGCTTCTCGCACAGCACGGCCGCGCCGGCCAGGGCTGCGGCTTCGACCAACGGACGGTGCCGGGCGTTTTCGCTCGTCACGATGACGGCGTCGGGTTGCCAGACGAGCAGTTCGGCGTAGCTGTCGACGTAGCTGACGCCGAGGTCGTCGGCGAGGCCCCGGCCACGCCGTTCGGCCGGCTCGTTGCCGCCGTCGGGGTCGGAGGCGCGCAACTCGACGTTCGGCATCGACTGTAGCAGTGCCGCATAGCCAGCGGCGTGCACGTGGGCGAACGACATCAGGGCTACGCGCAGGGGGCGCTCAGACAGCGGATGCTGCGGCGCGACCGCGCTCGACGCGGCTTGCCCGGACAACGAGGAGGTCGGTTGCACGGACGCGTTCGGTCGGGCATTCGCGACGGCTCTCATGCCGCCACCGTCTCACGCACGACGGACTCGCTTCGCCCGGACGCGATCGACGCGTTCGCGGCGGCGGCTAGTTCGACCGCGCGGGTGGCGTCGGCGAGGCTGACCCGCGGGGCAGGTCCCCCCAGGGTCGCGGCGGCGAACTCCCGCAGTTCGCTCAGGTACGGGCTTTCGCCCAGCGACGTGTCCGGGCGCATAGACTGCGTGCCGGCGACGGGCGCGCCGAGGTCGAAGCGGAGCGAGGCATCCGCTCGGGAATCGTGCTTCAGCACCCCGGTCGAGCCGGCGATCGAGAAGGACGTGGCGAAGGTGGTGCCGGGCGCGCCCCAGACTCCGGTGACGTAGCTGAGCGCGCCGCTTTCGTGAGTGAGCACGACCTGGGCGGTCTCGCATCCGTCGCCCACGGACTTCACGGCGTACACCTCGGTGACCTCGCCGGCGATCCAGCGGGCAATGTCGAGGTCGTGGATCATCTGGTCCAGCACGATTCCGCCGGACTGTTCCTCATCGGCGAACCAGCTCGCCCAGGTGGGAAACTCGCCGATGCGACTGAACCGCAAAATGGCCGGCTCGCCGATCGTTCCGGCGGCGACGGCGCCTCGGGCCAGGGCGTACTCGGGAAAGTAGCGCACAACGTGGGCCGGGTGCAGCTGCTTGCCGACGAAGGCGGCGAGCTCGGCGAGAGCGGCGGCATCCGCTGGGTGGAGCGCTATGGGCTTTTCGCAGATGACGTGTTTGCCGGCGCGGAGGGCGCGTTCGGCGAGGCGATAGTGCGTTGGAGTGGGAGTGCATATGTCGACCACGTCGCACGCGTCGAGCAGCTCATCGAGTGAGCCGACCGCGGTGATGCCGTACTGCGCGGTGACCTCGGCACCGCCCTCGAGCGAGAACACGGTGACCCGCGCGCCGAGGGCGAGCCAGGCCGGAATGTGCACGTGGGTGATGCCGCCGGCACCGATGAGGCCAATGTTCACGAGAAGTCCAGACATATAAGGGGTGGTGCTACTTCGAGCCGCTGAAGGCGAGGCCTTCGACGACGCGACGCTGCAGAACAATAAAGAGGATGAGCACGGGCGCCATCGCGAGTACGCTCGCGGCCATCATGACCGGGTAATCGGTCGTGATACTGCCGGCGAGCGTCGCCAGGCCGGCCGAGAGCGGCATTTTCTCGGCGTAGGTCGTGACCACGAGTGGCCAGAGCAGGTCGTTCCACGACCATAGGGTCGTGATGATGACCAGGGCGCTGATGCCCGGGGTGGCTAGCGGAAGCATGATCTTGTAGAAGATTTGGACCGGGTTGGCGCCGTCGAGCCGGGCGGCTTCTTCGAGTTCGATCGGCAGGCCGAGAAAGATCTGCCGCATCAGGAACACGCCAAAGGCGCTGAAGATGCCGGGCAGGGCGATGCCGATGATGGTGTTGAGCAGGCCGAGGTTCTGGATGATCTGGAACTGCGGAATGAGGTACACCTGCGGCGGCACCATGAGAATCGAGAGGATGACGCCGAGAAAGATTCCACGGCCGCGAAACCGCATACGGGCGAACGCGTAGCCGGCCATCGAGCACAGCACGACCTGGCCGATCACGCGGATGACGGTGATGCCGACCGAGACGCCGAACTGGTCGAAGAACGGCAGCTTGGTGAAGACGTCGACGAAGTTGCCCCACTGCAGGTCGCCCGGCCAGAAGGTGGGCGGCACGCTCATCACCTGGTCGTTGGTGGAGAGCGAGATGACGAGCTGCCAGATGAACGGGAACACCATAATGAAGCCGATGATGCCGAGCACCAGGTGGGTGCGCACGCTGTTCGCGCCCTGCTGGGCCGGGGAGAGGGACTGTTTAGACATAGTTCACCCACTTTTTCTGCATCCGAAACTGGAAGAAGGTGACGATGCCGATCGTTACGAGAATGACCATGCCGATCGCCGCGGCATAGCCCTTGTCGTTTTGAATGAAAGCCTGGTTGTAGAAGATGTAGACCAGCGACTGGCTCTGCACCAGGGCCGGGTTGTACTGGCCCATGATGGCGTAGAGCAGGTCGAACAGCTGAAACCCGTTGATCACCGAGATGATCGTGACGAAGAACAGGCTCGGCGTCACGAGCGGCACGGTTATCGAGGTGAACTGCTTCCACTTGGTGGCGCCGTCGAGCTGCGCCGCCTCGTAATACTCCGGTGAGATGTTTTTCAGGGCAGCACCGAGAATGATGATCCCGAACCCGAGCGACGCCCACATTCCGACAACGCCGACCGAGACGATCGCGAAGCCGGGGGTCGAGGTCCAGTACGGGCCATCGATATCGACGAGCGAGAGCATCCAGTTCAGGATGCCGAAATCACCGTTATAAATCATGCGCCAGACCAGGGCGACCGCAGTGGGCATCGCGATGTAGGGCATGAAGAACAGCACGCGATAGAACGACGCGAAGCGCAGGCCGGGCTGGTTGACCAAGTTGGCCATGAGCAGCGCGATCGGAATGCCGGCCAGCACGATGACCGTGTAGATCAGGGTGTTGATCAGGGCCTGGGCCACGTTTCCGTCGGCCAGCATGGTTTGGTAGTTGTCGATGCCGACGAATTCTTCGCCGCCGAACGGGCCGGTTTCGGTGAAGCTCAGGTAGCCGGTCTGAATGATCGGCCAAATGTAGAAGCCGAGCACACCGAGCAGGGTCGGCAGCACGAACAACCACGGCCAGTAGCCGTCGAAGCTCTTTGGCTTCTTTTGCGGTGTTGTTGCTACGGGCACCGGGAGGTCGGCGGGATCACGGCTCTCGCCGACCGCGCTCCCGGTGCGCAGGGTCATTCCTTGGCCAGCGCTTCGTTCATTCGAGTGGCGAGCTCGTCAGCGACATCTTCAACGGTGCGAGTGCCGGAGAAGGCCTGCGGCAGCAGCTCGTTTTCAATCGTGGTCCAAGCCGCGGTGTCCTTCGAGATGGGGAATGGGTAGGCATAGTTGTCGGCTTCGTCGATGAACACCTCGAGGTCGAAGTGCTCGACCGAGTCGAGGAAGGCTTCGCCGGCGCCGATGAAGGCGGGGTTGGCCGCTCCCATTTCGGCCTGCAGGGTCTGCGCTTCTTCGCTGCCGAGGTAAGCCTGAAAAGCCTGTGCGGCCGACTTGTGCTCGCTGCCCGCCGAGACCACGTTGGCGAGGCCGTGGATGACAGTGGCCTGCTTCTCGTCCTGAGGCAGCGGGGCCACGTTCAGGTCGAGGGTGTTGCTTGCCGACGCGAGTTCGGCGACGCTCCAGGTGCCGGACCAGAAGAACGCGGTCTTGCTGCTGGTGAACCACGCGTTGTGAGGAGTGTCGGAGAGTTGCTGCAGGTTTGGGCTGGAACCGTCGGCAATGAGATCAGCCCAGAACTGCAGGCCGCGAATCGTGTTCGGGTCGTCGTAGCCGCTGGACGTGCCGTCTTCAGAGAGGATACTGCCGCCCGCCTGCAGAATCGTGTTGTAGTAGCCCTCCTGGCCGCCGGTCAGGCCGGTCGCGACGCCGTAGACGCCCTGGTCGGCGAGGGTGTCACTGACGGTTTTGGCGGCCGTAGCGAAGTCGTCCCAGGTCCAGGTTTCGTCGGGAATTGCGACGCCGGCCTCGGAGAGAATCGCCTTGTTATACCAGAGTGCGACCGTGTCGAAGTCCTTGGGCATGCCGTACTGCACACCGTCGAAGGAATAGAGGTCGTTGAGCACCTCGACGTAGTTGGCCGGGTCGACATCGCCGTCGTCGATGAGGTCGGTCATCGGTTCGAGCTGGTCGTTGGCGGCGTAGAGCTGAAAGTTGGGGCCGTTCATCCAGAACACGTCGGGCAGGGTGTCGCCGGACGCCTGGGTCTGCAGCTTGGTGAAGTACTGCGCCCACGGGGTGATGTCGATCTTCACCTCGATCTTCGGGTAAATCTTGTTGAACGCGGCAATGTTCGCCTCGAGCGCCGGAATCTGGTTTTCGTCCCAGATGGCGTAGCTGATCGATGCTGCCGAGTCTGCGGTGACGGCTTCATCGGATGCTGCGGGTGCCGAACACGAGGTCAGCGCGAGCGCGGCGACCAGCGCGAGCGGCGCCAGTCTGGTGATTTTTCTCATTGGGTTCCCCTGCCGTGTTTAATGGATGGTCAGGAATGTGGGTGGGTGGCGGTGCCGGTGTTGGCGTTCGAGCTGCTGCCGTTCGCGCTGGCCGCGTGGGTTGCGAGGCGGGCGCCGAAGGTGGTCGGGTCGGGCCGGGCTGATTCGGGCCGGGCGGCTTCGGCATCCGCTTCTGTGACAGGGATGGCGGGCAGGCTGAAGCGCGGCACGGCGATGTCTTTCGCGCCGTAGAGCCGCTCCGAGACGACTTCGAGGGCGCGCACGAGGCCACCGAGGGCGACGCCGGTGCGGCCGAGCGCCGAGGAGACGAGCGGCGGCTGCGTGCTGCGGGTGACCAGCAGGGCCAGTTCAGTCTGCAGCGCGCCGAGCAACACCGGCCCGGCGGACAGCCCGCCGCCGATCACGATGAGGTCGGGGTCGACGGTCAGCCCGACGACCGCGATACCGCGGATGATGCGGCGCGCGAACCGGGTGACCAGCTCGAGGGCGTCGGGGTCGCCGACCTGGGCTGCCGCGAAGACGTCTTCGGGGCTTTGGCCGAGGAACGCGCCGAGCACGCTGGTCTCGTGCACGTCCTGGTAGCCCCAGCCGGTGGATTCGAGGTCGCCGACCTCGCCGGCGGCAAAGTTGCGGCCGCGGTGCAACGCTCCGCCGAGGATGATGGCGGCGCTCACGCGGTGGCCGACCATGATGAAGACGACATCGTCGGCGTTTTGTGCCGCGCCGGCGTGCAGTTCGCCGAGGGCGGCCATATTGACATCGTTTTCGACGGACACCTGGCAGCCGAGCTGTTCACTGAGGCTCGCAGCGAGGTCGAGGCCGCTCCATTCGGGCAGTACGTTGCTCTGCAGAACGCGGCCGGAGGCATCCACTATGCCCGAAATGCACACCGTGACGGCGGTGAGCCGGCTGGCGTCGAGTTCTGCGAGTGCGCGTTTCAGGGTCGCGGCGGCGAGGGCGAGGAGTTCGGAGCCGGTGATGTCGGTCGTGATGTCGGTCGTGATGTCGTGCAGGGCGGTGGCGACGATGGTGCCGGCGAGGTCGCTGACCAGCACGGTAACCCGGTGCAGGCCGAGGTCGAGGCCGGCGACGTAGCCGGCGGAGGCGTTGAACGCGACGCGGCGGGCGGGACGGCCCTTGGCTGCGGTGGTGGTCTGCTGCTCGTGTGTGACCAGGCCGTTGGTTTCGAATTCGGCGACGATCGACTCGACGGTGGGGCGGGAGAGTCCGGTGAGGCTGGCCAGTTCGCTGACCGTGAGCACGCCGTGGTCGCGCAGGGCGCCGATGCAGGCGGCGGAATTGCGCCGGCGAAAGGCCAGCATTTCACGTTCATGCAGTGCCATGGCGGTCCCCTCACCTCGTAGGGCGAATTATGCAAGTCGTTTGCATAATTACGTCTGAGTTCAGAGTAGACACGTTGGCGCGGTGTTGTCAACGACTCGGGCACCGTTGCTGGCTGCGTCGCGCTGCAATATTCCACTCAGCAACGGCCGAATGCGGAGTGAGGGCGACCCGCTACGGAGTGCGCACGGCCGGCTGATAAAAGCGCAGCCACTCGACCGTTTGGGCCACGTGGGACGCCGCGGCGGCAGATGCCGCAGCAGGATCATGCAAGACGATTGCGTTGAAGATGGTCCGATGGCCATGGTCGCTGACGCGCCGGATTTCCGCGCCTTCCGGCAGCGCGAACAGTTGATAGGCGCGCGAACGGGCGCGAAAGACGCCCAGCAGAACGGTCAGTGTGGGGTTGCCACTGATCCGATCAATCAACGCGTGAAATTGAGCATCAAGCTCGGGGGCAATTTCGGGGTCGGCGGCGGCCTCCATGGCCTCGACCAAGTCGAAAAGCTCCGCGGTTTGCTCCGGACTTATTCGAGCAGCCGCCTGGGCCGCAGTATGCGACTCGAGGACACCTCGCAATTCGTACATGTCCAAGAGTCCAGACAGCGGCAGAAGGTCGACGGTCAGCGCCAAACTCCCCATGATTTCCTCGGGACGCAACTGAGAAACGTATGTTCCCGACCCATGCCGTGACTCGATCACGCCCAGGGCCGACAGCATGCGCACTGCTTCACGAAGAGACCCGCGCGATACGCCGAGTTCACTCAAGAGAGCGGTCTCCGATGGAAACTTCTCTCCAGCGCCGAGACGTCCGGACGCGATCATGTGACGCAATCCGTGGAACGCGATGTCTACTGCCGACATGCGTGGATCCTTTCGTCCAATCGCCACTACCGATAACCCCACCTAATTCTAAGCGGGAGGCGAGCTGACACGTTCCTCACCCGACAACACTTTATCTCAACTCATCTGATGACTTTTTGGAACAATCCCGATAGAGTCCTGAAAACAGCCATGAAAGTGGGGTGATCCAGAGAGTCATCACACGTCTTGTCATAGTTTGCGAGCCACGAACATTGAAATAGGAAGCACATGCTGACCTCTCCAGTCGCGCCACCGCGTGGATTGACACTTTCGGACGGCCGTCCAGCCCGGGCCGCCTGGTCTCTCGATCCACGAACCATCCACATCAACCACGGGTCGTTTGGTGCTGTGCCCGTCGTCGCCCAGGAACATCAAAATCAACTCCGCGCGCAGATGGATGCCAACCCGGTAGCGTGGTTTCCAGCGCTGCCGGCCATGGTGAAAAGCACCCGCCGCGAAGTTGCCAAGTTTCTCGGCGTAAGCGAAAACGACACCGCCCTCGTGCCCAATGCGAGTGCCGGAGCAAGCGTGGTCTTCTCCAGCCTTCCGGCGAAGATCGGACTGGAGATCGTCGTCACCGACCACGGGTACGGAGCTGTCACCATGGGTGCCGAGCGGTTGGCCCGCCGCTGGAACGGCACGGTACGTACGGCGCATATTCCGCTGGATGCCACCGCAGCCGAGGCTTATGAGGCCATTGTGGCCGAGCTCAGCGCTGCCACCGGGCTGATTATTGTCGACCATATTTCTTCTCCCACCGCCCGATTCTTGCCGGTACAATCCGTCGCCCGCGAGGCGCGCCGTCGTGGAATCCCGCTCCTCGTCGACGGAGCGCACGTGCCAGGGCTGTACGAGGACCCGCTCAATAAGCTGGATTGTGACTTCTGGATCGGGAATCTTCATAAATTTGGCTGTGCCCCGCGCGGCACATCCGTTCTGGTCGCCCGGGGCCCACTGGCGGCTGAGCTATATCCACTCATTGATTCCTGGGGCGCTACCGAGCCCTTCCCCGACCGCTTCGACACCCAAGGTACCTTAGACCTCACGAGCTACCTCGCCACGACGACGGCCCTGGATTTCATCGGGCGAACTTGGGGATGGGATGCCGTGCGCACCTACATGTCGGATCTTGCGGACTACGCCGAAGAGACCATCACCGCTGCTTTTGGTGCGATTACCGGCGAAGACCATCACGTAGATGTCGGCATGCCGGTCAACGCGCTCAGACTCGTTCGTCTGCCCGACGGGATCGCCACGACCCACGACGAAGCGGACGCGCTCCGCGATCGAGTCTTACGTGAACTGGGCGTCGAAGGTGCCTTTACGAGCTTCGGCGGGATCGGCTACTTCCGTTTGTCGGTGCATGTCTACAACACTGCTGCCGACTTTGACTATTTCGTTGAGCACTGCGTTGCCGCACTCACCGAATGGGCCCAGGTCCCTTCTGCTACACCATCGTCATAGGGCGTTGACCTCAAGAATCGTCCGATCTCAATGAAAAGAGGAATGCTGTGATTCACAAGAAAACGTGTGCATGGACCGGCCTGGGGCTCGCTACGGCCCTGGCGCTTTCGGGGTGCTCTGCCGCCTCGGATGCTGCGGATGGCACCGTCAACCTGCAGATGGTTGAAAGCCTGACCAACCCGGCCCGAACCGACGTACTCAAGGGTCTGATCTCAGATTTCGAAGCGAAGAACCCCGGAATTACCGTGGAATTGATCTCCCCTCCCACCGAGCAGGCCGACCAGAAGATTCAGCAGATGCTTCAGTCTGGTACCGGGGTCGACGTTCTTGAGGTGCGCGACATCACGGTTGGACCGTTTTCCACCAACGGCTGGCTGTACGACATGTCCGATGAACTTGCCGGCTGGGACGGCTGGGACGACCTGACCGTGAACGCTGCCAAGTACGCGACCAACGCGGACGGCAAGTCATATTACATTCCCTACGGTTTTTATGGTGCGAGCCTGTTCTACCGAACCGACCTCATCAAGGAGGCCGGCTTCTCGGCACCACCCACCAGCTGGGACGAACTTCTCACGCAGGCCACGGCCTTGCAGGACGAGTCGAAGAGTCAGTTCGGCTACGCTTTTCGCGGCGGCAAGAACGGCAATACTAACGTTGTACTGGCGATCGAGGCTTACGTAGCGGACCAGATCGACCAGGACAATGCTTTTAAGCTCACCGACGGCAGCACGATCTTTGCCGCGCCAGAAGCTGCTGACGCCCTTGAGACCTACTTCGCTCTCTTCGAGAATGCGTCGCCACCCTCGTCGGTCGCCTGGGGGTACCCAGAAATGGTGGAGGGGTTCGCCAACGGTTCCACGGGATTCCTCTTACAGGATCCGGAAGTAATCGCGACCCTCGAACAAGCGCAGTCGATCAGCGTCGATCAGTGGACAACGGCCCCGATGCCGACCGGACCGACGGGTAAGGCGATTCAGCCCATGGCCACCGCCGGCTGGGGCACTGCAGAGTCCAGCGAGCACAAGGCCGAGTCGGCCAAGTTGATCTCCTTCCTGTCGGAAGGCGATGCGTCGACCACTTTCACGCAGAAGAACAGCCTCGTTTCCATTCTGAAAGACGCCGCAGACAGCGACTTCTACAAGACCGGCGCGTGGGCCAGCTACGTAACCATGAACGAGAATCCCGATACCTACATCACTGCCGTCCAGCCGCGCGATTCTTCATGGTGGACCGACTGGATCCAGAAGTCCGACTCTGAACTACAGCAGGTGCTCATCGGCCAGATGACTCAGAAGGAACTTCTCGCCAGCTGGGATGCCTACTGGGTCGAAAAGTGGAAGAACGCCTAGGCGGAACTTCCATGACGTCTCCACGTACCGAAACACTGGAGCGCGCGGCGACTTCGCCGAGCGCTCCACGACGGCCGGACCCGGGAACACGACGTTCGCAACGGCGCACTTTCACCGTTCGCAAAAGCCTGACTATTCTGGCGTTTCTCTCCCCCGCCCTGATATTCGTGATCATCTTTGTGTATTACCCGATGATCGCGGGCAGCCAGATGGCGTTCCGCAATTGGAACCTGAGCAATCTCACCGACACCTCCTGGGTGGGATTCAAAAACTTCGCGGCGATTCTGACCGATCCGGTCTTCTACACCGTGCTGAGAAATACAGCTGTCTGGGTCGTGGCTTCTCTCGTGCCGCAGTTCGTGATTGGTTTTGCTCTCGCGCTTTGGCTCCGACGTAAATTTGCCTTTCGAGGACTTTACCAAGCCCTGATCTTTTTCCCGTGGGCGATCTCCGGTTTTCTGATCGGCATCTTGTTTCGGTGGATGTTCAACAGTGAATTCGGCGTGATCAATGACCTACTGTCGAAAGTCGGCCTCACCGATCAAGCGATACCGTGGCTCGCTGACCCAACGACGGCCATGGTCGCCATCATCATCGCGAACGTCTGGTACGGCGTTACATTCTTCACGATCATGATCCTTGCCGCTCTTCAATCCGTTCCGGAGGAGCTCTTCGAGGCCGCAGCCCTCGACGGTGCAGGAAAAACGCGAACTCTCTTTCGGATCACCATTCCCTACATTCGCACCACGCTCGCGCTGACGGTTCTGCTGCGTGTGATTTGGATCTTCAATTTTCCCGACATCATCTTCGGCATGACCGGCGGCGGTCCAGCGAATCAGACCCACATCATCACGACCTGGATGATTGCGACGACCCAACGCGGCGACTACGGGCAGGCATCCGCTCTGGGACTCATTGTCGTGGGGATCCTGCTTATCTTCTCCATCTTCTACCTCCTTGCGATTCGCGAGAAGAAAGCGGTCACCACATGATCGACAGGGAAACCCGGCTGGCCCGCACCATTCGCATCGTTTTTCTCGCGATCTGGCTCGCAATCACGATCTTTCCGCTCTACTGGATCACGATCACGTCGTTCAAAGGCCCCGGGGCGATCTTCAGCTTTCCGCTGACCTACTGGCCAGAAGTCTTCTCGCTCGAGAACTACGTGAACCTCTTTAGCAAGGCGCAGTTCGGCACCTATCTTGCCAACAGCCTCGTGATCGCTGCGGTGGCCGCCACCGTCGCGACGCTCATTTCTTTGCTCTCGGCATATGTCCTTGCCCGGTTCGAATTTCGCAGCAAGGGCGCGCTGATGATGGCGTTTCTGGTCACCCAGATGATCCCGGCGTTCATCGCCCTGGGCCCGCTTTACCTGATGATGTCGCAGCTGGGGTTGGTCGACAATAAGTTCGGACTCGTGCTCGTCTACATCGCGATTTGCATACCGTTTTGCACGGTGATGCTGCGCGGGTTCTTCGCCAACGTGCCGGATGCGTTGGAAGAAGCGGCAATGATCGACGGATGCTCCCGGCTGGGCGCACTCTTCAGAGTCATCGTTCCCGTTATGAAGCCCGGGATCGTCGCCGCGTTCATCTTCAATTTCGTAAACTGCTGGAACGAGTTGTTTCTCTCGGTCACGCTGATGAACCGTGACCAAAACAAGACGATTCCGACTGCCCTGAATGGGTTCATCTCAAGCTTCAACATCGACTGGGGCTCGATGTCAGCGGCAGCGGTTTTGACGATCATTCCGACCATGGTCTTGTTCGCCTTCGCCAGCCGATACATCGTGCAGGGGCTGACTGCTGGGGCGGTCAAGGGATAACCTACGCGGCGAAAAGTCGCACCAGGCGGGCTGCTTCCTGTACAACGGCGGCACGTCCGGCTGCCCCGTACCTGCGGCTGTCAACAACCGCGGCATTCGCTGCGAGATAACCGCGAATCGCCTCGGTGAAGTGTTTGTTCAGCTGCGTCGAGACGTTGATCTTGGTCATGCCGGCTCGAATCGCCTTCACGATGTTCTCATCGGCAATGCCGGATGACCCGTGCAGGACCAAGGGCACGTCGAGAGCGGCCCGCAGTCGCGCGATCAAGCTGTAGTCGACTGCTGCCACGCGTTCCGTCATGGCGTGCGATGAACCGACTGCTACTGCCAGTGCGTCGACACCGGTGCTGCGCACAAACGCGGCTGCTTCACCCGGGTCCGTTCGCACGCCCGGTGTATGGGCGCCATCTTTGCCGCCAACCGCACCCAGTTCAGCCTCCACATACACGCCGCGAGACTGCGCGTACTGGGTGATTCGCGCCGTGATCGCGACGTTTTCATCAAATCCCAGATGCGCTCCGTCGTACATCACGGACCCAAAGCCGAGTTCGATCGCCTCGTAGACGAGTTCTTCATTCTGGGCGTGGTCGAGATGCACTGCGACCTCGACGGCTGACGCTCGCGCCACCGCCAGGGTGGATAGAGCGATCGGTTCGAGTCCGCCGTGATACTGGGCGCAGTTTTCTGAGATTTGAAGTATGACCGGAAGTTCGGCCTGCTCGGCTGCTGCGACGAGCGCCTCGGCCGTCTCGAGATGGAGCACGTTGAACGCCCCAATAGCAACCCCGCGCTGATAGGCCGAATCCATGAGGCTTCGGGTGAGGACTAACGTCATTCGGTCTCCGAGAACTTGATTGGTTACTTGACGCTGCCAGCGGTGAGACCACCGATGAGGCGTTTTTCAATGAGCATGAAGAGCACCACGACCGGCACGATGGCGACGATGGAAACACCGAAGACGTAGTGCCAGCTGGTTTCGTACTGCCCCACGAACTTGGTCAGGGCAACGGCCATGGGCTGGTTGCCCGCCGTCGAGAGGATGACCAGGCTTGCGGCGAATTCGTTCCAGCAGGCCACGAAGGTGAACACGATTGCGGTGACGATGCCCGGCCAGACGAGGGGGAGGTTGATCTTGAACAACACCGTGAGGCGACCCGCTCCATCCAATTGCGCGGCTTCGTCTACTTCCTTCGGGATTCCAGCAAAAAAGCTATGCATGATCCACACAGCAAAGGACAGATTGAACGCCGCGTTGATCAAGATCATGGCGAGCCAGGTATCGGAAATGCCCAGGAACCCGAACTGACGAAAGAGGCCGGAGGTGAGAACGGCCGGCTGCAGCATCTGGGTCACAATCACCAGGAACATGAAGACCAGGCGTCCGGGAAAGCGCGCCCTGGCCGTGTAATAAGCGGCCGGTAGTGCAACGAGAAGTACCAGAAGAGTTGCGAAAACGGAGATGACAATCGTCGAGATGAGGTTCTGCACCAGCGGGGTCTCGGGTGTGGACCACATGGTGAGGTAGTTCTCCCAGTGCCATTCCGTGGGGAAATAGGTGGGCTCAACCGAACGAATCTCGCTCTTTGTCTTGACTGACCCGAAGAACATGATCAGGTAGGGAATCACGAAAATGAGCAGCACCACGGCGCCGGCAACCATGCGCCAGATCACTGTCGAAAGCGGAACCTGATCAGCCGTGTATCGAGGTTTGCGGGCAGCGCGCGGCGCCGACGTAAGCAGGGCGGTCATAATCAGACCTCTTTCATAGGCTTGACGACCTTGACGTAGATCGCCACGATCACGATCACGATCAGGAAGGCAACGACGCTCAGCGCGCTGGCCACGTCGATCTTGTGCTCATTCTGGATGTACTTGAAAATCATCGTCATGACCGTGTCAGCGTCGTAGCCGGGAATCGACCCGGTCATGATTTTGAGGATCGGCAGCGAATTGAAGACGTTAATGATGTTGATCAAGACAGCTACGGATAATGCACCGCGCAGTTGTGGAAGGACTATCCCGAAATAGGTGCGGATGCGACCGGCACCGTCCATTTTGGCGGCCTCGAGAATATCGCCGGGTACCGATTGCAGACCGGCGAGAATCGTGTAGGTCGTGAAAGGGAGGGAGACGAAAACTGCAATGCCGATCGACCAGCTAAAGGCACTGACCGGGTTCTTGGTCCAGCCGTATGGTCCGTCGATCAGTTGGATGTCGACGAGAAACTTGTTGATGATGCCGATGTACCCTTCGAGCCCGTAGTAGACCACGAGCGTGGTCATCACCACGCTCGCTGCCCAGGGGATGATGACGGCGAGGCGCACGATCTGGCGCCCGGGAAATGACTTGTTGAGAAACTGGGCCAGGACCAGCGAGATGAGAACGGTGAGAGCCACGACGGCAACGACCCAGATCAGGGTGCGCAGCATGATTCCGCCGAGCGGGGTGAATTCAAGGAGCGTTGCATAGTTGGCAAACCCGACGGGACCCTTGTCGAGACCGCTCAGGCTGATGTCCCTGGTGGAGTTGTAGAACATGACGACGGCAGGGAAGAGTACGACGCCGAAGATCAGGACGAGTGCCGGCCCGATCCACGGCAAAGCGGAGATCAGATCGGACAGGCGGGTACCCGCTGCTGCACGCTGACGCGCAGGCCCCGAACGGGGACGGCCGGTGGCCGTCCCCGTCTGGGTCGGTGGTTCATGAATTGTTTGAGTCATTTCCTAATCCACCGATATTCCTTGTGATCAACTTGGAGCGAGGTCGCGCACGGCGCGAAGGCCGCTAGCCTTCGTCTGACTTGGCCTGGATTTCGGTGAGAACGGTCTGCGCATCCTTGCCTTGGGCCAACTGCCCGATCAAGCTCTTGAACGCGGCATCCGTCGCCGACCAGTTGGGGTTCGTGCTCGGGTAGAACTGAGCACCGGGCAGCGCCTCGATGAACGGCGCCAAGGCCGGAGTGTCGCCCATCGCGTCGGAACCGGACTGGGTGGTCGGGAGGAAGTTCTCGGCGGTCACCCACGGTACGTACTGGTCAGCAGCGTAGAAGAAGTCCAGGAACTTCGTGATGGCTTCCTGCTTGGATCCGTCATTCTTGAATGCCATGAGGTGATCGGCGACCCCGAGGGTGAAGGCCTTGCCGTCAACCGTGGGGATGGGGTTCACGGAGTAGTTGAGTGCAGCATTGCCCTCAGCGATCTGACCGACCGTCGGCGGAAGCCCGATGATCATACCGATCTTGCCCTGGACGAAGACGTCCATGAGAGGGCTGCGGTCAGTAGCTCCCGCATCCGCCTGCGTCGCGCCGGCGTCGACCATCGTCTGAATGAACTTGGCAGCCTCGAGGTTTTCGGGGGTGTCGATCGTGATCGCACTGGCATCACCGAAACCGCCACCGGCACCGTAGAACCAGACCGCCGATTCCGCCTGTGCCTCTTCGGACCCGAGCGGCAGTCCGTACCCGGCTACTCCCCCGCCGATGGCGGAAATCTTCGTGGCCGCATCCAGCAGCTCACTCCATGTCGTCGGGACTGCGGTTACGCCGGCCTGTGCCAACAGGTCTTCGTTGACGAAAAGCGCACGGGCCGAGGCGAGCAGGGGCGCGCCGAATTGGACGCCGTCGACGGACGCGTTCTCAACAAACGAGGACTGGAAATCAGCGAGGGTGTCGGCCGACACCATTTCGTCGATCGGGTACAGCAGGTCATCCGCGGCAAAACCCGCAAACGGGCCGCCGTTCATGATGTCGGGCGCTGCGTTTCCCTGAACCTTGGTCGTGATGACATCGGTCAGGTTGTCCCAGGACTGCACCTCGAGGTTTACCGTGATATCGCTGTTGGCGACTTCGAAGTCGGAGATGACGCCTTCCCACAGTGCCTGCGTGTTGTCCGAGTAGCTGGGGACCAACAGGTTCACGGTCGTGCCCGATCCGCCGGACCCGCCCGATGCGTTGCCGCCACCAAAACCACAGGAGGCTAGTGACATCGTGGCCAGCGTCGCTGTCACGACGATGCCCCCCAATCGCAGAGACTTCTTCATGTCTAATTTCCTTATCGTCTGATGATGCTTGTTGACTGTAAAAGCACCTGAACAGTCACATCCATTCAGGTTTTGACCAGTTTGGCGCTCGGGTCGTGTCGGCACAACTGTTGATATCAGATCGTTACGTGACGTTAAAAAACACTTAGAGTAGTTGCTCGTGATTGATTTTCTAGCTCTACAATCATTAACAGTCAGAAATGACCGCGAATTTACAGATCAGCCTCATTCCACCTGAATGATCGCAACCAATCAATCCGAAAGATCCACAACTTACCGAGGAGCCACGGTCATGACGACATCCACCGAAGAACACATCGCGACGGAACTGGCCTCACAACCCGAGACCTGGGCGCGTGCCGTTGCGATGACCGCTGAACAGCGGCTGCTCCCCGCTCCTGGGCAGAAGGTCGCCATGGTTGGCTGCGGCACTTCCTGGTTCATGGCCCAGTCCTACGCGGCCTTGCGCGAGAGCGCCGGCCACGGGGTGACGGACGCTTTCTCGGCCTCCGAGGCCTTTGTCGATCGCGATTATGACGCCATCATTGCCCTCACTCGCTCCGGGACCACGACTGAAGTGCTCGACATTGTGAAGGCACACCGCGGTCGAACTCGGATCATTGGAATCGTCGGCGACACGACCTCGCCGTTCGTTGGCGAGGTGGATGACCTCATCACCCTGCCGTTCGCCGATGAGCAGTCGGTCGTGCAGACTCGATTCGCGACCACGGCGCTCGCCTTTCTGCGCGCGAGCCTCGGCGAAGACCTCAGCACGGCCATCGCTGACGCCGAGTTGGCGGTCGCCGACGAACTCGATGACGGGATCATCGGCGCAGAACAGATCACCTTTCTCGGCCGGGGCTGGACCGTCGGTCTGGCTCACGAGGCCGCACTCAAAATGCGCGAGGCGACGCAATCCTGGACCGAGTCTTACCCCGCGATGGAATATCGACACGGTCCAATCAGCATCGCCGCCCCCGGGCGCATCACCTGGATGTTCGGCGCGGCGCCCACTGGTATTCGAGAGGATGTGCTCGCCACCGGCGCACGCTTCGAAACGAGCGCCCTCGACCCGCTCGCCAACCTCGTGCGCGTGCACAAACTGGCTCTGCTCCGCGCCCGCGCCAAGGGCCTCAACCCCGACCTGCCTCGGAGCCTGACGCGGTCAGTCATACTCGACTCGTGACCAACTTTCCCGCGGCCGTCTCAATTGAGCCCCTCGGGGATGGTGCAGCCGTCGTCGCCTTCGACATTGGTGGAACCGACATCAAGGCCGCGCTGTTCGATGCGTCCGGTGCCATGCTCGGTCTGACCCGCGTCCCCACACCGCATCGTGGTGTGCACACCGTCGATGCCGTGATGCAAGAAATTGCGGAGCTCACCGCCGGTTTTGCGGCGGACTTTCCGCTCGTGCAACCACTGGCGGTCGGGCTTATCGCCCCGGGCATCGTCGATGACGATCGGGGTATCGGGATCCACGCGGCCAATTTGAAGTGGGCGGATGCCCCCTTCAAACATCTCGCCGAGAAACGTCTGGGCATGCCGGCCTCGTTTTCCCACGATGTCCGTGCAGCCGGGGAAGCGGAATTCCGGCTCGGCGCAGCCCTGCCATACCGCGATGTGGCCGTCGTCGTGATCGGCACCGGCATTGCGGCGTCGCTGTTCATCGGGGGGCGACCCCATTCGGCGGGAGGATACGCCGGTGAGCTGGGGCACTCCATCGTCGACCCGGCGGGCGAACTGTGCGCCTGCGGTTCGACCGGCTGTCTCGAAACTATTGCATCGGCTGGTGCCATCGTGCGCCGCTACGAGCGGGCGACGGGATCGAAGCTGCCCGGCGCCAAAGAAATCATTGAGCGAGCCCGCAACGGCGATTCCGAAGCCCAGTCGATCTGGAACGACGCCCTCGACGCCCTCGCTTTGAGCATTGCGCAGCTGGCAGCAGTGCTGGCCCCCGAGGCCATTGTGATCGGCGGCGGGCTTGCTCAGGCCGGTGACGCACTTTTGGTCCCGCTGCGAACGCGCGTTGACAACCTCCTGAGCTTCCAACGACTGCCGGTCGTTGTCGCGGCCAGTATCGGTGAAAATGCCGGACTTCTCGGGGCGGCGCTGCATGCCCGTGCTGCCGCAGTTGCTGCGGGGATGCGCCCGTGATCGTCACGGTCACGCCGAATTCCGCGGTGGACCTCACGTACTCGCACCCGGACATCCGTTTTGGGGAAACCAACCGGGTGCCCACCGCTGTCGCTCGTGCCGGCGGTAAAGGACTCAACGTGGCGCGGGTCATCCACCAGCAGGGTCACCCCGTGTTGGCTGTCGCGACGGCCGGAGGCCGCACCGGTCAAGCACTCGTTGATGACCTCGTGCAGACGGGCATTCGCCATCAGATCGTCTCCGTGCAGTCTGACACCCGGCGAACCATCGCTCTCGTTGATTCTGACCGCGAACAAACCACGATCTTGAACGAGCACGGCCAGAACCACACGCCGCAGGAATGGCTCAGCCTGACGGCGGGAACGACGGCTGCCCTGGCCGGCGCTCGATGCCTGGTGGGGTCCGGCAGTCTGCCGAGCGGTGCCGATGACACCTTCTATGCACAGCTGGTGGACCTGGCGCGCGAACGCGGGATTCCGAGCATCATCGATACGTCTGGGCCGGGGCTCCTGGCCGCAGCACGTTCCGGGGCCTCTGTGCTCAAGCCGAATCGTGAGGAACTTGCCGCTGCCACCGGGATCGACAACCCGGTCAGTGGCGCCCGTGCTCTGGTGCGGTTGGGCGCAGGACTAGTCCTGGTGTCGCTTGGTGAGCGGGGCATGCTTGCCGTCTCGCGCGAGCATCCGCTTTCATCGTTGCACGCACGACTACCGCGAGTGCTGGCGGGCAACGCCACGGGTGCCGGGGATGCGGCCGTGGCAGCCGTCGCGGTCTCGTTAGCGGCGGGAATAACGAATGCCGAATCCCTGTTGCGGCAAGCCACCGCCTGGTCTGCCGCCGCCGTGCTCATGCCCCTGGCCGGAGAAATTTCTCCTAAATATGCGAGGTTCGGCGAGGAACTCGTCGTGGATCGCCTTGTTGACGAACCTCGGCTATAACGTCGGGATAGATTTGCAACTGAGAAGCTTGAGAAACGAGAAATCATGAACCGCGCCGAGCGTCTGATCGCTGTGCTGGACCTTTTGGCTGAGTCGGGCCATCTTGAGGTCGACGACATCATCACGAAACTCCAGGTATCTGCCGCGACGGCGCGACGGGATCTCGACACGCTCGCTTCGCAGCAGCTACTGACGCGAACGCGCGGGGGAGCGACCGGTCAGGTCGTTGCCTACGATCTCCCGGTGCGTTACAAGCGGGAGCAACACGCCCCGGAGAAGCAGAAAATTGCGGTGGTGGCGAGTTCGCTCGTACAGCGCGGGGATGTCATTGGTCTCTGTGGTGGCACAACCAGTACCGCTATCGCGGGTGTGCTCGTTGCCCGCGCAGACATTATGGAGGCCGGGCCACAATCCAATCTGACCGTCGTCACGAATGCCATCAACATTGCGGCACAGCTCGCCATGCGGCCCCAAATCAAGACAGTCGTCACCGGAGGGGTAGTGCACTCGCGCTCCTATGAGCTCGTCGGCCCGTACAGTGCCGAGGTGCTGAATCAGGTAACACTTGA
This sequence comes from Cryobacterium sp. N19, assembly GCF_002929595.1. Lineage (NCBI taxonomy): Bacteria > Bacillati > Actinomycetota > Actinomycetes > Micrococcales > Microbacteriaceae > Cryobacterium > Cryobacterium sp. N19. Next base: position 184,149 of record NZ_PJJR01000051.1, on the reverse strand, counting down.
CCTCGCGTTCATCGGCGTCAACGGCATCGATCCGATTCGCGGCGCCACGGTCAATGATGAACGAGAAGCCGCGGTGAACTCGCTCATGGCGCGGCGTGCCACCAAAGCCTTTGTGGTGGCAGATTCGAGCAAGATTGGAACGACGGCTTTTGCCACCCTGGGCGCCCTAACGGTATTCAGCGCGTTGATCACTGACTCGGGAATCACCGCGGATCAGCTGTCGGCGTTCGCCGAGGCGGGACTCGAAGTCATCGTCGCCCAGTGACACACGTTATTCACTCCGCCCGGATGATATCGGGAGGCGCAACCACGCCGGACTCGTGGGTTGCTTTCTCCGGCGACTCGATCAGCGCTACCGGAACGGGTGCAACCTGGCGCGGCCTGGCCACGGCCACCACCAGCGTCACGGACGCTGCCGGTCGCATCCTCTCGCCGGGTTTTGTAGATATCCACTGCCATGGGGCCGGAGGCGCCGCTTTCGACGACGGTGCGGAGGGCATCGCCACGGCGCTGCAGGTGCACCGCCGTCACGGTACAACCCGGAGCGTCTTGTCGCTCGTGACCGCTAGTCAGGCGGATCTCGAGCGGCGGGTCGCGATTGTGGCTGACCTGGCGCAGCACGATGCGCTCATTCTCGGCGCCCATCTCGAGGGGCCGTTTCTTGACCAGACCTATCGTGGCGCCCACGACCCGACCCTGCTCAGTGCACCGGATGCGAAACGGATCGATCGACTTCTCACGAAAGCTCAAGGACAGTTGCGTCAGATCACGCTGGCCCCCGAGCTGCCAGGAGCGGTCGACGCGATTGCGCAACTCGTCGACGCTGGTGTTGTGGTGGCCGTGGGGCACAGTGCCGCTGACTATTCCACAACGCTCGCGGCCTTCGAGGCAGGGGCGACGATTTTGACCCATGCTTTCAATGGGATGAAAGGCATCCATCATCGCGCGCCTGGACCCGTGGCTGCCGCGACGCATGCCGCAGGCGTCACCCTCGAGATCATCAACGATGGCGTTCATGTGCACCCGGAAGTCGTGCGGCTGGCCTTCGCGGGCGCGCCCGGCCGAATAGCCCTGGTAACGGACGCCATGGCTGCAACTGGTGCCTCGGATGGGGCCTATCTTCTGGGCTCGCTCGCCGTGACGGTGACCGATGGCGTCGCCCGGCTGACCGATGGCGGATCGATTGCCGGATCGACGCTGACTCTTGATTTTGCGCTGCGCCGAGCAGTCACCGAGGCGGGCGTGCCGATCGCCGAGGCTATCTCTGCGCTCACGGAGACACCTGCCCGAGCCATCGGTCGCGGTCACGACCTGGGGTTGCTGACCGTTGGCTATGCGGCTGACGCCGTGCTGCTTGGCGCGGATCTTGCTGTGGATGCGGTGTTTGCCGCCGGGCGCCAGCTGACTTAGATCGTTTGCCAAGCTGGGCGGTTCGCCCAGATGTACTTGTAGTAGTCGAGGTTGACCATTTTGCTCGCAGCCGCTTCGTCGACGACGACGGTGACGTGTGGGTGCAGCTGGATGGCGGTGCCGGGCTGGCTGGCTGAGATGGGTCCTTCAACGGCCGCGGCCAACGCTGCCGCTTTGCCTTCGCCGAATGCCAGCAACACCAGGTGTCTGGCTCGAAGGATCGTTCCGAGCCCCTGGGTGATGCAGTGCACGGGAACAGCGTCCGGCGAATCAAAGAACCGGGCGTTGTCTGCGCGGGATTTTCTAGCGAGCGTCTTCACGCGCGTGAGGGACGCAAACGAGGAACTGGGCTCGTTGAACCCGAGGTGCCCGGTTCGACCAATGCCGAGTATTTGCACGTCCACTCCACCCGCCGCGACCAGTGCTCGTTCGTATTCAGCACCAGCAGTGGAGAGCGTGGCAACGTCGCCACTGGGCACGTGGACGTTGGCCGGGGACAGGCCCAGCGGTTCGATAACGTCGCGCGCGATGACCATTCGGTAGCTCTCGGGGTGGCCCGCCGGTAGCCCGACGTACTCGTCGAGCGCGAAGCCTCGCACTTTCGAGACGTCGAGAGGACGCTCCGAGAAAGAGCGGGCCAGCGACGCGTACACCGGCAGGGGTGTCGATCCGGTCGCCAATCCGAGCACCGCGTCGGGCTTGGACTCGATAAGTGCCCGAATCGACTCGGCGATCAGGTCGCCGGCTGCTCGTTTGTTCTCAACAACGACGATTTCGGCCAATGGGGTCTCACTTCCGATGTGATTGTATTTGATTCTATAATACAGCTAATAATCATTTGCAATCATTTCTAAATCAATGCGGCAGGACACTTTCATGCACACACTCGTCGAAATTTGCATCGATGACCTGGACGGTGCGCTCGTGGCCGAACGAGCCGGAGCCGACCGGGTCGAATTGTGCGGCAATTTGATCGAGGGCGGCACCACTCCGAGCATCGGGCTGCTCAGGCGTGTCCTCGATTCCGTCGAACGTATTGGCGTGCAGGTGATGGTCCGCCCGCGCGGCGGCAACTTCGTGAACTCGGCGTCGGAGCTCTCGGTGATGCAGGCCGATATTCGGGCTATTCGGCGGGACGCCGACGGCGCTGCTGTGCGGGTCGGCCTGGTGTTGGGTGTGCTGACGCGCGACAACCAGATTGATCAGACCGCGATGCGTCGTTTGATCGCGGAGGCCGCAGAGCTGCCGGTTACCTTTCACAAGGCTTTTGACGATGTGAACGATCTGGGCGCCGCCCTCGAACAACTCGGCGAACTCGGCGTTGAACGTGTTCTCACCTCCGGTGGACAGACCACTGCATTTGACGGCGCAGGGGCGCTGCGTGACCTGGGGCGGCACGGCTCGGCCGTGCGCATCCTGGCCGGCGGCGGGGTTCGGGCGCACAATGTGGCAGCGCTGGTGGCATCGACCGGGGTCAGCGAGGTTCATCTGCGCGCCCAGGTTGCTAGCCCACTCGGCACGGGAACTTTGGCCACGGACTTCGACATTATTCGTTCGGTGATCGGGGCGCTCGCCCGGTCGAACTGATTCGGGAGCAACCGCGGCGTTCGCCCGGCCGTCTGCCGCGGGTCGGAGCAGGTTTTGCAGCGGCTTTTGAAGCGGGGTGAAAGTCAGGAAAGCTGCACGGCCCCGAAGGCCAGAACCGCGATCAGCGTCCAGGACACCAGCCCGACCGCGAGCGCTCGACTGCCCGTGCGCAGCAGGGTGCTGAGGTTGACGGCCGCACCGAGGGCGAAGAGCGCCATGGCCAGCAGTGCGGTCTGCACCAGGTCGGCGACCTCGAGTACCTGATCGGGCAGCGGAGCGAACGTGCGTATCAGCATGGCCACGATGAATCCGGCAACGAAAAGCGGAACGATCGGTGGAGGCTTCGGCCGGTTGCTCCGGGTGGCCGGTTCAGACACAGCGGCGTCGCCGGCAGTCGGGTCGCCGGCAGCAGACCTGGATACATCGGAGGCAGCGGGAGCGGCGGCATCCGCCTCGAGAGTGGCAAGCCGGTGGCGCTCGACGATGGACGCGACGGCCACGACCGGGGCGAGCATGAGCACGCGGGTGAGTTTGACGACGAGGGCCACCGCGAGCGCGCCCGAGCCGGCAATTTGCGCTGTCGCGACGACCTGGCCGACGTCGTGCACGCCGGCGCCGACCCAGTGTCCGAATTGCAGACTGCTCAATCCGAGCGGATGCCACAGCAGCGGCAACACGGCGATCGCGAGGGTTCCACACAGGGTCACCAGGGCGATCGGGGTGGCGGTCTCTTCATCTTTGGCCTTGACGACGCCGCTCATGGCGCCGATGGCGGAAGCGCCGCAGATACTGAATCCGGTGGCGATGAGCAGGGGTTGATGGCCGGGCAGGCCGAACCAGCGGCCGAGACCGAGGGTACCGGCGAACGTGAGCAGCACGATGGCGACGGTCGTCACGATGGTCACCCAGCCGAGAGCTGCTATGTCGACGAGGCTGAGTTTGAGGCCGAGCAGCACGATTCCGAGCTGCATGAACGGTTTGGCCGCGACGGCCAGCCCGGGCGCGAGGGCCCCGGCGAGCACGGGACGTGCGGCCGGGATCTGGCCGACGACGATTCCGAGCACGACGGCCATGGTCAGCAGCGGGACCGCGGGGACGGCGGCATGCACGCCCCAGGCAGCGAGGGCGGCGAGGGCCGCCACGAGTACTCCCCGAAGCCACATTCAGACAAGTCTAGGCGCGCTGGTTCGCTGGACGGGGCCCAGGCCCCGTCCGTGGGCCCAGCTTCTAACCTGGGCCACGGTTCATAAGGTGGGCCCGGAGCCTCAGACCGACACGCGCCGCAACACCGGCGCCAGGCGCGCGGCGAAGACCTCGGCCTGCTCGACGCTGGCCGACGTATAAACGCCCGACGCGTCGAGAAAGTTCAGGCTGCCGAGAAATCCGGCGTCGTCGACGATGACGGCGTTCACTGTGGCGGTCAAGTTCGGTGTGGTGAGCGCTCCAAAGCCGCCCGCCTCGTCGTCGGCCAGAAAGGAACGCTGCCCGATGACACACTGCTCGACCCAGTTCGGATCCAGCTCCGACGAGATTCCGCCGAGCTGGTAGACGTGCGGCCGGCTGGAGTACACGCGTATCAGATCCTCGAATTCGTCCCGCCAGAGTGACACGGTGACCAACTGGGCGCCGACGGCATCCGCGGCCTCGATGGCGATGTCACAGAGCTGGGCGGCAAGATCCGGCGATAGCGTGAGGTCGGCCACGTCTTCGTGCTCGCGCGGAAGTCCGATGATCGGCACCGCGCCGGCGAGAACACCGACGATCGGAATCGCCCCGGTGAGCAGCCCGAGCCCCGCCTGCTTGCGCCGCGACGTTGCCCGGGGGAGCATAACGACCCCGAGCAAGGCCGCGCCTCCCCCGACCAGCGCGGCAATCGTCGGCACTTCGCCGAGCAGCAGCCAGCCCAGGAGCAGCGAGAAAATCGGCACGATCAGCAGCAGCGAACCGCCCTCGGCCACGCTCGTGCGCGACAGGGTCTGGTTCCAAAGGCAGTAGCCGAGCACGGTGCTGACGACCACCAGTACCACCAGCGCCACCCAAACGGATGCCGTCAGCCGACTGGGATCGACCGCGAACCGGGCCGTGGGCAGCGCGGTGAAACCGCCGATGGCACAGCCCCAGAACACGGTTTCGATGGGAGATACCCGCGCGAACAGCGGCTGCTGCACGATCAGAAAGACCGACAGCAGCAGAGCGGCGCCCACGATGAGGAGGGCGGTGCCGTTGAACCCGGTCGCGCTTCCGCCGCCGAGGGTGATCACGATGACGCCGCCGACCGCGATGACCATGCCAAGGTAGCCGAGCCGGGTGGTGCGTTCGACGAGCACGAAGTAGCCGAGAATGAACGCGAACACCGGCGAGATATTGAGCAGCAGGCTGGTGGTTCCCGCGGGAACGGTGGCCTGGCCGAGGTTGAGCAGCATGCCGTAGCCGGCATAACCGCAGAGCGAGACGGCGATCATTCGCGGGATATCGTGGCGCCGCAGCGTGAGCCGCTGCCGGGTGATGAGCAGATAAAGGCCGATGATGGCGGCGCCGACGAGAAAACGCACGGCGGTGAGATCCTGCGGGGAGAGCGCTGTGAGGGCTTCACGCGTGGCGACATACGTCGGCGCCGTGGCCGCGACCATGAGCATATCGGGTCGAGCCAGCCAGCGTCGCACGAGACCCGATTCCCTTGAAGTGTGTCTCGAGACTAGTGCAACGCGGCCGGCCCAGGTAAGAACGCGTTCAAAACTGGGCCCACGGACGGGGCCCGGGCCCCGTCCGAAGTACTACGGGCGACCGAGGCCGTGATAGGTCCAACCGGCAGCACGCCAGGCTGCGGGATCGAGGGCGTTTCGGCCGTCGACCACGGTCTTGGTACGAACGAGCGCACCAGCCCAGACCGGGTCGAGGTGCCGAAACTCGGGCCACTCGGTGACGAGCACGACGGCATCCGCTCCCCGCAGGGTCTCTTCGAGCGACTCCTCATAGTTGAGTTGCGGATGCCGCGCCCGCGAGTTCTCGATGGCCTGCGGGTCGGTCGCCACCACGTCGGCACCCAGGCCGCGCAACTGCACGGCCACGTCGAGCGCCGGCGAGTCACGCACGTCATCGGAGTGCGGCTTGAAACTCAGGCCAAGCACCGCGACCTTGGCGTTGTAGACGCCGTCGCCGAGGGCCCCTACGGTCAGGTCGACCACGCGCTGGCGGCGACGCAGGTTGATCTTGTCGATCTCCTTGAGGAAGGCTACGGACTCGCCGCGCCCCAGCTCTTCGGCGCGGGCGGTGAAGGCACGGATGTCTTTGGGCAGGCACCCACCGCCGAAACCGACGCCGGCGCCGAGGAAGCGGCGACCGATGCGGCCGTCGTAACCGATGGCATCCGCCAGCTGGGTGACGTCGGCACCGGTGACCTCGGCGATCTCGGCCATGGCATTGATGAAGCTGATCTTGGTAGCGAGGAACGCGTTCGCGGCGACCTTGACCAGCTCCGCGGTCGCATAGTCGGTGATGACCAGGGGGGTGTCGGCAGCGAGCGCCGTGGCGTAGATCTCGTTGAGCAGCGCGGTGGCATGCTCGCCTTTATCGCCCGGAGCGACGCCGTAGACCAGGCGGTCGGGGCTGATGGTGTCCTGCACGGCGAATCCCTCGCGCAGAAACTCGGGGTTCCAGGCCAGCGAGGCGCCGCTGCCGGACTCGATGAGCTCGGCCAGGCGCGCGGCGGTTCCGACCGGAACTGTGCTCTTGCCCACGACGAGGTCACCGTCGGCCAGGTGCGGAATGAGCGATTCGATCGACGCATCGACGTAGCGCAGGTCGGCGCTGTAGCTGCCGAGCTTCTGCGGGGTTCCGACGGCGATGAAGTGTACCTGCGAGCCGGCGGCATCCGCTATGTCGGTGCTGAAGCGCAGGCGACCGCTGTTCATGGCGGACGTGAGAACCTCGGGCAGGCCAGGTTCAAAGAAGGGTGGCTTGCCGATGGCAAGCTGGGCGATCTTGACAGCGTCGACATCGATACCGATGACCTCGTGCCCCAGCTCGGCCATGGCCGACGCGTGCACGGCTCCCAGGTAGCCGCATCCAATGACAGAAATTCTCATTTATTCCTTTCGGTCCTCCCAGAGCATAGTGGGCGCTGCACGTCACCCCAATTCGAGCAGGTTAACAAACGGATGCCGGGCCGTCACGCACGTACCGCCGGTAAAATTTGCGACTCGCCGTGATTCGGGCAGGATTTGCCCGGAGAGTCGCAGATCTACCGGCGTTACGTACCAGCGAATGACGCGCGCGCGGGTTACGCGGTGGCCACCACGCGGCGGCGCTGCAGCCCGGTTTCGGCGAGGCCGGCAAGCAGCACCAGCAGGGCACCGCCGAGCACGCTGCCAAGGTCGACGCCGGTTTTCGCGAGCGACGAAGCGGATGCCGGTTCCACAACGCGCACGCCCAGGTCGAGCACGCGGGTTGATCCGTTCGGTGCCAAGCCGACGACCTGCAGGGTGTGCAGTCCGGCTGCGATGCTCGTGGGCACGGCGAAGTTCTTACTTACCGGCATAACGTAATAGCGGATGCCGCCCTCGGCTGCGCCTACGCCGTGCGGCCCAGCAGGTACGCGTTCAGGGCGTCGGTCAGCGCCTGATCGGCGGGAAACGACTCGCCATCGAGGGCGACCACGGACACGGCGAGGCGCACGCTGGAGACGAGCCAGGCGGCATCCGCGTGGCGAAGTTCCTCAAGCGTGACGTCGCGGTATTCCACGCGTGAACCCTGCGCGCGCAGGTAGTCGAACATGCTCTGCTGCGTGGTGCCGTGCAGAATAGCGCCGCTCGGCGCGGGCGTCACATACTCGCCATTGATGCGCAGCACGACACTTGAGGTCGGACCCTCCATGACGGAGCCGTCGGTCGTGAGAAAGATGGTGTCGTCGGCGCCACGACGGTGCGCCTCGCGAATCGCCGCCATGTTCACCGCATAGCTGAGCGTTTTCGCGCCCATCAGCAGCCAGGGGGCCTTCTCGGCAGCCCCGCGCGGATAGCCGCGGTCGAGAGTGATCACCCGCACGCCGTTCGCGCGCACCGCCGTGAAGTCCGACGCCGCAGCCGCGTGCAACCAGGCCGTGGGCGCCGGACCGTGCTCGACGCCGCGGCTAAGCACGAACTTGAGGGCGATCTCGCCCCGCTGCGGAATGCGCGACACGGCGTAGGCGATCGCGGCCCGCCACTGCTCGGCATTCGGCACCGGAAGCTCGCAGATGCGCGCAGAGTTGCGCAGCCGGCTGATGTGCGGCTCGACCTCCTGCGGGTGGCCGTCGACGACGGCGAGGGTCTCGAAGATTCCGTCGCCGCGCTGGGTGCTCAACTCGCCGACGCGCAGCGCCGGGGCGGTCGATTCCATCTCGTGGAACGTGTCGCTGAAGTCCTGCTGCAGCGAGTCGGCGGGCACGGGGTCGATCAACAGGGTGAAGGGCAATCTCATGCCCCTGAGCCTACTTCGCGCCCGGCTTGGGTGGGCATCCGCTCCGGTGAAACGGATGCTTCCACCCGGGCCCTCCGCGTCGCCCGCGAGGGGACGCAAGAGCGCGGAAAAGGACGGATTGCGCCTACTCACAGGCTGGCGGCCTACCTGGGGCCGTCGCGGCGTCGGCGGCCGAGCTGAGGCCGCCTCGGCCAGTTAGCTCTGGAACGCGACGATGGGGTTGGTCGTGGGCTGGTCGGATCCGCCGTTGGGTTCCACGGTGACACCCACCTGGTCGCCGGCGTGCATCGTGCCGTCAAGCACGCGCCAGGCCGTACCATCGCCGGTCGAGTCGAAGGTTCCGGCCGAAGCTGCGCCGTCCCCGTTGATGTACCAGAGTTGATAGTCCTGATCGCTCGGCAGCACGGGCAGTTTGTCAACCAGCACCGCGGAGATTCCAAGTTTGTTCGACCAGACCAGGGTTGCTTCCTGCCCGTTAGCGGTGGTCGTCGCGGCGCGCTGCGAGTCGTCGGCCGCGTTGATTTGGGCGAGTCCGGAGGCCTGCTGGGACTCGAACTGGTTGCTGTTCAGCACCTGACCGAAGAAGGATCCGCCGATGAACAGCGCGACCGCGGCCGCGGCGGCCAGCATGAACTGTGCCGGACGCTTGAACCAGCGGGCCTGGGCCCGCTCGGTTGCCGTTCGGTGCGGGCCGGAGCCGGTACCAAAATTGATGTCCGTGACCGCCGACGCGGAGCCGGCGGGCGCGCCGCCACCGGAATTCGGCGTCGTGGAGGTCGGCCCGGCGGGCAGGGTCGGGGTGGCGATCGGGGCAACGACGGGAGCTGCGTTGGTAACGGAGGCGAGGGCATCCGTTGTGCCGGCCGTAAGCGGCGGAAGCTGCGGGGTCGACGCGAGCAGGGACATGAGGTTCGCCTTGAGCGCGGCGGACGGCTGCACGGGCGCCACGGCGAGGCCGAGGGCCACCGCGGTGTCATTCAACTCGGCAGCCTCGATGCGGGCCCGCTCGGATTCGGCGAGGTGCGCTTCAAAGGTGGCCGTGTCGTCGGCGTCGAGGGCGTGCAGGGCATAAGCGCCAGCCAGATCGGCCGGGTGCTGCTCGTTACGGCCGGTCATGATGCCACGCCCAATTCGTCGCGCAGACGGATGAGGCCATCGCGCAACCGCGTTTTCACGGTGCCCAAGGGAATGTGGAGCATATCGGCGACCTCGCTGTGACTGAACCCGCCGTAATACGCGAGGCTCACAGCCTGACGCTGCAGCTGAGTCAATCGAGTCATCGCCCTCTCCACCCTTTCATGTTCGAGTCGTACTTCAACAGTTTCGGCCACGTGATCGTAGGCAACGGCCAGGTCACGGATTCCAATTTTGGTATCACGGTCGCGTCCGGCCTGCGACGACCGAATTCGGTCGACCGCTCGCCGGTGTGCCATCGTGAGGATCCAGGTGCTCGCGCCACCACGCGTGGGTTCGTACCGCGACGCCGACTGCCAGATCTCCAGGAAAATCTCCTGAGTCACTTCTTCCGACTGTGCGTGGTCGACGAGCAGACGCTTGACCAGGCCAAGCACCCGCGGGGCGATCTGGTCATACAGTTCTCCGAATGCCGATTGGTCGCCGCGGGCCACACGTCCGAGCAACTCCTCCTTGGTGGCAGGGGCTGGCGGCGCGAGGTCTCCGGCGGGATCAACAGTCATGAGATCTAGCATGTCAGGTCTTTTCCCGTTGTATGACTAGGGTTCGGTGCGAAGTCGATAACGGATTGGTCTTGGCGGCAAGCAATTCGCCAAAAGCGGATGCCTGCGGCCGCGCTGCGCCGCCGGGACCGGTATGACGCCTCGCGGGGCTGAAGAAGGTCGGGCCGCAGAGCACCTCTCGGCGCGAGGCCGCTCGAAGCGGCGAATAATGGAACCCGGGATTACTGCGGCCCGACCAGACTCCAGTGTATTCGAGCGGACCGGCCGGCGTCGAATGTTCGCCCGTGGCGCACAGGTTGCGCACGTCCGGGCCCACCTTATGAACACGGGCCCAGTTTATAGACTGGGCCCGTGGACGGGGCCTGGGCCCCGTCCACGGTGAGAAGGTGCGAGACCAGACTCGAGCGGCAGCCCCTGCGCGAAGGGCTAGGCCCACCTACTCCAGGGAGTCGCGGCGCCAGAGGCGCGCGCAGGCGGCAAACTCGGCCGCTGTCGTGGAGAATCGCAGGGCTCGCGTGGTCAGCTCCGACGAGCGGTGCGGTTCGGTCAGCTCGAGATCGTCGGCGATGCTCGCGGCCCCGACGGCGGTGACCCGACAGTAGGCGGCCCCACGATCCAGCGCCACCGCGAAGTCGCCGGTGAACAGTCCGCGCAGAATTTCATCGGCGAGGATCATGATCTCGGCCGGGCCAGTGGGCACGGCGGCGCCCGCGACGAGCGGATCGATCGTGGCGGCGGCATCCGTTCCCCGTTGGTACAGGTACGCGCACCCCTCCGGATCCTGCCGAATCAGCATACGAATGAGATAGATGCGCCAGAGTGCGCCCGGCAGGCTGCGCGGCGTGGCCCGCGACCACAGCTCAGCGACAGCGTCGATTCCGTTTTCGTCGGTGTAGGCGACCAGGCGTTCGACAGTCTCCGGGTCGGGGTCGCTGCGTACTCGGTTGAGTAGCGCCTGCGCGGTCTCGTGCGCGACGCGGCTGATGGCCGCCGGATCGTCGCCGCCCTGGAATGCCTCGAATTTGATCCCCGCGAACAGGGTGGGCTTGTGAAAGTTGTCGGCCACGGCGGGTTCTCCTTCGGGTTCAGACGGCGGTTTTTTGCTGTCCCCCACGCTACCCAGAAAAGCTGAGCGCGAATCCACGGTAGATTAGAACCTACGGGCCTCTAGCTCAGTTGGTAGAGCAAAGGACTTTTAATCCTTGGGTCGTCGGTTCGAGCCCGACGGGGCCCACAATGATCGCGCACGTGGCGCGGCAGATGCGCACTGAATCCGTTGGATTCAGTGCGCATTCGTGTTTCTGCGGGCGACAACCTGGTCTGTAGGCGCGTTTCCGGCCCTGCCGGTGGCTAATTCAGGAAATCTCCCGCTAGCTCGGGCCGCTGCCCAGGGTTTCGCCGGGCGCGTCGCATCCGCTCGACCGGATTTCCTGAATTAGCCCCCCTGAAACCGTGGAAGAGTGGGGAGAGGATGCCGCCGGGGCCGGCTCAGAGCACGTAGCGGTGCCGAATATGGTGGCGGTCGGCGCTCGCCTGCCAGAACTCGACCTCGGCGGGATGCAGTTCGTAGAGCTGCCAGTCGGGATTGACCCGGCCGTCGGCCCCTGGGCGTTGTTCCCAATCCAGAGCGGATGCCTCGGCCGACAATAGAGACACCTCACCCACCACGCGCACCTGCCTCCCCAGGCCCGCCCAGTAGAAGTTCATGGCAGCTCGCGGGTTGATGCCGAGCTCGCGGCCCTTGCGGGAACCCCGTGTGCTTGCGAACTGCCAGGCTCCGAAGTCAACACCCGCTGCCGCGCCAGAAGCCGCAGGCTCGATGTTCTTCAGGATGAGCATGCGGGACGAAACGACCGCCTCCGCCGTGGCCGTCGCCAGGCTGAACGCGTGCGGCTGGGGCACGCCGACGGCGAGCGCATTCTCGAACCAAGCGAGAAAGAGTTCGACCGGATCCTTCGGTGCCAGCGCCGGGTCGAAGGCGGGCAGACGGTCGGGAAAATCCGGAAGGGCGCGAAGCCGGTGACGCAACGAATCACTCACGATTCGAGCCTAATGCCACTTAGTTTGGGCGAGGTTAACTCCTGGCCGGTAGTGCCGAAGGTCCCCACCTTCGAGGGACTAGACACCCAGTTGTGGGTATTACCCACACGGGTCCTCTGGGCGTAGGTTCGAAGTCGATCGACGCGATGCGACAGATGGCAACACTCTCACGTGGTGAATCACACAAACCTTGAAACTGGGAGTACTCCATGCGTAAATTGTCCAAAAAGGCATTCGCCGTTGCCGTGACGGCGGCCGTTCTGGTCGGCGGATCCGGCGTCGCTTTCGCTTTCTGGACCGCGGGCGGTTCGGGAACCGGCACGGTGGACGTTGGCACGATCACGGCAATCACCGCCGAGCAGACATCCAGCGTGACGGACCTCATGCCGGGCGTTGCTGCCCAGACGCTGAGCGGAACATTCACCAACACGAACACCAGCCCGGTCTACGTCAGCACCGTGACCGCGAGCATCGACAGCGTCGTCAAAGACGCCGCCGCTGTCGCAGGTACCTGCGATGCCTCTGACTTCACGCTCGCCAACCCTGTCATGCCGGTCGACGCGGAGGTTCCCATCGGCGGCGCCGGTAAGGGAGCCTGGACCGGGGCAACCCTCGCGTTTAACGACCTGTCGACCGTCAATCAGGATGCCTGCAAGAACGCGACTGTCAACCTGCTCTACACAATCGCCTAGAAGAGACACCGCGCCTGAATTGGGGTTGGGCCGGGCGGCCCTGCCCCTCTTCGCGCGGTGATGCGCCGACTTTTATTCACTGCCAGACCGAGGAATTCACGATGAGTGCCGCCGCGCGCAACCGCTTCGTACTCGGCAGCGCCCTCGTCGTCGCCACGGGGACGGTCGTTTTCTGGGTGTACTCGCCCGGCTTCAGCATTGCGAGTTCGGAGCTCGACATCAATGCGCACGCCACCGTGATCGGGCCGTTGAGCCCGGGTATTTTGGTTCCGATCGACCTCGAGTTCGACAATCCGCACCACTTCAACCTTGACGTGATCGATCTGCGGGTGCTCATCGACGGCGTCGATGCACCGAATGCGGATGCCGACCATCCGTGCACGGCGGGTGATTTCGAGGTATCGCAGACCACCCTGGCGGCCGCCCTGACGATTCCCGCCCACCTCACGCGCGCTCTCAGCGAGCTCGACCTACCCCGGGCAAGCTGGCCGCGCGTGGGCATGCGCAGTTCCGAGACCAACCAGGACGGCTGCAAGGGTGCACTGATCACCCTGAACTACTCGGCCACCGGAGCGGCGACCCTACTGTGAGCCCGTACACCCTTCCGCAGCTTCCGAAACAGGTGCGGCGCAGAATTCCCAAGGAGATGATCCTCGCCGGGGTGTTCTTCATGATCGCTATGAGCCTCGGCGGCGTGGCATATTCGCTTTGGTCAGCATCGGGCCGGGGAAACGGCACAGCCGCGGCCGGCACGACACTGCCCGTCACGCTCCGCTACGCGACCCCCGCCGCAACGCTCTACCCGGGCAGCGCCACAACCGTCGTTTTGCGGGCCACAAACCCCAACGACTTTGTGACGCACATCGGGTCGATCTCTCTCGACACCAGTCGAGGTTCCAGCGCCATCGTCGCCGATAGCGCTCACTCGGCGTGCGCGACCAGCGCCCTGAGCTATTCCGTGCAGACCAATGGCACTGCCGGTTGGAACGTTCCGGCCCAGGCCAATGCGGTGCCGGGCTCGCTTGCCATCTCGCTGCCGAACGCCTTCGCGATGAGCGCGGGGGCGGCATCCGCTTGCCAGGGCGCGAGCTTCACGGTCTATCTGGTGGCCGGATCATGACGCAGGCCCGCCACCGTAGGCCGCTCTACAACGCGCCGTCCACCCGCACCCGATGGTGGCGCATGGTGCGTCGGCTGATCGCTGTGCCGCTCGCCTTCGCCATGGCCAGCGGTGTGGCGTGGGCCTATTGGAGCGCGGGATCCGTCGCGGGCAGCAGCGGGGCATCCGCTGCCAGCAGTGTCAACGCCGGCCCGACCCCCACCGCGAGCTCCGCAAGCAGCACGGTCACCGTGACCTGGGCGGCGTCGACGCTGGCCGACGGCACCACGGCCGTGAGCGGCTACAGCGTGAGCCGGTTTGATTCCACGGGCACGAACGCACAATCAATGCAGAGCTGCACCGGCACCATCACCGCCACAAGCTGCACCGAAACGGGTGTTCCGGCCGGCTCCTGGTCGTACCGGGTCACTGCCCTGTTCGCCACAGACTGGAAGGGCGCGGCGAGCGCGAAAAGCAATATTGTCGTCGTCGAAACAACGGCGCCCGTGAACTGGCTTGCCCTGTCGTCTGGCACCGCCAACGCCTACAAATCAGGCAGCACAATCTACTATCGCGGCGCCGCGCCCGGTTCGTTCACGCTGACGAACTCGGTAACGGATGTCGGCAGCGGCCCGGCCTCAAGCTCTACCGCAGCCCTCGGTGGCACCAGCACCGGCTGGAGCCACACCCCGAGCACGGTGTCGACGCCGACCAGCGGACCCTACGTGTCGGCGGCGTTCACCTGGGCGGCCGGGACGACGAGCGCGCCAACGGAGACGGTGACCGGCCGCGACGTGTCCACCAACACCACGCCGACTACGCTGATCTACTTCAACGACGCGTCTGTCCCGACCGGGGGCACTCCGGCTTACACCGCCGGCTACCAATCCGGACGGTCGGTCTCTATCGGCTACGCCGGCACCGATACCGGCTCCGGTGTGGCGACCCAGCAGCTCCAGCGCAAGCAGTCGTCACTGAGTGGCGGCGTGTGCGGCAGCTACGGCGCCTGGGTGAATATCAGCAGCTCCGTGCCGACCACGAGCTACACCGACAACAGCGTCGCTGCCGACCTCTGCTATATCTACCAGTACGTCGTGACCGACCGGGTCGGCAACACCGCGACATTCACGAGCTCGAACGTGGCCATGATCGACTACGCCGGAGCCGTGGCAGCGACTACGGGAATTGTCGGCCAGTGGCGTTTGGGCGAGGCTGCGGGCACCGGGTCGTCGTCGGATTCCTTCACCGGCCCGGCCGGGTATCTGAAGAATCACCTGAACGAGCAGTCCGTGCAGTGGGCGGAACTCGACAGCACCGACAGCCGGATTCTGGGCGGTCGTGCCATGCGGGTTGGCACCGGCTATTCCCTGAACTACCTGCCCACCTCCCCAACGAGTGCGAACTACGCCGTCGAAGCCGATCTCTACAGCGCCAGTACGCTGGCCGGCGATGTGATTGGGCTGGTCGGCCGAATGAATATCTCCAGTTACAACCTGTATGCGGGCGGTTGGTTCGGCAACGCCGATGGCAGCGGTGCCTGGCGAATCGCCGAAGCCTCCGGCGGAAATTACACGCTTCCGTCCTCCGCCACGAGCACTGCCCAGTCGGCACTGGTCGTTGGTGAGACCTACCGCCTGCGGCTGGAGGTCAGCGGCACGAGTTCAACGGCACTCAACCTCTACGTCAACGGTGTATTGAAGGCGAGCTACACGGATGCCTCGTCGCCGATAACTTCGAGCGGAGTCGCCGGCTTCATCGATGGGATTCCCGATAACCGGGCGACCAAGACCACGTCCACGGGGCTGCAGCTCGACCACTTCGAGGTCGTCCCCCTCACCTACCCCCGAATCGTACCGAGCGTCGGCACAAATGTCGGTGACTACCTCAGCGGTCCGTCTCTCGGCGCGGCCGGTATCGACGCGTCCCGCGGGGGAATAAACACGGCAGCCTCCTTCAACGGCACGACCAACTACGGTTCAATCGCCAACTCGGTTAGCTCGGCCTTCTCGGTTGAACTGTGGTTCAAATCGACGCAGGGCCTCGGCAGCGGATGCACGGCCTGGTCGCAGGGCGCCGGCCTGGTCGATGCTTCGTCAGCACTCGCCCCGCACGGATTTGGAATTTCCCTCTGCGCGGACGGCTATGTTCTGGCCGGAACCGGCACGACCACGGTCAAGAGCGCCTCCGGCGGATACGACAACAATGCCTGGCACCATGTCGTGCTCACCCGGGCGTCGAATGTGCTCGTGTTGTACGTCGACGGCGTCAGCGTGACATCCTCGTCTGGCACCGCGGCCTCGTTGGCCAGCCCGTTCAACATCAACATCGGACGCCTGCAAACGGGCACCAACTACTTCGCCGGCACCCTCGACGAAATCTCCGTTTACGGTGCCGCACTGAGCGCCGCTATCGTCAGCAATCACTACCAGCTCGGAAACTCGCCGGCGGCAGATATCACCGGACCGTCCGGCGGGTCGGCGGCAATTATCGGCCTCACCGGCACTGGCTCGGCGTATTCCACGTCCACTTCGCTCAGCCTCACCCTCAACCCGGGAACGGATGTCGGTGGGCTGGCTTCCGGCGCCCACCTCGACCGCGCGACGGCCACGTTGTCGTCGTCCGGCACCGCCGACGGCAGCTGCGGCACGATGGGCAGTTTCTCCGTCGTCGCGACCGACCCGGCGGGAACCGTAACCGACACGGTCACGTCCCCTGGCTGCTACCAGTATCGCTACGTCGTGCTCGATACCAGCGGCAACTCCACCACGTATACGAGCGCGGTTGTGAAGGTCGACAGCACGGCGCCGTCAACGCCGACCTTTTCGTCTTTTGCGGCATCCGCTTCGACCAACAGCTATTGGAGTTCCACGACCGGTACCGTCTACTACCGGTCGGGCCAGACCTCGGGATCATTCACCGCCACGGCAAGCGCCACCGACACCATCTCCGGGATCAAGGCCTACAACTTCACCGCCCCCGGCGCCAATTGGACCTCGAGCGGCGGCGGAACGACCGGCGTGAACACCTATTCGTGGACCGGTACCCCGTCGGGCAGCGTGGGTAGTGTGACCGCCACAAACAACGCTTCGCTCACCTCGGCCAGCGCCGCCTTCACGCTGACGCCCGACAACACCGCGCCGAGTGGCGGCACCGTCACGCCTCCGAACGGGACGATCACCAGCTCGACGACCAGTATTGGTTTTACGACGGGTACGGATTTTGGTGCCGGTCTCAGCACGCGCCTGCTGCAACGGGCATCCGCTGCGCTGACCGGATCGACCTGCGGCGCGTACTCAACATTCGCGACGATCACCAACGGAACGAACCCCGGTTCGACCCCGGTTTCAGACACCGTGTCCGGCGGGAACTGCTACCGGTACCAGTACGTCGTGGCCGATAATGTGGGCAACACGGTCATCGCGGCCAGCGGCAGTGTGCTCAAGGTGACGTCGAGCTACTTCACGACCGTCTCGGGCACAACGGGACTCCTCGACTATTACCGCCTGGGCGACGCGTCGACATCGACATCGACGACGATCGCCGACAGCAAGGGAAGCAGCCCGGGTACCTACTATCTCTCGCCGACACGCGGAGTCACCGACTCTGCGATTGCGGGCGACACCGCGGTCACGTTCAACGCATCGGCGTATCAATACGGGAGCGTTACCCGAAACATCAGCGGAAGCATGTCGATCGAGTTCTGGTTTAAGTCGAGTCAGGTCTTCGGTTCACCGTGCGACTCCTGGTGGCAGGGGGCCGGCCTTGTCGATGCTGAAGTTAATGGCGCAGCCTACGACTTTGGAGTGTCGCTGTGCGCCGGCAAAGTGGTCGCCGGGGTCGGTGGCGGGCAGAATGGCAACGACACCTCGATCGTGTCGGGCTCGACCTACTACGGCGCCTGGACTCACGTCGTCTTCACGCGCAATATCTCGACCGGTGCTCTCGTGCTCTACGTCAACGGCGCAGCGGTGGGTACAGCGACGGCCCACACCACCGCTCTCACTGCACCCACCGCCATCACACTGGGGAGTCTCCAAACGCGCACGAACTACTTCACCGGCAGTCTGGACGAGGTCGCCTTCTACAACACCGTTCTCACCGCTGCCCAGGTGAGCGCACACTACGCCGCGCGGTAGTCCGAGCTGACGACCGGCGACGGCTCCCGCAGTTTCCGCTGCACCAACAGCGCGAGCTCGCGCAGCAAGACCTGGTCCACCTCAGCCAGGAGGCGAGGCGCGGAGTCGAAGACGCACAGGGCGCCAATGCGCTCCCCCGACGGCGATTCGATCGGAAAACCGGCATAAAAGCGGATGCCCGAATCGGCCAAGACCAGCGGGTTACCGTGGAAACGGTGATCGTTGCGGGCGTCTTCGACCACGAGCGCGCCCGCACCCTGAATGGTGTGCGCGCAGAACGAGTCGGCCCGCGGAATCTCGGTGCCCTCAACTCCCACCCGGGCCTTGTGCCAGTGCCGATCACGATCGATGACGCTGATCACCGCCGCCTGGGTGTCGAAGAGTCGCTGGGCGAGCGCGACGATTTCATCGAATCGGGCCTCTGGTGCTGGGCCGATACCCAGGCCGTCAACGGCGGCCTGCCGGGCGCGCTCGCGCCCCAAGGCATCCGCTTGGCCGGCATCACCGCGACGCGTAATGCCGAGGCGTACCGAGTCGAGGCTGTCGGCCATGGCACTGGCCAGCAGCACCGCCCAGAGTCGGTAGTCGGCGGCAGTGCGATGGCGGTCAGGGGTGATCGTCGCGCTCGGCGAAAACGGGACGAAGGTCGTGCGCGGAGCTTCGGCGGCGAGCCGGGCGCTGATCTCGTTGAGGTCGGCAGCCGACCGATCGGCGATCGAACCGAGCGAGCGGTTGAAGATCTCAATGCTGCGAATGGGGGGAATGCCGAGGAGAAAAATCTTGGTGCTGCGCGACGTTTCGCGTTCCAACACCCGTAGCAGGTGCAGGAGCCGCTCGTGCCACTCCGGCTTGCTCGTCAGGTCGAGCGCCTCGTTGATGCCCAGCGTCACCACGACCGCATCGAAGCGGCCGAGCCGGGTGCCGACCACGGCGGCCAGGGCGGATTCCGCGGTCATCGTGCGGGTGGCCACGAGGTCGATGTCGACGCCTCGACCGGTACGCACGGACAGCTCCCGGGCGAGCGAGCCGGGCAGGGCAATCTGATGGCTCAACACGCCCCAGCCGACCGCTGGCCCGCAGCCCAGGATCAGCACGCGATCGCTGTCGATTCCTGGCGCGTGGGCCTGCGGGGCGTCGCTCGGACGGGGCAGATGGCGGTCTTGGCGTTCGGCAGATGCCGCCCACACGCGCATGAGCGGGCGGAGTACCCACCGGGTGAGATCGTGAATTTGGTGCCTTTCGGGAACAGCAGGAAAATTCATTCTGCCCCGAATGGGGGATCCCCGAATACCACAAGGCTCATTTTCAGCTAATTCGCGGGCTGGGGGGCCTAAACCAGCCCAGCCACCGCGTTTGCGAGGGTGAAAATGCCCAGGCCAGCGAGGGCGCCGACCACGGTTCCGTTGATGCGGATGAACTGCAGGTCGCGACCCACCTGCAGTTCGATCTTCGCGGCCGTCTCCGCGGCCGGCCAGCGCTCCACGGTTTCGGTGATCACTCCGGCGATCTCGTGCCGATAGTTCGCGACGATGTAGCTGGCGGTGTCGGCGAGCCAGCGGTCGATGCGCAAGCCGAGGGCAGCATCCGTTGTGAGGCGGCGACCGACGTCTTCGAGCGTCGAGCGGATGCCGACCCGCAGCGCGCTGGTCGAGTCGTCGAGGGCCTGAGTGAGGGAAGCCTTGATGGCCTCCCAGGTGTCGCCGGCGAACTCCCGCAGCTTGGCATTGTCGAGAATCTCGTCCTTGAGATTTTCGACTTTGGCGATCATGGCTGATTCATATTGCAGGTCGTGCATGACCTCGCTGAGGTACTCGTCGAGGGCTTTGCGCACCGGATGCCTGCGGTCGTTTCGCGCGGACGCCACAAACGCAAGCACCTCCCGGTAGGCCTTGTCGTCGACGAGTTTGTCGACGAAGCCGGGCAGCCACGTCGGCAGCCGCTGCGACACCACGCGCCCGAACGCCTCGGGATGGGCGCGCAACCAGCCGTCGGCGCGGTCGAGCAGCAGGTCGACGGCCGCGTGCTGCTGCCCGCTCGTGACGAGGCGCTCCCCCACCTTGCCCAGGCTCGGGCCCCACTCGGGCTTCACCAGGTGTTCGCGCGCGACGGATTCAATGAGGTTCTTGATGGCGTCGTCGCCGAGCAGGTTGAGCAGGCCCTGGCCGGCGACGGCGAGCTCGTCGGTGAGGCGTTCGGCGTTGGATGTAGTGGTGAGCCAGGCGCCGAGGCGGCGGGACGGCTGCATGGATTCGAGTTTGCCGCGAATGACGGTTTCGGAAAGAAAATTGGTCTCAACGAATTCGCCGAGGCTCGCACCGATCTCGTCTTTGCGGTTGGCGATGATGTTGGTGTGCGGGATTTTTAGCCCCAGCGGGTAGCGAAACAGGGCGGTCACGGCGAACCAGTCCGCGATCGCGCCGACCATGCCACCCTCGGCGGCGGCGCGTACGTATTCGAGCCAGGGGTAGCTCTCCTGCAGGGCGAACGACACCGTGAAGATGACGGCCATGAGGGCGAGCAGCCCGGCCGCGAGGCGCTTCATGCTTCTCAGGGCGGTACGGCGTGCCTGGTCGTTCGGAGATTCTGCGGGGGACGCGGTTTCTGTTGTCGCGCCCGAGGTCTGGTCGGGGGCGACTTGTTCGTTGCCCGGGGTTCTGCTCTGCGCCATGGCTCAAGCCTGCCCGATTGCGGGGCTGCGCGGGTGCACATTTGGGCGCGGCGTGTTCGAGGCCGTGCCCGAGGTGTTCGTGCGTGGGTTCCTCGCCAAACCACCCACGATGACCTGAGACATCAACTGCCCACGATGTCGTGAGACATCACAAACTCACGGCTCGACGAACGCCGCGGTCACGAACTCACGGCTCGGTGGGGAGCGCCGGACCGATACTCTGAGGGGGTATGCGATTCGCTCGGACCGCATCGCATGCGTCGACGGAGGTGATCTGAGCGTGAAAGCTGGTGTTGCAGCCTCCGTTTCGCACCGGCGCACCGCGCTGCTCGCGCTTCTGGCCCTGGCCGCCCTGGTGCTGAGCGTGCTGGCCATGCACTCCGCCTCCCCCGAGGCCGCCCCGAGCACGGCGGCATCCGCTTTCAAAAGTGACGACGTGATGTTCGCGCAGCAGATGATTCCGCACCACGAACAGGCCGTTGAGATGAGCGATGACCTGCTCACCAAAGACGGCGTCGACCAGGACGTCGTCGATCTGGCGACACAGATCAAGGCCGCGCAGGCGCCCGAGATCGAAACGATGCAGGGCTGGCTCAGCGACTGGGATGCCACCGAGGACGGCATGGCCGGGATGGACCACGGCACCGGCGGCATGATGAGCGACGACGACATGATGGAGCTGCAGGACGCCTCGGGAGCGGATGCCGGAGCGCTCTACCTGACCCAGATGATCATGCACCACGAGGGCGCGATCGCGATGGCCAGGGCCGAGCTGAACGATGGGGAGAACGCCGACGCGCTCGCCCTGGCCGAGGCGATCGTGAGCTCGCAGACCGGCGAGATCGCCGTGATGAACGACCTGCTCGCCGCACGCTAGTGACCGTCACGGTGAGCCGTCGTCGGGTATTGACCATTGGGGGCCTCGGCCTGGCCGCAACCGCCATCGGGGCGGGGGCGGCGTGGCAGCTGTGGCCCGACGGTTCGGGCGGCGCGTCGGGCGGGCCCGAGTTCGTGCAGCCGAAGGAACTGTCCAGCTCGGCCGGTGAACTCACGGTGAAATTGGATGCCGCACCCGTTCGAGTTCACCTGCGCCCTTCGACCGTGACGGCCCGGCGCGAGTTGGTGTTCGCCATGGGAATGGGGTCGGGAATGGGCGGCGGCATGATGACGCCCACGATCAACGGGCAGGTTTTCTCGGGCGACCGGGTCGACCTGACTGTGGCGTCGGGCAGCGTTGAGGAGTGGACACTGCGCAACGACAGCGGAATGGCGCATCCGGTGCACCTGCACGTCTGGCCGGTGCAGATCGTGGAGCAGAACGCACGGGCGGTGTCGGCAGCCGTCTGGCAGGACGTGGTGAACGTTCCGCCGCTCGGCCAAGTGCGGGTGCGCATCGCGTTCGACGACTTCGGCGGTCGCACGGGCTACCACTGCCACATTCTCGACCAGAGGACACCGGCATGATGGGCGTCGTCGAATCCCGTTAGCGTGTGCGTTCGGCCCCCTGTGGGTATACCCTTGGGGGGTATAAGTTGCATTATCGAGAGAATCGGCATCGAGGAATGACATGACGCAGCCCGACCTTGGCAGCACGGATCACGAAATGATGGACCACGGGGCCATGAACCACGGAGCCATGAACCACGGCGGCCACGGCGACCATGTCGGGCAGTTCCGGCGCCTGTTCTGGACCATGCTGGTCATCTCGCTGCCCGTCGTGGGGTTCAGCCACATGTTCTCGGGGCTCGTCGGCTACGCCGTGCCCGATATCGCCGGAATTATGTGGATCTCTCCTGTGCTCGGCACCGTCATGTACGTCTGGGGCGGCCGCCCCTTTCTCACCGGCGCGGTCAGCGAGCTGAAGGCCCGTAAACCCGGCATGATGCTGCTGATCGCGCTCGCGATCACGGTCGCGTTCCTCGCCTCCTGGGGCGCGAGTCTCGGCCTCATCGACGGCGAGCTCGACTTCTGGTGGGAACTGGCCCTGCTGATCGTGATCATGCTGCTCGGCCACTGGATCGAAATGCGGTCGCTGGCGCAGACCTCCACTGCCCTGGAATCGCTCGCCGCCCTGCTGCCCGATGAGGCCGAGCGGGTCGAGGGCGACGAGATCGTCTTGATCTCGCCGAGCGATCTGGTGCTCGGTGACCTCGTCGTGGTGCGTCCGGGCGGGCGAGTGCCGGCCGACGGCCAAGTCACCGAGGGAACGGCCGACGTCGACGAATCGATGATCACCGGCGAATCGCGGCCGGTTCAGCGCTCGGTCGGCGACCAGGTCGTGGCCGGCACGGTCGCGACCGATTCCGCCCTGCGCGTGCGGGTCACGGCGGTCGGCGACGACACGGCGCTGGCCGGAATCCAGCGTCTGGTCAGCGAGGCGCAGAACTCGTCGTCGCGGGCGCAGCGCATCGCCGATCGCGCCGCTGGCTGGCTGTTCTGGTTCGCGCTCGGCTCGGGAGTGCTCACGGCGATCGTCTGGACCGCGCTCGGCCAGCCGCAGGATGCCGTCGTGCGCACCATCACCGTGCTCGTCATCGCCTGCCCGCACGCGCTCGGGCTGGCGATTCCGCTCGTGGTGTCGATCGCGACCGAACGCGCCGCGAAGGGCGGCGTGCTGATCAAGGATCGCCTGGCCCTCGAGAGCATGCGCCAGGTCACGTCGGTGCTGTTCGACAAGACCGGCACGCTCACCAAGGGCGAGCCCACGGTCAGTCACGTTGCTGTTGCCGACCAGGTCGCGAGCAGCGAAGCGGATGCCACGGCTCAGGCCGCGCAGACTGACGCAGATTCGGCTGGCCCGGGTTCGGTCGAGGCGGGCACGTCGGCCCGGGGTTCTGCTTCGGGTTCGGATTCAGCCGCCACTTCACGATCGGTCTCGACACCGATCACCGCCGACGACGTTCTCGCGTGGGCGGCGGCCGTGGAGGGTGACAGCGAGCATCCGCTTGCCCGTGCTATCGTCACGGCGGCGCGAAACCGCGAGCTGACCGTGCCGCGCGCGACCGAGTTTCACACTGCCGCGGCGGTCGGGGTGACCGGTCTGGTCGACGGGCACAGCGTGAGCGTCGGCGGTCCGAGCATGCTCGACGAACACGGAGCCCGGCCGCTGCCTGAGACCGTGGCCTGGCAGCGTCAGGGCGCGATCATTCTGCACGTGCTGCGCGATGGCGTGGTCGTGGGCGCGATCGGTCTGGCCGACGAGATTCGCGAAGAGTCGCGGCAGGCCGTGGACGCGCTGCACCGGCTGGATATCGAGGTGGTCATGATCACCGGCGACGCCGAAGCGGTCGCCCAGTCCGTGGCCGCCGAGCTCGGCATCGACCGGGTGTTCGCGGGGGTGCATCCGGAAGACAAGGCGCGTAAGGTAGCCGAGCTGCAACACGAGGGCCGCCGCGTGGCCATGGTCGGCGACGGGGTGAACGATGCCCCAGCGCTCGCGCAGGCCGATGTCGGCATCGCGATCGGCGCCGGAACCGACGTGGCGATCGCGTCGGCCGGCGTCATTCTCGCGAGCGACGACCCGCGTTCGGTGCTCTCGGTCATCGAGTTGTCGCGGGCGAGCTACCGCAAGATGAAGCAGAACCTGTGGTGGGCGGCCGGCTACAACCTGCTGTCGGTTCCGCTCGCTGCGGGCGTGCTCGCCCCGATCGGGTTCGTGCTGCCGATGGAGATCGGGGCGCTGCTCATGTCGGTGTCGACGGTGGTAGTGGCGCTGAACGCGCAGCTGCTGCGCCGTCTCGACCTGCGGCCCGAGGCGAGTGTGCAGGCGCGGTAGCGCCGCGCTGACGCATCCGCTCACCGGGCCCACCTTATGGTCAGGGGCCCAGTTTATAAACTGGGCCCCTGGACGGGGCCTGGGCCCCGTCCGCAATGCGACGTGCGCGACACGGGTCAGTGGCAGTGACCACCGGATGCCGGGGGCACGTTAGCGGGGACGTCCAGCACGGGGCTGCGGTCGAAGAAGCCGTCGGGGCGCAGCTTGAAGCCCACGGTGTCGACCGGCATGATCGGCCAGTCCTCGACCCGCGGAAAGTGGGTGAGGCCGAAGGTATGCCAGAGCACGATGTCCTCGCCGTCGATCGCTCGGTCGGCCGCAATGTAGGCGGGCAGCCCGGCGCCGCCGGCGTGCTGGTTGACGAAGTCACCGGTGGGATAGCGTTCGTCTTCGGCGAAGCGGGTGACCCAGAGGCCCTTGGTGGCGAACGCCGCGCGCTGGGCCACCGACGACTCCGGGTCGGCCAGCAGCACGGGCAGCCCCTGCGGGTGCAGCTTGTACGCGACGGGTTCGCCGAGGCGATTGAGGGAATTGGGGTTGGAGACGTGCCAGGTGCGGCCGATGGCGGCATCCGCTTGTCTGACGCCCTCGAGCTCGGTGGCGAGCACGGTGCGCTGGCGGGTGAAGGCGTTGCCGCGCTCGTTGCCGGGGCCTATCGGAACGCGCACGACGTCTTCTTCTTCGACCCGGTTGGTGTCGCCGTCGAGGGCCATGTCGAGGCGGGCGCTGAACAGGTGCTGGTGAAAGGGGGCGCCGAGACCGGGAGCGATTTCGGAGGCGTAGGGATAGCCCTTGCCGGCGTAGGCGCTCGTGAAGACGACGCCGGTGGCCTTCGCCTCGAATTCGATGGTGCCGTCGAGGTAGAGGTACCAGTAGAAGCCGTAGTCGTAGTTGCCGACGGTGGTGAAGAAGCTGATGACGAAGCGGCGGTTGCGGCGGGTGTATTCGATGCCGCTCCACAAATCGCTGTGCTTGGCGAGGATGCTCCAATCCTCTTCGTGCATGCAGATACCGTTGCGAATCTCGCGCGGGTTGCCGAAGCCGTCGGTGATGACCGGGCTCAGGTAGGTAATCTCGCCGAGGCAGTCGCAGCCGAGTTCGAGCGAGTTGGCGTACTGGCCGACGAGGTATTCGCCGGTGTCGAAGTAGTTCTGCCAGGACCGCACGGGGGCCGGATCGCCATACGGCACGACCATCTCCGCGATCGACGCACGACGGATGATGGAGCGTGTCTTCGCGCCGTCGCGAAAGCCGATGTTGTGCAGCACGACGCCCTCCCGCACGTCGAAACCCACGTCGAGGCTCCATTTCTCCCACTCGATGTGGTTGCCGCCGGTGACGGTAAAGCTCACGCCATCGGGCTGGGTGATACTGATCGGCTTGAGCGTTTCGCGCAGCGGGCCGGTGAGGGCGGGATCGGTGAAGTTGCCGTGTTCGGCGGGGATGGGAACGACGCCGAAGTCGAGCACCTGGTCCACGGTCTTCGCGACGATGTCGACGTAGGCGACGAGGCCGTCGATCGGGTGGGCCCAGGCGCTGTCCTCCGGAAAGTTCTGCACGAAGGCGAGGCCGCGCAGAATGCGGCGGCCCTTCTCGTTCGGGTATTCGAATACCCCCGCGGAGAGGGGAGCGACGCGCACGGTGGCCACGTCGAGGCCGCGGGCTGCGAGTGCGGCCAGCCAGCGGGCATCCGTTGTGAGGAGGTCTTCGACGGCGCCGAATTCTTCCTCGAGCACGGGCAGTTCACCGGTGAGCGCGGTGTCGAGGGTGACGCGGGACTCGACGGTGCCGTGGGTCGCCGAGACGATCACGTCGGTGGGGGCTGCGCCGGACACGTCGTGCAGAAAGACCCGAAAGCGACGGTTGATCTCGGTGGCACCTCGCGGCGGGTCGAGCAGGCCGAGATAGGCAACCCGAAGACTGTCGCCGAACAGGCCGGCGTCGGCCAGAATCGTGCGCACGGTTTGCAGTTCCTGCGCGGTGGGAAGTGCAAAGTCGGTGACGATGTCGGCAGTCTCGGCGGTGAGCATTGCGTCTCATTTCCTGGATCGGCCCGGCGGTTGCAGCTCCGGGGATTTATTTCCTATGGTTGTAGAATATAAATGGTCAGCGCTGCTGCTGGCAAGCCTTTCGAGAATCTTTCTGACAAGCTGATGCTCCCAGCTCTAACCGCACCACCAGAAGAGGGCCAATGCCGAAAGTCGTCGATCACGACCAGCGTCGCGTCGAGCTGGTCAATGCCACCTGGCGCATCATCGCCCGGCACGGCATCGAGGGCGCGACCCTGCGCGAGATCGCCACCGAGGCCGGATTCGCCAACGGCGCACTCAAACCCTACTTCGGCACCAAGGACGACCTGCTCACCTTCGCCTTCGGGCACGTGTTCAGCCAGACCAACCTGCGCATCGAGCGCGGGGCCGCTGGCCTGACCGGGCTGGCCGCCGTGCGCGCCTTCTGTCACGAAATTCTTCCGCTCGATGAGACGCGTGTGAGCGAGGCGCGCATCGTGATTCCGTTCTGGCAGAAGGCGCTGACCAATGCGGCCAAGGCGCAGCTGCACGATGAGTCGATGCTGCAGTGGCGCCTCGCGCTGCTCGGGCACTTGGCCGAGGCACGCGCAGCCGGCGAGATGCACACGGCTCCTACCGACACGGATGTCGTGGGTCACCTCCTGAACGTGCTGCTCGGCGCGCAGATCACCGCTGCGCTCTCCCCCGACGAGCACGCCCCGGAACAGCTCGTGGCCCAGCTCGACGGCTACCTGCACCTGCTTTCGACCGGAGATTAGCGCTCTGGGTTGCTCGGTTGCCACAAGCTGCCCGCGCAAGCGGATGGGCGCGCCCGACGCTCATGAGAGCGCCCGAAACGGGCAGCCGCGCGCGCAGCCGTTGGCAGCGCCAACGACGGGCCAGGCTCACTGTGTGGGCGCGTCATCCTTCGATTGGGACCGTGAGACCCGCACCGGAAGCAGAGTCCACAGGAAAGCGGAACCGCAGGCAGCCGACAACGCCAGGAGTGCGCCCTGGTCGAAGACCACGCCGAACACGGCGAACAGGGCGGCGGCGGCCAGAGATACCCACCCGACTCGATTACGGATCAGCTGAGCAGCGGCCAAGCGAGCATCGTCATCCATTTTTTCGCTCCACTCGCGACCGGTCAATCACTCTCCGGATACTAGCCAGTTCCGTCGATCTGCGTGCAGATCTATTTTCGCCGAGTGTCGAAAAAAAATGACAAGGGAGCCGTGCAGGACTACATTGGCTCCAGACGATCATGAAACTCCCCCAGAGGGCCGATCTGGTCAGGACCCGGCGAAGGAGCTGCTCGTGACGATGACGGTTGTGAACTCGGTAACGGGCGCCGCAGGCACGAGCACCATGCCACCCGAGGACACCGTTCCGCTGACCGCCCCAACCGACCGAGTGCAGTGCGCCATCGCCGACTCCTTCTCGCAGTGGCGCACCCTCGTGTCGCAGTCATTCGTTCCGCTCGAGGTGCGCAGTGCCTCCCGTAGCTTTCACGGCACCTTGCGCTCGCGCGTGCTCGACGAGCTCTCCATCGTCGAGGTCACCGCCAACGGGCACCAGGTGATTCGCACACCGTCGCTGATCGCGGCATCCACTCGACAGTATTTCAAGCTGAACCTGCAACTGACCGGCACCGGCTTGCTCGTGCAGGACAACCGCGAGGCCACCCTGCGCCCCGGCGACCTGGCCGTGTACGACACCAACCGGCCATACACGCTCGAGTTCGAGAAGGACTTTCGCACTCTCGTGCTCATGTTTCCGCACGACGTACTCGACCTGCCGGCTGATTCGGTGGGCCAGCTCACCGCCGTGCGGCTGCCCGGCGACGCCGGACTCGGCCGCCTGATCAGCCCATTCATGGTGCAGCTCGCGGAAAACCTCGACGTGCTTTCCGGCGCGAGTGGGCACCGCCTCGCCTACAACGCCGTCGACCTGATCGCGACCATGTTCGAGAGCGAACTGAACCTGCGCCGCGACCCGGTGGCGGGGGCGCACGGCGACCTGCTGGGGCGCATCCGCTCGTATGTGGATGCCCACCTGGGCGACCCGGAGCTGTGCCCGGCGAGCATCGCGAGCGCCCACTTCATCTCGACCCGGCACCTGCACAACGTTTTTCACGAGGCCGACAACACCGTGGCGAGCTGGATCCGCACCCGCCGGCTGGAGCACTGCCGCCGCGACCTGCGCGACCCCATTCTTGGAGACCGCTCGGTGGGCACCATCGCCGCTCGCTGGGGCTTCGTCGACGCCGCGCACTTCAGCCGCATCTTTCGCACGGCTTTCGGCGAAACGCCGAGCACCTACCGTCGCGTCTGAGCCCGCTTTCGCGGTCGCGCGGCACGCTTCGTCGGCGTGCGCCTCGACGGCAGGCAACCGTCACAGCATGCGCAATTCGACAACTGCGGTGCCGCAAATGGCAAACGGTTTGGCCCAGAGATTGCCACGCTGATAGCCACAGGTGAAGCGGATGGAGCGTGCATCCGTTTCCGCACCCGACCTCTTACTCAACGAGGAGTAGCCATGACCCAGACCAAGCCCGACCAGGCGACAGCACCGGAAACGGCCCTGCACAAGGGCCGACTCGGCGTTCTCGGCATCGTCTTCTTCGTGGTCGCGGCCGCGGCGCCCCTCGTGGGCATGACCGGCGCGGTGCCCGTGGCGATCGTGCTCGGCAATGGCGCGGCGGCCCCCGGCGCCTACGTGGTTGTCGGACTCACCCTGCTGGTGTTCAGCGTCGGCTACGCCGCGATGAGCCAGCGCGTCACCAATGCCGGTGCGTTCTTCGCCTACATTGGCCGGGGCCTGGGTCGCCACCTCGGCACCGCATCGGCGTTCGTGTCAATTCTCGCCTACCTTGCCGTGCAGCTGGCCATCTACGGATTCTTCGGCGCCCTCATAGCCGGCCAGGTGGGCGTGCTCCCCTGGTGGGCCTGGTCGCTCATCTCCTGGGGCATCGTGACCCTGCTCTCCCTGCTCAGCGTCGACGTCGGCGCCAAGGTGCTCGGCGTGCTCATGCTGCTCGAACTGACCGCGCTCGTGGTCACCGCGGTCGCCATCCTGCTCGACGGCGGGCCGGAAGGAATTAACTTCTGGGCCTCGTTCAACCCCGCCGCCATCGTTGCCGGCGGCCTGGCCGGCTCGGCCGGCATCGCCTTCGCGTTCGCCTTCGCCTCCTTCATCGGCTTCGAGGCCACCGCCATCTACGGCGAAGAATCCAAGGACCCGAAGACCGTCGTTCCCCGCGCCACCTACCTCGCCGTCGTCGTCATCACCGTTCTGTTCGGCCTGACCGCCTTCGCTATGGTGACCGGCATGGGCGCATCGACCGTGGTTGAGAAGACCGTCGAACTCTCGACCGTCGCGGGCGTTCCTTTGGCAGACCCGGCCGCAGTGCTGTTCGCACTCGCGACCCAATACGTGGGCCCGTGGATGGCGACGCTCATGAGCATCCTCGTGCTGTCGAGCCTGTTCGCCGGGCTGCTCGCCTTTCAAAACGCCGCGAGCCGCTACCTGTTCGCGCTCGGTCGCGGCGGCGCGCTGCCGGGGCCGCTCAGCACGGTCAACGGTCGCGGCGCGCCGAGCACGGCGTCGCTCGTCACGTCCGTCATCACCGGCGTCGTGCTCGTGGTGTTCGCGGTGTTCCAGCTCGACCCGGTACTCAACCTGTTCTACTGGTTCAGCGGGCTCTCGGTGATCGCCATCGTACTTATCGAGATTCTGGTCAGCATCGCGATCATCGCGTATTTCCGCCGCAACAAAGGCACCGAGAATATCTTCCAGACGGTGATCGCCCCGGTTCTCGCCACGTTCGGCCTGCTGCTCGGCGAATACCTGTTGATGAGCCACTTCGGACTGCTCGCCGGCACCGTGGCCGACGGCGTTGACCCGACCACCACCTCCTGGGGCCTCAGCACCATCGGCTGGGTGCTCGTGGCTCTGCCGTTCGCGTTGCTGATCGGCGGCTATATCTTCTCCCGGCTGCGCAACCACGAGAACGATGATCTGGTGCGGGACGTGCTGTCCTAGCTGCGACATCCACTTGGTGAGTGCCTGCGGCCTTCGAGCCGCAGGCACTCGTCGTTGGTGGAACGGATTCCTGGCCGCGCGCCGAGCCGTGCGCGAGGTGTCCCGCGAATCGGACTGGTGGGCATACACACGTGGCATTCTTCCTCCACCCCCAGCGGATGCCTACCCGACGCGCAGGCGGTGACTCGCCTCGATGCGCTGGCCCCAGAACGTACCCACGATGATGAGCGCGGCCCCGGCGGCGCCGATCAGGCCGAGGGTTTCGCTGCCGAGCGACACCCCCACGAGCACCGCCCAAATTGGCTCGGTTCCCATGAGCAGGCTGGCCCGGGCCGCCGACGTGCGGCGAATCGCCCACATCTGCGCGAGAAACGCGAACACGCTGCAGGCCAGGCCGAGGTAGAACACGCCGATCCAGGCGGCCAGGTTGAAGGTCGTGACGGCGGTGACGAGGCCGGGAAGATCGAACGCGGTGAAGACCGCCGCCCCGACCAGCGCCTGCAGCAGGGTCAGAGTGATGGTGCTGTCGCTGCGGCCCCGAACGAGGTGGCCCATCATGGTGACGTGCAGGGAGCGCACGACCGCCGCCGCGAGAATGAGCAGGTCGCCCACGTTCGGCTGCGCGAATCCGTTGCCGGAGACGAGCAGCGCTACCCCCACGACCGCGAGCACCGCCGCCACGAAGAAGGGGCGCGGCAGCCAGCGGCGGGCCGCCACCGACTCGAGTACCGGGGTCATGATGATCGTGAGGCTGATGATGAGCCCGGCGTTCGTGGCGGAGGTGAACGCCACACCTTGGGTCTCGAGCCAGAGGATGCTCGCCTGAGTGACCCCGAGCAGCAAGCCGACCCCGAGCGCCCGCCAGGTCGGAAGGCGTTCGCGCCGCACGACCCAGACGATCACGAGGGCCAGCGCCGCGACCAGAAAGCGCAGCGCGAGCACGGCTGACACGCTCGCCTGCTCGGTCAGCATCTTTGCGCTCAGGTAACTGCCACCCCAGACCAAGGCCACGAGCAGCAGCACGAGGTCGACGCGGTAGCGTCCCAGGTGCGGCAGCAGAGTACGGCGGGTCAGAACGGAAGTCATGAGGCAATGGTGCGCGACGGCATCCGTTAAGTCTAGACACCATTTTATAAACGGATGCTTTAGCCTGAGCTTATGGAATTGCGCCAGCTTGCCGTACTGCGGGAGCTCGGCGAGCGCGGAAGCGTCGCCGCTGTGGCCCGCGCCCTGCACGTGTCGTCGTCGGCGGTCTCGCAGCAGCTCAGCGCCCTCGAGCAACGTGCCGGCGTCAAGCTCACCGAGAAACACGGCCGGGTGCTCCGGCTGACCCCTGCCGGCGTCGCCCTGGCGAGCGCCGCCGCCGACGTCTCGACCGCGATGGCCCGGGCCGACGAGGCCGTGGCCCGGTTTCAAAACGACCCCGGCCTGCCGGTGACCGTGAGCGCGTTCCACAGTGCCGGGCTGGCCTGGTTCGGCCCGCTGCTGAACCGAATGCACTTGAGTGGCGGCCCGACCGTGGGCTGCGGCGACGAGGATGTGCCGCGGGAGCGTTTTGCGGCGCTCGTCGCCGACTATGACCTGGTGATCGCGCACCGGGTGCCGCACGATCCGGCCTGGCCGAATACCGTCGCGGTCACGCCGT
Source organism: Cryobacterium sp. N19 (assembly GCF_002929595.1). Taxonomy (NCBI): domain Bacteria; kingdom Bacillati; phylum Actinomycetota; class Actinomycetes; order Micrococcales; family Microbacteriaceae; genus Cryobacterium; species Cryobacterium sp. N19. Next base: position 151,890 of record NZ_PJJR01000051.1, on the reverse strand, counting down.
TGCTGTTCGAGCCGCTGGATGTGGCCGTGCCGGTCGGGCATCCGCTGGCCGAAAAGGTATCGCTCACCCTCGACGATATTCGAGACGAGCCGTGGGTCACCGGTCACGTTGGGTTTCCGCTCGCCGAGGCGGTGAACGTGGTCGCGGCGGCGGCCGGTCAGCCGCTGCGCATCGCGCATCGGATCAACGAGTTCTTCGTGGCGACGTCGGTTGTGGCGACCGGGGCGGCCATTGCGCTGCTGCCGCGCTACACAATGGCGCCGCGACAGGGCGACGGAGTCGTGCTCGTGCCGTTTCGGGGCCTCACTGTGGGGCGGCAGATCGACGTGTTGAGCCGCCCGGAAACGCTCGCCCGCGCCTCGGTGCGCAGGGTGCTGGCCGAACTCGTCGACGTGGCCGGGCAGCGTTAACGCAGCTCAAACCCGTCATGACGGATGCCCCAGCGCACGATCCACTGCTCCCCCGGCTCTACCCAGTGCAGGCCGGCCCCGGAGTTGAACGCATCGGCGGGAGCGGTCATCGGCTCGATCGCGATCGCGAGGCCGCGCACCGGCTCGCCCGCACCCTGCGTGACCGGAAAGATGCGCGGCGTGAACACCTGCACGTAGCGCATGCTTTCATCGCCCCAGAGGGTGAGGCTTCGGCCATCCGGCGCGGTGAGGGTATGTTCGGCACCGACTCCGACGCCGCCGAAGCCGTCGTCGAGGTCTAGATCCCCGACCAGGGCGCCCGCGCGCAGGTCGAAGCGGGTGCCGTGCACCGGGGTCTCACCAATGGGGTTGAGGCGGTCGTCGACGTCGAGGTGGGTCGCGGCATCCACGCGCACGATGAGGTCGCCCGTGGGCACGTCTCCGATCTTCAAAAACGGATGCGCCCCCACGGCCACCGGCGCGGGCTCCGCTCCCACGTTGCGCACCCGATGCGTGACCTCGAGCCCGCTGGAAGTGAGCGCGTAGGTCACCTCGGTCTCAAGGTGAAATGGGTAGCCGGACTGCGGAAAGACCGTCGCCGCCAGGGTTACCGTGTCTGTGCTGCGCGATACCTCCCGGTACGGCGCGAAGCGCAGCAGCCCGTGGCTGGCGTTCTGCTTGGCCGGCTCAGTGAGAGCGAGCTGGCGGGTGATTCCGTTCTGAGTCCATTTGCCGTCACGAATGCGATTGGGCCAGGGCACGAGCACAATTCCGGCCGCCATCGGCGGTTGCACTGACTCGTCGAAGGTCTCCACCAAGTCTATGCCATTTACGGAATATGCGCGCAGTCCCGCCGCGACCTCGGTCACGACGGCGCGAGCGGGGCCGCTCGGGGTTTCGCGGGTCAACTCATACTGGATTCCGGTGGGTGCACGCATCCGCTCAGTGTATTGCGGGCGGGGCCGGGCATGCCCGACGCGATATAGCTCCGACCCGAGCCGCTGCGGGGTCGCAGGTGCAAACCGAGCCGAGTGGCGCCATCCCTCGGCAGTAGGCTGACGCGTATGACTGCTGACAACGCCGCCCGAATCATCGTCCTGCCGAACACACCGGCTCCAACCATCGCCGAGACCGCGTTCGTCGCTCCCGGCGCCGTGATCGTCGGCAACGTCACCCTCGCCGACCGGGCCAGCGTCTGGTACAACTCCGTGCTGCGCGCGGAACTTGCGCCGATCACGATCGGCGCCGACTCGAACCTGCAGGACAACGTCTCCTGCCACGTCGACACCGACTTTCCGCTCACCCTCGGCACCGGCGTCTCGGTCGGGCACGGCGCAGTGCTGCACGGCTGCACCATCGAGGACAACGTGCTCGTCGGCATGGCCGCGACCGTTCTGAACGGAGCCATCATCGGCACCGGATCGCTCGTGGCCGCCGGAGCCGTCGTGCTCGGCGGCACCGTTGTTCCCCCCGGTTCGCTCGTGGCCGGTGTTCCCGCCAAGGTGCGGCGCACGCTGACCGACGAGGAGATCGCGAGCATCCGGCACAACGCCACGAGCTACCTGGCACACACCGAGCTGCACCGCGCAGCCGTCGCCCAGCAGTAGCGCAGGAGCCGAGCGGGTGCCGCGCCGGCCTGAATGCCGCCCCCATACCGGAGGCGTCGTTCACAACTGCGGAAATTCCCGTTTCGAGCGGGCGAGACGCCCTGATTTCGCACAAATATTTGCGAAGTTTCCGCAGTTACGCACACTTACTCCGGTACCACAGCTGGCGTTACGCCAGCAGGGACTGCTCGGCGGCCTTCACTACGTTGGAGAGCAGCATGGCGCGGGTCATCGGGCCGACGCCGCGCGGGTTCGGCGACAGGTGCCCGGCCACCGAGGCCACATCGGGGTGTACGTCGCCGGTCAGGCGGCCCTTGCCGGTGACCGGGTCCGTCACGCGGGTGACTCCCACGTCGAGCACGGCGGCACCCGGCTTGATCCAGTCGGCCTGAATCAGGTGCGGCACGCCAACGGCGGCCACGACGATATCGGCCCGACGCACTTCGCCGGCAAGGTCGACCGTGCGCGAGTGGGTCAGCGTGACGGTCGCGTCGAGGCCCTTGCGGGTGAACAGCAGGCCGAGCGGGCGCCCCACGGTGAGGCCGCGGCCGACCACGACGACCTTCTGGCCCACGATCGGCACGTCGTGACGACGTAGCAGCTCGACGATGCCGGCCGGGGTGCACGGCAGCGGTGAGCGCAGTTCGCCCTCGATGCCGAGCACGAGCCGCCCGAGGTTGGTCGGGTGCAGGCCGTCAGCATCCTTCGACGGATCGATAAGCTCAAGCATCGCGTTCTCGTTATGACCAACGGGCAACGGCAGCTGGATGATGTAGCCCGTGACTTCGCGACTGTGATTGAGGTCGTTGATCGCCGCGCGCACGTCGGCGCTCGTCGCCGAGCCGGGCAGGTCGATGCGCAGCGACTCGATGCCGACCTCGGCGCAGTCGCGGTGCTTGCCCGCCACATAGGTCTCAGAACCCGGGTCATTACCCACGAGCAGGGTTGCCAGGCCGGGCACGACGCCGTGCGAGCGCAGCGCCGCGATGCGGTCCCGCAGCTCGGCCTTGATGTCGGAGGCGGTCTTGACCCCGTCGAGTGTGATTGCCGTCATCGTGGATCCCTACTGTTGTGGTTCAGTTCGGTGCCGTACTTCGGTTCGCTTGGACGGGGCCCAGGCCCCGTCCAGTGGTGATTACCGGGTGCTTGCCGGGTTCATCGCAGGCGGGCGACAGCGGATGCCCAGCCGAGCGGCCGGCGACATCCATCTGCGAGAGCGGATGCCGCGGGCCAGTCAGCGGCATCCGCTTCGACGAAAGTTACTGCTGCAGGCCGGAGTAGAGCGGAAACGCCTGCGTCAGAGCGCCGACGCGGGTGCGGAGCGCTGCGATGTCGGCGCCGGGCTTGAGAGCCTCGGCGATGACGTCGGCGACCTCAGTGAACTCGGCGTCGCCGAATCCGCGGGTGGCCAGGGCGGGCGTGCCGATGCGGAGGCCCGAGGTGACCATCGGCGGGCGCGGGTCGAACGGAACCGAGTTGCGGTTCACGGTGATGCCCACCTCGTGCAGGGCATCCTCGGCCTGCTGGCCGTTGATCTCGGAGTGGCGCAGGTCGGCGAGCACGAGGTGCACGTCAGTGCCGCCGGTGAGCACATCGATGCCGTGGGCACGCGAGTCGTCGGCGGTGAGACGGTCGGCGAGGATGCTGGCACCGCGCAGGGTGCGCTCCTGGCGTTCCTTGAACTCGGGCTCGGCGGCGAGCTTGAACGCGGTCGCCTTGGCGGCGATCACGTGCATGAGCGGGCCGCCCTGCTGGCCGGGGAACACGTTCGAGTTGAGTTTCTTGGCCAGGGCCATGTCGCGCGAGAGGATGAACCCAGAGCGCGGGCCGGCGAGGGTCTTGTGCACGGTGCTCGACACGACGTCGGCGTAGGGCACGGGCGAGGGGTGCAGGCCGGCGGCGACGAGTCCGGCGAAGTGGGCCATGTCAACCCAGAGCAGCGCGCCGACCTCATCGGCGATGGCGCGGAAGGCCTCGAAGTCGAGGTGGCGCGGGTACGCCGACCAGCCGGCGATGATGACCTTCGGCCTGCTCTCGAGCGCCTTGTCGCGCACGACATCCATGTCGACGCGGAAGGTTTCCGGGTCGACGCCGTAGGCGACCGGGTTGTACAGCTTGCCCGAGAAGTTGAGCTTCATGCCGTGGGTGAGGTGGCCTCCGTGGGCCAGCTCGAGGCCGAGAATCGTGTCGCCGGGGGTGGCGATGGCGGAGAGCACTGCCGCGTTGGCGGTGGCGCCAGAGTGCGGCTGCACGTTCGCGTAGGCGGCGCCGAAGAGGCTCTTGGCGCGGTCGATGGCGAGCTGCTCGGCGACGTCGACGTACTCGCAGCCGCCGTAGTAGCGGCGCCCCGGGTAGCCCTCGGCGTACTTGTTGGTGAGCACGGAGCCCTGCGACTGCAGCACGGCGCGCGGAACGAAGTTCTCGCTCGCGATCATTTCGAGGTAGTCGCGCTGGCGACCGAGCTCCTGCTCGAGCACGGCGGCGATCTCGGGGTCAACGACCGAGAGCGGTTCGTTGAAGGTTGACTTCAAGACAGTGGCGGAATCAGGCACGGAGTTCTCCTTATATATGGATGTTGCGGCCCAGGCGTGCGGCCACTAACCGTGTCAGTCGCTCCCCGATGGTGACCCATCTTCGTGCTACGCCAGTTGCGACCCGATTAGTATATCAGCGGATGCCCGCGCCCGCCGCCCAAACATCCGCTCGCGCCTCGTGGCACGCGTCCAGGAAGCTGGCACTGGTTGCAACGCCTGCCAGCTTCGGGGGCACGTGCCGTGAATCTCGAAGGCCGGGAATAGCCGCGCAGGTTCTACCGTTACGATAGATATACATGCAGACGCATAGAAAGTTGGAGGATGGCATGCAGTTCGGAATCTTCACGGTCGGGGACATCACCAGCGACCCCACCACGGGCGACACCCCCACCGAGAACGCCCGGATCAAAGCCATGGTCGCCATCGCGCAGAAGGCCGAGGAGGTCGGTCTCGACGTCTTCGCCACCGGCGAGCACCACAACCCGCCGTTCGTGCCGTCGTCGCCGACCACCATGCTCGGCTACATCGCCGCGAAAACCAAACGCATCATCCTCTCCACCGCGACCACGCTGATCACCACGAGCGACCCGGTGAAAATCGCCGAGGACTTCGCCATGCTGCAGCACCTCGCCGACGGCCGGGTGGACCTCACCCTGGGCCGCGGCAACACCGGCCCGGTCTACCCGTGGTTCGGCAAGGACATCCGCGAGGGCATCCCGCTCGCGCTGGAGAACTACGCCCTGCTCCGCCGGCTCTGGCGTGAAAACTTCGTCGACTGGGAAGGCCAGTTCCGCACCCCGCTGCAGGGTTTCCAGTCCACCCCGCGCCCACTCAACGGCGTGCCCCCGTTCGTCTGGCACGGCAGTATCCGCAGCCCCGAAATCGCCGAACAGGCCGCGTACTACGGCGACGGATTCTTCTCCAACCACATCTTCTGGCCCGCCTCGCACACCGCGAAGATGGTGCAGTACTATCGCCAACGCTTCGAACACTACGGCCACGGCACCGCCGCACAGGCCATCGTCGGGCTCGGCGGCCAGGTGTTCATGAGCAAGAACTCGCAGGATGCCAAGCGCCACTTCCGCCCGTACTTCGACAACGCCCCGGTCTACGGCAACGGCCCGAGCATGGAGGACTTCACCTCGCAGACCCCGCTCACCGTGGGCAGCCCGCAGGAAGTCATCGACCGTACCCTCGGATTCCGCGACTACGTCGGCGACTACCAGCGCCAGCTCTGGTTGATGGACCACGCCGGCCTGCCGCTGAAGACTGTACTCGAGCAACTCGACCTGCTCGGCGAAGAGGTCGTGCCCGTGCTGCGCCGCGAGTTTGCGAAGAACCGCCCGGTCGACGTACCGGATGGCCCCACTCACGAATCCCTGCGCCTCGCCGCCCACACTCCGGTTGCCGCTACGACCGCGCTGCCTGACGACCTCGACACCGCCGCCGCCGCCATCGCACCCGCCCGAACCGGCGCCGCCTTCGGCCTCACCCGCACCACGCAGACCGGAGCCTGAGATGACCACGACCGAGCGCACCCTCGCGGTCGTTTCGGCCGGCCTGAGCCAGCCGTCATCAACTCGGCTGCTCGCCGACAAGCTCACCGCTGCCACCGTGGCGCGGCTGACCGACGAGGGTGTCACGACCCAAGTGGTGACCTACGAGCTGCGCGACTACGCGCAGGACGTGATGAACAACATGCTCACCGGTTTCGCCAGCCCGCGGCTGCAAACGATGATCGAGGTCGTCACCGCGGCCGACGGCCTCATCGCCGTCACACCGATCTTCACGACCAGTTACAGCGGCCTGTTCAAGACGTTCTTCGACGTGATCGACAACCGCTCTCTCACCGACCAGCCGGTTCTGATCGGCGCGACCGCGGGAACGGCCCGGCATTCCCTGGCCCTCGACTACGCGCTGCGCCCTATGTTCACCTACCTGCACGCCGTTGTCGTGCCCACCTCGGTGTTCGCCGCCTCGGAGGACTGGGGCAGCGGCGACGGCGGAGTGGACAGCCGGCTGGCCACCCTGCCCGCCCGCATCGAGAGGGCGGCCGGTGAGCTGGCGACCTTGGTGGCCGCGTCGGACCGGTCGAGCCGCGTGCCCGACCCGTTCGAGCTGCCGGCCGGCTTCAACCCTGCCGGTTTCAGCCCGTCTCGATAGTCACGGCACTCGTTCCAGGTCATGGCACCCCTACGTAGAGTGCCCTGATCTCTAACCGGTGCCGCGACGCGGGCACGTACGTCAGCAGCCGGGTCCGCGAGGGTTGGCGTTGCAGTCTTCGGCCACGAGCACAGTGGATTCCGTCGCGGAGGGTACGGTGAAGATGCCGTCGACGGGTCGCCAGCCCTGGTCGCCGAAGCTGTAGTCGGCGCGGTAGTCGACAGTGAGGGTGACCGAGTAGCTGCCCCTCGCGGCGTACTTGTGGCTGGTGGGGGTGCTGGAAAATTCGGTTAGGCCGAGGTCGGCCCAGCTCGCCCCACCGTCGGCGGATACCGCTGTCGTGCCGTCGCCGTAGTCCCAGCGGTAGCCGATCGGCGTGAACATCACCTGGGCCGGTTCGCCCAGCAGTAGTCCTTCGCCGATCTGAGCGGATGCCCCGGCCCAGAAGTTCGCGGCCAGCCCAACGATCGCCCAGCCATTGGGCTCCATGCCGGTGGGGGCGGGGTAGGCGGGAAAGTTCTGCAGGTCGGAGACTCGCACGATGGTATCGGGAGAGCATCCGGCGCACGGGACCGCGGGTGCGTTGTGCTGGGCCAAAGGCAGAAATGTGCCGTTGCCGCAAGGAATCGTTTCGATTCCGGGCTTCATCGGGTCGCCGTTTGCGCACACTGTCGGCAGCGCGGGAGTGACCGACCCTCCACCGGAACCGTGCTGCTTGCCGGCAGACTTGCCGCTTCCTCGTACGCTAGACCCCGTGGCGGTCTCTGCGGTCAGGTCAACGCCCGGTCCGGCCACAACGGCATGCGAAGCGGGACATGTACCGTCCGTTGTTTCAGCTCGGGTACACCCCACAGCGGTTGCCGCTACTGGAGATCCAATAATGCCGAAGGCTACGAGCGCGATGCAAGCACTCAACAGAAGTTTCGACCGGACCATACGTTTTCCTTATCAACTAAGAGATGAGATGAGTTCGAATCGCTGGAGACGAAAGTCACCTGTAGCGGAATGCGAGTGAGCCGGTCGCTCGGCGTGACATCGATACCAGACGCATCGAACAGTCGAAGGCCTGAAACATCGGAACACATGTAGACCTCGACTTCTGCGTGGCCATCGCCTGCGTCTGTATACCTAATGAGCGCAATTGAATCAAAGGTGGAAGCACCTTCCCCAAGATGCCCCGCTGTCGTGAAATTCGCGAGTCCAGCGACAACCTGTGGCAAGTAACTTCTACTGACTGACGTGCTCAGCGCAGTCAAATTGTCGGGGCTGGTTTTGTGCGTCATCACGTCGTCCGAGAACGACGCATATGCGGCGTAAGCCTCAGTGGCCGTGGCCAGGGCCTCGTCGTTTGAGGCGAAGACGGGGGTAGTGTCGGTCGGTGCCGCCATCGCGTCAGGGACTGGCTTGGGTGTGGCGCTGGGTGCTGGGGCGGGTGTGGCGGAGCATCCGCTCAACGCGCCGGTCGCGAGGGCTATCAGGAGGGCGCTGAGCACGGCGTTGTGCAGCGTTTGGTGACGCGAGGGGTTTCGCATGGGGTCAGAGTAGACGGGTTACTACAATCCTGCCGAGTGTTTCCACAGGCTGGTGCGGAGGTCCAAATCAGGCTATGGGCAAAGCGAAACCCGAACCTCGGGTCGCCGGGCATCGCGTTTCGACCGTGCAAACCCCACGTGACGGGGCAACACCAACGTGCGCTGGGCCACAACGATCGTTCCGGTCAGCGTCGAAGAACGAGAGATCGCCGAAGACTCATCGACTTGTCGAAACATTTCTTTGGGTTTTCTTTGCCGGTTTTGCCGGTGTTGTGCTTTTATAAGTGATATTTTCTCGTGTCGGTGGTTGGGTATTGAGTTGAAGCATGAACAACCTGGCGATGGAGCTCACTCGGGCGGCGAATGCTGTCGCCGCTCTCGGTGGGTCCAGCGCTGAATTCGCCGGACTGTCCGATACAGAGGTGCTCGCCGCGCGCGTGCCGATTGCGGCGTTGTTGCGGCTGACGAACACGGCGGCCGCCCTGCTGGCGGGTACGAACGCGGAACGGTCCCGGCCGCAGCTAGGACAGTCCGGTTTGGCAGCACGGCCGGGGTTCGGCAACCCGACGTTGATGGTGCAGCACGCCACCGGTCTCAGCCGCATCGAAGCGGGACGGCTGGTCGCCGTCGGCGTGCTGATGAGCGAGACGGAGACGGCCGAGCGGGACGCCGCGGCAGCCCGCGAAGCGACGCCGGCTGAAACCACGGGCGCCACCCAGACCACGAAGAACACGCGCGCGGCTAAGGCCACCGGGCCGTTTGGGTACTTTGAGGGAAGCCCGGCCCCCCGTATCGAAAGAGACGATCGACCGACATCTGTGCGACGCCGGTTACCTCGGCATCCTGTTCAGCCAGGACGGCCAGCCCCTCAACGTCGGACGCGACGAACGCCTGTTCAACCGGGACCAACGCCGAGCCCTCGCCGCCTGCGCCGGCGGATGCCGCTGGCCCGGCTGCAATCGACCACCGTCCTGGTCGGAAGCGCATCACGTCGAAAACTGGGCTGACCTCAGACTTTCTAACATCGACCACGCCATCCTGCTCTGCGCCCACCACCACCTGCTGCTCCACAACAAGCACTGGAAGATCCTTCTCTTGGGAGGCTTGTACTGGCTGCACCCCCCGGTCGAGATCGACCCTGAGCAGACGCTGATCGCGCTGCCCAGCAAGAACCCCCTCCTGCAGGTGCCCCTCGTGCAGGAGCCCATGCTGCTCTAGCCGCCGCGGTAGAACGTTGCCCGTGCGCCACCGCAAGCCGGGTCGCGTTGGACGATGCCGGTCTCGGCGAGCTCGACCAGCGACATGTCAGGGCCACACACGCAACGTCACATTGGACGATGGCGATCTCGTCTTGGGCCCACCTTATGACCGCGGGCCCAGTTTATAAACTGGGCCCAGGGACGGGGCCCAGGCCCCGACCGCAAAAAGAGCACCGACGCGCGACCCGACAAACACCCGTGCGGCGCACCGGTCGACGGGTCAGCGATCGGCGGGTCAGCGGTCGGCCCGGCGGTCCTTCAGCTCGTCGACAATGAGCAGGTCTGGCCGCAGGTGCTCGGTCTCGTACGCGGCCCGGCCCACCAGGTGCGCGGCCATCGGCGCGGTCAGGGCCTGGAAGACCACAATCGCGACCACGAGAGTCACGGTTCCGACCGAGAAATTGTTGATCGCGACATCCGCTGTCACCGCCATGAGCCCGAAAATCTGCGGCTTGGTCGCGGCGTGCAGTCGCGACAGTACGTCGGGAAAACGGATGAGCCCGATTCCGGCGGCCAGGCACATGGTCGCGCCGGCTAGCACGAGAATTGCGGTCAGCACATCGTGCAGAACGGCGCTCATGCGTTGTCCCGACCGGGCAGAAAGCGGGCGACGCTGAGCGAACCGAGCACCGCGAACAGCGCCAGCACGAGCAGCACCGGCAGGGTGTCGGTGTGCCGGTTCAGGGCCATCTCGGCGCCGAGGGCGCAGATGATGGTCGCCACGAGCACGTCGGAGGCGATGACCCGGTCGAGCACGCTCGGTCCAATGACGATGCGGTACACCGACAGGAGCGCCCCGACCGCGAACATGACCGACGCGACCACGGCCACAATCTGCAACATCATGACAATTCCTTTCCTGATCGACGAGCACTGAGCCGGTTTGCGGGCAGCACCCCGCGCATCCGCTCGACGTCTTCGTGCGAGCCGAACCCGCGCACGATGCGCCGTTCGGTGTCGAGTACGCGCCGCCGAAACTGCTCGATATCGCTGGCGCTCTGCATATTCAGCACGTGCAGGTACAGGATGGACGATTCCCGGTCGATGTCGACGACGATCGAGCCGGGCACGATCGAGGTGGCCACCGCCGTCCAGGTTAGAATTAGGTCGCTGCGCGTGCGCAGCCGTATCTCCAGGATCGCGTTCGACGTGACCAGCCGGGGCTTGACCGCGAGCCAGGACACGTCGACCGACGCCCGCACGATGTCCACGATGAGCCGCACGAAGAACACCACGGTGTGCAGCGGATGCACGCGCCCGCTCAGCTGCACCGGCACCAAATAAAACGCCACGGTCACGACGATTCCCACGACGAGCCCGACCAGCAGGTTGAGCCAGGAGAACTCGCCCCAGAGCAGCATCCACAGCACGATCAGGGCGATCAGCGGCGGAATTTGATTGCCGACGGCTTCGAGGCGCTCGCGCGGAGTGGTCACTTGGCGCCGCCCTCGAAGTTGGTGCCCACATTACTGTCGGCGATCGACCCGGTTCCGTTCGGGAACACGGCATCGATGTAGGTCGACGGCGAGCTGATGTTGGCGGCGGCCCGGGTGGCGAGGTCGAAGATCGGACCGGCGAACACGGTCAGGCCGAGGGCCAGCACGAGCATGGACGTGGTCGCACCGACCATGAGCGGGGAAACCGTCTTCTTCAGCACGATGCCCTCGTCCTGCGGGTCTTCCACGAGCGACGCCGACATCGACGAGGTGTAGTCCTTCACTTGTTTCTTCGGCCGCCAGAACGCCATGTTCCAGGCCCGGGCCAGGGCGTAGAGGGTGAGCAGCGAGGTCAGTGCGCCCACGCCGATCAGCACGTAGATGATCGGGTCGCCCACGATCGTGCCGGCCTGAAACAGGGCGATCTTGCCGAGAAAGCCGGAGAACGGCGGGATCCCACCGAGGTTGAGCGCGCCCAGAAAGAACAAAATGGCCACGAGCGGTGACGATTTCAGCAGTCCGCCGAGCCGCGACAGCGAGGTGGTGCCGCCGACCCGGTCGATCAGGCCCGCCGCGAGAAACAGGGTGGTCTGCACGGTGATGTGGTGCACGACGTAGAAGATGGTCGCGGCAATGGCGAGTGGGGTGCCGATGGCGATGCCGAAGAGCATGTAGCCGATGTGGCTGACCAGGGTGAATGAGAGCAGCCGTTTGATGTCGGCCTGGGCGAGCGCTCCCAGAATGCCGACCAGCAGGGTCAGCCCCGCCACGATCATGAGTGGCATCGAGAACTGATTGTCTGGAAAGAACAGGGTCTGGGTGCGCAGGATCGCGTAGACACCGACCTTGGTGAGCAGCCCGGCGAACACCGCGGTGACCGGCGCCGGGGCGGTCGGGTAGGAGTCCGGCAGCCAGAACGACATCGGGAACACGGCGGCTTTCACCCCGAAGGCGATGAGCAGCAGCAGCCCGAGGATCAGCTGAATGTCGGCGGGGAGGTCGGGCATCCGCTCGGCGATGAGGGCGAGGGTGACCGTGCCGGTGGCCCCGTAGATGAGGGCGATCGCGCTGAGAAACAGCAGCGACGAGACCAGGCTCACGACGATGTAGGTGATGCCCACGCGAATGCGCGCGCCGGTACCGCCGAGGGTGAGAAGCACGTAGCTCGCCGACAGCAGCATCTCGAAACCGACATACATGGTGAACAGGTCACCGGCAACGAAGGCGTTGAACAAGCCGGCGGCCAACACGAGATACGTGGGGTGAAAGATCGAGACTGGAGTCTCGGTGTCACCGTCGACGATGCCCTGGCCCACCGCGAACAGCAGCACGCCGAGCAGCATGAGCGCCGAGATGAGCAGCATGAGCGCCGAGAGTCGGTCGACGACGAGCACGATGCCCCACGGCGCTTCCCAGCCCCCGACCTGCACCACGACGGTTCCAAACCGGTCCACCAGCGCAAGCAGCACTGCGCTCATCACCGTGGCGGCGGCGAGGCTCAGCACGCTCACCAGCACCTGCAGGCGACGACGCTGGCCGAGCATCAGCGCGACGGCGGCACCGAGCAGCGGCAGGCAGACGATGAGGGGTACGAGGGCGGTCATCGCGCATCTCCCTCGGGCTTTTTCGACGCAGCGCGAGCGGATGCGCCGGCGCTGCCGGCCGCATCCGCTTTGCTGGAGACGGTGTCTTCATCGCTCGTGGCGCCGTCGCCGCGCTCGAAGTCATCGATCGACTCGGCGACCGCGTCGTCATCATCGGAGGAGGAGCGGAAGGTGGCGTCGGCTTCGTCGGCACTCTCGGTGGCGTGCTCGTCGGTGAGGGTGTCGCCCTCATCGCCGAGCTGGGCCAGCCACCACGAGCGATAGATCAGGGCGAGCAACAGCGCGGTGATGCCGAAGTTGATCACGATCGCGGTGAGCATGAGCACCTGCGGAATCGGGTCGACCATGTCGGCGACGCTCGAGCCGGTGACGATCGGCGAGCTTCCGGGCCGGCCGCTCATGATGAAGATGAGCAGGTTGGTGGCGTTGCCGACGAGTAGGAAGCCGATCAGTACCCGGGTGAGGCTGCGTTCGAGCATCACATAGACGCCGGCCGCGTACATGACGGCCATCACAATGACGAGGGTGAGGGAGGCGCTCATTGGGATGCTCCTCCGTTCGAGGAATCGTTCACGGGGCTGATGCTCACGCCGGCAGCCGTGTCGGTGGGAGGTTCGGCGTCGGTCGCCGGGGCCGGTCGCGGCCCGACCTCGTCATTTTCGCTCTGCCGGTCGATTTCGCTGCCGAGGCTGCGCAGAATGTCATAGGTCAGCCCGATGACAACGAGATACACGCCGATATCGAAGATGGTAGAGGTACCAAACGACAGGTCACCGAGCACGGGCACGGACGCCGTGAAGTAGGCCGATTCGAGCGGGATCCCGTCGAAGAACAGCGAGACGACGGCCATTCCCACGGCGAGAATCACTCCCAGACCCAGGATTTTGCCTGGATCGATCGGCGCCGCTTCGCTGAGCTCGTAGCGTCCGCCGGCCAGATACCGGGCCACCAAGGCCAGGCCGGCCAGCAGTCCGCCAGCGAACCCTCCGCCGGGCAGGTTGTGACCGGCGAACAGCAGGTAGATCGACACGATCATCGCGGGGTGGAAGAGCAACCGCACGAGCACTTCAATGAGAATCGACCGGCTGCTTGGGTCGTTTTTACGCCCGGCGAGGAGAAAAGCCTGCCGGGTGACGGCGTGGCCCTCACTCGATAGCTCGGGGTCGGCGACGACGCGACGACGGTTCGCCACCGAGCGCAGGCTGCGGGATTCCTTCAACCTGGGCACGACCGAGTTGCGGCCCGACACGAACAGCAGGCTCGCAACGCCCGTGGCCACGACGATGAGCACCGAGACCTCACCCATGGTGTCCCAGGCGCGAATGTCCACGAGCATCACGTTGACGATGTTGTCGCCGTGCCCGTCGTCGACCGACAATCGGGGCAGTGCGCCGGCGATACTCGCGAAGTCCCGCGCCCCGAGCGCGATGAACCCAATGGTGCCCATGACCAGGCCGACCAGGCTGCCGATCAGCAGGCGACGCTTGCGGCGCACCGGTTTGTTGTGCTGGGCGATGTTCGCGGGCAGTCGGCGCAGCACGAGCACGAAGATCACCAGGGTGATCGACTCGACTAGGGCCTGAGTGAGGGCGAGGTCTGGTGCCCCGTGAAAAGCGAACAGGGCGACCAGGCCGTAACCGGTGACGCCTGCAAGAATCACGGCGGTCATCCGCTGCCCGACCCTGGCCGCCATCACCGCGCAGATTCCCATAATCAGGGCAATCAGTACCTGACCTGGGTAGTCCCACAGCACGATCGCGTCCGGCCAGGTGCGGTTGACGAAGGCCGCAAAACCGAGGGCCAGCACGAAGACGGTAAGGATGGTGCCGAGGTACTGCGGGAGTCCGCCCTGCTGCGCGAAGTGGGTGACGCGGGCCGCGATGCGGTCGACGGCGCGGATGGCCTTGCCGTAACCGCGGCCGGCGTCGATGTAGTCGGGAACCCTCGCCTGCAGTTTCGACACGCCGCGGCGGGCTCGAAACAGCAGCGCGCCGAGCAGCAGCACGGCCGCACTCAGGTAGAGGGCCGGCTCGAGCCCGTGCCACAGCGCGAGATGGTACGGCGGTTCGGTGACGCTGCCGGCGCCCGGAACGGTGTCGGCATAGGGCGCGAGCAGCGGATCGAGCATGGAGGCGAACAGACCAAGACCAATGGTCGCGACGGTGAGCACCCCGGGCGCGAGCAGGGTGTCCCAGGGGCTCGCGTGCAGCACGGTCTGGGGCTGTTCCTTGCGCCTGCCGAAGGCCCCCCAGAAGAAACGGATGCTGTATGCCACCGTCAACACGGACCCGACGGCCGTGCCGATGAGCGCCGCGTAGCCCCAGCCGGACCCGCCGACGCCGGCGTCGAGCAGGGAGGTGAACACAGCCTCCTTGGCGACGAAGCCGAACAACGGCGGCAGGCCGGCCATCGACGCGACAGCGATGAGCGCGATGACGGCGAGGCCGGGAGCTGTGCGACCGACGCCGCTGAGCTTCCGCCAGTCGCGGGTGCCGGCCCGGTGGTCGATCACGCCGACGACGAGGAACAACGTGGCCTTGTAGAGGGCGTGAGCGAGCAGCAGAGCGGCGCCGGCGAGGGCGGTGTCGCGGGTGTTGAAGCCGATCGCGATCATGAGAAAGCCAAGCTGGCTGACCGTGCCGTAGGCGAGCAGAAGTTTGAGGTCGTACTGGCGCAGGGCCCGCCAGGCGCCGACGACCATGGTCCAGACGCCGAGGGTGACGAGCACCGGCAGCCAGCCGTCGCTGTCGGCGTAGCCAGGGGCGAGCCGGGCGACGATGTAGATGCCGGCCTTGACCATGGCGGCGGCATGCAGGTACGCGCTCACCGGGGTCGGCGCGGCCATCGCGGCCGGCAGCCAGAAGTGGAACGGCACCAGCGCACTCTTGGAAAGCGCACCGACCAGGATCAGCAGCACGGCCCAGGTGCCCATGGTGCCCGTCACCGGGTTGGCCACGATATAGGCGAGGCTCGTAGTGCCGGAGGCGACCGAGATCATCACAACACCGACCAGCATGACCAGCCCGCCGAAGGTCGTCACGATCAGCGCCTGCAGGGCGGCGCCGCGGCTCTCGCGTTTATGCGTGTAATGCCCGATCAGCAGATAGGAGAGCACGCTCGTGATCTCCCAAAACATGAACATGATCACCAGGTCGTCCGCGGTGACGAGGCCGTACATGGTGCCGGCAAAGGCGAGCAGCAGCGCGGCGAACCGGCCGAGGCTGGGCTCGTCGTCGGCGAAATACCGCGCGCAATAGATAAGGACGAGGGCGCCGATGCCCGTCACGACGAGGGCGAGCAGCCAGGCCAGCGTGTCGACCCGAAAAGACAGGCTGATACCGAGCTGCGGAATCCACGGGATCGACTGGGTCACGGCCCCGCCGGCGGTGACCGTGGCGGTCTGGGTGAGCGTGTACGCGAAGGCCCCGGCCGGCAGCAGGGCGATCAGATAGAAGACGCGGGTGCCGAGACGCCGGGTAAGCCAAGGCGTGAGCACCGAAAGAACGACAAACGCGAGGAGGAAAAGAACCATGCGGCCTCCAGGCTTGTCAGGTCGGGGTATGAAGGTCTAGTCTACCCGCCTACAGGCGGCCCCCCGCCGGGGGTTCTGGCAACGCGCTCAGCGCAGGGCTCGGGGCCGCAGAGTAGGGTTGCGCTATCCCCCGGCCGACGCCGCACACCGCCAGAAGCGCGCGTGCGTGCAGTTTCCGGCCACTTCCCGCGCCACTCGAATCGTTTCTCACACGAAGCCTTCTGCGTGACCGGCCAGCGAAATCGAGTACCGTTTTGAGCCCCACCCGCGGCCAGCAGCCCTCATCCATGCCCGCGTCGGGCGATTCGTCGTCGGAACCGCACGGTCACCACGACCACGCGATTCCGCCCGAAGAAACCCCGTTCGAGCACATCGAAGACGCCCTGAGCGTGCACGAGGATGACGCCCTGCACAAGGGACTCAAGTCTCGCCACGTGCAGATGATCGCGATCGGCGGTGCGATCGGCACCGGCCTGTTCCTCGGTGCCGGCGGACGCCTCGCCAGCGCCGGTCCCGCCCTGGTGTTCGTCTACGCGATCTGCGGTTTCTTCGCCTTCCTCATCCTGCGGGCGCTCGGCGAACTGGTGCTGCACCGCCCGAGCTCCGGCTCCTTCGTGTCGTACGCGCGCGAATTCTTCGGCGAGAAGACTGCTTTCGTCACCGGTTGGCTGTACTGGCTCAACTGGGCCATGACGGCGATCGTCGACGTGACCGCGGTGGCGCTGTACATGAATTTCTTCGCCACCTACTGGGCGCCGTTCGGCGAGGTGCCGCAGTGGCTGTACGCCCTCGCCGCACTCGCCCTGGTGCTCTCGCTCAACCTGCTCTCGGTCAAGGTGTTCGGTGAGATGGAATTCTGGTTCGCCCTGATCAAGGTGCTCGCCATCGTGGCATTCCTGATCGTCGGAACCTGGATGGTCATCTTCGGCACGCCGCTCGACGGGGCCACCGCCGGTTTTGCGCTGATCGGCGAAAACGGGGGCTGGCTGCCCAACGGGCTGATCGCATCCGTTCTGGTGGTGCAGGGCGTTGTGTTCGCGTATGCCTCGATCGAGCTGGTCGGAACGACGGCCGGGGAGACGAAGAACCCCGAGAAGGTCATGCCGAAGGCCATCAACACGGTCATCATTCGCATTGCGGTGTTCTACGTGGGGTCCATTCTGCTGCTCTCGCTGTTGTTGCCGTACACGGCATATAAAGCCGGCGAAAGCCCGTTCGTCACGTTCTTCGGCACGATCGGCATCGACGGCGTCGACGTGATCATGAACCTCGTCGTTCTCACCGCGGCCTTGTCGTCGCTGAACGCCGGTCTATATTCCACCGGGCGCATACTTCGATCGATGTCGCTTGCCGGCTCAGCGCCGCGTTTCGCGGGCAAGATCAGCCGCAACGGAGTGCCGTTCGGCGGCATCCTGCTGACCGGGGTCGTGACCCTGCTCGGGGTGGGCCTGAACGCCATCGTGCCTGACGAAGCTTTCGAGATCGTGCTGAACATGGCGGCGATCGGCATCGTGAGCGCCTGGGGCATGATCGTGCTGTGCCAGCTGAGGTTGCAGGCCTGGGCCAAACGCGGCATTGTGGTGCGCCCGGTGTTCCGCATGCCGTGGGCGCCGTACTCGGGCTATCTGACGCTCGTGTTCCTGGCCGGTGTGCTCGTGCTGATGGCGTTCGACTGGCCGGTCGGCACCCTCACGATCAGCTCGCTCGTGCTCATCGTTCCGGGACTGATGATCGGCTGGTACGCCTGCCGCGGTCGCATTCTCGAGATCGCCGCAGCCCGCGACGGCTTCACCGGCCGCGTGCCGGTCGTGGCCAACCGTCCGCTCTCCGACCGTTCGCGCGACTAAGCGGATGCGGCCTGGCGCGCCTGGGCGCGCTGCGTCATGAGGTCAGTGACCACCACGAGCACGAGGGCAACGACCAGCAGCCCCACGTAGACCAACGGCACCCGCTCGAGCCCGACGCTGTCGATCAGCACCGCACCGAGCAGTGCACCACCGCCGATGCCGGCGTTGAACGCGGTGGTGTAGAAGGCGCTTGCGGTATCGCGGATGCGCGGCGACGCGGCGTGCAGCATCCGGGTCTGCATCAGCGGAGGGAGCATGCCGAACGCCATGCCCCAGAGCACGAATGCGATGAGCGCCACCGGCAGGGTCGCCGTGAACGCGGCGAGCAGGCTCACGCTGAGGGCGCTCACGGCGAGGCCGAGAATGAGGCCGAGGCTCGGGCGCGGGCCGAAGACCGTGCCGACGAGCAGTAGTCCCACCGCGCCGGCCACACCGTAGGCGAACAGCATCGGGGCCAGCAGTTCGGGGTCAATATTGAGCCCGTCGAGCAGGAACGGCGCGATGTAGGTGTAAAAGCTGTAGTGGCCGATCATGGTGATGCCGGTGATGATACAGATCAGCACCACGGCCGGCACGGTCGCGTCGCGCGGCTGACGGGTTTTCGGTGCGTGAGCGGATGCCGCGGCGCCGGTGGAATACCGCGCGACCGGTGGTAGAAACTTCCAGACCAGAACCGCACCCACGAGCATCAGGCCGGCGAGCACGACGAAGGAGAGCCGCCAGCCGAGCAGGTGTCCGCCCGCGGTGCCGAGCGGCACCCCGAACACGAACGCGAGCGTGCCGCCGGCGACCGTGATCGAGACGGCGCGACCGATCTGCGCTTTCGGCACGAGGTGCCCGGCATAGGCACCCACCACCGACCAGAACAGTCCGTGCGCGACGCCGCCGAGCACGCGCGCGGCGACGACGAACTCGTAGGTCGGCGCGATGGCGGTGAGAATATTGCTCACCGCGAAGATGATGAGCACGACGATGATCAGCCCGTGCCGCGGAAAGCGGCGGGTCCAGATGGCGACCGGTGCGCTCGTGAGCACCACCGTGAACGCGAACCAGGAGACCAGCAGCCCGATCTGCGATTGGGCGACACCCAGGCTGCGACTCATCTCGGGGAGCAGCCCGGTCGGCAGCATTTCACTCGTGACCGAGAGAAAAACGGCGGCAGACAGGGTCATCAAACCGACCCAGGGAAACGGCGGTTCAACCCGGTCTGAGCGAACGGACGGCGCGACCGGGATCGAGCCGGTGGGCAAAAAGATATTGGCGGTGTTGGTCATGGCTGCATTCGAACTGGGCCGAAGAGGACGACCGGTGGGACCATTCACACCGAGATCGAAGCCACTCGACTGCGCGCCGACGTGCGCGCCCGGGGCCGACTTGTTCAGTGCGACCAACAGGTAGTCTACCCAAAGCCGGTGAGGCGGCAACTGGGCGGGCCGCGGCATCCGCTCTCACGCCGGGTATTCTGGCCCAATGACTTCTTCGACCCCGCACCACTGGGTAATCACGCTGGTCTGTGCTGACCAGCCCGGCATTGTGCACGCCGTCAGCGGCGCGATCGTGCTGGCGCAGGGCAATATCTCGGAGAGCCAGCAGTTCTCCAGCGATGACACCGGACGGTTCTTCATGCGGTTGCAGGTGCAGTCGCCGGCGACCAGGCCCGAGCTCGAGGCGGCGCTCGCGCCGGTAATCGAACGTTATGCGATGGCGTCGATCATCGATGTCGTCGGGCGTCCGCTGCGCACGCTCGTGCTCGCTTCCTCGGCCGGTCATTGCGTCAACGATCTGCTGTTTCGCCAGCGCGGCGGGCAGCTGCCGGTGGAGATTCCGCTCGTGCTCAGCAATCACGGCACGCTGCGCGACCTCGTGGGGTTCTACGGGGTGCCGTTCGAATCGCTGCCCATAACGGATGCCGCCAGCAAGGCCGACTTCGAAGCGCGCGTCATCGAGGCGGTCGACGACCTCGACATCGAACTCGTCGTGCTCGCCCGGTACATGCAGATTCTGTCGCCGGAACTGTGCGCGCGGCTCGGCGGGCGGGCGATCAACATTCACCACTCGTTCCTGCCGGGGTTCAAGGGGGCCAACCCCTACCGCCAGGCGCACGCGCGCGGCGTGAAGCTCATTGGTGCGACCGCGCACTTTGTGACCGGCAACCTCGACGAGGGTCCGATCATCGAGCAGAACGTGGTGCGGGTCGATCACTCACGCACTCCGGCGGAGCTCGTGTCGATCGGACAAGATGAGGAGAGCCGCACCCTCACTCAGGCGGTCAAGTGGTTCGCCGAGAACCGCGTGCTGCTCGACGGGGCCCGCACGATCATCTTCAAGTAGCGGACGGGGCCCAGGCCCCGTCCACGGGCCCAGGTTATAAACTGGGCCCAGGGTCCGGGCCTGGGCCCCGTCCGCAGCGCGGGTCCGGAACGCGCGCCCAGAATGTGCGCCCGGAACGCGAGGCCACAGCGCATCGCTAGGATTGACTAGTGACAGATACGCGCGACCTGCCGAAAATCGGCCCCAACGACATGCTCCGGTTCGTGCTCGAACTCTTCGCCTTCGTCAGCCTCGGAATCTGGGGGTTCGTCGCCTGGCCCCTCCCCTGGCCCGGCATTCTGTTCGGCCTCGCCACTCCCGCCTTCGCCATCCTGGTCTGGGCGCTGTTCCGCTCGCCCCGGGCCGTGTTCCGCCTCGATCCATTCGGCAAGGCCGTCATCGAGATCGCCATCTTCGGCTCGGCCGCGCTCGCCTGGTGGGATCTGGGCCTGCCCATCATCACCGTAATCTTCGCCGTCGTCGCCACGGCCAGCGGCATTATCTCCGGCCGTAAAGAGCTTCGCTAACCCCTCCCACTAGAGCAATGCTGAACGGGTCAATCGGGCACGTGCGGTGCACCCTCGCCGGCTAGGCCAACCAGGCGACCGCAGCAGCGACATCGGATTCGGCGATACCGTGGCCACCGGCGCGCAGCTCCTGCTGCACCCGCGCGCCCTGCGCTTCCAGAACCTCCACGAGGCTCTGCACACTGGCAAGCGGTGCCATCGGGTCGCTGTGACCATTCAGCAGCAGCACAGCGGATGCCGCCAGCTCGCTCGCCGCGACCCGCGCGCCGATCGCATGCTTCACCTCGCTCGCATCCGCTGACACGTCGAGCGGGTGCATCCCCGAGAAAGCGATCACCCGCGCCACCACCTCGGGATGCAGCAGGGCCAGGGCGAGGGCGATGTTGGCGCCGTTGGAGAACCCGACGGCAACGAGCGAACGGTCGCCCAACTCGTAGTAGTCCCGGGCCCAGACCAGGAATCCGGCTAGGTCGTCGGCTCGCCGGGCGACATCTTCGGTATCGAAGACACCTTCCGACAGCCGACGGAACCAGCGATTCATGCCGTTCTCTGCCGCGCGTCCGCGTGGGGCGAGCACTGAGGCCGTCGGGTCGAGCGCGGCGGCGAGCCCACTGATCTGCTGCTCGTCGCCGCCGGTTCCGTGCAGCATGAGCAGTACCGGAGCGTCGGGCGAACCCGCCCGAAACAGGTGCGGCCAGTCCGGTGTCACGTCACTCATTCGTGAGCCGCGGCGGCTGCCAGCGCCGCGGCATCCGCCAGCCCCGGGTTGTTCTCGGCGGGCACCGTGACGGGCGCGACCGCGTTCTCGATGGCCTCACGGCTCGGCTCGAGCCACGGCGGAAGCTTAAGCGACCGACCGAGTTCGAGCAGCGGCTCATCGATGTCGAAGCCGGGGGTGTCCGTGGCAATTTCGAATAATACGCCGCCGGGTTCGCGAAAGTAGATCGAGGTGAAGTAGTCCCGGTCGAGAATGGCGGTCACACCATAACCGCTGTCCACGAGCTGTTCGCGCCATTCGGCCTGGGTGGCCCGGTCGGGCACCCGGAACGCCACGTGGTGCACGGTTCCGCCAGCGGTCAGTCCCGGCTCGCCGGCCGGGTCGGCGAGCACGTCGACGAGGTTGCCGGCCGCACCATCACCGGCCCCGACGCGGATGCGGCCATCCGATTCGGAGATGACATGCATGCCGAGGTCAGCCGTGAGCACCTGCACGGTCTTCGCCGGGTCGGCCACCGTGAGCACCGAGGAGTGCTGGCCGCGCACCGCAAATTCGGCGGGAACGGATGCGGAATCCCACGGATTGCGCGGATCCACGGTCGACGATGCCACAAGGTCGAGCTGCAGGCCATCGGGGTCGCGCAGCGAAAGGCGCTCCTCGTGCGAGGAGTGTCCGGTCACCGCAGATTCCACGCCGAGCGCGGCGAAGTGTGCTTTCCACCAGCCGAGGCTGCCGGCCGGAACCGAGAACGCGGTGGTCGTCGACTGCCCGGCACCGGTGCGTCCGCTGCGAATGCCGGCCCACGGAAAGAAGGTGAGTAGTGATCCGGGCCGGCCGGAGTCATCGCCGTAGTAGAGGTGATACGTGCCCGGGTCGTCGAAGTTGACGGTTCGTTTGACGAGGCGCAGGCCCAGTCCGGTCACGTAGAAGTCGATGTTGCGCTGCGGGTCGCCCGCAATCGCGGTGACGTGGTGCAGTCCGCTGGTCTGGACGGTCATGGCTAGTCTCCTTGGCAGATCAATCGTTCGTTGTTTATGCAAACGCATGTATCTGCTGTGGTATTCCCACTCGTCCCATGCCCGCCGGAATTCGTGCGCGCGTTTTCGGGGACTAGTTCAGGAAATCGGTTTCGCTGGCCAGGGAACGCCTCCGACTCCTGCGGAAGCTCGGTGGGCCGCACCGGACTTTCCTGAATCAGCCACGCGCATCCGCTGTTACGCGACGGCGAGGCGCTCCGACGGCATCCGCAGCGCGTACGCCGCCGCAATGACCAGGAAAACCCCGCCCACCGCGAACCCGGCCGAGAACGAGAAGGTATCAACCAGCAAGCCGGCGACGAGCGGACCGACGATCGCACCGGCATCCGCGCACATGGAGAACACCGACACCGGGCGTCCCCCGCGAGCGCCGGCAGCATCGCCCACCGCTGCGGCCGGCGCGGTGCCCATGAACGCCGCGGCGACCCCGTAGACGCAGAGCAGGACGCCGAGCACCCAGATGTTCGGCGCGAACGAGATGGCCACGATCGCCAGCCCGGCCACGGTGAATGCCCCGATGATTGCCGGTTTACGCCCGACCGTATCGACGAACCGGGCGGCCGGCGCCAGCGCGAGTGCCTGGGCCACCGCCGCGGCCGCGAGAGCGATGCCGGTCCACGAGCTGGTCCCGCCGAGCACCACCACCACAAACAGCGGAATGAGCGTCGTGCGTACCCCGAGGGACGTCCAGCCCTGGGCGAAGTTGGCGATGCAGGCCGCGCGAAAGCGCTCGTCGCGCAACACGGTGCGAAACGGCGTGCGCACAGCGGATGCGTCGGCCGCGGCGAGCGCGCTGCCCCGCCCGCCGGAACGCAGCAGGAACAGCCCAACCAGGCCCGCCACGGTGAGGGTGCCAGCGTAGAAGAAGAACGGTGCGGTCAGGGAGATGGTCGCGAGCAGGCTGCCGATCGCCGGGCCAGCCATGCCACCGATCAGGAATCCGCCCTGATAGAACCCGATCGCACGGGCCCGCCGGCCCGGCTCAGCCGTGCGCAGCAGCAGTGTCATGGCCGACACCGAGAACATGGCCGAGCCGATGCCGCCCGCACCGCGCAGCAGCAAGAGTTGCACGTAGCTGTCGGCCGCGCCGACCAGTCCACTGGAGAGCGCGACAATTCCGATGCCGATGGCGAGCACGCTGCGCTCCCCCGCCCAGTCGATCAGGCGGCCACAGACCGGGCTGAACACGAAACGCATAAGCGCGAACGCCGAGACGACCGCACCGACCTCGAGGTTGCCGACCCCGAAGCTCTGCACGTAGACCGGAAGCACCGGAACCACAACCCCGAACCCGACCATCACGAAGAATGCGATGACGCCGAGCACGATCACGTCCCGGTTCAGCCGCGGCTTCGGGCTCGCGCCGGTTGCGCCCGATCCGGCTACAGCGGATGCCCGGGGTCGCCCCCGCATCCATCCCGCCGCTCGCATCCCTACAGCTTAAGCTGCCGCGTGCCCGCCCGGGCCCGAAAAGTACGAACACGCACAACTCGTGACACTCGTGAAGGCGACGGATGGCGCATCCGTCGCCTTCATCGTCGCCCGGGCCCATCTTATGACCACGGGCCCAGTTTCTAAACTGGGCCCAGGGACGGGGCCTGGGCCCCGTCCAGAAAGAGACCGGAACCCGTCCAGAAAGAGACCGGGACCCGTTGGGAACGAGACGAAGCTCGGGCCCCGTGCAGATTGCACGGAGCCCGAGCACCGGCGGCGGGCTACCGCACGACCAGCAGGGAGCGGGCCGGGCTGTTCGCGGCGGCGACCGCGTCGTTGCCGGCGTAGTGCCCGACCACCTTGTACAGGCCGCGACCGAGCTTAGGCAGCGTGACGCTGCCGTGCCCGTTCGCGTCGAGCGTCACGGTGAACCGGCGCTTGTCGACCGTCACCGTGGCGGTGTCACCGACCTCCCCCTTGCTGGTGACCGTGACCGACACGGTGACCCGGCTGGAGAAGAAGACGGCCCGGTGGTTGAGCGTCACCGCGACCTTGGCGGCATACTTCACCAGAACACCAGCCGAGGTGACCGCTGCGCTCGGCCCGCCCGGCACCAATGCGGCCACGACCACGGTCAGTGTCGTTCCGGCGAGCGCCTTGGTCGGCGTGAAGGTGGCTGACGTCGCACCCGTGATGTCGACGCCGTTGCTCTGCCACTGGTAGCCGAAGATAAGACCTTCGACGTTCCACTGGCCGGGGTCAGCCGTCAGAACCGACCCGATCTCCGGCGTACCGGAAATGCTCGGCGCCACGGTATTCACCGGGGCCTGGGTGTTGTCACCCTCGCTCGCCGCAATGGCGAGAATCGTCGAGGCTGTGCTGTCGCCGTAGTCGACCACACCGAGGTACGGCGTGTTCGGCACGAGACCGGCCCAACTGAGCGTGTACGTGATCGGCACGCCCTGCGGCCCCTGGATCGTCGGCGGTGTCGCGGTGAACCCACTGGTGGGAATCCCCGACGCGACCGAGAAGGTGTTCACGTCGAACGCCGTCGAACCGGAGAAGACGTCCACAACGACCTGGTAGAAGCCGGCCTCCGGGGTGGGGATGTCAACGTGCTCATCGGCGGACCCCGTAGCCGACTGCCAGCCGGCAACCGGGTTGCCTCCCGGGCCGTCGAGCAGCAGCACGAACAGGTCGAGGTCGGTCGAATCGTCGACGGCGTTCAGGTCGAACCGGGCGAGCCGGCCTGTCTGAATCTCCACCTCGTAGGTGAACTGGTCGCCGGTCGCGCCCTCACCGCTGTGCGCAGCGGACGGGTCCGCGGCGTTGTTCTGGTGCACCCCGTTGGCCAGGCCGCTGAGGTTCAGCGCGACCGGTTCTGACCCGCCCGGGGCCACGGTGATGTCGATCGAACCGTCGAGGCCGGTGCCAGCCACCTCGGTGGGAGCGACGACGGTGACCGGACGAACAGCGATCGGGCTGTGCACCACGTCGAAGAAGTCGCCCGGGTCGCCCGAACCACCGTTTCCGAAGCCCCAGTCCAGCGAGCCGGTGGCGTACTGGTCAAGCGGAGCATCCGTTCGAGTGAAGGTCACCGTGTAGCTCTGCTTCTCACCCACGGCGCTGAAGGTCATCTCGGCCGGAGACACAACGGCGGTGATGCCGGGGATCTCGATCGGGACGGCCGTGTAGGTGCCCACCCGTACGGCGGTCACCGTGCGGGTGATGGTTTCGGGCGCGGTCAGCGCTCCGATCTGAATCGACGGCAGGTTCAGGTTGCTGGCGTCGATCGGCTCCACGCCGGCGTCGAAACCGATCCCCTGCAGGTAGGCCAGCCAGTCGGCTGGACCGCTCTGGTAGACCAAGCCCGGAAAGTCGAACGAGGACGGGTTGACCTGCCCGGCACCCTGCGCGAACGGGTCGGTCACCGGGGCACCGGTAGCGTCGACCGTGTTCTTCGCGGTCGTCATCATGACCGACTTGATCTCGGCCGGGGTCGCGAGCGGCCGAAAGCCCAGGATCAGTGCGGCGAGGCCGGCGATGTGCGGGCTGGCCATCGAGGTACCCGACTCGAACTGGAACGTCGGGTCGGCACCCTCCGCGTTGGGGCCGTCGGCCAGAATGCTGACACCGGGCGCCGCGATATCGGGCTTGAGCAGGTCGCCGCCGTCGGCGGTCACCGGCCCGCGGGAGGAGAATCCGGCCATCTGGGGCACCGGCGTCTGCGTGGCGGTCGTGTTGTCGGGTGTGAACGTGACGGTCGCGCCTGCCGTTGCGGCGTAGGCGAAGACCGGGTCAAAGGCCGGGGCGTCCAAGTGGATGCTCGGCACCGAGTGTTCGTCGGTATCGACGTCGGCCGGTGTGCGGTTGACCAGCAGCATGCCGCTGCCGCCCGCCCGCAGCACCTCGGCCGACTTGGCCACCCGGTCGTAGACGCCGCGCTGGCAGAACACGATCCCGCCGGCCACCTTGGCCGGGTCGAGTGCGCCCGGCGCGCAGAGCAACGCGTCAGCTGGGTCGAAGCCGTCCACCGCTACGAGGTCGGCCCGCAGCAGGTTGCCGGAGAGCGGGGTGGCTCCCGGCGTGCGGTCGACGGTGATCGAGGCACCGGCATACGCCGTACCGTCACCGAGCGTGGCCGTCGCCTCATACGACGGAATCGTCGTCGCGGCGACCGTGGTGATCCACGGTGACGCGTTCTCCACGGTGGATGCCGTTGGACCGTCGTTACCAGCGGATGCAGCCACGAAAATGCCCGCCGCAGCAGCGCCGAGGAAGGCTTCGTCGGTGGGCGAGAACGTGGTCTGCGCGGGGCCGCCGCCGATCGAGTAATTGATCACGTCGACGCCGTCGGAGATGGCCTGGTCGATGGCCTTCAGAATGTCGGTGTCCGTGCAGCCGTCGTCGGTCGTGACGGTGTTGTCGGGGCCGGACCAGCACACCTTGTAGGCGGCGATCTTGGCAGCCGGGGCTACCCCCGAGATGTTGCCGAAGTCGACTCCGTTAATGGTCGTCGGTATGTCGGCGTTGCCGCCAGCGGTGCTCGAGGTGTGCGAACCGTGACCGTCGCCGTCCCGCGGGGAGATGTATTCACCCGTTGACGCGTCGCCGATCTGGTCGGCTCCGAAGCCGTCGAGAAAGTACCGGGCCCCGATCACCTTGGTGCTGCAGGCACTCGCAGCGAACTGCTCGCCGGTCTGGCAGGTGCCGGTGAAGGTGGTTCCGTCAGCCTTGTTCATGGTGATCGTGTCACCGTCGAGCCACGGCTCCTCGCCGGGTGTCGTGCCGAGCGGCGAGCCGGCGAAGGACGGGTTCTCCGGGGCGATGCCGGTGTCGAGCACTCCGATCACCACGCCCTTACCGGCCTCGCTGGTTCCGCCGAGCTTGGACCACAGTCCGTTCGGTCCGCTCAACCGCAGAAAATCGGTCGACGACTCGGCGGTCACGTGTCGGAGGGCGTCGGGTACAACCGACACCACGTTCTTCTTCACGGCCAGGGCCGCCGCCTGCTTGCCGGTGAGCTGCGCTGCGAATCCGTTCACGGCGAGCGTGTAGGAATACGCCACCTTGGCATCAACGGATGCTGCCACCTCGCTTTGGATGCGCGTCAAGTAGTCCTTGTAGGTCTCGGCCGAGCGGCTTTGGGCGTTGAGCTTGGCCCCGGCATCCGGCATGGTGGCCGAGAAACCGTCGACTCCGCCCTGATACAGCGCAACGGCCTCGTCACTGAGGGTCACGATGTAGCGTCCGGCGGTGAAATCCATCCGCTGTCCGCCGGGAGAGGCGATGCTGCCGGAGAGACCGGTCGCTGCGGGGGCGGCGCCGGCGGGCAGGGTGCCGCCGACCAGTACGGAAGCGCCCACCAGGGCGATGGTGACGGTGGCCGCGATTGTGGCGCGGCGGCGCGTGCGGGATGTTGGCGCTGGGTTCAGCGCTGAATCCGGCGCAGACATCGTGCGCCTGAAGAAAGAACTCACGTGGGTGTCCAATCCGATAAGGGTGCGAGGTGGTCTCGTTCCACAACAGGAACGTGTCGCTGTCCCGATGCGCGGGACAGTTCGCTGGTGACCGTAGCGCGCTCGGCGACCCCCGGATAGGGGCATTCCGCAGGTACCGCAGGCTGGGGGTGCGCAAGCGGGCACACGCAACGCGCGCCGCGTGCATCCGCTTGAAAAACGGATGCACGCGGCGCGCGCCTGGCGCTCGCCTGCTACCGCACGGTCAGCGTGCGCGGCTTGCTGTTCGCCGCGGCGACGAGGTCGGTGCCGGCGTACTGCGCCACAACCGTATAGCTGCCGCGGTCCAGGTCGGGTAGGGTCAGCGATCCCTTGCCCTTCTGATCGAGGGCCACGTCGTAGCTCTGATCGTCGACCAGAATCTGCACTGTGCCGAGCGGCGCCGAGCGCGGTGCGTCGGTCTTCACCGACACATTGATCGTGGCGCCCTTGGAGTGCGGCTTAGCCTTCGAATCGACCTTCACATCAACGGTGGTGGAGTACTTCACTACGACCCCGGCCGAGGTGGCCGCGCCGGCCGGAAGCCCGTCGGCCCGGGCGGTGACAAGCACCGTGAGCGTCTTGCCACCGAGCGACTTGGTCGGCGTGTAGTCGACCTTGGTGGCCTTCTTGATGTCGCGACCATCGGCCTGCCACTGATAGCTGTAGGCCAGCCCGGCGAGGTTCCACTCTCCCGCCAGAGCGGTCAGTTTCGCGCCGACGACGGCGGTGCCCTCGATCGACGGCAACGCCGTGTTCACGGGCGCTTCCGGCTTGGGAGCTGCGCCGCTGGCGACCGAGACGACCGTTGAGACCGAACTGTCACCGTAACCGACGAGACCGAGGTAACCGGTCTCGGGCAGAAGGCCCGACCAAGACAGCGAGTACGTCGCCGCCACGCCCTGCTGGCCCGCGACGACCGGTGGTGCGGCCGCGAACGACCCCGCGCCGGGGCCGGCGAGCACCGAGTAGGTGTTCACGTTGAACGCGGTCGTTCCGCTGTAGACGGAGTTGATCACCTGGTAGAAACCGGCTTCGGGGTCGACCAGGTCGATGAGTTCATCGGCCGATCCGGTCGCGGACTGCCAGCCGGCCACCGGAGAACCGCCGTCACCGTTCAGGCGGTAGACGATCAGGTCGAGATCGGCGGTCTGGTCGACCGCGTCGAGGTCGAACCGGGCGAGCTGGGTACCCTCCGGTACCTCCACCTGGTAGCTGAACTCGTCACCGGCGGTGCCGGATCCGGTGTTCGGACTGGCCGGGTCGGCCGGGTCGCTCTGGTGCAGTCCGGCCGCGAGGCCGATCAGGTTCAGCGCGATGTCCCCGGTGGCTCCGGGGGTGATCGACACGTCGACCGAACCGTCAACCCCGGTGCCGTTGGCGGTGGCCGGCGCGACGAGGGTAACGGGCTGAATGGCGATGGGACTGTGCACGAGCGTCCCTCTGCCGCTCACCCAGTTGAGCGAGCCGGTCGAGAACTGATCGAGCGGGGCATCCGTTCGGGTGAACGTCACGGTGTAGCTGGCCGATTCACCTTCAGCGCCAAAGCTCAGCGTGGCCGGCGAGACGACCGCGTCGATGCCCGGTACCGTCACCGGCTGGGCGGTGAAGGTGCCGGCCTCGGTGCTCGTGACGGTGCGGGTGATGGTCTCCGGCGCGGTCAGTGACCCGATCGCGATGGAGGCCAGGTTGAGGTTGCTCGGGTCCACCGGGTCGGCGCCGACGTCATAACCGATGCCCTGAATGTAGGAGTACCAATCCTCGGTGTCGTTCAGGTAGAGCAGGCCCGGTTCGAACATTCTCGTCGGGTCGACGTGACCTGCACCCTGGGTGAACGGGTCGGTGACGGTGTCGCCGCCCGCATCGACGGTGTCATACGCGCTCGTCATCATGGCCGACTTGATCTCGCTGGGGGTGGCGAGCGGTCGTTCACCGAGATACAGCGCTGCGAGTCCGGCGATCTGCGGGCTCGACATCGACGTACCGGAGAGGAACTGCCAGGTCGGCTCGCCACCCTCGGCGTTCGGACCGTCGGCGAGAATGGCCACGCCGGGCGCGGTCACGTCGGGCTTCAGAATGTCGCTGCCGTCGGCGAGTACCGGCCCATGCGAGGAGAACCCGGCCACCTGCGGTGTCGGCGGCGTGTAGCTGGTCGTATTCCCGTCGGTGAATATAACGGATGCCGCGGCGCTGCCCGCGTAGGCATACGTCGCCTCCCAGTATGTGGAGTCGAGGTGGATGGTGGGCACGCTGTGCTCGTCGGTGTCGACCGAGCCGGGAACGCTGTTCACGAGCAGCGTGCCGATGCCGCCGGCCCGCAAAACCTCGGCGGACTTCGCGACCCGGTCGTAAACGCCGCGTTCACAGAGCACGATGGTTCCGGAAACGAGCGCCGGGTCGAGGGAATCGGGGCCGCAGAGCAGGGCGTCGGCCGGGTCGTGGCCTTCCGCCGCTACGAGGTCACCACGCACGAGAGTGCCGGCCAGCGGGGTGGCGCCCGGGGTGCGGTCGACCGAGATCGAGCCGCCAGCGTAGGCGGTGCCGTCACCGAAGGTGGCGGTGGCCTCGTAGCCGGGGATAGTGCTCGCGGCGACCGTGGTGATCCACGGGGAGGCGTTGTCGAGCGTCGACGCACCGGGGCCGGAGTTGCCGGCCGAGGCGGCCACGAAGATGCCCGCTGCGGCCGCGCCGAGGAAGGCCTGGTCAGTCGGTGAGACCGTGGTGTCGGCCGCTCCGCCGCCGATCGAGTAGTTCAGAACGTCGACGTTGTCGGCGACGGCCTGGTTGATACCGGCCAGCAGGTCGGAGGTGGCGCAGCCGTCGTCTCCGCCGGGAGCAGCCGTCCAGCAGACCTTGTAGGCGGCGATCTTGGCGGCCGGGGCGACGCCCGAGATGAGGCCGTAGTCCAGGCCGCTGATGGTCGCGGTTACGTCGTGGTTGCCTCCGGCGGTGCTCGCGGTGTGCGACCCGTGGCCGTCGCCGTCGCGCGGCGACAGGTATTCGCCCTCGTCGACCCCGCCGATGCGATCGGCGCCGTAGCCGGTCACGAAGTAGCGCGCACCGACCACCTTGGTGCTGCAGTCCGAGGCGTCGAACTGCACGCCGGTGACGCACTCGCCGGTGAAGACGGTGCCGTCGCTCTTGGTCATGGTGATTGTGTCACCGTCGAGCCAGGGCTCGTCACCGGCCGTGCCGCCGAGTGCGTCGCCGGCGAACGAGGGGTTTTCCGGTGCGAAACCGGTGTCAAGCACGCCGATGACGACGCCCTCGCCCGCGGTGTCGGCGCCGCCGGTGGACGCCCAGACGCCGTCATCGCCGGAGAGTCCGAGAAACTCGGTCGACGAGGTAGCGGTCAGGTGCTTGAGCTCGTCGGGCGAGATGGCCACGACGTCTTTCTCGGCCGAGAGCCTGGCCGCCTGCGCGGCGGTCAGTTCGGCGGCGAACCCGTTCAAGGCCAGGGTGTAGGAGTAGTCGATCGTGGCATCAACGGATGCCGCCACCTCCTTTTGCTTACCAGCCAGGTAGTCGGAATAGCTCGACGAGGCGCGACTGTGCGGATCGAGGCGGGAGCCGGCATCCGGTGTGGTCGGTGCAAAACCGTCGACACCGCCGGTGTAGGTGGCGACAGCGTTGTCGGCCAGGGTCACGATGTAGCGACCGTCGGTGAAGTCGGTGACCGGGCTGCCCTCGCCGATGATGCCGCCAAGGCCGGGAGCCATCGGGGCGGCTGCGGCACCGCTCACGCCCACGAGGGCGGCAGCGGCGACGAGGGTCGTGGTCACGCAGAGCGCCATCACCCGCCGCATCTGGTGGGGAGCGAAATACGGGCTTTCGGGCGGGAGTGTGGTTCGCCTGAACTGTGATCTCACGTGCGTTTCCAATCGGATCGGAGTGCGCTAGCCGCTCTGCCCCAGTTCGGGGCACAACGTGCTCGTGAACGTATCGCACGGGCGACACCCCCGTACAGGGTGCAGAATGCTCGGTAACACGATCGTTACCTTGACTAATGCTCAATTCAGGCTCGGGGCAGCCCCTGAATCAGACGGGTCTGTCTACTGTCGGGAGTACCGGCCTGTCTGCCCTTTCGCTGGTTTCCAGTGGGGCCGATGCACCGCCAACGGATGCCCGCCGAGCCCGCACGGCATCGCGCCGACCGCCAATGGCGCGCAGCGCGTTCAGAATGGTGATGAGGTCGACGACCTCCTGGCTGATCGCTCCGGCCGTCGCCGGTATGAGGCCGAACGCCGCGATCACCATGAGCACCACGCTCAGGGCAATCCCCAGCCAGATGCTCTGCAAGGCAACACGAACGGTGTCCTGGCCAATGCGCACGGCCCGCACGGTGCGCGAGATATCGTCGAGCAGAATGACCACGTCGGCCGATTCGCTCGCCGCCGTCGAGCCCTTGGCCCCCATCGCGATGCCCACGTCGGCGACCGCGAGTACGGGAGCGTCGTTGACGCCGTCGCCCACCATGATCACCGGGCGTCGGGTCAGCGCCCGCACAGCGTCGACTTTGTCACTCGGCAGGCAGTCCGCTCGCACGTGCACAATGCCCACCTGGCCGGCCACGTGCAAAGCGGTAGCGCGCGCATCGCCGGTGAGCATGAGATTCTCCCGCACGCCGAGACGGGCGAGGTCAGCGACGCTCTGGCGGGCGTTGTCCCGCACCCGGTCGCTGGCCACGATGCTGCCGGCGAACCGTCCGTCCACGGCGACGTACATGGCCAGCTCGCCGCCGGCAAGGTGCGTAGCCGTCGCATCCGCTGCCCCGTCATTGATGAACGAAAGTTTGCCGACCCGCACGGTTCCGGGGGCGAATCGGGCCTCGACGCCGAAGGTTGCGGCCTCACTGGCCGAGTCCGCCGTGTGCAGCGCGAGACCGCGCTCGTGCGCGGCGCCAAGAACGGATGCCGCCAGCACGTGACTTGAATACTGCTCGGCCGACGCCGCGAGAGTCAGCAGCTCGTCAGCGCTGAAGCCCGCTTCGGGGCGCACCTCGCTGATCGCGGGCGTGCCGTAAGTGAGCGTTCCGGTCTTGTCGAAGACGACAGTTTTGGCGCGGGAGAGGGCTTCGAG
Organism: Cryobacterium sp. N19; assembly: GCF_002929595.1. Classification (NCBI taxonomy): domain Bacteria; kingdom Bacillati; phylum Actinomycetota; class Actinomycetes; order Micrococcales; family Microbacteriaceae; genus Cryobacterium; species Cryobacterium sp. N19. Next base: position 118,863 of record NZ_PJJR01000051.1, on the reverse strand, counting down.
CACGCCGGCGCCCTTGACGATGATCCCGTTCCGCGCTGCCCGACTCATGCCGCCCATGAACGCGACCGGCGCGGCGAGCAGCAGTGGGCACGGCGTCGCCACTACGAGCACCTCGGCGAACCGCACCGGATCGTTGGACAACGCCCAGGCCAAACCGGCCAGGGTGAGAGCGCCCACCGTGAACGGAACGGCGTAGCGGTCGGCGAGGCGCACCACCGGGGCTTTACTGCTTGACGCCTCCTCGACCAAGGCAATGATGTGCTGGTACTGACTGTTCGCGGCGGTCGCCGTGGCCATCAGGGTGGCTGCGATTTGCCCGTTGATGGATCCACTCAGTACCGGGTCTCCGACGCTGCGTTCAACCGGGAGGCTCTCGCCGGTAAGCGAGGACTCGTCGAACGCGGCAGTGTCGCTCTGCAGTTGCCCGTCGACCGGCACGATTTCCGACGGGCGCACGAGCAACAGGTCGCCGACACGCACCTCGGTGGCCGGCACATCCGTAGCCTCACCCGAGTCAGGGTCGAGGCGATGAGCGATCTGAGGCGCACGTTTCAGGAGCGCGTCGAGTTCTCGCGCAGCGCGGCCAGCGGCATAATCTTCGAGGGCCGCGCCGCCCGACAGCATGAGCACGATGAGGAGGGTCGCCACGTATTCACCCACGAGGATGGTAGCGACGATCGCGATGATGGCGAGCAGGTCGACGCCGAAGCTGCCCCGGACCAGTTGACGTACCATCCCGACGGACGAAACGAGGGCGGCAACGATGCCGAACCCGCTGAACAGCCAGCGCACGGCATCCGCTTGACCGAAGATTCCGAGCGCGAGCGCGAGCCCGAGCAGGCCGACGAGCACCGTGGCGGCGACGAGCGGATATCGGCGTGCGAACACGAGGAGGCGGGACATGCCTGCATTCTCCCGCGCGGTGCAGCCGAGCGCCACCGAGGAAAGCCTCGCCTGCAGTCACGCAGAACGCACGAAGGCTCCGACCGATTACGGTCGAGGCCTTCCGAGACGCTGGTGCTGGCTACGCCAGGCGGGTCTGCAGGTTCTCGGCGAGCGAGGCGAGGAACTCTTCGGTGGTCTGGTAGCCCTGGTCGGGCCCGACCAGGAGTGCGAGGTCCTTGGTCATCTTGCCGCTTTCGACGGTCTTGATGACGACGTCTTCGAGGGTCAACGCGAACTCGGCCAGGGCCTTGTTGTTGTCGAGCTTGGCGCGGTGCGACAGACCGCGGGTCCAGGCGTAGATCGACGCGATCGGGTTGGTCGAGGTGGGCTTGCCGAGCTGGTGCTGACGGTAGTGACGGGTCACGGTACCGTGGGCGGCTTCAGCTTCGACGATCTTGCCGTCGGGAGTGGAGAGCACGCTGGTCATGAGGCCGAGCGAGCCGAAGCCCTGCGCGACGGTGTCGGACTGAACGTCGCCGTCGTAGTTCTTGCAGGCCCAGAGGTAGCCGCCCTCCCACTTCATGGCCGAGGCGACCATGTCGTCGATGAGGCGGTGCTCGTAGGTGAGGCCGGCCGCTTCGTAGCCGGCCTTGAACTCGGCGTCGAAGATGTCCTGGAAGATGTCCTTGAAGCGACCGTCGTAGGCCTTGAGGATGGTGTTCTTGGTCGAGAGAAAGACCGGCACGTTGCGCTCGAGGCCGTAAGCCAGGGTGGCGCGGGCGAAGTCGGTGATCGACGAGTCGAGGTTGTACATGCCCATGGCGACGCCGTCGCCCGGGGCCTCGAACACCTCGAACGTGGACGGCTCGCTGCCGTCCTGCGGGGTGAAGGTCATGCTGAGCGTGCCCTTGCCCTTGAACCGAAAGTTGGTGGCCTTGTACTGGTCGCCGTAGGCGTGACGGCTGATGATGATCGGCTTGTTCCAGCCCGGCACGAGGCGCGGGATGTTGGAGATGACGATCGGCTCGCGGAAGATGGTGCCGCCGAGGATGTTGCGAATGGTGCCGTTCGGCGAGAGCCACATCTTCTTGAGACCGAACTCTTCCACCCGCGCTTCGTCGGGCGTGATAGTCGCGCACTTCACGCCGACGCCGTGCTTCTGAATGGCGTGGGCGGCGTCGATCGTGATCTGGTCGTTGGTTTCATCGCGCTTCTGGATGGAGAGGTCGTAGTACTCGAGGTCGATATCGAGGTACGGGTGAATGAGCGTTTCTTTGATGGCATGCCAGATGATGCGGGTCATCTCATCGCCATCGAGCTCGACTACTGTTCCCTCAACCTTGATCTTCGACAAAAATATCTCCTCTTTATTCAGTGTGGCCGTCACGACCACCGTCAAGCTTACTAGAGGACGGTAACTATCTTGACATCGAGATAAATTTGTGAGGTGAATTGCGGGGGCCAAACGCCCTCTCGACTACCGGCGACCCCGGGCGCACGTTAGCCTGAACACATGGGTGAGCTGAAGCTGGAAGAATTATCTGCACGAAACATCGTCGCGGCCAACAATCTGAGCCTCAAGCCTGGCCAGGAACAATTCATTGCACCGGTCTCGTATTCAGTCGCCGCCTCGGTGATCAACCCGGCCACCTCGTGGCAGCGCGTGGTACTTCTCGACGGCGTCGTCGCTGGTTTCATCCACGGCAACTTCGACCCGAACTCCGAGCACGAAGAATTTCGCGCCTGCATCTGGCGCATCAACGTCAACGCGGAGACGCAGGGTCAGGGTGTCGGCAAATTCGCCGCTGAAGCCCTCGCCGCTGAAGCCCGTGATCGCGGCTTCGACCACGTCAACGTCATCTGGGAGCCCGGTGCCGACGGCCCGGAGGCCTTTTTCCACCGCCTGGGCTTCGTCGATGTCGGCGAGACCCAGTACGGCGAAGTCATCGGCTCACTGAAGCTCTGAGCCGCGTCGAGCCTCAGATGAGCACGCCTGAGCCCGACGACTTCGTGTCCCGGGTGCTCGGCGTGGTCGATTCTATCCCGCCCGGCCGTGTGATGACCTACGGCGGCGTGGCCGCGCAGCTCGGTTCCCGCGCGGCCCGCGCGGTCGGGCAAGTCATGGCTCGTTACGGCTCTGATGCGGCCTGGTGGCGGGTGATTCGCGCCGGCGGGCATCCCCCGATCGGGCATGAGACCCAGGCGCTACCGCACTACCGCGCCGAAAACACGCCGGTTCTCATCACGAAAACGGATGCCGCGTATCGAGTCGACTACACCGCCGCCCGCTGGTCACCGCCCGCCTAACTTGCCCGCGTAATCTGCTCGCGTAATCTGCTCGCGGCCGGGATTACTCCGGCGGCCGCGCCGTACTGGCGCGCACGATGAGCTCGAACGGCATGTTGATATTGAGCCCGGTACGCGGCTCCGGGTGCGGTCGGAGTTCTTCCATGAGCACCTCAACGGCTTTCTCGCCCTGCTGCCTGGGAAACTGCGCGACCGTGCTGAGCCCGAAGAAGGCTGCCTGTTCGTGGTCGTCTACCCCGATCACCGACACGTCGCGGGGCACAACGAGTCCGAGGTCGCGGGCGGCGAGCATACTGCCGATGGCCATTTCGTCGGAGGCGGCGAAAATGGCGGTCGGGCGTTCGTGCGGCCGCCCAAGCAGTTGCTTGGCAGCCTGGTAGCCGCCGGCCGTGGTGAAGTCGGCCGGGCGGTAGTCCTCCCGGCGCGCTTCGATCCCGGCCGCCGCGAGCGCCGCTTCGTAGCCGAAGCGCCGGTTCGTCGGCAGGTTGAAGTCCAGGTCGAATGCCTTGTCCCCGCCAATATGGGCGATTCGGGTGTGGCCGAGAGCGATCAGGTGTTCGGTCGCCAGGCGTGCCACGGCGAGGTCGTCGACGGTGAGCGTCGGCACGCCCGCGAGTGGGCCGCCGACCCCGACGAGCGGTTTGTCGAGGGCGTGCAGCCGGGCCACCTCGTGCTCGGTCAATTCCAGCGAAACCGCGATGACGGCATCCACTCGCTGGCGCAGCAGGAAGTGTTCGAAGACGCTGCGGCGGGCCTCGAGCCCGCCCGTAAGGTTGTAGAGGGTGAGGTCGTAACCGTGGCGTTGCAGGGCCTGCTGGGCGCCCTCGACGACACTCGCGAAGAACCACCGGTTCAAAAACGGTACGACCACACCGATGTTCTTCATGCGACCGGAGGCGAGGCTCGACGCTGTCGACGATACGACGTAACCGAGCTGGGCAGCGGATGCCTCCACCCGCAGGCGCGTGGCCGGCGACACGTTGTGGGCACCGCTGAGAGCGCGTGACACCGTCGCCGTCGAGACCCCGGCGTGACGGGCGACGTCCGCGATTCCAACCATGATGCCCCTCGTCGTGCCGCCCTCGTTGGCGGCGTAGTCGATATGCTACACATTTTCCGATCACTGCAAGCGTTTGCAGGATGATCCGCACAGAATTCGCGTTCTCCACGATTCGATGCAGTTCTGTGACCAGAATGGCGCGTATTCGGGCTAACCTCGATCAAGGCCGGGATGCAATCGCTTGCAAACCGGATCGGAATCAGCCCGCCTGCATCGCCGCAGGCACTATTTTGCGAAAGGCTCCACACCAATGACGGTGAACACCAAGAACCTGCTCCGCCTCGGCGCCCTCCTGGGCGTTGCAACCCTCGCCCTCGCCGGATGCTCGCCCGCGTCATCCGACGACACCGCCGGCGACGCCGCTTCCGCGAGCACACTGACGGTCTGGATCGACGCCGAACGCGTCGACGCCCTGAAACCGGCCGCGGCCGCGTACACCGAGAAGACCGGAGTGGAGGTCGACCTCGTCTCCAAAGACAATGCCACCCTCAAGGATGACTTCATTCAGCAGGTCCCCACCGGCAAGGGCCCGGACATCACCATGGGTGCCCACGACTGGCTCGGTGAACTCGTCACCAACGGTGTCGTCAGCCCGATCGAACTCGGCGACAAGGCAGACGATTTCCTCCCCGTCGCCATCACGGCATCCACGTACGACGGCCAGGTCTACGAGCTGCCCTACGCCGTCGAAAACCTCGCCCTGCTGCGCAACGCCGACCTCGTGCCCGAGGCCGCCACCTCCTACGACGACATGATCGCCAAGGGCACCGCCACCGGCGTGACTTACCCGTTCCTGGTCGAGCAGGGTGTCGACGGCAACCCGTACCACCTCTACCCGTTCCAGACGTCGTTCGGAGCTCCGGTCTTCGGCACCGACTCAACCGGCGGCTATGACGCCGCCCAGCTCGAAATTGGCAACACCGGCGGTGAGGCCTTCGCTGCATGGCTCTCCGCCCAGGGCAAGACCGGTACCGGCGTGTTCAACACCGAGATCACCGGTGACATCGCCAAGACCGCCTTCACGTCCGGCGACGCCGCCTTCTGGCTGACCGGCCCGTGGAACGTCGGCGCAGCTCTCGACGCAGGAATCAACCTCGCGGTCGACCCGATCGCCGCTCCGTCGACCGGCGCCGCAGCCCCCTTCGCCGGAGTGAAGGGCTTCTTCATCAGCGAGCAGAGCGAGAACAAGGTCGCCGCCAACGACTTCCTGGTGAACTACATGGCCACCGAAGACGTGCAGACCGCCCTGTTCGAGTCGGGCGAGGTCCTTCCCGCGCTGAAGGCATCCGCCGAGGCAGCGTCGAGTGATCCCATCGTGGCCGGCTTCGCCGCGGTCGGCGCTGAGGCCGTGCCGATGCCCGCCATCCCGGCCATGGGCCAGGTCTGGCAGTTCTGGGGCATCGCCCAGGCCGCCATCATCAACGGCGAAGACCCCACCGCGACGTGGCAGAAGCTGGCCGCCGACGTGCAGGGCGCCATCGGCTGACCGGCACCATCCGCAGAGCAGCAACCGCACCACCGCGGGGTGTGGTCGCCCGTCGACCACACCCCGCACGAGAGTTGAACCCGACGAAAGCTGAACCATGCGCACCGATGACACCGACGTCAGCACGACCAAACCGTCGAAGCGGCAGCATCGCGCGGCTATGGTCGCGGAAGCAGCCTCCGGCGGCCTGAAAGCCATCCTGGTCAAGATGGCGCTGCTCGGCGTCGTGGACGCCGTCGCGCTCTATGGCCTGTTCATCCTGTTCCTGCAGCAGCAGTGGCTCATCTTCGCGCTCGTCGCCCTGGTCACGCTCGTGGTCAACTGGATCTACTTCACGCCCGGCAAGCTCCCGGCCAAATACCTCACCCCCGGCGTCATCTTCCTGGTCGTGTTCCAGATCTTCGTCGTGGGCTACACCGCCTACATCGGGTTCACCAACTACAGCACCGGCCACAACAGCGACAAGGCGCAGGCCATCTCGGCGCTCATGAGCAGCGCCCAGGAACGCGTGCCCGACTCCCCCAGCTACGCGGTCACGGTGCTCGACCAGTTCGGCACGCTGAGTTTTCTGGTGACCGACCCTGGCGGCGAGGTGAGCCTCGGCTCGGCCGACAGCCCGTTGGCGCCCGTGAACGATGCCACCATCACCGGTGGTGAGGCCGTCGGGCTCGACGGCTACACCACCCTCAGCTTCCAGGACATCCTGTCGCGCACGGCTGAAATCACCGCCCTCACGGTGCCGTTCTCCGACGACCCGAACGACGGCGCCCTGCGCACCAACGACGGCAGCAGCGCCTACCTCTACCTCTCCTCGCTCGTCTACGACGAGCAGGCCGACACCATGACGGATACCCAGACCGGCACGGTCTTCTCCGACACCGGTGACGGTGCCTTCGTCTCGGCGACCGGTGAGGAGATGCTGCCGGGCTGGCGCATCAACGTGGGATTCGACAACTTCGCCCGCGCCTTCACGGAAAAAGGCATTCGCACACCGCTGATCAGCGTAACCCTGTGGACCATCACCTTCGCCGCCCTCTCGATGGCGACGACATTCTTCCTCGGGCTCTTTCTCGCCATCGTTTTCAACGACATGCGCATGAAGGGTCGCAAGTTCTACCGGGTCGCCATGATCCTGCCCTACGCCTTTCCGGCATTCCTGTCCGCACTAGTCTGGGCCGGCATGCTCAGCGAGAGTTTCGGCTTCGTCAACCAAGTGTTGCTCGGCGGGGCGCAGATCCCCTGGCTCACCAACGAATGGCTGGCCAAGATCAGCATTCTCGTGGTGAACCTGTGGCTCGGGTTTCCGTACATGTTCCTGGTCTGCACCGGAGCCCTGCAGTCGATCCCGGCCGAACTCGAAGAAGCCGCCACGGTCGACGGCGCCAGGCCCTGGGCGGTGTTCCGGCTGATCAAGCTGCCGCTGCTGCTGGTGTCGGTCGCGCCGCTGCTCATCGCATCGTTCGCGTTCAACTTCAACAATTTCAATCTCATCTACATGCTCACCGGTGGCGGGCCGCGCGATGCCTCGGCCGACGTGAATGTCGGGGCCACCGACATCCTGATTTCGATGGTCTACAAGGTCGCCTTCACGGGGCAGGCCCGGGACTACGGGCTCGCTAGCGCGTTCTCGATCATCATCTTCATCCTGGTGGCGGTCATCTCGGTCATCGCCTTCCGCAAGACCAAGGCACTCGAGGAGTTGAACCGATGACATCCGTCGACGAGGGCACGCGGGTGATCCCGCAGAAACGACCGTTCACGTTCAAGCGGTGGTTCGGCCGCACGGGGTGGCGGCACGCGATCGGCATCGTCATGGTCGTCTTCTCCGGCTTTCCGCTGCTGTACGTACTCTCGGCTTCCCTCAACCCACAGGGAACCCTCACCGGGTCGAACGAGCTGTTCTCGCAGGTGGGTTTCGAAGCCTACGCGCGCATTCTCAACTCCCCCGATGCCCCGTTCGCCCAGTGGTTCGGCAACACCATCGTCATCGCCGGCACCACCTCGATTCTCACCGTCTTCCTCGGCGCTCTTGCGGCATATTCCTTTTCGCGCATGCGCTTCACCGGTCGTCGGGTTGGACTGCTGACCCTCGTGCTCGTGCAGATGTTCCCCCAGCTGCTCGCCGTCGTCGCGATCTTCCTCGTGATGAGCACGATCGGTGACCTGTTCCCCGCGATCGGCCTGAACACCCAGGTCGGGCTGATCATGGTCTACCTCGGAGGCGCCCTCGGCGTGAACACCTACCTCATGTACGGCTTCTTCAACACGATCCCGTCGTCAATCGACGAGGCGGCCAAGATCGACGGGGCGAGCCACGCCCGCATCTTCTTCACGATCATTCTGCGGCTGGTCGCCCCGATCCTCGCGGTCGTCGGGCTGCTGTCTTTTATCGCGACGACCAATGATTTCGTAGTCGCCAGCGTGCTGCTGATCGACCCGGAGAAGCAGACCCTCGCCGTGGGCCTGTACAAGCTCGTGTCCAACCCGAACTATGCAGACTGGAGCGCGTTCTCGGCCGGCGCTGTGCTCGCCGCCCTGCCGGTGATGGCGCTGTTCCTCTACCTGCAGAAGTACATCGTGGGCGGGCTGACAGCTGGCTCCGACAAGTAGGTTTTTCAGCCCTCCGACCGGGTGACCGGGGTCGGCTCGACCGGACCCTGGTCTAGCCGGAACGGCGGGTACTCGTCGCGGCGGGGTGATCGGGCCGGTCGCATCCACTCGACCAAATGCGGGCGGCTGCGGCTCCGTGCCCGCGCCCCCGGGCTCACGCGGCTTCGGTGTGAGCTGTCGACCGAGGCCGATGGCGCCGGCCACAACGAGGAGCACACCGATCAGAAAGAGGATGCCGCCCCCGACCAGGAGTCCCACAGCGATCGGTCCGAGCAGATCGGTGTGCACACCAGCGGAGAGGTTGACCGCGACCCCGGGGCTGCCGTCAGCGTTCATCACGACGACGGACCAGTCGCCGGCGGCGGGCTTCCAGATGATTTCCTGGGTGCCGGTGCCCGTGGCCGATTCGGTCCAGAAGCTCTGGTCCGTGGGAGCGGCCGCTGATTGGGTGCCGGGAACGTCGAGGTAGTCGACCCGGAACGGAGACGTCCGTACCTCGCGCAGCTCGCTGTGGTTCACGTCGGCGAGGTAGGTATCAACGTCGGCGCGCGGCGCGATGCCGATGAAGACGTCCTGGCCGGTCGCCACATTGCTCGCCTTAAGGCGCAGCGTGGCAATGTCGAACCCGACGCCGGTCGGTACTCCGAGGTCCTTGCCAACGTCCAGGTTCGGCGAGGTGATCGCCGAGGAATCAACAGTGAAGGTCTCGGCCTGCGTGGTGAAGTAGCCGTCATCCCCCTGCGCGGCGGTGACGACGGCGAGCGCCGTACCCCCGAGAGCATGCCGGCGCCGACCAGACCCAGCACGGTGCCCAGAATGAGCATGATGATCGGTCCGGGCCTGGCCCCTGACCGCGCCCGCAGTCGGGAGGTCGGCGGGGTTGCCGCTGGTGGGGTCTGCGGGGAGGGCGTGAAACTGCTCATCGTCTGGCAGCCTTTCTCGTGCGGTGCATGCCGATGGACCAAAGTTGCGCTGCTAGCCTCCCGCACCTCTGGCGATCGCACTAGTGACGAAAGACCCGTTTCGTCGAGCGGATGCCTCGGCCGATCGCCTGGCCCGACCGTCTGCGCAGGCCGCTGGCGCGGATGCCTGGGCCGTGCGGCCAAGCCGGCGCCACCTCCTGTGCAGGCAAGCGGCGCGGTGCTACCGTGCTGGCATGCAGAGCGATCCGGTCGTCACCAACCCCCAGTTCTACCGGGTGATTTTCGAGAACGAGCGGGTGCGGGTGCTCGAGTACCTCGACCGGCCCGGCGACGAAACCGTGCCGCATCGGCACCCCGACAGTGTCATGTTCACCCTGACCGCCTTCCAGCGGCGTCTGTCAAGCGGCGGCCGTTCCGTCGACGTCGACCTGCCGGAGGGCGTCGCTCGCTGGCTTCCCGCCCAAGAGCATTCCGGGTCCAACATCGGCGATACGGCCACGCACACCATCTTTGTCGAGCTCAAGGAGCCTGTGCCCGCCACGCTCACCCCAGGCACCCCAGGCCGCCCGGAGCCCCTCGGTCCAGACGCCACCGAGCGCCGTGGTCCCCTGCTCGATTAGTATCGGCGGCCTCGCCCGCTCTACACCAGGGAGTCGCGCCAGGCGGCGTGCATCGTCGCGAAGCGGCCGGTTCCCGAGATGAGGTCGTTCGGGGTGCCGTCCTCCACGATGCGCCCGTGTTCCATCACGAGCACCCGGTCGGCGATCGCAACCGTCGACAGGCGGTGCGCGATGATCACGGCAGTGCGATCGGCCAGCAACGTCTGCAGCGCCTCCTGCACCAGCCGTTCACTCGGAATGTCGAGCGACGACGTCGCCTCATCGAGAATGAGCACCGCCGGGTTGGCAAGGAAAGCGCGCGCAAACGAGATCAGCTGACGCTGTCCGGCCGACACCCTCCCGCCGCGCTTGTTGACGTCGGTGTCATACCCGTTCGGCAGGCTCTCGATAAAGTCGTGAGCACCGACGGCGGCCGCGGCGGCGCGGATGTCGTACGCCGAGGCATCCGGTTTGCCGATCGCGATGTTCTCCGCCACCGACCCACTGAACAGGTAGGCCTCCTGGGTGACCATGACGATCGCGCGCCGCAGGTCCTTGGGGTGCAGGTCGCGCAGGTCGACGTCGTCGAGCCGCACCCGGCCATCCGTCGGGTCGTAGAAGCGGCTCATGAGCTTGGCGAGCGTGGACTTGCCCGCACCGGTCGACCCGACCAGGGCGATGGTCTGCCCGGCCGGAATGTCGAGGTCGAAGTGCGGCAGAATCTCCCGATCGGCCTGGTAGGCGAACTGCACGTTCTCGAAGCGCACCCGTCCGCGGGCCTCCCAGAGGTCGACCGGGGCGACCGGATCGGGTACGCCCGGACGTTCCTCGAGCACACCCGAGATCTTCTCGAGCGCCGCGGCGGCCGACTGGTAGGAGTTGTAGAACATCGCCATCTCCTCCATCGGGTCGAAGAACCGGCGGGTGTAGAGCAGTATCGCGAGCAGCGCGCCGATGGCGAGGTCGCCGTCGGCCACCCGAAAGCCGCCCACCAGCAGCACGGCGGCGACCGTCACGTTGCCGATCAGCACCAGTCCGGGGTCGAAAACTCCGAACAGCTGGATCACCCGCGCGTTGACCTGCCGGTAGCTCTCGACGAGTTGTCCGAACACCGACTCGTTGTGCTTCTCGGTGCGAAACGCCTTCACGGCACGAATGCCGGTCATGGTTTCAACGAAACGCACGATCAGGCTCGCCGACGCGACCCGCGACTGCCGGAACAGGCTCTGCGAGCGCACCTGGAACCAGCGGGTGAGAATGACCAGCGGCAGGAGCGCACACAGCAGCACGAGTCCGCTCGTGCCGTCGAACAGCACCAGGGCGATCGCGGTGAACGACATATAGAGGATGCCCTGCACCAGCTGGTTGATCCCCGAGTCGAGCAGCTCCCGAATGGCGTCGAGGTCACTGGTCTGGCGGGAGATGATGCGGCCCGAGGTGTACGACTCGTGAAATTCGAGGCTCAGCTTCTGCGTGTGCACAAACACGCGCTTGCGCAGGTCGATCAGCACGGCCTGGCTCACTCGGGCGCTCAGAACGGTGTACCAGGCGATGAGCAGCGCGCCGAGCACCCCGGCAACCAGGTAGATCCCGCCGGTCGCGGCCAACGGCATCCAGTCCTGCTTCAGTAGCGCCGGTAATCCGCGGTCGATGCCGAACGCGATCAGGGCCGGGCCGGCCACCTGCGCGGCGGTCGAGACGACCACCACGAGCATGGCGAGCACGACCTTGCCGCGCACCGGCAGCAGCAGCGAACCGAGCAGCCGCAGCGAACGAGCCCGAATCTGCTTGCTTTCAGCCTTGGTGAAGTCGTGGCGTTCCTCACCCTGTACTCCGGTGACGCTCACAGTACTTCCTCCGCTCGGATCGATTCTCGGCGTTCTTCGTCTTCCAGACTGGAGATGACGAAGGTGTAGTGCGGGCTGGTGCGCAGCAGTTCGGAGTGCGTACCGACCGCCGTGATGCGGCCGTCTTCGAGCAGCGCCACCCGGTCGGCGAGCATGACCGTCGACGGGCGGTGCGCCACGATGAGCGCCGTCGTGTCGACGAGCACCTCGCGGAGCGCGTTCTCCACGAGCGATTCGGTGTTCACATCGAGCGCCGAGAGGGGGTCATCCAAAATCAAAACGGATGGCCGCGCCGCGACCGCGCGCGCCAGGGCGAGGCGCTGCCGTTGCCCGCCGGACAGACTCATGCCCTCCTCGCCGACGAGGGTGTCGACGCCGAGCGGCAGGTCGTGCACAAAGCCGGCCTGGGCGATCTGCAGGGCCTGCGCGAGCGCGGCATCCGCTTCGGGACTGTTTTCGGCCAGGTCAGCGCGCCCGAGCAGCACGTTGTCGCGAACGGAGGCGGAGAACAGCGTGGCGTCCTCGAAGGCCATCGCCAAGTGGCGGCGCAGCTCCTCACGGCTGAGCGCGCGCACGTCGACACCGTCGAGCGTCACTGAACCGGCCGTCACGTCGTACAGCCGGGTGGTCAGGGCCGTCAGCGTGCTCTTGCCCGAGCCGGTGAGTCCGACCAGCGCCATGGTTTCCCCCGGTTCGAGCACGAGGTCGATGCCGTCGAGCAGGTCGGGAAAACGCTCCGGCGAGTCGGGGTAGCGAAAGTGCACGTTGTCGAACGCGAGCCGGCCGAGCGGCGCGTTCAGGATGACCGGAGCGGCCGGGTCGGTGATGTCGTTCGGGGTGTCGAGAATGTCGAAGAACCGGTCGGTCGCGGTGCGCGCGTCGAAGGTCATCGACAGCAGAAAACCGATCGATTCCACCGGAAACCGCAGCACCGTCGCCGTGGCGAAGAATGCGAGCAGCTCGCCACCGCTCAGGTCGCCCTGACTGGTGAGCCAGACGCCGGCGACGAGGCAGAGCGCGAACGCCACATCGGGAACCAGCAGCAGCCAGAGCCAGATGCCGGCAATGGCGCGGGCTTTCTCGATCTCGGTGCCGCGCAGGCTTTCGGCCTGTGAGGCGAAGTTCTTGAGCGCGAACGAGCCACGACCGAAGGCCTTGAGCACGCGAATGCCGTGCACCGATTCCTCGACCGCGGTGGCGAGGTCGCCGGACTGGTCCTGGCTGCGCCTGGCGATCACCGAGTATTTCTCCTCGAAGACGTAACCGTAGATCCAGATCGGAATCGAGCAGACCACGAAGATCACGCCGAGCAACCAGTGCATCCACAGCAAAATGACGACGCCGACGACGATGGTGAGAAAGTTGACGACGAGCAGCACGAGCCCGAACGACACCCAGCGGCGGATGAGGTTCAAATCGCTCACGGCGCGCGAGAGCAGTTGGCCGCTCGGCCAGCGGTCGTGGAAGCTCACCGGAAGGTCCTGCAGGCGGGCGTAGAGGTGGTTGCGCATGCGCGCCTCGATGTGGGTGCCGGGTGTGAGCACGAACCAGCGGCGCAGGGCGATCATGATCGCCTCGACCACGCCGAGGGCGAGCACGATCCACACGGCCGGCCAGATCTGTGAGGCGCTGTCGCCGGAGCCGACGCTGCTGAGCGGGCCGTCGACCAGCCAGGCCAGCACCTGCGGGATGGCCAGGGCCACGAGACCGGCCAGCAGCGCGGCGACCATGCCGAGATAGATGCGCGGCAGGGCCGGTTTGGCATAGGGGTAGAGCCGTTGCAGGCTGCGAAAGGTGTTGCTGCGCACGGCCGCGTCGTTGGTGGGAGGCGGCGGTGCCGGTGGTGCAGTGGTGGTCATGGTCCAGTCCTGATTGTGGTGCGGGGTGCGCGTGAAGCGGATGTTTGTGGTCACCAGACCGAGTGGTCGCCACCCGAGACGCTCGCGCCATACGGCGCTGGCGGGTCGGCGATGCCCGGTATCGAGCGGTGGGTGCGCGTGTACAGAACGCGCAGGCAGCGAGCTGCCGGGCTGAACGAGCGAATCGCTCGTCGTTGCGGGGTGAGTCGCGGCTAGCCGACGAGACGCACGGCGGCGGCGGGGGACCCAGCGGAGACGCCAAAGTGTGCGCCGTCGGTCGCAATCGCTGCGAGCGTGATCGGTGCTGTCTTTGTCATGTCTGCCTCCTGGGCGCCTCAAGAATATGTGTCAGATGCCCCCCGGATCAGGCAGCCTTTCAGACTATGGCGGAACGGGGGCAGAACGCAAGGTTTTTCTGGGGTGGGGGCATCCGCGGGGCGGAATGGCCACCCGGCATTTCCCAGCCTGAGGTCACGTAGTCTGGGTTCTGCGCCTTTTCTCGGCATGGCCATGCCGCGCGCGCTCGCCCGTTGGAAGGATTCTTCATGCTGCCCACCCTCTTCGGAATCGATTTTCTCGACTCTGAGTGGCTGATCCACTCGTTTGGGTCCTTCGTGCTTCTGGGCGTCGCCGCGGTCGTGTTCATCGAGACCGGTTTCATCGTTTTGTCATTCCTGCCGGGTGATTCCCTGCTGTTCACCGTTGGCTTGCTCACCGCGACCGGCGTTGTTCCGCTGCCGATTTGGGTGACCTGCCTGGTGGTCTTCATGGCCGCCTTCGCCGGTGACCAGCTGGCCTATGTCATCGGCCGAAAAGCCGGCCCCGCGGTGTTCTCGCGGGAGAAGAACCGCTTCTTCAACCCGAAGAACGTGGAGCGCACCAACGCCTTTTTCGCCAAGCACGGCGGCAAGTCCATTATTCTGGCCCGTTTTCTGCCGGTCTTTCGGGCCTTCGTGCCGGTTGCCGCCGGTGTCGGCAAGATGCGCTACGGCAGCTTCGTGACCTACAACGCCATTGGCGCCTTCGCCTGGGGCGTCGGACTCACCCTGGTCGGGTTCTTCCTCGGCCAGATCGCCTTCGTCGAGAAGTATTCCGAGTTCTTCATCATCGGCATCATCCTGCTCTCCGGAATCCCCATTCTCACCGAACTGGGCAAGGCCGCACGCACGACGCTCAAGGAGCGCCGTGCGGCCGCACGCGTCGTTCCGACAATCCCGGCCGACCTCCGCGAGTAGTGCCCCGGGCGCAGACCGCAGACCACGTTGTCGCGCGGCCGAAAGCTGCACCGGTGGCCTCGAGCTGCTGGCGCGACCGACCTGCCAGGCGCGCCAGCAGGTTTACCTAGCGCCAATAGCTCTCGGCGCTCGAAGCGGGCGCGCCAGGGCGAGCGAACGGGCTACCGGGCGGCGCCCAGCCGCGCCGCGGCGAGCATCTCGGCGGCGGCGAGCGTCGTGATCTCGTTGGCGCGGGCATCCGTGAAGATCTGGGTCAGCACGGAGCCGATGCCCGCGACGCGCGCGGTGATCTGCGCGAGGTCGGCGTTCGGTTCGCTCGCCAGGGCGAGGTAGACGACCCCGCCGGCGTTGACGACGAAATCCGGTGCCCAGAGGATGCCTCGCGCATCCAGCTGGGCCGCCCCGGCCGGTATCGCAAGCTGGTTGTTGGCGGCGCCGCAGACGCCGAGCACGTTCAGCTCCGCAATGACGGATGCGCTCAGCACGCCACCGAGGCCGCACGGCACGAACAGGTCAGCGTGTACTCGGTGGGCGTCGGCGACGGACACCCAGCTGGCTCCAAGTTCGTCGGCGAGGGCACGCTTGTCGGGGTTGATGTCGGTGACGGTGAGGGTGGCGCCGGCTGCGGCGAGTGCCCGCGCGAGGCGTCCGCCGACCTGGCCGAGTCCGGAGATGACGAGGTGGCGGCCCGGCACCTCGCGGCTGCCGAACAGGGCCTCCAGGGTGGATTCGATGCTCGAGTAAACTCCGGCCGCTGTGGCATCGGCTGGTTCGCCGACTCCGCCGCTCGCGGCGGGCAGTCCGCAGACGTGGCTCGTGCGTTCGGCGACGATGGCCATGAGTTCGGCGCTCGTGCCCACGTCTTCGGCGGTCATGTAGGCACCGTTCAGGCTTTCGATGGCGTCGCCGAGGTCGAGCATGGCCAGGCGTTTCTGGGCGTCGGTGAGTACGGTGCCAAGCGGCAGGTAGATCACCGATTTGCCGCCGCCAAGGTTCAGACCGGCGGCCGCGTTCTTGAGGGTCATGGCGGCGGAGAGCCGCAGGGCGTCGGCGACCGCGTCGGTCCAGCTCGCGTACTGCCAGAGGCGGGCGCCGCCGAGGGCCTGGCCGAGGCGGGTGGAATGAACGGCCACCGTGATCAGCAGTCCGGAGCGTTCCCCGGTCGTGATCAGCACTTTCTCGTGGGACAGTGTTGTCTGCGCGAGGGAGTCGAGGGCGGCGGCTGGATGCGTGAGGGTCATGGAAACTCCGTTGTCTCGGGCTTTGTGGGCCGAATGCGGCGGAGCCGGTGTGTGGCACCGCCTCGAACAGGATAACCGGCCCAGGCATGCAAAAAGCACCCCCGATTCAATATCGCGCGGTGCTTCTCGCGTTTGTTCTAGTGGAAGAAGTGACGCTCCCCGGTGAAGTACATCGAGACACCGGCCGCGGTGGCCGCGGCGATGACCTCGGGGTCGCGCACCGATCCGCCGGGCTGCACGACCGCCGCGATGCCGGCGTCGAGCAGAACTTCGAGCCCGTCAGCGAAAGGGAAAAACGCGTCCGACGCAGCGACCGATCCCTCGGCGCGTTCGCCAGCCCGGCTCACAGCGAGGTGACAGGAGTCGACCCGGTTGACCTGGCCCATTCCCACACCGACGGATGCCCCGGCGTGCGCCAGCAGAATCGCGTTCGACTTCACGGAACGGCAGGACTTCCACGCGAATTCCAGGTCGGCGCGGGTGGCAGCATCCACTTCGGGGCCGGCCACGAGAGTCCAGCCGGCCGAGCTGAAGCCCTCAAAGCTGTCGGTCTCTTGCACGAGCAGGCCGCCGGAAATCTGGTGCAGTTCGAGCGAGGAACGCTCGTAGTCGGCCGGCAGTTCGAGCAGGCGGATGTTCTTCTTCTTGGTGAGCAGTTCCACCGCGGCGGGTTCGAAACCGGGGGCGACGAGCACCTCGGTGAAGATCTCGCTGATGGTTTCGGCCATGCCGAGGGTGACGACGCGGTTCGCGGCGATCACGCCGCCGAACGCGGAGATCGGGTCGCAGGCGTGCGCGCGCAGGTGCGCGGAGGCGATGGCATCCGGTGCATTGGGCTTGGCAACGGCGATGCCACACGGATTGGCGTGCTTGACGATGGCGACGGCCGGCTCACTGAAGTCGAAGGCGGCGCGCACCGCGGCATCCGCGTCGACATAATTGTTGTACGACATTTCCTTGCCGTGCAGCTGCTTGGCCTGGGCGATGCCCCGGCCGCCTTCGCCCACGTAGAGCGCGGCAGCCTGGTGCGAGTTCTCGCCGTAGCGCAGAATGGCGTCGCGGGTGACCTCGATACCGAGGCCGGCGGGAAAGGTGGATTCCTCTTCGTCGTCGTCGTCGATGGTGGAGAACGTGACGTCTTCGCCCAGCGCCTCGGTGTCGTCCTGCCACTGGTCGTAGACGTTCTCGGTGAACCACGCCGAGACGCTGAGGTCGTAGTCGGCGGTGTGCTCGAAGGCGAGCGAGGCGAGCTTCTGGCGCAGTTTGAGGGTCGAGCCACCATCCGCGACGGCGGCGATGATCTCGCCGTAGTTGGCCGGGTCGACGACGATGGCCACGTTCGCGTGGTTTTTAGCGGATGCCCGCACCAATGCCGGCCCACCGATGTCGACCTGCTCGATCACATCGGCCGGCTCTGCGCCGCTCAGGGCGGTCTCGACGAAGGGGTACAGGTTGACGACGACGAGCTGGAACGCCTTGATGCCGAGCTCTGTGAGCTGAGCTTCGTGCGTTTCGAGCCGCAGGTCGGCGAGGATGCCGGCGTGCACGCCGGGGTGCAGGGTCTTGACCCGGCCGTCGAGGGACTCCGGAAAGCCGGTGACCGCCGCGACATCGGTTACGTCTACGCCGGCGGCGCGAATGGTGGCCGCCGTCGAACCGGTGGAGACGATTTCGACGCCATCCGCTTTCAGGGCTGCGGCGAGCTCGACCAGGCCGGACTTGTCGCTCACGGAGATGAGTGCGCGCTCGATTACGATCTGGTCGCGGTTACGGTACGAGCTGGGCGCGTTGGTGTGTCCACTCATGCGTTGGAGTTCTCCTTGAGGTTCATGTGTCCGTTGGCGATGTCGAGCACGGCCTGGATGAGCAGGCGACGCTCGACGATCTTGATGCGATTCTGCAGGGAAGTTTCGGTATCGCCTGGCAGCACGTCGACGCGTTCCTGCACCAGGATGGGGCCCTCGTCGACACCGTTGTCGACCACGATGATGCTCGCACCGGTCTGCACGGCCCCGGCAGCGAGGGCGTCACGCACCGCGTGTGCGCCCGGAAATTCGGGGAGGTAGGCCGGATGCGTGTTGATCAGGTTCGGCGACAGCGCGGCGACCACGCGCGGCGGCAGCAGGCGCATCATGCCGCTGAGCACGACCAGGTCGGGCTGCCACTGCTGAATTTGCGAAAGTAGTTCGTCGCCCCAGGCGGCGCGGTCGGGAAACGACGAGAAGGGAACGGAGAAGGCCGGGATGCCGAATTCGACGCCGAGTTCGAGGCCGTCGGCGTCACGGTCGGCGCCGATCGCCACGATTCTGGCGGGAAACTCGGCGTCTTCTGACGCCTCCAGCAGGGCTCGCAGATTCGATCCTCCGCCGGAGATCAACACGACAATAGACAGCACGGTCTCGAGCTTACCGTTTGGCGGCACGCACCGAGGGGAGCCGAACGCGGCCGGCCAGCATGCCGAGGGCCGCTGCAACGCCGATTTCGGCTGCCGCGAGGGCGCCGACCAGCAGCGGATTTGGCCCGACCAGGGCGAGGCGACCGGGGCCCATGGCGCCCGCCGACCACCAGGCCAACAAGCCGAGGAGCGCCCCGCCGACGACGCCCATGCCCAGTCCGGTGAGCACGTGCTCGAGGCTGGTGCGCTCTGGCGCTCCCCGACGGTCAAGAAATTGCCGGGTCACGACGGCGAGGATAAAGCCCAAGAGCACGGGCACGAGCAGCCCGAGAAAGCCGTAGGCCGGAGTGCCCTGCGGCAGCGCACCGAACAGCGGCAGACCGGGCAGGGTGCCAACCACGGTGCCGATCGGCGAGACGGTGGTGCCGACGCCGAGCGCGATGCCGGGCCCGACGAACCAGGCGGCGGCCCAGATCACCAGGTTGGGAATGAGTGCGAGCTGCGCCAGGGTGATGGTGGCGCCGCCGAAAACGCCGGCCTGAACCGCCTCGTAGAGCCCGATGATGGTCGCGTAGTTGAGGGCGATGAGCGCGGTCACGGCCACAGCCGAAACGATGAGAACGCCGGCGGCGGCGGCGGTTCCGCCGCGCAGGGCGCCCTCGATGACGGTGCGAGTGGTCTGCGGCATGCGCTGGTACCACGAGCGGATGCCGCGACTCACACGGTCCAGACCCTCCACGGCCCCCGCAGCCTTGCGCCGCCCCAGTTCGGCCCCCACCAGAACTCCGGCAGCGTAGACGAGCGTCGGCAGCAGCAGCCCCTGCAGTTGGTTGGGTGCCACCGTTTTCGACACGGCGGACAGGGTCACGAGCGCGGCCAGAATGGCATACGTGCCCACGGCGACGCCGACGCCGGTCCAGCGGTGCGGGGTCTCGGCCGCGCGACGGCCGGTGTGCACGCCCATGAGCACGCTCAGCATGGCGAAACCGAGCGGCACGACCGAGATGAGGAAGGGAGTGTCGGCGCCGGCCAGGCCGAGGGCTGCGGCGACGTCGGGGCCGAGTTGCACCGTGAGGTCGACGCCGTTGCCGAGCAGCCAGATATCGGCGGCCGCCCGCCAGAACACGAACCATTCCACCGACAAGCCGAAATGGGCGGCCCAGAGTACGGTGAGCGGCACCATGGCAATGCCAATACCAATGGCGACAACAAGTAGAGCCTCGAGAGCGGCGAGCAGGGCGGTCGTTATGCGGTTCATCCGTTGCGAGCCTATATCGCCGGGCCGACAATGCTCACCAGCACGCGCCCACGCTGAGCTTCTACCCCGGCCTCCGTTCATAACTGCGGATATTCTGCCGTCGCGGCTCGGGCGCGCGCGAACCGCCGCGTCGTCGCGCGGCCCGCCTCGGGCATCCGCTGAAATATCCGCAGATTGGAACGCCACGCGCGCAAAAGGGGCCCGCCGACGTTCCGGCGAGCCCCTCATTAAAGCGATCTACAGTGCGGCGAGTGCCTCGCGCAGCAGGGTGGCAGCCTCGCTCGGCGTCTTGCCGACCTTGACTCCGGCGGCCTCGAGGGCCTCCTTCTTGCCTTGGGCGGTTCCGGCTCCGTCGGAGACGATGGCGCCGGCGTGGCCCATGGTCTTACCCTCGGGCGCGGTGAAACCGGCCACGTAGCCGATGACCGGCTTCGTTACGTGCGCCTTGATGTACTCGGCGGCCTTCTCTTCAGCGTCGCCGCCGATTTCGCCGATCATGACGATCGCCTTGGTCTCCGGGTCGTTCTCGAAGGCTTCGAGCGCATCGATGTGCGTGGTGCCGATGATGGGGTCGCCACCGATGCCGATCGCGGTGGAGAAGCCCAGGTCGCGCAGTTCGTACATCATCTGGTAGGTCAGCGTGCCCGACTTGGAGACGAGTCCGACCGGGCCCTTGACGGTGATGTTCGCCGGCGTGATGCCGACGAGTGCCTCACCGGGCGTGATGATGCCGGGGCAGTTCGGGCCGATGATGCGGGTCTTGTTGCCCTTTTTGATGGCGTAGGCCCAGAACTCGGCCGAGTCCTGCACGGGAACACCCTCGGTGATGATGACGAGCAGCGGAATCTCGGCGTCAATCGCTTCGATGACGGCGTCCTTGGTGAACACCGGCGGTACGAAGACGATGGAGACGTCGGCGCCGGTCTTCTCGATGGCTTCTTTGACGGTGCCGAAGACGGGGAGTTCAACGTCGCCGTGCACGACAACGCTGCCGGCCTTGCGAGCGTTGACGCCACCGACGACCTGGGTACCGGCCTTGAGCATGAGGGCGGTGTGCTTGGAGCCCTCACCTCCGGTGATGCCCTGAACGATGACCTTGGAGTCCTTGTTGAGGAAGATTGACATTCTGAGTTGTCCCTTACTTCGCTGCGTGGGCGAGTTCGGCGGCCTTGGCGGCGCCCTCGTCCATGGTGGCGGCCAGTGTTACGAGCGGGTGGTTCGCCTCGGAGAGGATGCGACGACCCTCCTCGACGTTGTTGCCGTCGAGGCGCACCACGAGCGGCTTGTTGGCGCTCGAACCGAGCTCGGCGAGCGCGCCCACGATGCCCTTGGCGACGGCGTCACACGCGGTGATACCGCCGAAGACGTTGACGAACACGCTCTTGACCTGCGGGTCACCGAGAATGACGTCGAGGCCGGCGGCCATGACCTCAGCGGATGCTCCGCCCCCGATGTCGAGGAAGTTGGCCGGCTTGACGCTGCCGAAGTTCTCGCCGGCGTAGGCGACGACGTCGAGGGTACTCATGACCAGTCCAGCGCCGTTGCCGATGATGCCGACTTCACCGTCGAGCTTCACGTAGTTGAGGCCGGCAGCCTTGGCCTTGGCTTCGAGCGGGTCAGCCGCAGCGGCATCCTCGAGGAGGGCATGCTTGGGGTGACGGAAGTCGGCGTTCTCGTCGATCGTGACCTTGCCGTCGAGCGCGATGATGTCGCCCTCTTCGGTGAGGACGAGCGGGTTGACCTCGACCAGGGTCGCGTCTTCACCCTTGAATACGTTGTACAGCTTGACGAAGACCGGAGCGACTTTGTCGACGAGGTCGGCCGGGAACTTGGCGTCGATCGCGATCTGCTTCGCAACGGCGAGGTCGATGCCGACCATCGGGTCGACGGCCGTGTAGGCGAGCGCTTCGGGCTTCTCGACAGCGAGAACTTCGATCTCCACGCCACCCTCGTAGCTGGCGAGCGACAGGTAGGACCGGTTGGACCGGTCCAGCAGCACGGAGAAGTAGAACTCCGCCTTGATGCGGGCGCCGCCGGCCACCATGACGCGGTGAACGGTGTGGCCCTTGATGTCCAGGCCCAGAATGTCGCGACCGGCGGCCTCGGCGTCATCCGGAGTCTTAGCTACCTTGACGCCGCCGGCCTTGCCGCGGCCGCCAACCTTGACCTGTGCCTTGACGACGACAACGCCACCGAGCTTCTCGGCCGCTGCACGTACTTCGGCGGGGGTGTCCGCGATGATGCCCGGCAGAACCGGCACACCATATTCCTCAAAGAGGTCTCTCGCTTGGTACTCGTAAAGATCCACGCTGCTCTTCCAATCCGCGTCTTGGCGATCACACCGCCGGTGAAGATATATGAGGTTGTTGGTAACAGCAGTCCGGCCGTAAATTAGCTCGACATCAAGACATACTGGCCCTTGAAAACTCTATCGCGTGAATTGAACGTCACGGCGCACACCATAGGCGCCCGAAACGGCGCTGTGCCGCCACAAAATGCCAGCGCGAAGGCTAGCCACACCTTGCTGGACGACGCCGCCACCGAGTGCTTATCTAGTGCTATGACTGATCTTGCTCAAGCGGTGGAACCGCACGCCGCCGGGCTCGCCTCCCGGCTGAACTGGTTGCGCGCCGGTGTTCTGGGCGCGAATGACGGCATCGTCTCCGTCGCCGCCCTCGTCGTCGGAGTCGCCGCCGCGACCACCGATTCCAATGTGATTCTCATCGCCGGTGTCGCGAGCCTGCTCGCCGGCGCGATTTCGATGGCCCTCGGCGAGTATGTGTCGGTGAGCAGCCAGCGCGACTCCGAACGCGCCCTCATCGCCAAAGAAACCTGGGAACTCGAGAACGAGCCCGACGAGGAACTCGCCGAACTGGCCGGATTCTACGAGGCCAAGGGGCTCTCCAGCCAGACCGCCCAACAGGTGGCAATCGAGCTCACCGAGCATGACGCCCTCGCCGCGCACCTCGAAGTCGAGCTGCACATCACCGAGCAGGATGTGTCGAATCCCTGGCACGCGGCGTACGCATCCGCTATCGCATTCACCGTCGGCGCTGCACTGCCCCTGCTCGCCGTGCTGCTGCCACCGGCCGAGTGGCGCATCGGAGCCACTTTCTTCGCGGTGCTGGTGGCCCTCGTCATCACCGGCTGGCTCAGCGCCCACCTCGGCAACAGCCCCAAGCCGCGCGCCATCGCCCGCATCGTCATCGGCGGCATTCTCGCCCTCGCGGTGACCTATGTCATCGGTGCGCTGATCGGCGGCGGCATCTAAGACGATGGCTCACAGGCAACTCCGGGTTACGCCCTCATCGCGTGGATAGGCTGAAAATATGGCATCACTGCACATCGGGGCTGGCCCCATTCCTCGATCATCAATCCGCACCGCTGGCGTGCTCGACGCGGTCCTCGTTCTGGCCTTCGCCGCGATCGGCCGTCTCAGCCACGGCGAAAGCCTGGCCGGCATCGGCGTGACCTACTGGCCGTTCCTCGGCGGTCTGATCATCGGCTGGCTGGTGCTGCGTGCCTGGCGTCACCCACGCACGATCGTCTGGACCGGCATCGGCATCTGGATCGCCACCGTGGCCGGCGGCCTGCTGCTGCGCCTGGCCAGCGGCCAGGGCGTGCAGCTCAGTTTCGCGATCGTCACGACTATCGTGCTCGGCGTGTTCCTGCTCGGCTGGCGGGCCATCGCCGCGCTCGTGCAGCACGCCTCTCGCCAGCAGATGCCGACCCCCGCCTAGTCTGTCGGCCGCAACGGTTCTAGCCGGCGGCGATTGCGTCAAAGAGCAGGTAGACGCCGAACAGGCTGGCCGCCATCAGAGCGGCCAGCGCGAGCGCCACTGCCCGGTCTGGCCAGCGGCGACCTCCGCCGAGAGCCAGGAGCAGGCCCAGGGCGCCCTCGCCCCACCACTGCGGGCCGCCGATCAGCAGCGCGCCGTAGAACGCCTCGCCGAGGACGAGCCCGCTCATCACGGCCAAACCCAATCGGTGCGCGAGCGGATGCCGTCGGCCGGCCAGGCCACCCGCCAGCCCACACAGCGCGCCGGCGCCGATGGCGACGATCCCCCACAGCACGAGCACGCGGGGTGGCTGCGACTCCGGGCCGAGCACGGCCCAGGTTGCGACCATCGCCACCAGCGCGGTCACGCCAAGCAGGATCGCGCGCGACCCGCGGGTTCGGGTCAGCGCTGCAACGGTGAACGGAAGCAGGCCCCACAGCGCGCTGGTGTTGGCGAGCGTGGTCCACGGCTCCGGCAGCACTGCATACAGCGCGCGGGCCAGCAGCCCGGTCGCGATCCCGGCGCCGACCGCCACGAGCAGACTGCGGGCGAGCGTCGCTGGCCGACGCATCCGTTCGTCGGTCAGGGTCATGCTGCGAGCCTAGGGTGTTGCACGCCGCCTCCTGGGCGGGCGGGCGGCGCCCAGCCGGATCTGCGCCTAGGCGAGCACCTTGAGGCCGGTGTTCCAGTTGTACGAGGCGTGTGCCGGGTTGACCTGCAGGGTCATGATGAGCAGTTGGAAGCCCTCGAGCTCGCGGGCGCGACGCAGCGGTCCAACATCGATGGGGTTGAGTCCGGCGTCGGTGACGAACGACTCGACGGCGGCTTTGGCCGTGTCGGAGTCACTCGCGACGAACACGTCGAGCGGCTGGCCGGCGACCGACCCGGTGACGAGCGTGCCGGCGAAGGTCGTGTTGAAGGCCTTGACGATGTTGACGCCGTCGGCGGCGAGCTTGGCGAGTTCTTCGGCCGCTGAGGTGCCGGGGGCGACGGTGAGGGAGTCGAAGGTCGTGAAGTCGACCGGGTTGGTGATGTCGATCACGGTCTTGCCGGCGAGTGCGGCGCCGTAGCCGGTCACGAGGGTGCGGGCCGCGTCGTAAGGAACGGCGAGCACGACGATGTTGCCGTCGACGGCAGCGAAGTCGACCGGGCCGTTGGTAACGGATGCCCCGAGTTCGGCAGCGAGCGCCGCCGCCTTGGCCAGGTCCTGGCCGAGAATCTGCACGCTGCGGCCGGCCGCAACTGCACGGGTTCCGATGCCGCGAGCCATGTTGCCGCTGCCGATGATAACGATGTCAGTCATTAGAATTCTCTTTCTATTGGGGGGGGTGAGGCCTGTTGGTCATGTTCACGATGTGGATGTTACTCACTTGAAGCAACAACTAAAACCTAGGGCTTTTTAGTTGAAACGTCAAGTCAACTGGTAGATTGTCTGTTATGACTTCCCCTCCCCAACGCACCCCGGAGCCGCGCTGGCTCACCGAGGACGAGCGCTTCGCCTGGCTGCGCCTGATGGCGGTCACGATGCTGCTCCCGGCCCGCCTGGAGTCCGAGCTGAAACGTGACGCAGGCCTCAGCCACTTCGAGTACTACGTGCTCGCCATGATCTCCGAGAACGACGAACACTCGTTGCCGCTCAGTGAACTCGCCTCACGCACCAACTCCTCCCTCTCCCGGCTCTCGCACGTGCTCACCCGCCTGGAAACGCAGGGCTACATCACCCGCTGTGCCTCGCAAGCGGATGCCCGCGCCTCCCTGGCCCGCCTCACCGAAACGGGCTGGCAGAAGGTCGTCGCCAGCGCTCCCGGCCACGTCGATGAGGTGCGCACCGTGGTGTTCGACCCGCTCACCGCCCGCCAGGTCGGCCAGCTCAGCGAGATCTGCGGTCGACTGCTCGGCACCCTCGACCCCGACCACCGCCTGCTCGATAACGACTGACCAAGCACGACCGGTCAGCCACGACCGAACAGCTGATCAGTACCGGTCGTCGTTGTCGAAGTCGAGATCGGCGTAGGCGTCTGGATCCAGATCGAGGTCGAAGCTGCGGTCGATCAAGCGCCAGGTACAAACTGTCCGGGCAGTCTGAAATGACCTATTCGGCCCGGCGCAGCCCCGGTGTCGCGAGCAACTGGCCGTCACGCAACACGGCGAGAACATCGATGGGAAAGCGCTCGGTCATTTCGTTCAGCGTCGCCTCGCCGCCAGCCACGATCGCCGTCGCGAGCACGTCGGCCGTGACGATATCGGCGGCAAAAACGCTCACCTGGCGAAACGGCGACGGCTCACCGTTCAACGCCGTCCAGATGTGCTCGCCGCGTTCCGCGCTGCCCGAGGTGGCCACGGCTCGAAGCGGATGCCGCAGCGGCACGCTCGCAATCACGTCACCCCGATCGAATGGATTGACGATCGCCACGACCCATTCGAGGTGCTCGGTCACCGCGGCCGGCGCCGCCACTCGATGCCCGGTCGGCATCGCACTGTCGGCGGACTCCCATGCCTCAAATCGTTCGCCCGGCTGACCACTGACCAGCACGTCACCGCCGGCGTTGATCGACCAGTCGGCGAAGCCGCTCGCGATCAGGGCCGCCCCGGCTTCGGCGATGGCGAGCGCCTTGATCACCCCGGACAGGTCGATCACGCCATCCGCACGATGCGGAGTGAATACGCCCCGGGTGCGATCCCGCCAGTCCAGCGTGAGGGCGTAACAGTTGCGCAGGCTCTCACTCGCGTCGGTCAAACGGATGTCCCCGCGCGCGACCCGAGACAGCTCCGAGTCGTCTCGGTAGAGGCTGAATTGCTGATCCCAGCGCCGAAACACTGTCTCGACCAGGTCACCGGCAGCGGTATCGGCAGCGAAATCGCCGAGTCGCAAACTGACGACGCTGCCCATCGTTGCAAAGGTGAGCGCGGGCATCCGCTCAGAGTCGCGGCACACGGCAGGCACCTAGAACCCGGCCGTATCGAGGGCCGACTGCAGCGACCGCAGGTAGCCCTGGGTCGTGTAGGTGGCGCCACTCACGTTTTGCACGCTCGCGGATTGGGCCGCGAGCACCTCGGAGCGCAAGATCGGCGCGGCCTGGTTGCTGATGGCAACCGATCGGCCGCCACGGTTGGTCAGCTGCAGCGGAGTGACCTCGGTGATCGCCCCGTTGGCGATCGTCACGGACACCTGCATGTTGCCGAACTGGGTGGCGACGACCGAGCCGGTGAAGCTTTCCGATTGCGACGATGCGGTCGCCGCGGTGGCTGCAACCGCGTTGGCAGCCGCAGCTGCGTCGGCCGCGGCTGTTGCTACTGCCGCCGCATCCACTGCTGCCTTCGTCGAGGCAGCAGTGTTGGCGGCATCGGCCTGGGCTTGGGCTGTGGCCGCAGCGTCGGCGGCCGCTTTCGCGGTCGCTGCGGCCTGGGCGGCGGCATCCGTTGCGGCCGAGGCGGCGGCGGTGGCTGCGCCGGTACCGGTGGCTGCGGTCAGGCTCTGCGAGGCGTCGATAGCCTGCGAGCCGAGCTGCCAGCCGATGCCGACGATCGAGACGGAGGCCAGTGCGGCCAGTGCTACGGCACGTGCTCTCACCAGTCAAACCTTTCGTAGTGGATCTGCTTCTTGGGGACCCCGCCGGCGCGGGCGTCTCGCACAACGGCGTCGGTCCACGGGCGGGGACCGCAGATGTAGATATCGCAGTGGAGCAGTTCGGGCACGATCTTGCGCAGGGTGATGCCGGCGCGGGCGGCATCCGCTGGCAGCCAGGTACTCACGCCCTTGGGACGTTTTCCGGCGATGACGCGCAGTTCAGCGCCGCGCACCCGGCACAGGTCGGTCAGCTCGTCGACCAGGTAAGTATCGCCGAGGCTGTGCGAGCGCAGCAGCACGGTGGCGTTGCCCGGCGCGAACGATACCGTTTCCAGCAGCGAGCGGATGGGGGCGACGCCGATGCCGGCGGCGATCAAGACGACGCGGGGCGACGTGCGAGCGTTCTCGGTGAAGAGCCCGTACGGGCCTTCGAAGCTCACTCGGGTGCCGCGCTTCAGCTGCGGAAGCTGCTGCGAGGCATCGCCGAGACCGCGCACCGTGATGCGCAGTCCGCGCTCGCTCGGCGCTGACGACAGGGAGAAGGGGTGCGCCTGCCACCAGAGTCCGTGGGACCAGAACCGCCAGACGAAGAACTGCCCGGAGGTCGCCCGGAGTTTGTCCAGCTGCCGGCCGGTCAGTGTGATGGAGACCACGCCCGGAGCGACGGCGTCGATGCGGTCGACGATCAGCTGATGACGCAATGACCGGGAGACCGGAAGCAGAAAGCGAAACACGATGATGGAGCCGGCGACCGCCACGTAGAGGGCGAGCCAGTAGTAGCGGGCAATGGCCCCCTCGCTGAGCAGGTTGCCGACGCTCAGCTGGTGCGGGATGGCGACCAGCACCGAGAGGTAGGCGAGCAGGTGCACGGCGTGCCAGGCCTCGTAGCGAAACTTACGGCGCACGACCACGAGCGAGGTGATCACGACACCGAGCATGAGCGCGAGGCCGAGGAAGGCGAGCGGCATGTCGGGCAGGGTCGTGAACATGTTCCAGACCTCGACGAACACGTTCACGTTTTCGGCGAGGGCATAGCCGGTGATGAGCAGCGCCGCGTGGCCGAGGATGAGATAGAGGGCGGGCTTGCCGAGCGACTGGTGCACGGCCATGGCTTGGTCGTGTCCGAAAGCGCGGTCGATCGGGGGCAGCCGCGCGGCCAGCACGAGCATCACGAGCAGCAGGTCGGTTCCGACCAGTCCGGCGACGATTCCGAGCGAGGTGAAAGCGTCGGCCGGAGCGGAGAACTTGGCTGCTCCCCCGTCGGCGAGAAAGATGGCGATGACGATGGCGACCGACGCCACGCAGAGAATCTGCAGGCTGTCGGCGAGGCGCATCCGCTTCTGGTAGGCGGGATGCTGCAACGCCGTACGGGTGCGGCGTGTGGGCGCCTGGCCGGTTCGGTTGGTGCGCGTGTCGAGGCTCATGAGTAGAGCATCGACCGGGGGGCCATCGAACAGCTATCGATAACCTGTGAACAGTCTGTGTGTCGTCAATGCCTGTTTTTCAGCCGGACTCTCGCCCGCGCGAGCAGCACGATCACCAGGGCGAAGACGCGGCGCAGCACGGTCTCGAGCACGCGATCGACCAGCAGCGCCGGAACCGGTACCGGGCTGGTGAGGTGCAGCACGGTGAGGGCGAGCGGGGTCACGAACAGCAGGGCGGCGCCGTAGTGTCGGCCGATCAGAATCTCGGCGCCGAGCTGGCCTGACGGGCCGGGCAGCAGATGATCGCGAGCATGAGTGTGCCGGCAACGGTGACCGTGCGCAGCCGCACCCGGTAGGGCTCGTTCCGGCCGAACAGCGCTGTCATGGCGCCGAAGGCCGCGTAGGCGGCCCAGTCGAGCTGGCCGGTGAGCACGAGAACGGTGAGTGGCAGCGCGGCGGCGACCGCTGCCCGGGTGGCGACCTCGAACTGGAAGGAGCGCAGGTTGAGCGCCCACTGCCTCAAGGATTCGGGCTGGCGCAAGGAATCGGGCTGGCGCAGGGATTCGGGCTGGCCCGGTTCCGGCCCTGGCGCGGGTTGAACGGGGTGCTCGCTAGATCTTTTCGATCGGGGCGATCTTGATCAACAGCTTTTTGGCGCCCGCAGTGTCGAACTGCACGTGCGCGATGCGCTTGGTACCTTCGCCGGTGACCTGGTTGACCCGGCCCTCGCCGAAGTCGTGGTGGCGAATGCGGTCACCCGCCTGAAGCTCGAGGCCACCGTTGTCGCGCACCGTTCCGGTGATCTTGTTCGCCCACTCCGTCTTCGGCTTGCCGGGCGGCAGACCGACCGGTTGTTTGCTGGTGCCGTAGCTGCTGCGCCCGCCGTAACCATCGTTCGAGCCGGTGCCCAGTGAATTACCGAACCCACCGAAGCCACCGTCGCGTCGCGCATTGAGGGCTCGCGGCTGGGTGCCACCACGGGAATTGGCCATGCCCGGCGACTGCTTCCAGTCGATCAGGTCGGCCGGAATCTCCTGTAGGTATCGACTCGGCATGGCCACGTTGATGTCGCCGAACTGAGCGCGGGTCATGGCGAGGGAGAGGTAAAGCCGTTTGCGGGCGCGGGTGATGCCCACGTAGAACAGGCGGCGTTCCTCGGCCGGGCCGCCGGGCTCGTTCGCCGACATCTGGTGCGGAAGCAGCCCCTCTTCCACTCCGGTGAGGAACACTGCCTCGTATTCGAGGCCCTTCGCGGTGTGCAGGGTCATCAGGGATACGGTTCCCGAGGCATCGTCGAGGTCGTCGGCGGCGGCCACGAGTGACACCTGGGTGAGAAAGTCGACGAGACCGCCGTCGGGGTTCTCCTTGTTGAAGTCCTTGGTCTGGGCCACGAGCTCTTCGATGTTCTCGGCGCGCACCTCGTCTTGCGGATCGCGGCTGTTTCGTAAGCCGGCGAGCAGCCCGCTGCCGTTCAACAGAAATTCGAGCACTTCGGAGACGTTGGCACCGCCGACCGGCACGCCGTCGTCGGTGACCGAGGTCGGTACCAGCATGAGCGCGGCGGCATCGAGCAGTTCGGCGAGTTTGAGGATGGCGCCGGTCACCTTGGGGCCGAGGCCGAGCGCGGCGGAATTGCGCATGGCTTGGCGAAAGGTGAGTTCGTTGTCGTCGGCGAAGCTCGACAGACCGGTTTCGGTGGCCGGGCCGATGCCGCGCTTCGGGGTGTTGAGGATGCGGCGCAGGGCGAGTTCGTCGACCGGGTTGGCGACGGCGATGAGGTAGGCCAGGGCGTCCTTGATCTCGGCCCGCTCGTAGAACTTGGTGCCGCCGACCACCCGGTAGGGGGTCGCGGAGCGCACCAGGATTTCTTCGAGCGCTCGGGTCTGGGCGTTGGTGCGGTAGAACACGGCCATGTCTCGGTAGGCCATGCCGGCCGCGTGCAGCACCTGGATTTCGTCGGAGACGAACTGGGCTTCGTCGTGCCCGGAGTAGGCGGTGAAGCCGACGATCTTCTCGCCGTCGCCGCCGGCGCTCCACAATTTCTTGTCTGTACGGTCGAAGTTGTGGCCGATCACGGCGTTCGCCGCCGAGAGAATATTCTGGGTCGACCGGTAGTTCTGCTCGAGCAGAATCACCCTAGCGCCCGGGTAGTCCCGCTCGAACCCGCTGATGTTGCGGGTGTCGGCGCCACGGAAGGCGTAGATCGATTGGTCGGAATCACCGACCACGGTGAGTGACGCCCCGGGGATGGCGCCGGACGCGTCGCGCAGGTTGCGCACGTGCACGCCGTCGTCTTCCATCTCCTGGGCGAGCTCGGGCGTGACCGGTCGGGTGAGCTCGTGCACGAGGGCGTACTGGGCGTGGTTGGTGTCCTGGTATTCGTCGACCAGCAGGTGCCGAAAGCGGCGCCGGTAGAGCGCGGCGACCTTGGGAAAAGCACGGAACAGGTAGACCGTCTCGCCGATGAGGTCGTCGAAGTCGAGCGCGCTCGCTGCGCGCAGTCGGGCCTGGTACTGCCGAAAAATCTCGACGAACATGACCTCCTGCGGGTCGCTCATGTTGGCGTTGCGCGCATAGGAATCGGCATCGGCGAGCTCGTTCTTGAGCTTGGAGATCTTGGCGCCCGCTGACCCCGGCGTGAATCCGTAGGTATCGGCGTCGAGGCCCTTGATGATGCGCTTGAGCGTGACCTTGGTGTCGGCCGAGTCGTAGATGCTGAACGTGCTGGACAGGCCGATCTTTTCGGCTTCGCGGCGCAGGATGCGCACGCAGGAGGAGTGGAAGGTGCTGATCCACATGCCGTCTGAGCCCTGCCCGAGGATGGCGTGCACCCGCTCGCGCATCTCGGCGGCGGCCTTATTGGTAAAGGTAATCGCGAGAATCTGGCTCGGCCAGGCATCGCGGGTTTCGAGCAGGCTCGCGACGCGACGGGTGAGCACACTGGTCTTGCCCGACCCGGCGCCAGCGATGATGAGCAAGGCCTGGCCGCGGTATTCCACGGCCTCTTTCTGCTGCGGGTTGAGCCCGTCAAGCAAGGGACTCTGCTGCGTACCGCCCGGGCCTGCATACCCATTGGAATCGAGAATGATCGGCGTGGCCGAGCGGCCGGTGGTGACGGGTGCGGATTCCGCGTTCAGAGGTGTGGTCATGTCGGTTTCCAGTGTAGGCGAGGCCCCTGACACGAGGCCGGGATGACGCCCACGGGTCAGCGCCGCTCGTCGCGCACGTGCACGGCCAGATCGGGGTGGTCGGCGAACACCCCGTCGACGCCCGAGTCGAAAATCAGGCGAAACTCGGATTGCCAGTGGCCGAAATCCGCCTTTCGGGTGCCGCTCTGAAAGGTTGTCTCCAGAAACTTGTTCTCCGGGCGCAAAGTCCAGCAGTAGACCTCCAGTCCGGCGGCGTGCGCATCCTCGACCAGAGCGGAGGCCCCGATCACGTCACCCGCGTCATCCGTTTTGAGGATGAGCGACTTGGGAACGCTGATGCCGTCCACCCCGATGTCACTCGTGGCCGTGCTCGAGCCCATGCTGCTGCGGGAGCCGCCGGCCGAGCGGCCCGCCGCCAGGCTCGAGAGCCCGCCAGCGGTGAGGTGGGCGGCGTAGCTGAGCGCACCGGCCCCGTACTCGGCGAGTTGGTCGGCCGGGTGCCCCTGGTCTTCGAGCAGAAAGATGCGTTTGCCACGCACGCCCTGGGCCCGAACCTGCGCGAGCACGCTCGGTTCGAAGCTCTCCACGGTGAGCCGGTCGGTGTTCCAGCCTGCGGCGGAGACCTCGGCGGCGAACAGCTCGGGCAGTGGCAGGTCGAGGCTCGCGAAGTAGTTGCTGTGCTTGATTTCGGCCACGATACCGAGCACCCGGTCGGTGTGTTCGGCTGCGTCATCGACCAGGTCGAACAGGTCGCGCAGGCGCAGGATCGGCTGTTGGTCGTCGAAGGTGGTGTTGCCCTGCCGCAGGGCGGGCAGTCGTTCCCTGGCCCGCAGGGTGCGCAGTTCGTCCCAGGTGAAGTCCTCGGTGAACCAGCCGGTGACGAGCGTTCCGTCGATGTGTTTCTCGGTGCGGCGAGCGGAGAATTCGGCGCGGGTGGCGACATCCGTTGTGCCGGAGATCTCGTTTTCGTGGCGGATCACCAGCACCCCGTCGCGGGTGGCGACGAGGTCGGGTTCGACCGCGTCGGCGCCGAGGCCGAAGGCGAGGTCGAATGCGCTGCGGGTGTGCTCGGGCCGGTGCCCGCTCGCCCCGCGGTGGCCAATCACGATCGGTTGCATGGTTTCAGGCTAACAACGGGGCCAGAACGGATGCTGGGGGCCGGCATCCGCTCACAGCGAAATGGGTGCGAAACACCGCCTGCAATGCTGCAAATCGGCTGATCCCCTGCACATTCGCACGTGCTCTCGGGTACCGTGGAGGAAGTGCCGCACCAGGCGCACCCAAACTCCACCAGCTGATTGTGAGTACAGCAACACATGGCATCCTCCAACCCCGCTTTCTCCCGCAACGAGGCGTTCGGCCCTCGCGGCGCAGTGGCGTCGTCGCAGGCCCTCTCGGACAACGATCTGCAGTCGATGTACAACCGGCCCTCGGCCGGTGCGCAGGACACCGAACGCATGACCTACGAAGACACCATCACCAAGACCGGCCTCGGCTTCGCGCTGCTGCTCGTCGCGGCAATGATCTCCTGGGTTGCTACCCCGGTGCTCCCGTTCCTGTTCATTCTGGGTGCCATCGCCGGTTTCGTGCTCGGTCTGGTCAACACCTTCAAGAAGGAGCCGTCCGCTCCGCTCATTCTCGCCTTCGCCGGGGCCCAGGGCCTGTTCGTCGGCGGCATCTCGCGGTTCTTCGAGGACCTCTACGGGGGCGTCGTGATGCAGGCGGTTCTCGCCACCCTCGTAGTCGTCGGTGTCACGCTCGCCCTGTTCAAGAGCGGCAAGATCCGCGCCTCGAAGAAGGCCACCAAGATCTTCCTGGTCGCCATGATCGGCTACGCCGCGTTCTCGCTGATCAACTTCGGCATGATGCTGTTCGGCGCCACCGACCAGGCCTTCGGCATGCGCAGCCAGAGCATTAGCATTCTCGGCTTCGACATCAAGCTCGGCATCCTCATCGGCCTGCTCGCTGTACTCCTGGCCGCGTACTCGCTCGTGCTCGACTTCGACTTCATCCAGAAGGGCGTCAACAACCGCCTGCCGCGCAAGTACGGCTGGACCGGCGCGTTCGGCATCATCATGACCGTCGTCTGGCTCTACGTCGAAATGCTGCGCATCTTCGTGCTGACCCGCGAGTAGCGGCATCCGCTTGATCAGGCGCCCTCGTTATTTCGGAACGGGGGCGCTTTTTCGTACCCCACGCACGCCACACTGTGGTTGGCTTAAGCAATGAGTTTCACTGACCTGCACGCGCTGGCTCCCCTCGAATCCACCGGCGTGAACGCCACGTTCGGCTACATCGGCAGCGGCATCGTACTCCTCGGGCTCGCCTGGGTGGTCCTGCTCGCCATCCGCCGCTACCTCAAAGCGCCCAAAGACTGACTAAACGGATGCCCGCGCCGGGGTCATCCCATGTGCGCCCCCAATATCGGCAGTCGCTACGCCGGTTACCGTAGCGGTCACCCGTTTCGGGCGCGGCCACGGGCAAACCTGGGTCGATGCAGGGAGAAACCGCGTTTCGGGGTCCTGGCGACGATGACGGCCGCGATCGAGCCGAGCACGATGACGATTCCCGCGATCTGAATCGGGGCAAGGTGCTCTCCGGCGATCGCCCAGCCGAGCACGATGGCCACGACGGGGCTCAGCAGGCCGAGGAATGCGATGGTGCTCGCGGGCAGGCGCGCAATGCCGTGGAACCAGGCGACGTAGGCGAATGCCGTGCCGGCCACAGCGAGGTACGCGTAGCCGGCGAGGTTGGCCACGGTCAACGGCGTGGTCGGAAGGCCTTCGAGCAGGAGCAAAACGGGCAGCAGGCTGAGCCCGCCCGCGATGAGCTGCCACGAGGTCGTCGCCAGCAGCGGCGCCGGCTGCCCCCACTTCTTGGAGAGCACGATGCCCGAGGCCATGCAGACCGTGCCGCCGACAGCGGCCAGGATCCCGATAGCGTCAAGCCTCGCCTGCGATTGGAGCACGATGAGGCTGACGCCGAAGGCACCGGTCGCGCCGCTCGCCAGAACGCGTCCGGTCATCCTCTCGTGCAGCACGCGACTGGCGAGCAATGCGACCACGAGCGGCTGCAGGCCTCCGACGATGGCGGCCACTCCGCCAGGGAGCCGGTAGGCCGCGATGAAGAGCAGCGCGAAGAACGCCCCGATGTTGAGCACGCCGAGCACCCAGGACTTCCACCACCATTCGCCGCGCGGCAATCGGCGGCAGAGCACCAGGAGCAGCAGCCCTGCGGGGAGCGCGCGCAGGAATGCCGCGAGCAGCGGCCGATCCGCGGGCAGCAACGCCGTCGTCGTCAGATAGGTGGTTCCCCAAAGAACGGGAGCCAGGGCGGTGGTCGCCAACAGAAGGAATCGGTTGCTAAGCACTTAGCTATTATAGCTAAGTGCTTAGCAATTGATAGTGTGGAACCATGTCAGACCAGGTCGATCGAATCCTCGAGCAGTGGAGCACCGAGAAGCCCGACCTGGATGTCTCCCCGATGGCCGTCATCGGCCGCTTGAGTCGCACCGCTCTGGCCGTCGAGTCCCGCCTGGCCGCGACCTTTGCGCGGTACGGCCTGGACGCATCCTCTTTCGACGTGCTCGCGACGCTGCTGCGGAGCGGTGCGCCCTACCGGATCTCCCCGGCGGCACTGGCCCGCGATGCGATGATCTCGACGAGCGCGGTGGCCCAGCGCCTGAACAAACTTCAGACGCGAGGTTTGGTCAGCCGGGAGGCGAACCCCGACGATGGCCGCGGTACCCTGGTCGCGCTGACGGATGCCGGTAAGCGGCTCATCGACGCCGCCCTGGCCCCGCACGTCGAGACCGAGCGAACCATCACCCAGATTCTTTCTGACGACGAACAATCGCTTCTGGTGGGGCTGCTGCAGAGGATCAACGCTGCGGCAACCCACGGACTGAACGAATCAGCGCAGCGAACGCAGGTAGCGCCGGCAAACGATGAGTTGAGCGACCCGAAGTAGTGGGTAGAGGGCGCGCCACGGCTGCTGCGGGGCCGCCCGCGTCAGCGATCGCACCGTGAGATGCACTTCGTTGCCGTGGCGGTGCACGATGAACGCCTCCTCGCCACTGACCGGATGCCCGGGCAGCGTTCGATAGGCGAACCCGACCCGGTTCGGCTCGTCGACGACAGAAACGACCTCCACCGGTTCGACGACGGTCAGCGCGATCAGGCGTGCCGTGACGATTACCCGGTCGCCGGGCGACACCGGCGCCGCCGAATCCACGGCAAACCCGCTCGCCGTCTTCACCCGCCAGCGCAGCACATCCCCGGCGGCGCGCTCCCACACCGCGTCACCGCTGCCCACGACCGCTGACACTTCCGAGCGCCGGAATTTCGGATCGCTCGCCGGCCAGTCGTGAAGTTCAGGGCTGGTCATGATTCTCCTTCGCGCCGAGCCTTAGGGTGTGGGTCATCTGCCCAGTCAATCGCAACGGCGACGGTTTCAGTCCGGGGTTCGCCCGCAGCGCACCGCGTGAATCCCTGCGTAGACTCGGGTTATGTCGCTCGGTCGCCCATTTCGAGCGCTGTGGGCATCGAGTGCCTCCTCGAATCTCGCTGACGGAGTCGCGTTCATCTCGATGCCGCTTCTCGCGGTGTCGCTCACCGACGATCCGCGGTTGGTCGCGGGTCTGGCCACGACGTACGCCCTGGTGCGGCTCCTGGTCGCGCTGCCCATCGGGGTATGGGTCGATCGAGTCGATCGGCGCACGCTGCTGATCGGCGCGAACCTCATCCGTGGGTTGGCGGTGCTCGCCCTGGCTGTCTCCGTGCAGTTGGACCTCGCAACGTTGCCGCTGCTCTACGCGGCGTTTGCGGTCGTCGGAACGCTGGAGAGCGCGGCGGACAACGCATCCGTTTCGCTCTTGCCCGGGGTCGTACCGGTCACGCAGCTGGATCGCGCCAATGGTCGCATTTCAGCCGCGCAGCTGATCGCCGATGAGTTCGCCGGACCGCCGCTGGGTGGACTGCTGTTTGCCGCCCTGGCCGCCGCTCCCCTGTATCTCATGGGCGGGCTGTGGGCTGCGGCCGGGATTCTCGCCCTGGCGCTGCCGAGCCGGCGGCTCGGTGGGTCGAGCCCCGACCTCACCCTGCGCCAGCCCATTTTTCGCGAGGCGATCGAGGGTGCGCGATGGCTCGCGGGCAACCGCGCGGTTGGCGGGCTGGCGCTGATCGGCGCGCTTGCCAGTGTGGGCTACATGCTCCCCTTCTCGATCCTCGTGCTGTTCGCCGGGCAACGCCTCGCCCTCGATGCCCTCGGTTACGGGGTGATCCTGGCCGTTTCAGCGCTCGGCGGATTGGTCGGTTCGTTCTCGACAGCACGAGTCGTTGGCACGATGGGCTACCGGCGCACGATTATTGCGAGCCTCGTCACGGGGGCGGCAGCACTGTTCGCGCTGTCGATCGCCACCAACGGAGTTGTTGCCGCTGTGTTTCTCGCGGTCTACATCCTGCACGCCGTGGTCTGGGGAATCTGCGCCACCTCCCTCCGGCAACGACTCGTGCCCGACGCCCTGCGCGGACGGGTGAACGCGGCGTCCCGCGTGCTCAGCCTGCTCGGGCTGGCGCTCGGTTCGGCGCTCGGCGGCCTGCTGGCTGTGGTTGGCCTTGCACTGCCGATCGCCGTCGGTGGCGGAGTCTTCGTGTGTTGTGCGGTGCTGGCTGTCATCGTGCTTCCCCGCGATCCTGCCCCTGATCATCCAATGCCAGTCAGGCCCGGTGACAACACCCCCCGGATCATCAATGACTGGGGGCAATAACCATGCCGGGCCTAACAGGCCAACACCCTTCAGAAGCAAAGCTTCAAGGGCTACCTACAAGGTAACGGGGGCTTGGCGCCCGCAATCGCAAGAGATATTGGCGGCAGACGTACACACGGGAGTAGCGCTGACGAAGCTCATCCTCGAGTTCGAAGCGCGCGTGCATGAAGGCGTGCACGGGTGTGGACAGTCCAGCGGGAGACTCAAATCCGTCGTCCCCGCTCGCTGACTCCTTGTAGACGTGCAGGTAGCGATAGTTCTCCGCGAATCCTGCCGAGGTGTACCAGTCGTTTGCACTCGCGGTTTCTCGCGTCCAGGCATCGAGCGACGTGACTCGCTCCGGCAGCCGCTGTACGGCATGCCGTAGGAGCTTTGAGGCGATTCCGTGGCGTTGAGCATCCGGATGCACGGCTATTGAGTCGATCGTCGCGGTGTCGCCGTCGATCTCGACGTCGATCAGTCCAACGACGACGTCGCCCCTGCAGGCAACTAATTCCACACGAGCACTCGCAAATGTTGTCTTGCAAATTTTGACCTCGTCATAGTAATCGGTGTCAAAAAAACTCAACAAGCGGCAGGTGAGCCAGCTTCGTTCGTCGGAAGTGCGGTAGTCCCGTATCTGTAGCATCGTGTCCCTGATCGTTGAAAAATTCGGTGCTCAATCGCGCGGAATGCACGAGAGCGCGGAACAATCAGGAGCGGAACATGATTCGACTGTACTGCGCGCCGCTCTGCCAAGGCAACCGCATCGCGGTGGAAGGAGTATGAGCGCACCCGTTTCGGGCGCGACCACGAGCGGATGCCGGCGCCGGGCACACAAAAAGGGCCGACTCTCGCGAGCCGACCCTTTTTACTGCGCGATCACTCCCACTCGATGGTTCCCGGCGGCTTGCTCGTCACATCGAGCACGACGCGGTTCACGCCGTCGACCTCGTTGGTGATGCGGTTCGAAATCTTGGCGAGCAGGTCGTAGGGCAGGCGAGTCCAGTCGGCGGTCATGGCATCCTCTGAAGACACCGGGCGCAACACGATCGGGTGACCGTAGGTGCGGCCGTCGCCCTGCACGCCCACCGAGCGCACATCGGCCAGCAGCACGACCGGGCACTGCCAGATCTCGCGGTCGAGGCCGGCGGCGGTCAGTTCGAAGCGAACGATCGCATCCGCTTGACGCAGCAGGTCGAGGCGTTCCTGGGTGATCGAGCCGACGATGCGAATTCCCAGGCCGGGGCCGGGAAACGGCTGGCGCTGCACAATTTCGGCCGGCAGTCCAAGCTCGGCGCCGATCGCGCGCACTTCGTCTTTGAACAGGGTGCGCAGCGGTTCGACCAGTTCGAACTTGAGGTCGTCGGGCAGGCCGCCCACGTTGTGGTGGCTCTTGATGTTGGCGGTGCCACTGCCGCCGCCGGATTCGACGACGTCGGGGTAGAGCGTGCCCTGCACGAGGAAGCGGATCGGGTCGCCGTCGATTTCCTTGGCTTCTTCGATAAGTTCGGCCTGGGCCTGCTCGAAGGTGCGAATGAACTCGCGGCCGATGATCTTGCGCTTGGTCTCAGGGTCGCTCACACCTTCGAGGGCCACGAGGAACTGCTCACGCACGTCCACGGTGACCAGGCGGATGCCCGTGGCCTTGACGTAGTCTTCCTCAACCTGGCGGCGCTCGTCCTGGCGCAGCAGGCCGTGGTCGACGAACACGCAGACCAGCTGGTCGCCGATCGCCTTGTGCACGAGGGCGGCGGCGACGGCGGAGTCGACTCCGCCGGACAGGCCGCAGATGACCTTGCCGGTGCCGACCTGGGCGCGAATCTTCGCGACCTGCTCGGCGATGACGTTGCCGCTGTTCCAGTCGGGGTTGATGCCGGCGGCGCGGTGCAGAAAGTTCTCGAGCACGTGCTGCCCGTTTTCGGAGTGCTTGACCTCGGGGTGCCACTGCACGCCGTAGAGGCGCCTGGCGTCGTTGGCGAACGCGGCGACAGGGGTCGAGACCGACGAGGCGAGCACGGTGAAGCCCGCCGGCGCCGTGGCAACCGAGTCGCCGTGGCTCATCCACACGGTCTGGTTGCCCGGCTGGTTTGCCAGCAGCACGTTGTCGCCGTTGCTCACGGTGACCGGGGTCGAGCCGTATTCGCGGGCGCCGGTGTGGGCGACGGTGCCGCCGAGAGCGGTCGCCATCACCTGGAAGCCGTAGCAGATGCCGAGCACGGGCACGCCGAGCTCGAAGATCGCGGCGTCGAAGGCGGGCGCACCACCGGCGTAGACGCTTGACGGGCCCCCGCTCAGAACGATTCCGCGCGGGTTCTTGGCGAGAACTTCGGCGGCGGTGATCGTGTGCGGCACGATTTCCGAATAAACGGATGCCTCCCGCACGCGCCGCGCGATCAGCTGCGCGTACTGCGCACCGAAATCGACCACGAGAACGGGGCGATCGAGGCCTGAGTCGGCGACCGCAGCTGAATCGGCGCGTGAGGCATCCGCTGATGCTGTGTCGACGACACTCACGAACGCACCTCGGCGGCCTTTTTCGCTTCGAGCTGCTCGAGGGAACGTTTGACGCGGCGGGTCATGGGGCCTTCCAGGAAGAACGAGAGCGTGGGGATGATGCCGCCGAGCGCAATCAGCACGAAGAGCGGGAACGGCCAGCGCATGAGACTCCACAGCCGGAAGTCGGCGAACAGGTAGAGCACGTAGAACCAGCCGTGCACGATCAGGATGATCGTGCTCAGGTTGATTGCGGCGACCGTGTCGCGCGGCACGAAGGCGAGAAAGCCATCGGCGCCGTTCATTTCGAGTTCGTAACCGAGAATGAACTTGGCATAGACCTCGGCGCAGAGCAGCAGCAGAAAGACACCGGTGATGATGGACGACACCTGGTAGAGCCGAAGCGCACCGGGGATTCGGGAAATATCGGCGGGCTTGGGATCAAGTGGCATGGGGTAATTCTATGCGCCAGCGCTGGGAGTGCTTGCAGAGACCAATTCGAGCTCGGCCTCTTCCTGCTCGCGCTCCAGCGCGTCGCGCACCAGACGATACCAGAGGAACACGGCGAATCCGGCGAAGACGACCCACTCGATGGCATAGAAGATGTTCAGCCAGTTGAGCGACTGATCAACTTCGGGCACCGGGGAGTCGATTTTGTCGAGTCCGCCCGGGGCTTCGGCGGCGACGATATACGCGGAATACACGGACTCGTCGGTGAAATCAGCCCACAAATTGATCAAAGCGGATGGCGCCACCTTGGTCAGTTCCATTGAGTCACCCTGCGGGTCGGGCAGCTCGGGTGCCTCGCCGGTGAGGAAGCGCCCGGTCAGGGTAACCGGGGTGTTTTCCGGTTCCGTTTGCAGCGCATCGATGACAGCCTGGGCGCTGACCTTATCGGGGGCCCAGCCGCGCGCGACGGCGATACTGGCGGCAGCATCCGTTTGAAAATGGCTGACCACCCAGAACCCTTCGACGCCGCCGTTGAAGCGTGTCGAGATGAGCGTGTCGTCACCGGGCACCCAGGTGCCTTCGGTGCTGACCATTTGGCCGGTCGCGATCTGCGTCACTCCCCCGTCGGGCTGCGCCACCTCGGCGAGAGGCTTGACCTGTTCGGTGCTGCGCTCCACCACCACGCCGGATTCGATGGCGCGCTCGAGCTGCCAGTGCCCGAGCAGGGCGAACGCCGCGGCAACGCCGAGGGCAAGCAGCAGTGCAGCGACCCAGCGGGGGCGCACCATCATTCTGATCACGAATAGTCACCTGTGTGAGTTTCTCGCCCGGGTTTGCGTGCCGGCCGGTCGGCCGCGTCGTCGGGTTCTGGGGAATGCTGACCGAGCGCGAAATCAGCCATGGAATCTACATCTGAATGCGAGCGTTTCGCTCTGGCAACCGTATCTTCCGCCGGTTGGGAATTAGCCGAGTCGCGTTTGGCCGTACGGCGGGTGAACTCGTCGGCATCGGCCGCCTGGGCGGCGGTCGCCGCCTCGACCAGCGCGATCTCTTCGTCGAGCATGGGGTTGCGCGGTGCGCGCGGCGCAACAGATGCCGGCACCCGACGACGCAGCGCCGATCCGATCTTCTCGGAATTCGCCGCGAACAGCGGGCCGAGTATGGCCATCGATAACACGTAGAGCCCGGCGAACGGTTGCAGCCGCGGATCCAGCCCGGCCGACACCGACAGCGTTGCCAAAATGAGCGTGAACTCGCCGCGGTTGACAAAGATCGCGGCGGTGTTCAGTGCTTCGCGTGGCCCCATCTTGTGCAGCCAGGCCAGCAGTGCCCCAGACAGCAGACTGAGTACGAAGGTCATCACGATGGCGATCAGCACGACTCCGATCACCGACCCGAACTGGGCTACGTCGAGGGCGAGTCCGAAGTTGAGAAAGAAGAATGCCGCGAAGATGTCGCGGAGGGGCACGGCGACGCGTTCGATTCTGGCGCGATAGCTGCTCGCGCCGAGCACGACGCCGATCAGGAACGCGCCGATCGCATCCGTCACGCCGATGATCTCGCCGATGCCGGCGAACAGCACCACGAGCCCGAAGAACAAAATGGTGAACAGTTCGTCGTCTTTGGTGCGCATCAGGCGCGAGACGACGCGGCCGCCCCAGCGGGCGAGCGAGAACATGGCCACCAGAAACAGGAACGCGATGGAGAGCTGCAGCACGATCGGCCAGATCTCGGTTTCACCGCTCAGCACGACCGAGACGATGGAGAGGTAGATGGCGATGAAGATGTCGCCGACGACCGTCACGCCGAGGATCATCGGGGTCTCTTTGTTAGCCAGGCGGCGCAGTTCGATGAGCAGTTTGGTAATGATGGCGCTCGAGGAGGTTCCGGTCATGCCGGCAATGACGAGGGCTTCGCGGGGGCCCCAGCCCACGAGCAGGCCGAAGATGAAGCCGGCGCCCATGTTGATGAGCACCCAGGATCCGCCGGAGATGATCAGAGTCTTGGCGTTGCCGAAGAATTCTTCCTGGTCGAATTCGAGGCCGAGGCTGAAGAGCAGCAGGATCAGGCCGAACACGGCGATGAGTTCAATGTCGCCGGACTGAAAGTCGAGGGGGAAGAAGTCGGTGTTCGGGCTCGCGAGAACGCCCACGATCATATAGATCGGGATGGTGGGGAGCCCGATCATTTTGCCCAGGCGGCCAAGAACGTAGGCGACGACGAGCAGGATGCCGAGAACGAGGAGGTCTTCGCCCAGGTGCATCGGTTATCCCCCGGGTGGAGCGTCGACGGTTTTCGCCTTCACTTCACCGGTGCGGAAGAACGCGAAGGCCTTGACGACCTTTTCCGGCGAGCCAGCGACGACGAGGGTGTCGCCGGGAAAGACCTTGAAGTCGGCGGCCGGTGCCGGGTTGGCGGATTCTCCGCGCACGACGGCCACCACGGTGAGTCCGGCGATACCGCGATCGGCCGGGTTGCCAAGCGCCTGGCCGGCGATGTGGTCTTCGTAGTCGACGGTGAACCAGTCGATGCTGAGGCCGGGAATCTGGTCGAGGGCGCTGAGCGACTCGGTGATCTGGGTGCCGCCGAGCAGCTCGGCGAGGGTGTGCGCCTCGTCTTCGTTGAGCCGAAGCGAGACCTTGCTCGCGTCGGGGCCGCCCTCGTCGTCAGCAAAGGTAATGAGGTCGCTGTGGCCGGAACGGTGGGCGATGACGCCGACCTTGCCACCGTCATCCGTTATGAAGGTGTGCAGCACACCCACGCCGGGAAGTTTGACCCGCCGAACATCAACCATTGTCATGACTCCTGAGGTTTAGGGGCAGTGCGCTCATTCTACCGGAGCTGCTTTTTTCCGCCGCGCGCGGGTTCGTGCCGACGACATGCGTCGCGCGCCCGGTTTCGCCGACTGAAGCGACGAGTTCTCCCGACTGGGTTTTGCGCGGCGCCGTCAGCAATCAGCGCTACACGACCGCCGCAGAACTGACGCGACTGAACGCGCAGTCCCCGGCGCTGGGCCGACCGGACGCCACCGTGGCCTCGCTCATTCCGATCACGAAATCGAACGCGTGGTGGGAACTGGCCCAGGACGAACGACGAGCCATCTTTGAGGAGACGAGTCATCATATCCGCCGCGCCATGGACTATCTGCCGGCCGTGGCCAGGAAGCTGCATCACTGTCGCGACCTGGGCGGACCGTTTGATTTTCTGACCTGGTTCGAGTTCGCCCCATCAACGCGGCCGCATTCGACGATCTACTGGCTGAGCTGCGGGGGACGACGGAATGGACCTTTGTCGAGCGCGAGGTCGAGGTGCGCGTGACCCGAGGACCCCGGTAGCGCACCCGGTCGGCGGCGCCTGCGGCGCGCGCTAGTTCGTGACCACGATGTCGGGGGCCTCGAGGCGCACCCGGTCGGCGGATTCGTCGTTCGGCTCCTCCTGCGAGGCCCGCTCGGCGGCGACCCGGGTGAGATAGAAGCCGACCTCCCGGTCGATGCGCCCCTGGTCCCAGCCGAGCACGTCAGCCATGAGAGCTGCGGCGACCGGCGCGGCCGACACCCCGCGGTCCCAGGCCTCGATCGAGATGCGGGTGCGGCGCGCCAGCACGTCCTCGAGGTGCAGGGCACCCTCGTGCGACGCCGCGTAGACGACCTCGGCACCGATGTAGTCATCGGCGCCGGGCAGCGGCTCGGCGAGCGCCGGGTTCGCCTTGATCAGGTCGAGCAACTCGTCGGTGAGGGTGCCGTACCGGTTGAGCAGGTGTTCGACCCGCACGGTGTGCAGTCCGAACGCCCTGGCGATCTTGCCGCGCTTGTTCCAGGCGGCCTGATAA
Organism: Cryobacterium sp. N19; assembly: GCF_002929595.1. Lineage (NCBI taxonomy): Bacteria > Bacillati > Actinomycetota > Actinomycetes > Micrococcales > Microbacteriaceae > Cryobacterium > Cryobacterium sp. N19. The sequence continues at coordinate 74,717 of NZ_PJJR01000051.1, read as the reverse complement.
CCCTCGGCGCCCAGCAAGGGGATGTCCTGGGTCGCCGACGCGGGAATGCGACCGTCGAGAGCCGACGCCGCGGCATCCACTGCGTCCTTGGCCATGATGCGGTAGGTGGTCCACTTGCCGCCGGCGATGACGACGAGGCCGGGAACGGAGTGCCCGACGAGGTGCTCACGGGACAGCTTGGAGGTCTGGTCGCTCTCGCCGGCCAGCAGCGGACGCAGCCCGGCGTAGACGCCCTCAACGTCTTCGCGGGTGAGCGGAACGCTCAGCACCTCGTTGATGTGCTCGAGAATGTAGTCGATATCCGCCGCCGTAGCAGCGGGGTGCGCCTTGTCGAGGTGCCAATCGGTGTCGGTCGTTCCGATGAGCCAGTGCCGGCCCCACGGGATGACGAAAAGTACGCTCTTCTCGGTGCGCAGCAGCAGTCCCATGGCGCTCTGGAACCGGTCGCGCGGCACGACGAGGTGCACGCCCTTCGAGGCCCGCACCTTGAAGGTGCCGCGTTCGCCGACCATGCGCTGGGTGTCGTCGGTCCAGACGCCGGTCGCGTTCACGACCTGCTTGGCCCGCACGTCGAAGTGTTCGTCGGTCTGCAGGTCGTGGGCGCGCACGCCGACGACGCGCTCCCCCACCTTGATGAAGCCCTCGACCCGCACCCGGCTGGCCGCGTGGGCTCCGTAGAACGAGGCGGTGCGCACGAGCGAAGACACGTAGCGGGCGTCATCGACCTGGGCGTCGTAGTACGTGATGCCGCCGACCAGGGCGTCATTGGCGAGGCTCGGAATGAGCTTCTGCACCTGGCTCTTGGACAGGTGGCGGTGGTGCGGCACTCCGGGCGGACGACCGCCGGTGTAGGAGAAGATGTCGTAGAGCAGCATGCCGGCCCCGATGTAGAAACGTTCGGTGAAGCGTTTCTTGAGCGGGTACAGAAACCGCACCGGCTTCACGAGGTGTGGTGCGATGCGCTGCAGCAGCAGCCCTCGTTCGGTGAGCGCTTCGCGAACGAGACGAAAGTCGAGCTGCTCCAGATAGCGAATACCGCCGTGCACGAGCTTCGAAGACCGGCTCGACGTGCCCGACGCCCAGTCCCGGGCTTCCAGAATGCCCACGCTCAAACCACGCGTGACGGCATCAAGGGCTGCGCCGGCACCGACGATGCCGCCGCCGACAACGAGAATGTCGAGTTCCTTGTCTTTGAGCTTGGCGAGAGCGGCGATCCGCTCCTCAGGCCCCATTTTTGTGGATCGGGTGACCGAATTGTGGGACGTCATTGCTACTCCTGTTCAGACTCAATGTTCAAGACGAGAGGTCAGGGCGTGCTGCGACAACAGTATTGAGGGTTATTTACGAAAAGTTCCGCTATCTTCGACGCTAGTTCACTCGGTACGGCGCGACAACCACTTCAACCCGTTGAAATTCTTTGAGATCGGAGTAGCCGGTGGTCGCCATCGACCGACGCAGCGCGCCGATGAGGTTGGCGGTGCCGTCGGCCACCGGTGCCGGGCCGTAGAGAATCTCCTCGAGCGGGGCCACTGTGCCCACCTGCACGCGCTTGCCGCGCGGCAGTTGCGGGTGGTGAGCCTCGGCGCCCCAGTGGAATCCGCCGCCGGGAGCATCCGTTGCCCGGGCCAGTGCGGTGCCGAGCATGACAGCGTCGGCGCCACAGGCGACGGCCTTGACGATGTCGCCCGAGGTCCCGAGGCCGCCGTCGGCGATGACGTGCACGTAGCGCCCGCCGGACTCGTCCATGTAGTCGCGACGCGCGCCGGCGACATCCGCTACCGCGGTCGCCATCGGGGCGTGGATACCGAGGGTCGTGCGGGTGGTCGACGCGGCTCCCCCACCGAAACCGACCAGAACACCCGCGGCGCCGGTGCGCATGAGGTGCAGGGCAGCCGTGTAGGTGGCCGCGCCGCCGACGATGACGGGAACGTCGAGTTCGTAGATGAACTTCTTGAGGTTGAGCGGTTCCTGGTTCTGCGACACGTGCTCGGCCGACACTGTCGTGCCGCGAATCACGAACAGGTCAACACCGGCGGCGACGACGGTTTCGTAGAGTTCCTGGGTGCGCTGGGGCGAAAGGGCACCGGCCACGGTGACGCCGCCCGTCCGAATCTCAGCGAGACGTGCGGTGACGAGCTCGGGCTGGATCGGAGCGGAGTACATCTCCTGCATGCGCGCGGTCGCCTTATCGGCGGGCAGGCTGCGAATTTCGGCGAGTAGCGGCTCCGGGTTTTCGTGCCGGGTCCACAGGCCTTCGAGGTCGAGCACGCCGACGCCGCCGAGCTGGCCCATCATGATAGCTGTGGTCGGCGAGACGACGGAGTCCATCGGGGCGGCGAGCACGGGAATGGCGAACTGGTAGGCGTCGATGGTCCAGCCGACCGACACGTCCTCCGGGTCGCGGGTGCGCCGGCTCGGCACCACCGCGATGTCGTCGAAGGCATATACGCGGCGAGCGCGCTTGGAACGGCCAATCTCGATTTCCATGGTTCCAGTTTAGAGGGAACCCCCGACATCCTCTTTTCAAGCGGATGCCGGACCCTCCCTACCGACGGTAGTTCGGGGCCTCGACCACGATTTGCACGTCGTGCGGATGCGACTCCTTGAGCCCGGCGGGCGTAATGCGCACGAACTTGCCCTTTTGTTTGAGCTCGGCGATGGTGCGGGCGCCCACATAGAACATGGACTGACGCAGGCCACCGACGAGCTGATAGGCCACAGCGGCGAGGGGACCGCGGAACGGAACTTGGCCCTCGATACCCTCTGGGATGAGCTTCTCGTCACTGGGAACGTCGTTCTGAAAGTAGCGGTCCTTCGAGTACGACGTCTTGGTGCCGCGGGTCTGCAGAGCGCCGAGCGAACCCATGCCGCGATACGTTTTGAACTGTTTGCCGTTGACGAACACGAGTTCGCCTGGACTTTCGGTGCAACCCGCGAGCAGGGAGCCGAGCATGACGGTGTCGGCACCGGCCACGAGGGCCTTGGCGATGTCACCGGAATACTGCAGTCCGCCATCGGCGATGACCGGAATGCCGGTTTCGCGAGCGGCGAGGGACGCCTGGTAGACCGCGGTGATCTGGGGAACTCCCACACCGGCCACGATGCGCGTGGTGCAGATGGAGCCGGGGCCCACGCCCACCTTGATGGCGTCGGCGCCCGCGTCGATGAGAGCCTGGGCGCCGGAGCGGGTGGCCACGTTTCCACCGATCACGTCGACGTCGGCGAAGGCCTTATCGGCCTTCAGCCGACGAATGATGTCGAGCACCCCGGCGCTGTCGCCATTGGCGGTGTCGACCACGAGCACGTCAACGCCCGATTCGAGCAGGGCGGTCGCGCGCTGCCAGGCGTCGCCGAAGAAGCCGATGGCCGCGCCGACGCGCAGGCGTCCGGCGTCGTCCTTGGTGGCGAGGGGATATTCCTCGCTCTTGTCGAAGTCCTTCACGGTGATCAGGCCGGTGAGCTTGCCGTTGGCGTCGATCAGCGGGAGCTTCTCAATCTTGTGCTTGGCGAAGATGGCGAGGGCGTCTTCGGGCGCCATGCCGACCTTGCCGGTGATCAGCGGCGAGGTCGTCATGACCTCGCGCACCCGGGTGAGGGCCTTCTTGGCGTACGGCACGAAGCGCATGTCACGGTTGGTGATGATGCCCACCAGAATGCCGTCACCGTCGATGACGGGCAGCCCGCTGACGCGGAACTGGCCGCACAGGGCGTCGACTTCGGCCACGGTGGCGTCGGGCGAGGTGGTGACCGGATTGGTGATCATCCCAGATTCGCTGCGCTTGACCAGGTCGACCTGCTCGGCCTGGTCGCCGATCGAGAGGTTGCGGTGCAGAATGCCGAGGCCCCCCTCGCGGGCCATGGCGATCGCCATGCGCGTCTCTGTGACGGTGTCCATGGCGCTGGAGAGCAGCGGCAGCGACACGTCGATTCGCCGGGTCAGGCGGGATTTGGTGACCGCCTCGCTCGGAATGACATCGGTGTGCCCCGGCAGGAGCAGCACGTCGTCGTAGGTGAGCCCGGTGAATCCGAACGGATCTGGCTGATCCATGAAACCCCTTACCTGTAGCTGAAAAACAGAAAATTAACCGGAAAGTCACGAAAATTAACCGGTCCTCCAATGTTAAGCGTGTTTGGGTTCATCACATTCCGCACACCATTGTCAACACGGTGCGGTGTTTCGAAACTTATAGGACATAATCGGCAAATACTCTCAACAGAGAAGTTGGCAGTAGTCACCCGGCGCCCGCCCGGTTACCCGTCGGTCGGCACCAACATGGAGGTCCCGTGCACCCCACACATACGGCTCAAAGATACATACCCAGGATGCTCGCCATCCTGTTTGTGACGCTGCTAGCAGCCTTCACCATGGCCACATTCTCGGCAGGCAGCGCGCAGGCCGATGCGGTCGGTACGGAATACAACTTCACTATCTCCGGCAACGTGCAGTTCAACGGCAAGGCCCTCGACAAGGTGGCCATCGCCGTTGACGGCAACGGCTACCAGGCCAATACCGTGACGGACGCCGAGGGTAAGTGGGCCATCGGAGTTCCCGAAAAGGGAACCTACAAGGTAACTCTCGATGAGGGAACCCTGCCCAAGGGCGTTATCGTCGCCAAGGGTGGCAATGTCATCGACGCGGAGTTCGGACTCACCGACCGCCGCTCGGTGAACTTTTTCCTCGGTGAGGGCACCCGCAACACTGTCAGCTTCTTCGACCAGTTCGTCAACCGGTTTGTCAACGGCCTCAACTTTGGCCTACTGCTGGCCCTCGCGGCGATCGGAGTGTCGCTGATCTTCGGAACCACCGGGCTGAGCAACTTCGCCCACGCGGAGATGATCACGTTTGGCGCGTTGATGACCTTGGTCTTCTCGGTGCAGTTGGGCCTGCCGATCTGGCTCGCCATTCTGATTGCCATTCTGCTCAGCGGCGCTCTCGGGTTCGGCCTCGATGCGGTGATCTGGAAACCGTTGCGCCGCAAGGGCGTGGCGGTAATTCCGCTCATGATCGTGAGCATCGGGCTCTCCCTCGCACTGCGCTATCTCTACCAGTACTTCTTCGGCGGCAGCACCAGCCAGCTGCCGGGTGCCGGCATGGCCGACCTCAAGTTCGGCGCGATCTCACTCTCCCCGATCGACCTCGCCAGCATGAGTATCAGCATCGTCGTGCTGCTGGCCGTGGCCTACTTTCTGCTGCGAACCCGCATCGGCAAGGCCACCCGCGCCGTCTCCGACAACCCCAGCTTGGCGTCGGCGAGCGGCATCGACGTCGACCATGTCATCCGCATCGTCTGGGTGGTCGGGGCCGCACTCGCCGGACTTAGCGGCGTTCTCTGGGCCTACTTCCGCCCCGGCGTCAGCTGGGACATGGGCTTTCAGATGTTGTTGCTGGTCTTTGCCGCTGTGACCCTCGGCGGTCTCGGCACGGCGTTCGGAGCCCTCGTCGGCTCCCTCATCGTCGGCCTCTTCGTTGAACTGTCAACGCTGTGGCTCCCGTCCGACCTGAAAGTGGTCGGCGCCCTTGTTGTTTTGATCTTGGTGCTGCTGTTTCGACCGCAAGGCATTTTGGGTCGCAAAGAGAGAATTGGTTAGGGGTTCACGATGGACTGGGGAGCAATCTTCAATAACGCCGCCGTCGAGCTGATCAGCCCGACCACGGCCGCCTACGCACTCGCCGCCCTCGGGCTCGCCGTGCACTTCGGCTACACCGGCCTGCTGAACTTCGGACAGGCCGGGTTCATGGCCCTCGGAGCCTACGGCTACGCCATCTCCATTTTGACCTTCGGGTTTCCCGTCTGGGGAGCCTTTCTGGTCGGCGTGGGGGCATCCGTGCTGTTTGCCTTGATTTTGGGTATTCCCACGCTTCGGCTGCGCGCCGACTACCTCGCCATCGTCACGATCGCTGCCGCCGAGATTGTGCGGCTGTTGTTCACGACGAACACTTTCGCCTCCGTCACCGGATCGGCCAACGGCCTGAGTGGGTACAAGAACGAGTTCGCGGCGCTCAACCCGCTAGCTGATGGCAGCTATGGGTTCGGGCCGTTCGAGAACAACGCCTACGACACCTGGCTGCGCATCGTGGCCTGGTCGATCGTGATTATCGCGGCCCTGCTGGTCTGGCAGATCATGCGCAGCCCCTGGGGCCGCGTCATCAAGGGCATTCGCGAAGACGAAGACGCCGTGCGTGCCCTCGGCAAGAACGTCTATGCCTACAAAATGCAGTCGCTCATTCTCGGTGGTGTGTTCGGTACCATCGCGGGAATGATTTTCGCGCTGCCGCGAGCGGTCGTGCCGTCGAATTATCAGACGACTCTGACGTTCTTCATCTACGCGATTCTGCTGCTCGGCGGGGCCGCCACGGTGCTCGGCCCGATCATCGGTTCAATGATCTTCTGGGTGCTGCTGTCGTTCTTCTCGGGTTTCATGGCTCGGGCCGTCGAAGCAGGCTGGTTGCCGTTCATGACGTCCATTCAGGCCGGCCAGCTGCGCTTCGTACTGGTGGGAGTGGCGATCATGTTAATAGTCATCTTCAGACCGCAAGGTATCTTCGGCAATAAGAAGGAGTTGGCTTTTGTCCGATAACGCTGTTCCGGCCGCTCCCCTCGAGCCGCCCGTTCCCATCACAAAGCCGGTCAAAGCGACCGGCCTGCACATCGGAGAGCCCGCGCCCGGCTGTGCGAAGGTCGACCCGATTCTGGTCGTCGACAACGTGCGGCGCACCTTCGGGGGGCTCACCGCGGTCGACGTCGATCACGTCGAGGTTCCGCGCGGCGCGATCACAGCACTGATCGGCCCGAACGGCGCCGGTAAGACGACCCTGTTCAACCTGTTGACCGGTTTCGACAAGCCCGACGACGGAAAATGGACCTTCAACGGTCGGTCCCTCGCTGGTGTTCCGGCGTACCGAGTGGCCCGCATGGGCCAGATTCGAACCTTCCAGTTGACCAAGGCGCTCGGTCTGCTCACCGTTATGGACAATATGCTGCTCGGTGCCAAGGGCCAGACCGGCGAGAACATATTCCGCGCATTGATGCCGTTTCTCTGGCGCAATGAAGAGGAGGAGAACCGCGCCAAAGCACTCGATCTGCTCACCCGGTTCAAGCTCGATACCAAGAAAGACGACTACGCGGCGAGCCTCTCCGGCGGGCAGCGCAAGCTGCTCGAAATGGCCAGAGCGCTCATGAGCGATCCGACCCTGGTAATGCTCGACGAACCCATGGCCGGGGTCAACCCGGCACTGACCCAGTCGCTGCTCGACCACATTCTCAACCTCAAGGCGCAGGGCATGTCCGTTCTCTTTGTGGAGCACGACATGCACATGGTGCGCCACATCGCCGACTGGGTGATCGTAATGGCCGAGGGCAAGGTGGTCGCCGAGGGCGACCCGCACGAGGTCATGAAGAACCCGGCCGTGATCGACGCATATCTCGGTCAGCACCATGACGAAGACATTGGGGAAGACCCCGATGCCGAGATCGTGCACGTTTCAGCCATTAAGGAGTTGCTCGATGACGAACGCTAATCCGCAAATCGTGCCGGCACCGACCGAAACCCGGGACGCCGTCGTCGAGGTCAAGAGCGTCACCGCCGGCTACGTCACCGGAGTGAGTATTCTCAATGCCTGCTCCCTCACCGCCTACGACGGCGAGCTGATCGGCATTATCGGCCCGAACGGCGCAGGCAAGTCGACGCTACTCAAAGCCATATTCGGCTTGGTGAAAGTGCGCGACGGCGAGATCCTCCTGCGCGGCAACAACATCACCAATCTCAAGGCCAACAAGCTCGTCGCCCAGGGCGTCGGCTTCGTGCCGCAGAACAACAACGTCTTTCCGACCTTGACCATTCGCGAGAACCTCGAGATGGGCATCTTTCAGAAGCCCAAGGGTCTGATCGAGCGGCTCGAGTTCGTCACCGAGATCTTCCCGGAGCTCAGTAAACGGATGTCGCAGCGCGCCGGTTCGCTGTCGGGCGGCGAACGACAGATGGTCGCCATGAGCCGCGCGCTCATGATGGGTCCACACGTGCTGCTGCTCGACGAGCCGAGCGCCGGCCTCTCCCCCGTGCGCCAGGACGAAGCCTTCCTCCGCGTGAAGGAGATCAATAAGGCCGGCGTGACCACGATCATGGTGGAGCAGAACGCTCGTCGCTGCCTGCAGATCTGCGACCGCGGCTACGTGCTCGATCAGGGTCGCGATGCCTACACCGGCACCGGACGTGAGCTTTTGAACGACCCCAAGGTGATCGGCCTGTACCTGGGTACCCTCGGGCAGGATTAGCGCTCTCACCCCCTGCACGAGCCTCCAGCGGCGTCCGAGATCACCTCGGGCGCCGCTTCTGTATGTATGCCGGCAAACGGATGCCACGGCTCGCGCTTCAGGATCGGCTCACGTGTACGCAGAAGGGCCCCGGCCGAAGCCGGGGCCCTTCAGATCGCTCAGTAGAGCGGGAGCGGTGGAGCTAGTTGATGCGCTTGTACATGTTGTCGGCACCGAACTGGTAAATGCCGATGGTCGCGCCGGTCGGGTCGCCGTTCTCATCGAACGTGATCGGACCAGAGAAGCCGTCATAGTTGACCTGCTTGCCGGCCTTCAGATCCGCAGCAGCGGACTTGAAATCGGTGGCCTTGGTGCCGTCGCCGGTGCCGCCGGAGACCTGACGCAGGTAGCTCGCGATCGAGGTACCCGAAACGTCGTTGCCCGCATAGGCGGCCAAGGCGATCAGGACGACGGCGTCATAAGACTCGGCTGCGTAGCTGTAGTCGGTCAGCGTCGGGTCGACCGTCAGCAGGCGGTCGGTGAAGTCGCCGAGCGATGCCGTGTCGAGGCCTGGCAGCGTGCCCTTGGCGCCCTCGACGAGACCGGGAGCGAAGGTTGTGCTGTAGTCGGAAAGGTTGCCGTCAACGAAGTACAACTGCTTTCCCGGGAAACCGGTGGCCACGAGGTCCGGAACGATGACCTTGGCCTGGTCGAACGTGATCAGAGCGATCGCGTCGGGGGCCGCAGCGGTGACTTCGGCGATCTGCGCGGAGAACGACGGGTCGCCCTCGTTGAACAGTGCGGTTGCGACGACCTTGCCGCCAGACTTGGTGAACGCGTCGCCAACGTACTTGGCGAGTCCGGTCCCGTAGGCGTCGTTGAGCACGATCAGGCCGAGGGTGGCGTTGCCGTCGTCAGCGATCTGGGTGCCGAGTACTTCACCCTGGAGCACGTCGGAGGGTGCGGTACGCCAATACAGACCCTGGTCGGCATAGGTCGTGAACGCGTCAGAGGTGTTGGCCGGGGAAAACTGCACAACGCCAGCACCGGTGATCTGGTCGATCACGGTCTTGGAGACGCCAGATGAGGCCGCTCCGACGATGGCTGTCACGTTCTGCGAGAGCAGGTCGGTGACCGAAGTTGTCGCGGTGTCGGTCGTCGTGTCGCCAGAGTCGCGATAAATCGCTTCAACCTTGATACCGAGACCGGCCGCGTTGACGTCCTGCACGGCGAGCTTCACTCCGGCTTCTTCGGGCGGGCCGAGGAAGGCCAGTCCACCACTCTGCGGAAGAATAGTGCCGATCTTCAGGGACAGGTCGCGCGCTCCGGAAGCGACCGGCTTGAAGTCGGATGCCGCTGTGGTTGTGGCCGCGTCGGTGGGTGTGGTCGCAGCGCCATTGCTGCAGCCGGTGAGCAAAAGGGCGCTCACGCCGATGAGGGCGACACCGGTAACGAGGGTACGAACTGAGCGGGAAGCCGAGGCCTTCGCGAAAACGCTCATGTTGCTCCTTGATTTATAAAGAGGGGTAAGACTGGTCAGCCGGTTGACTGCCGTGGTGTCAGAGTAGGCAATCAAGGGCCCAGAAACATACCCCCTGATGAGAGAACTTTGTAATGCGACCAAATCGTTACGAACGACGGCCGGTAATCCCCTGATAATCAATGTTCTGTTTCTCCGTCATGGCGAAGACGCACTCTGCCCAGGAAGCGCACACGGCGCTTCCTGAAATCACCTGGGGCCAGCCAGCCTCGAGCGAGGAACCGCCGTCGTCGCCGGTGATGACGGCGGCCAGGGCGGCCGTCATCACTCCGTCGTAGGCCTCTGCACCGCCAGCGGTGGCCGTCAGCGTCGGATCGGCGGTCTTGAGTCGCGCGGTGAACTCGTCCGTGGCGGCGAGCGGAGTTCCACCATTGGCAAAGTCGATCAGGGGAACGATGGCCGCGCTGCCAATCAGTCCATCAGCATCCGCTGGCAATGCCGTCGTCGCGTCCCACAGCACCAGATCGACGCCGCGCGTCGCGAGGTCGGCGTAGGCGGCGGCGAGGTCGCCGGCCACGTTGCGGTGGATGAGCTGCACGGGCTGGGTGGGCGTTGTCTGGTCGGCGAGAATGTCACGCACGGCGAGTTCGGTGCCGGCTACCTGAGCGGCACCGCTCGCGGCATTATCGCCGGTCATGGGAAACAGCGTGCCGATGAGAAGCGTGCCGTCGCCGGTGGGCGCCGTGCTGGCGACGAGTGTTGGGGTCATGCTCGGCTTGGCGGCCGACGCACCGGTGCAGCCGGTCAGAGCCAGGGCAAGCAGCAAGACGGCGGCGATCATGGGGCGAACGGGCATGTGGATCCTCTGGTGCTGGGCTGAGCTGGTGCTGTTTGGTCTGGGCTGGCGCGTGCTGTTGGTTCAGCGTATCGGCTGGCCGGGCCGGGCCGGGCCAGCTAGGCGGGTTCGAGGGTACTGCGGCGGGGAGTGCGGCCGGAGGCCACCATGTCGACCGTCAAAATGATCAGGGCAACCCAGACCAGCCCGAAACCGAGCCAGCGTTCGAGGGGCATCGCCTCGTTCAGGATGAACACGCCCACCAGAAACTGCAGCACCGGGGCCACGAACTGAATGAGCCCGAGCACGGTCAACGGCAGGCGCCGCGCGGCGGCAGCGAACAGCAGCAGTGGTACCGCGGTGATGATGCCGGCCGCGAGCAGGCCAGCTGTATGCCAGGGCGACACCGTGCCGAAGGTGAGCCCGGAAATGCCGGAGACCACGACCAGTTGGATGACGGCGACCGGTGCGAGCCAGGCGGTCTCCAAGGTGAGGCCGGTGACGGCATCGACGCTCGGGCCCACGCGCTTCTTGATCAGACCGTAGAGTCCGAAGGAGAAAGCGAGGATGAGCGAGATCCACGGCAGTGAGCCGTACCCGACGGCGAGCACGACCACGGCGAGAAAGCTGATGGTGATGGCCACCCACTGCAAGCGGCGCAGGTGTTCCCGCAGCACGAAGACGCCGAGCAGCACGGTGACGATCGGGTTGATGAAGTAGCCGAGGGCCGCTTCGACCACGTGACCGGTGGTCGCGGCAATCACGTAGGTCTGCCAGTTGATGAAGATGAAGACCCCGGCCAGGCCCATGGTCAATACCAGGCGCCGCTGCCTGAGGGCCCGCCCGAGAACCGTCCAGGTGCGGGTCACCGTGATGATCAGTACGCAGAAGACCAGGGAGAACAGCACCCGCCAGGCCACGATCTCAAAGGCACCCGACGGTGCGAGCAGCAGAAAGTAGAGCGGCAGCACACCCCAGAGGGCGTAGGAGAGGCCGCCGAAGATGAGTCCGGAGCGATGCGTGCCGGCGGCGGTACCGGTCGTCGCGACTGGGCTTACGGCATCCGACATGAGGGTCCTTGACTCGGCAGAGGTGAAGAAAGCAGAAAACTCCCGGATAGCGAGGCTATCCGGGAGTTTTCAGTCTAGAACGACCGACTGCTTGGTGTTAGCGTACGACCACGGCGAGCACGTCGCGAGCGGAGAGAACCAGAAGGTCATCGCCACCGAACTTGACCTCGGTTCCGCCGTACTTGGAGTAAATCACCTTGTCGCCGACGGCGATGTCGAGGGGGATGCGGTTGCCGTTGTCGTCAATGCGGCCGGGGCCGACTGCAACAACTTCGCCCTCCTGGGGCTTTTCCTTCGCGGTGTCAGGAATGACCAGACCTGATGCGGTGGTCTGCTCGGCATCGACCTGCTTGATGACGATGCGATCCTCGAGCGGCTTGATGGAGACCGACACGGTTGACCTCTTTCTAAGATTTGGGTTAGCAGACTCACAGCGAGAGTGCCAAGTGAAGTTTAGGGGGGTTCTGGCACTCACGCAACGTGAGTGCCAGATGGGGGTCATTTTGGTAGCGTTGCAGCATGGATCGAACCGAACTCGTTGAGCTGCTTTCCCCCGCGAGTTTGCGGCTGCTGGACTCCCTGCCGCCTTACGACACCCACGGCGACGTGCTGAAGCTCGTGAGCGATCTGCGCAAGGCCGGGCACGCGCCCGGACTCGTGTCGGCCGTGCTCAGCCAATCGCGGCTGCGGGCAAAAGCCGTCCTCAAGTTCGGTGAATTCGCCGAGCGGATGCTCTTCACAGAGGCCGGCCTGGAACAGGCCACCCGGCTGCGTGTCGCCGCCCTGCACGCGGGCCGTTTCAATGGTCTCGGCGCTGCGCTCGGCCGCACGCCGCGGGTCGCCGACCTCGGCTGCGGTATCGGCGGCGACGCCATGGCCCTCGCCGCGCTGGATCTGTCGGTCGTGGCCGTTGATGCCGACGAGGTCACGGCGACCGTAGCAAGCTTCAACCTCGCGCCGTTTCCGAACGCCTCGGCGCTGCAGGCCGATGCCGAGACGGTCGACCTCGAAGATTTCGACGCGGTCTGGCTCGATCCTGCCCGCCGCACGAGCGGGCACAGCAACACGACGCGACTGACCCGCTCCGAGGATTACTCCCCCTCGCTTGACTTCGCCTATCTGCTCGCGACGAAGCTGCCGCTCGGTATGAAGCTCGGGCCCGGCCACGACCGCGACCAGATTCCGGTCGACGCCGAAGCACAGTGGGTGTCGGTGGACGGCCAGCTGGTGGAGATGGGGCTGTGGTTCGGCGCTCTCGCCCGCCCCGGCATCCGTCGGTCAGCCCTGCTCCTGACAGCAGACGGCAGGCACGAACTGACTGCATCGGACGACAGTGCAGACGTCGATGCTAGCAGCCTCGGAAACTACCTCTACGAGCCGGACGGCGCGGTGATTCGGGCACGCCTGATTGGCGATCTGGCCCGCTCGCTGGATGCCCGCATGCTGAGTGAGGGCATCGCCTACCTGACCAACGACACGCTCACGCCGACGCCGTTCGCGAGCGCTTTTCGGGTGCTCGAAACGCTCCCCTTCGATGAGAAGAAGCTGCGGCTGGCGCTGCTGGAACGGCGTATCGGCACCCTCGAGATCAAGAAGCGTGGCGTAGACGTGGATCCGGCGACACTGCGCACCCGGCTGAAGCTCAAGGGGCCTGAAGCCGCAACGTTGATTCTGACCAGGGCGGCCGGGCATCGCGTGGCGCTGCTCGTGGAGCGCGTGCGGTAGCGGATTACAGCAGCGGCAGCACGATCTGGCTGATGTAGACGATCCAGCCGGCCGCCAGCAGAACCCCGACGAGACCGCTCACGAGGCCACTCCGCCAGAGCGTGCGCGCCCGATTCTCGGTGGTGCGCGCGATCAGCGCGAGAGTGATCGCAATGAGAGCGATCGGCAGACCAAACACCCCGACCACGCCGAGTGCGAGACCGAGAAGGCCACAGACGACGGAGGAGACCGCGAGCCGACGGCGGCCGGTGATGCGCTGCACCTCGGCCTCGGTGTAGCTGTACGGCACGAACTCGGTAGGAGCGGTGACCGTCGAGGCCCAGTCCAACTGGCTGCCGGGTGGCCCGGGAGGGCGCGTATATTGCAGCTGCGCCGAAGCCTCGTCGTGCGGATGGGGTGTAGTCATGGCTGTCCTCTGGCCGCGCATACGGTCAGCTTGTGGGGGTGGCCCCTGTCGATCGAAACGTGCCGCGTGGCCCCGAAGGGGCCACCTGCGTGGCTAGTAGTTGTAGCTCGTGCCGGTGGAGGCCGCCGCGAGTAGCAAAATGATCGTGAAAGCGGCGAAGATAGCACCGCCGAGAAGGCCGACGTAGCCGAGGATGGTTCCCCAGAGGGCGAGCCCGTGTCCCTTTTCGCCGGTCTTCTTGATCTGGCTCAGGGCGATGTGGCCGGTGATGATGCCGACCACCGAGATGAGAAGGATCGAGGTGACGAGCGAGATGATCGAGAGAACGTTGTACTTGTCCTGCGGGTTCTGCTGGCCGTAGGGGTTCTGGCCGTAGGCCGGCTGCTGGCCATACGCGGCGGGCTGCCCGTAGGCGGGAGCCTGGCCAGATCCGGAAGCGGCCGGAGCGCCGGGTGCCGGGTAGCTCGGAGCGGCCGGGTAGGCCGGCGGCAGGCTGGAGTCGGCCGGAGTCGAACCCGTCGGGTCGCTGCTCGCCGGGCCGCTGCTGGTCGGTTCGCTGCTGGTCGGATCGACGGGGGGCTGGGTGGGATCAGACATCTGCGGTCTCCTTCGTGCGGAATGTTCGGGGTCGCAGAGCCAGAATATCCCGTGTGCCCGCGCGTGGGCGAATTCTGTGGCAGATCAGACCTGAATCTGGCCGACCGGCAGGGTGGAATCGGCGCCGAATTGCAGCGTTGAGGGCTCATGCCCGGCCGTGATGAGCTGCGCACCGAGGGCTGCGATCATGGCACCGTTGTCGGTGCACAGGGAGAGGGGCGGGATGCGCAGAACGATGCCGGCAGCATCCGTTCTCTGGGTGGCGACCTCGCGCAGACGCTTGTTGGCGATGACACCGCCGCCGAGCAGCAGCCGCGGTACGCCGTAGTCGGCGCAGGCGGCGAGGGCCTTGGTGAGCAGAATATCGACGACCGCCTCCCGAAAACTGGCCGCGACATCGCCGATCGGCACGGGTTCGCCAGCGTCCTGGCGCTGTTCGACGAAGCGAGCGACCGAGGTTTTCAGGCCGGAGAAGGAGAAGTCGTAACGGTGCACGGCCATGTCCTTGGGCTGGCTGAGTCCGCGTGGAAACCGAATGGCCTTCGGGTTGCCGCCGAGCGCGACCCGGTCGATCTGCGGTCCACCGGGGTAGGGCAGGGAGAGTAGGCGCGCCACCTTGTCGAAGGCCTCGCCGGCGGCATCGTCGATGGTCTCGCCGAGCAACTCGACGTCGCTGACCAGGTCGCGCACGAGCAGCAGCGAGGTGTGGCCCCCGGAGACCAGCAGGGCGATCGTCGGGTACTCGAGCGGAGCGGTGTCGCCGGTGTTGGTGTCGCCGGTTTTGGTGTCGCCGTGCCGAAGCTCTCCCTGAAGCAGGTCGGCTCCGACGTGGCCGACCAGGTGGTTGACCGCGTAGATCGGTTTGTCGAGCGCCACGGCAAGCGCCTTGGCGGCCCCGACGCCGACCATGAGCGCGCCGGAGAGTCCGGGCCCACAGGTGACCGCGATGGCGTCCAGATCACTCAAGCGGATGCCCGCCTCGGCAACGGCCGCGTTGATGGCCGGCACGAGCTCGTCAAGGTGCGCCCTGGCCGCGATCTCGGGCACGACACCGCCGTAACGGGCATGTTCGTCCATTGAGCTCGCAATGGTGTTGGAGAGCAAGGTGGTTCCGCGCACGATGCCGATGCCGGTTTCGTCGCAGGACGTTTCAATGCCGAGCACGAGCGGATCAGCGCGGTTTATGGTCATCACGAGGTCTCCACAAGCATAGATTCCAATTCTGGAATATCGAGACGCATGACGATGGCATCTACGTTGTCCGGCTGGTAGTAGCCGCGGCGCACGCCAACCTCGATGAATCCGAGGCGTTCGTACAGGCGCTGGGCACCGGGATTATCGGCCCGCACCTCGAGAAAGATCAGCCGGGCGCCGCGCTTCCGGGCCTCATTGATGAGCGCCTGCATGAGTGTGCGGCCCAGGCCGCGTCCGCGTGCGGATTCGGCGACCGCGATGGTCTGAATGTCGCCCTCGACGGCTCCCCGCGGGGCGAGCAGGCCGGCGTAGCCCTCGACCGCGCTTGGTTCGTCGGGCGGAAACGCCACGAGGTAGAAGCAGGCGGGGTCGCCGAGGTCGCGCGCCATCATGGTCGGCGACCAGGCGTCATGGACGAAAGTGGTCGTCTCGAGGTGCATGATGGCTTCAAGATCGGCCTCGTGCGCGCGGCGCAGCTGCCAGGTCATCGGCTGACTCGCTTCGGACCGTTTGAGAGGGTGACGTCGGGCGAGCGCAGGTAGAGCGGCTCATTGGCCGCGAACGGGCGTCCGTGGGCGTAGCTCAACTCAGCGACCAGACCGAGTTCACCGGCCGACACTGTGGCGGCGTCCAGGCGCGGCCACCCGGCGTGCAGCCAGCCCTCGTCGTCGAGGTCGGCCGGTTTGGCAAGGCCGGGCTGGCCGACGCGCACGGGCAGACCAACGGCATCCGCTTGGGAATAGGCGCTCCAGTAGATTTCACGGCGGCGAGCGTCGGTGACGACGACGAGCGGGCCGGAGTGGCCGCGGCGGTAGTGGCCGTAGGCGATGGCGTCGTGGCTGATCACCGGTACGAGCGGAGTGCCAGCCCCGAGGGCGAAGACGCGGGCCGAGGCGATACCGACTCGCAGGCCGGTGAACGGGCCTGGACCCATGCCGCCGACGACGCCGGAGAGGTCAGCCGGGGCGACATGCGCTTCCTGCAGGCATTCCAGAATGAACGGGCCGACGATTTCGGCGTGACGCATCGTGTCGGCTTCACCGCGTTCCGCGATGACTCCGCGGGCAAGGTCGACGACGGCGACGCTCGTGCCGGCGGAGGTGTCGATGGCAAGTAGCACCCGTTCAGCCTAGCTTTCATAGGCCAGCGCTTCGCGCGGCTGGCTTTCATAGGCCAGCGCTTCGCGCGGCTGGCTTTCATGGGGCCGCGATCAGGTCAGAAAGAGCACGACGGCGGCTGTCAGAGCAACGATCACCAGGATCGCACGCAACACCGGAGCCGAGAGCCTTCGCCCGATGCGGGCACCGAGCCAGCCACCGAAGGCGGAACCAACGCCGATCAGCAGAGCGATCACCCAGTCGACCGTGCCGCTGGAGATGAAAATAATCGCAGAGACGAGGTTGGCCATGCCGGCCAGCACATTCTTGGCACCGTTGGCCCGGTGTATGTCGGTGGACCACAGAATACCCAGCAGTGCCAACAGCACCACTCCCTGCGCTGCGCCGAAGTATCCCCCATAGACCCCCGTGCCGAGAATGCCGAGCACGAGGCCGAACGTGATCGGCCGAGTGTCGGTCGTGGTGCCTTCGGGAGACTTGCGCCGCACGTAACGGGCCACGCGGGGCTGGATCGCGGAGAGCAGCGCGGCGAGCAGCAGCAGGAACGGAACGACCGCCGAGAAGGCCTCCTCGGGCAGGACCAGCAGCAGCAACCCGCCGATCACACCGCCCACGGCCGAGAACACCGCCATCCAGGCCACGGGCCGCCACTGCGATCGCAGTTCCCGGCGATAACCGTAAGCTCCGGCAATCGACCCGGGAACCAGACCAACCGTGTTGGATACGTTCGCCGTGATCGGAGGGATACCGAGGGCGAGCAGGGTGGGAAAGGTGATCAGGGTTCCAGCGCCGGCCACCACATTGATGATGCCCGCGGCAATTCCGGCGACCAGGATGATCGCGCCTTCAAGAAGTGTCATTTAGTGAGAGTTTCCCGTGTTCGAATTCTCGGCGGCCGCGTCGCCAACGGCGAGCACAATCTTGCCGAGGGAGGAGTTGGTGCGCATCAGAGTCTGGGCCGCATCGGCCTCGGTCCACGGCATGATCCGGTCGATGAGCGGTCGAAGAACCGGCGAGCCAAGGTCGACGTCGGCACGCAGCGCGGCGACGAGGTCGATCTTGTCCTGGGTGGAGCGGGTGCGAAAGGTGACCCCGTGCAGGGCGAGTCGCTTGTAGGCGAGCATTTCCAGGTCGAGCGTGCCCTCGCTGCCGCCGAGTCGCCCCACCCCGATGATGCGGCCGGCGATGGCGGCCGAGCGGATATTGTCGGCCAGGTAGGGTCCACCGACGTGGTCGACGATGACGTCGGCACCGTGGCCATCGGTCAACGCCAGCACCTGCTCGGCGAAGCCGTCATCGTCGACGACGAGCACCTGGTCGGCACCGACCGATCGGATCAGCGTGGTCATGCCCTCCGAGCGGGTGGTACCGATCACGAGCCCGGCACCGAGGTATTTCGCGAGCTGAACACACTGCAACCCGACAGAGGACGCTGCGGCGTGCACCAGCACGGTCTCACCGGGCTGCAACCGACCGTGGGTGCGGAGCGCGTTGTGTTCGGTCAGGAGTCCGAGAACGGCCGCCGCCCCCTCGGCGTAACTCCACCCGTCGGGAATCGGAATCGGCAGGCCCGCATCGACGACGATGTGCTCGCTGAGTCCCCCGCCGACGATGGTCATGACGCGATCGCCGACCCGCAGTGAGGTGACGTCCGAACCGATCTCGACGACTTCACCGGCCGCGTCGAGCCCGACCACCGGCGGAGGGCTTCCCGGAACCGCCGGCTCAGGGGTTCCGGAGCGTTGGGCCAGATCCGCCCGATTCACCGATGCCGCGTGCACGAGAATGCGCACGTCGCGCGATCCTGGAACCGGTACCGCGCGTTCACGCAGCATCAGTTGCGGTCCGTCAGTCCCCGGTTCGACCAGAATCGCTTGCATCATGGACGTGTCCTTTCGTGGCCAACATCGGGCAGTCTGAGGGCCCCTGCTCGTCTCGTTCGATTATCGCCTAGGCAAGCCTTGACAAGAATTCGGCCCGGCGGTGTGGTCGACGGTTTACTGCTGCTCATTGTGCCCGAGGAAGCCTTTTGCTCGATGGTGCCGTTTTTACTGTTGCTGGCCGCGGTGCTCTTGGCAGTCCAGCCTCGCGTGGCGCGTTACGGCACCGGGGTCTACGGCGGATACTTCAGCTCCGCTCAGGGCGTGGTCCTGCTTGCGCTGCTGGGCATACTCTGGTCCACCGACATGCACCGAGCCAACGGGGTGAAAAACGTTCTGGCCGGCATGGCAAACCTGGACCGCGGGGTAATCGCCGAACGGGGCGCAACCGACACCATGCGCCACACCGAAATGACGAGGGGTCAGCGACCGAGGGAGTGGTACCGGGCCAGGCGGCGCGGAAGTAGCTCATCAACGGGCACCGTGGAGAGCGCGGACAGCTCGTATTCGATGGCCGACGCCAAGCGCTGGCAGAACGCCCGTCCCTCGTCTGCGGCGTCGGGGCGCTCGTCCACGATGTGGTCGACGATCCGATTGGCGTACAGCGAGGCCACGTTCACGCCCTGCGCCTCCGACATGGCCGGCGCGAAATCAGTGTTGTGGTGCACGATGGCACTGGCCCCTTCGGGAGGAAGCGGCGACAGCCAGGAGTGCTGGGCGGCGATCGTACGATCGGCGGGCAGCAGCGCGAGCGCCCCACCGCCGGCACCCTGTCCAAGCAGCACGGACACGGTTGCCGACCGCAGGCCGATCAGCTCGTGCAAAGATCGGGCAATTTCCCCGGCCATGCCGCCCTCCTCGGCCTCCTTCGACAGCGCGGCGCCGGCGATGTCGATCACGGTGAGAAGCGGAAGCCCGAGTTCTTCCGCAAGGCGCATGCCGCGGCGGGCCTCCCGCAGCGATCCGGGGCCCATCCTGGTGTCTTGCGACGGCCGCGGCCGGATGTGCCCGAGCACGATGCAGCTCTGCTGCCCGAACCGTGCCATGGCGAGCATGAGCCCCGGGTCCTTCTCACCCTGGCCCGTGCCGTTCAACGGCAGCACGTCGTGCGCGCCGTAGGCGAGCAGCTGGCGCAGGTCCGGTCGCCGCGGGTTGCGCGAAATCAAAATGGATGACCACGCGCCGCTCGCTGCCGGCCGCACGTTCAGGGTCTCCGGTGCCGCCACCGGCGTAGAGGCCCGGTCGGTAAGGATTGTGAGGGCGCGGTGCACGATCTCCGGCAACTGCTCCGGCGGCACAACGGCGTCGATCAGCCCTTGGTTGAACAGGTTTTCGGAGACCTGCACGTTTTCCGGAAATTTCTTGCCGTACAGCGCCTCATAGACCCGAGGGCCGAGAAACCCGAGCAGCGCGCCCGGCTCGGCCACCGTCACGTGCCCGAGTGAGCCCCATGAGGCCATCACCCCGCCCGTGGTGGGGTGCCGCAAGTACACCAGATACGGATGCCTCGCCTCGCGGTGCGCGCGCACGGCCGCGGTGATCTTCACCATCGACAAAAAGGCCAACGTGCCCTCCTGCATGCGGGTACCGCCGGATGCCGGTCCGGCCAAGACCGGCAACCCCTCGCGTGTGGCCCGTTCGATCGCGTTCACAATCCTGTCGGCAGCAGAAAGCCCGATCGATCCGGCGAGAAACGCGAACTCGCTCACCACGATCGCCACCCGGCGGCCGCGGATCAGCCCCTCGCCGGTGAGCACCGACTCGTCGGTGCCGCTCTTCGCTCGGGCCTTCACGAGGTCGGCCCGGTACTCCTCGTTCGGGGCGGGGTCGACCACGGGCTGATCCCAGCTCGTGAAGGAGCCGTTATCGAGCACCACGTCGATGAGCTCCGTGGCGTTCAGGTGGCGAGTTGTGAGCGCGGATTGAGAAATCACAGTGAGATACCTTCCAGTGAGCGGTTGAGCCAGGTGCGAATGTCGGTGCCGTGCTGGTCGAGCACCGGCGGAGCGGAGTGCATCGTGTTCGTTGTCTCGACCGTATCGGCGGGTCCGAAGAACCGAAGCGGTGGACCGGGGAGGCTGATCCGGCCGAGCACCTCGTGTTCAACGTCGATCAGCAGCCCCTGCGAGAGCACCTGATCCCATTGATAGACCTCATCCAGGGAACGCACCTTGCCGGCCGGGATTCCGGCGTCGGTCAGTTTCTTCAGCAAGGTCGCGGCATCGAAGTGGGCGAAGGCATCCGCTATGGCCTCCTTGAGACCCTCCCGATTGCGCACGCGCTGCGCGTTGGTGGCCCACTCGGATTGCGCAGCATCGAGCCCGAACTCGGCTGCGAAGGTGGCCCAGAGTTTCTCACTGCCGATGCTGATCTGCACACTGCCGCCGCGGCAGGGAAAGAGCCCGTAGGGAGCGATCGACGGATGGTGGTTGCCCTGGGCCTCCGGCACCTCTCCGGCCACCGTGGCGCGGGTACCCTGGAAGGCGTGCACTCCCACCAGCGCGGCGAGCAGTGAGGTGCGCACAATCTGTCCCTGACCCGTGCGCTCGCGCTGAAGCAGCGCGGCGAGCAGTCCGAACGCGCCATACATGCCCGAGAGCAGATCGGCGATCGGCACGCCCACACGCTGCGGGTCGTCGGGGCCAGAGCCGGTGAGGGACATCAGGCCGGCCTCGCCCTGGAGAATCTGGTCGTAGCCGCTGCGGCTCGATTCGGGGCCGTCGTGGCCGAAACCGGTGATCGAGAGAATCACCAGCGCCGGGTTGAGAGCGTGCATCGCCTCGGGCGAGAATCCGAGCCGGTCGAGCACCCCTGGACGAAAATTCTCCACCACAACGTCCGCGCGCAGCAGCAGCTCGCTGAGCACCTCCCGGCCGTCGTCACTCTTCAGATCGAGGGCGATGGATTCTTTATTGCGATTGCAGGAGAGAAAATACGTGGATTGCGGATCGTTCGCGGGGCCCACGAAAGGCGGGCCCCAGCCGCGGGTATCGTCTCCCGTGATGGGGTTCTCCACCTTGATCACGCGCGCGCCGAGATCGGCGAGCATCATGGTGGCGTGCGGGCCGGCAAGCGCGCGGCTCAGGTCTACGACGAGATAGCCCGACAGCGGGCCCTGCATACCGGTTTCGGAGCGGATGTTGGTACTCATGTTCGGTCCTTTCTCAGTATTACGGCAGGTGGCGGGTTACAGCCAACCGGGCAGCACGAGCACGGCCCAGGCGATGGCCGGCCCGGCCACGACGACGATTCCGCTGTAGGCGAGAATCTGCTTGTAGAAGCGGTCCTTGTCCACGTCGTCGGGGGCGTTGGCAAGCACGAGAGCACCATTGGTCGAGAACGGCGACACGTCCACGATGGTCGACGCGACGGCGAGCGCGCAGATCACGCCGATGGCGCTGATATCCCCGGTAGCGAGGAACGGCACGGCGAGCGGAATCAGCGCAGCCAGAATGGCCGTTGACGAGGCGAAGGCCGAGACGACGGCACCGATGTAGCAGATCAAGAGTGCCGCAAGCAGGGGCATGCCGAGGTTGGCCACCGCTCCCGATACGTATTCGATGGTGCCGGCCTCTTCGAGAACACCGACGAACGTGAGCATGCCGCAGATGAGCAGCACGGTCGACCAGCTGATCTTATTGACCGCGCCCTTCTGCGCCGCGGGCGAGACGAGGGCGAGGATGACGGCGATTGTGATGGCAACGAAGCCCACGTCAACTTTGAAGCCGAGCGCGATCACGGCGAGGGCGATGAGGCCGGCCACCGTCACAAGCTGAGGGATGCGCTCTCCTCGGGTGGCCGTGGCCTCGACTCCGTCGCCCGCGGGGTCGCGGGGGCCGTAGATGCCGGAGCCGAAGCCCTTGAACGCCACATCACCGCCGGCGCGCGCACCGACACTTACGGCCATGCGCGCTTCGGCGGCTTGCTCCACGAAATGTCCGACCCGGCTCGACATAAGGTTTCGGCCACCGAGAACGATGAACAGCACGACGGCGATCAGAAAGTTGAAGATGAGGCTCGACAGAAACACCGCTGTGGGGCTCGCGTCGAGCCCGGTGGTCGAGATGAGGCTGTTCACGATCACGCCGTAAACGGCGATCGGCGAGAATCCGCCGCCCTGCGCGCCGTGGATCACCATCATGCCCATCAGCAGCGGGCTGATCTTGTACCTGCGGGCAAAGCCGAGCGCAATCGGCGCCACGATGGCCACCGCGGCCGGGGAAAGCGCACCGACGGCCGTGATCACGGCGGTGATCACGAACATCACCCAGGGGATGAGGGCCACCCGACCGCCGACGAGCCGCACTGCGCCGCGCACCAGCAGGTCGATCGTGCCGTTGCCCTGCGCAATCGCGAACAGGTACGTAACCCCGACGAGCGTGAGGAACAGTCCGCCCGGGAAGTTGGCGAGAATATCGGTGGTCTCCATGCCGAGAAAGACGGCACCGAGCAGAAAGGCACCCACGAAGGCCAGCGCACCCATGTTGACGGGCAAAAGCGTGGCGATCAGAAACATCACCGCCAGGATGATGATTGAGATAACGGGAGCGGACATCGTTGTTCCTCCATAGGTTCAGGTGAATGTGGGCTATTGGCTCACTGGACTAGCCTCCTAGACAGTAGGCGACTTTGTCAAGAGCCGTGTAACCTTGGGTCGAATACTGATGGGGAGGCAGACATGACGAGGGATGCAATACCCCAGCCGCTCATGCGCGTCACGAAACCACGCCTGTACGAACAGCTCGTGGCCCAGCTTCTCGCCTACATCGAGTCCGCCCGCCTCGGCCCCGGCGACCTGTTACCCGCCGAGCGCGACCTCGCCGAACGCCTCGGCGTTTCCCGCGCCACGCTCGCCCAGGCCCTCGTGGCTCTCGAAGTGCTCGGCGTCATCGATGTTCAACACGGCACCGGCGCCGTTCTCGTCTACCGGCCGAGCATCGCAGCGGTGATCAGTGGGCTGCGGGAGCACCGCAACCGGCTGCCCGAGATTGTCGAAGCCCGCACCACCCTCGAGGTCAAACTCGCCGAGCTCGCCGCGGAACGCCGAACGGATGCCGACCTGCTCGCGATCGAGGATGCGCTCCGGGCGATGGCAGAGGAAATCGCCGTCGGCGACCGCGGGGCGCACGGCGACGAGCTCTTCCACCAAGCCGTCACTGCGGCGGCTCACTCCCCGGTGCTCGCCCAACTCATGACGTTCATCGCAGAGATGATACTCGAAACCCGGCTCGAATCCCTCGCTCAGCCGGGCCGGCCGGAGCAGTCCCTCGCCTCACACCGCACCATCACCGAGGCGATCCGGGCGCAGGACGCCACAGCGGCGACCGCGGCGATGCTCTCGCACATCGAGCTCGTCTCCGACGTAGCCCTGCTCAAGTAGGGGAGAACGGGCGTCCCGCCGCAGCCCGATCAGAGCGAGAGTAATCGAATAGTGGGCGCCACGGCCCAAGGTCACGGCATCGAGTCGGCCAGACGCGTCCAGCGCTGGCCGTGACCCGTGAGGGTCAGGGTGCGCGGTTCGTCAAGGTCGTGATCAAGGTCGAGAAAGGATGCCGCCGCATCCGTTTCACGCGCTGCCTCCGCGCGACCCTGCGGTCGCTCGATCTCGATGTCCAGCCAGGATTCGGTGATGCCGTCGAGCAGGCCGCGGCCCCACTCGACCACCACGATGGAGCGGGCGAAATCAATGTCGAGGTCGTCGAGTTCCATGGCACTACCGAGGCGGTAGGCGTCGACGTGCACGAACGGCGGCCCGCCGACCAAGCTTGGATGCGTGCGGGCCAGCACGAAGGTGGGGCTGGTGACGGCTCCGCGCACCTGCAGCCCCTCGCCCAGGCCGCGGGTGAGGGTGGTTTTACCCGCCCCGAGTGGTCCGGTGAGCACGACGAGGTCCCCGGCCTGCAGGATGCCGGCGAGGATCACGCCGAAGCGATGCATCGCCGCTGCATCCGCAATCGTACGAACGAGCTCAGCCATTGAGGTGCCGCCGGATCACCCGGTGCCCGATGCGGGTGACGATCTCGTAATTGATCGTGCCCGCTGCATCGGCCCAGTCGGTGGCGCTCGGCGCACCGGTGGCCGGGTCGCCGAACAGCACGACCTCATCGCCGACGGCGACGCCGGGGTTGTCGGCGCCGAGGTTGACCACGAACTGGTCCATCGCGACCCGACCGACCAGGGGATAGTTCTCGCCGTTGATGTGCACGAGCGCCGTTCCCGACGACTGCCGGGGAATGCCGTCGGCGTAGCCGAGCGGCACGAGCACGAGGGTGGAATCCTGCGGCGCCCGCCAGAGGTAATCGTAGGAGACACCGGCGCCGGCGCTCACCCGGCGTACCAGGGCCACCCGGCCGCGCAGGGTCATCGCCGGAACCAGCCCGAGGTCGTCGCTGCTCGCATCCTCAAACGGCGACAGCCCGTACAGGGTGATGCCGAACCGCACCATGGTGAAACGGGCGGCCGGCAACCGCAGGGCCGCAGCCGACGACGCGAGGTGCACGAGCGTGGGGGTCAGGCCGGCGGCGCGGGCAGCCGCAACGCCGCGTTCAAAACAGTCCAGGGCGTTCTGGTCGTCCTCGGCCGAGGCGTTGGCGAGGTGGCTCATCACACCGTCGACGCGCAGCAGGCCGACCCGCTCTAGGGCGGCGGCGAGCGCGAAGACGGCGGCCCAGTCGTATTCGTGCACGCCGTTGCGGCTCAAGCCGGTCTCGAGTTTCAGGTGAACGGATGCGGCCCTGCCGAGTTCCGCCGCTGCATCCGCTACCTGCTGCACCTGACGCACAGACGACAAGGCCAGGGTGACGTCGTCGTCGATGGCGGCGCTGAAATCAGCGTCGGGGTCGTGCAGCCAGGCCAGAATCGGTGCGTCGATGCCCGCGTCTCGCAGGGCCAGGGCCTCGTCGATGTCGGCGACGCCGAGCCAGTCCGCCCCGCCGGCCAGGGCTGCGCGCGCCACCGGAAGGGCACCGTGCCCGTAGGCGTTGGCTTTGACCACCGCCATCGCGTGCGGGGTGCCGGCTACGGCGCGCAGGTGGGCCATGTTGTGGCGAATGGCGGCGAGGTCGATCACGGCCTCGCGAAAGCCGGTCACGCTTCACCCTCCGCGACGACGAAGGCGCAGGCCACGCCGGCGTCGTGGGTCATAGTGACGTGCACCCGGCTGATGCCGCGGCCGGTCAGCGCGTGCAGGGCAGCCCCGCTCAGCTTGAATTCGGGGTTGCCGTGCGGGTCGTTCACGATTTCCATCTCTTGCCAGGTGGCCCCCGCGCTGTCGCCGAGGGCCTTGATCAGGGCTTCCTTGGCGGCGAAGCGCGCCGCGAGGGAATGCACCGGCAGATTTCGTTCGTTTTCGGTGAACAACCGCGGCACGAGGCGCGGTGTGCGTTCGACCTGGCGGGTGAAACGCGCCAGGTCGACCACGTCAACCCCGATGCCCTTGATCACGCTGCTCGATTCAACGTGGCTTATTCGACCGTGACGGACTTGGCGAGGTTGCGCGGCTGGTCGACGTCGAGGCCCTTGGCAATGGCCAACTCCATCGCGAACATCTGCAGCGGCACCACAGCCAGCAGCGGTTCGAACAGGGGGGCCGCGAGCGGAATGTGAATGACGGTGTCGGCAAACGGCAGCACGGCGGCGTCGCCGACCTCGGCGATGGCGATGATGCGGGCACCGCGGGCACGGATCTCCTGGATGTTGGAGACGACCTTCGGGTGCAGGTGGGCGGAGCCGCGCGGGCTCGGTACCACCACGAACACCGGCTGGCCGGGTTCGATCAGCGCGATCGGGCCGTGCTTGAGTTCTCCGGCGGCGAAGCCTTCGGCGTGGATGTAGGCGAGTTCCTTGAGCTTGAGCGCACCCTCGAGCGCGATCGGGAACCCGACGTGACGGCCGAGGAACAGCACAGCGCGGGTGTCGCTCATCCAGCGGGCCAGCTGACGCACCTCGTCTTCGACGCCGAGAACGGCCTGGATCTTCTCCGGAATGGCCTGCAGTTCGGCGACCTGCACGGCCTGTTCGGCCTCGGTGAGGCTGCCGCGCACGCGGGCGAGGTGCAGGGCGAACAGGTAGAGCGCGGTGATCTGGGCGACGAAGGCCTTGGTCGAGGCCACTGCGACCTCGGGGCCGGCGTGCGTGTAGATGACGGCGTCGCTCTCACGCGGGATGGTCGCACCTTGCGTGTTGCAGATGGAGATGGCCTTGGCACCGAGCGACATGGCGTACTTGACGGCCATGAGCGTGTCCATGGTCTCGCCGGACTGGCTGATCGAGATCACCAGGGTATCGGCGCTGAGCACCGGGTCGCGGTAGCGGAACTCGTGGCTCAGTTCAACGTCCACCGGCACCTGCGCCCACTTTTCAATGGCGTACTTGGCGGTCTGGCCGGCATACGCGGCCGTGCCGCAGGCGACGATGACGATACGACGGATGCCCGCGAGCACGTCATCGCCGAACGCGGTCAGTTCGGGAACGACGACCTGGTCGTCATCGATGCGGCCGCGCAGGGTGTTGGCGACGGCGTCCGGCTGCTCGGAGACTTCCTTGGCCATGAAGCTGGACCAGCCGCCCTTTTCGCTGGCGGAGGCATCCCAGGCGATGTCGAACTCTTCCGTCTCGACGGGGTGACCGTCGAAGTCGGTGACGGTGACGGCATCCGCTGTGATCGTGACGATCTGGTCCTGGCCGATGGCGACGGCGCGGCGGGTGTATTCGACGAACGCGGCCACGTCGGAGCCGAGAAAGTTCTCGCCCTCGCCGAGGCCGATGACGAGCGGGGAGTTTCGGCGGGCACCGACGACGACGCCGGGCTGGTCCTGGTGCACGGCGAGCAGCGTGAAGGCACCGTCGAGACGGGCGACGATGATGCGGAAGGCTTCGGCCAGGTCGCCGACGCGCTGGTATTCGCGGCCGAGCAGCACCGCGGCGACCTCGGTGTCGGTCTCACTCAGAAAGGTGTATCCCTCATTGAGTAGTTCCTCGCGCAGGGGGGCGAAGTTCTCGATGATGCCGTTGTGGATGAGGGCGAGCTTGTTGTTGTCGCCGAGGTGCGGGTGCGCGTTTTCGTCGTTGGGTCCGCCGTGGGTGGCCCAGCGGGTGTGACCGATTCCGGTCGTGCCGTCGTTGATGGGGTGAGCCTTCAGGTCATTGGTGAGGGCCGACAGCTTGCCGGCCTTCTTGGCGGTGTTGAGTACACCGAACTCATCGATGACGGCTATTCCCGCGGAGTCGTACCCACGGTATTCGAGCCGTCCGAGCCCGCCCATGAGAACGTCAACGGTTTTATTGCTTCCGACATAACCTACGATTCCGCACATGGAAGTCGATTTTAGTCGGACTAAGCTTGGGGGAATGTCCGATCCGGTGCTGGCCCCTGTATTGAACGGTCACGGTACCCCTTTTGTGGAGCTCGACCGGGCCGATTGGGCGGCCCTCGCGCCGACCACTCTGCTGCCGCTGAAAGAAACCGAGATCGTGCAATTGCGCGGCATCGGCGAGCCGCTCGACATCAACGAGGTGACGGATGTCTACCTGCCGCTGAGCCGCCTGCTCAACCTCTACGCGGCCAATGCCCGCACACTGCACCGCGCGACCAGTGGATTCCTGGGCGAACGCGCCCGCCCGACCCCGTTCGTGATCGGTGTGGCCGGCTCCGTCGCGGTCGGTAAATCCACGACCGCCCGATTGCTGCGGAAGATGCTCGCCCGCTGGGACGACACCCCCCGGGTGGAACTGGTCACGACCGACGGGTTTTTGTTTCCGAACGCCGAGCTGAACCGCCGCGGGCTGATGGAACGCAAGGGTTTTCCGGAGTCCTACGACCGACGGGCCCTGCTGCGCTTTGTGAGCGCGGTAAAGAGCGGCGCCCCCGAGGTGCGCTCACCGTTCTACTCGCACCTCAGCTACGACATCGTGCCCGACGCGCAGATTGTGGTGCGCCAGCCCGACATTCTCATTGTCGAGGGTCTCAACGTGTTGCAGCCGCCCGGCCCTGGGCACGGCCTCTCGGTCAGTGACCTGTTCGACTTCACCATCTACGTGGATGCCCGCACGCAGGACATTGCCCGCTGGTACGAGGAGCGTTTTCTCAAGCTGCAACGCGGCGCGTTCGCCAACCCCAACTCGTTCTTTCACCGTTACGCCGACCTCACCGAAGATGAGGCTCGCGGCAAGGCGCGCAGCATCTGGACCAGCATCAACCAGCCCAACCTGCTGCAGAATATTCGCCCCACCCGGTCGCGGGCGACCCTGGTGCTGCGCAAGGACCCCACGCACGCGGTCTCCACGGTGCTCCTGCGCAAGGTCTGACCCGTCCTGACACGGACGGGGCCCGGGCCCGAGCCGTGGGCCCAGTTTATAAACTGGTCCCGGGGACGGGGCCTGGGCCCCGTCCCCGGGACGGACTAGAGGGCCAGGCGCTCGCGGACCACGTCGGCCAGGGAGTGCGCCAGGCGGTCGGCGGTGTGCTGGTCGGCGGCTTCCACCATGACCCGCACCATCGGCTCGGTGCCCGAGGGGCGCAGCAGCACGCGACCGGTGTCGCCGAGTTCGGCTTCAGCGGCGAGCACGGCCTCGGCGATGACGTCGTCGGCGCCGAGACCCTTGTGGTTGACTCCGCGCACGTTGACCAGAATCTGCGGGTACACCGTCATAACGGATGCCAGTTCGGCCAAGGTTTTACCGGTGCGCGCCATTTCGGCCACGAGGTGCAGCCCGGTGAGGATGCCGTCACCGGTAGTGGCGAACTTGGTCATGATGACGTGACCGCTCTGCTCGCCGCCGAGGGAATACCCGTGGGCGTTGAGTTCTTCGAGCACGTACCGGTCGCCGACCTTGGTCTGCACCATGGCGATGTCGTTGGCCGCCATCGCCTTGCGCAGGCCGAGGTTGCTCATGACGGTCGCGACCAGCGTGCGGTCTTTCAGCACACCGCGTTCGGCCATCGACACGGCGAGAATAGCCATGATCTGGTCGCCGTCGACGATGTTGCCATCCTTGTCCACGGCCAGGCAACGGTCGGCGTCGCCGTCGTGGGCGATGCCGACGTCAGCGCCGTGCTCGAGTACGGCTTTGGCGAGGTTGTCGAGGTGGGTGGAGCCCACACCGTCGTTGATATTGAGGCCGTCGGGGTCGGCGCCGATCACCGTGAGGCGAGCACCGGCATCCGTGAACACCTGCGGTGACACACCGGCGGCGGCGCCGTGCGCGCAGTCGAGCACGACGTGGATGCCGTCGAGGCGGTGCGGCAGGGTGGTGAGCAGGTGCACCACGTAGCGGTCTTCGGCGTCGGCAAAGCGACGAATGCGTCCAACGTCGCCGGCGATCGGCATCAGGGTGTCGCGACCGATGTAGCTCTCGATGCGGTCCTCGACGTCGTCGGGAAGTTTGGTTCCGCCATAGGCGAAGATCTTGATGCCGTTATCGGGGGCCGCGTTGTGTGAGGCAGAAATCATCACACCGAAGTCGGCCCCGATGTCGTTGATCAGAAAGGCTGCAGCTGGCGTGGGGATGACCCCGGCGTCGAGAACGTCGACACCGCTGGAGGCCAAGCCGGCCGAGACGGCGGCGTTCAGGAATTCACCGGAGATTCGCGGGTCGCGGGCGACCACGGCGACGGGCCGGCGGCCCGCTTCAAGACGTGCTTGGGCACGACGTCCCTTGGTCAGCACTGCGGCGCTGGCCTGGGCAAGGCTCAGGGCCAGGCCAGCCGTGAGATCACGGTTGGCCAGGCCCCGAACGCCGTCCGTGCCGAACAGACGAGTCATTTCGTCGTCGGCTATCGGGTTAGCGCTTGCTGAACTGAGGTGCCTTACGGGCCTTCTTGAGTCCGGCCTTCTTACGCTCCTTGACTCGAGCGTCGCGGCTGAGGAAACCGTTCTTCTTGAGGATGGCACGGTTGTTCTCTTCGTCGATCAGGTTCAAGCAGCGTGCGATGCCGAGGCGAAGCGCGCCGGCCTGGCCGGACGGGCCACCACCGGTGATGCGGGCGATGACATCGTACGAGCCGAGCAGGTCGAGAACCTTGAACGGGTCGTTGATGAGCTGCTGGTGCAGCTTGTTCGGGAAGTAGTCAGCGAACTCGCGGCCGTTGACAACGATCGTGCCGGAGCCGGGAACGATGCGCACGCGGGCGATGGCCTGCTTGCGACGGCCGACGGCTGCGCCGGGAACGTTGAGGACGGCGCGGGGCGCCTTGGTTACGGTTTCGGCCGGAGTCTCGGTGGAGTAGCTCTCCGGAGCCTGGTCAATCTGGTCTGCGATCTTCGCCACGATGATGGGAATCCTTTTTATCTAAGAGTCGAGAAGTCTGGTTGCCGGCGCTACTGCGCGACCTGGCTGAGGGTGTACGGCTTGGGCTGCTGAGCGGAGTGCGGGTGCTCAGGGCCGGCGTAAACCTTCAGCTTGGTGAGCTGGGCGCGGCCGAGCGAGTTCTTCGGCAGCATGCCGCGGATCGCTTTTTCAACCGCACGGGTCGGGTGCTTCTCGAGCATCTCGGAGTAGTTGGTCGCCGTGAGGCCGCCCGGGTAACCGGAGTGGCGGTAGGCGATCTTCAGGTCGAGCTTCTTGCCGGTCAGGGCAACCTTCTCGGCGTTGACGATGATGACGAAGTCGCCACCGTCCATGTGCGGGGAGAAGGTGGCCTTGTGCTTGCCGCGCAGCAGGATTGCCGCGTGGCTGGCCAGACGTCCGAGGACGATATCGGTGGCATCGATGACAACCCAGTCGTGCTGGAGTTCGCTTGCCTTGGGGGTGTAAGTGCGCGTCACTGTTGTGCTGCTTTCTTCTTTTTCGAACGGAGGTGTTCGTGAATCCCGCTCCGGGCGTGTTCTAAAGGAGAACACTGTCGATGGAGGGCTCACGTTCGGGTGCCGCGCTGCAACGCACAGACACCAAGGGTCAACACTAGTCGGAGGCGACCGCGGACGCAACTTGCCCAGGAAGCGAGCGCCGGTTGCGCGTGTCGATGGCGCGCTGCGCCAGGGACGCGTCGTCGGGGTAGCCGACGTCGATCAGGGTGAGGCCGTGCGCCTGCATCACCTTGAACTCGCTGATGCGGTGCTTGTCGAAGTGCAGGTGCGCGAGAGTGCTGCCGTCGAGGCGCCCCTCCCCCACGGCCACGCAGGCGCCGACCATGGCGCGCACCATGCTGTGGCAGAAGGCATCCGCTTTGATCGTGGCGATGATCAGGCCGTCGTCATCGCGCGACCAGCTAAAGTCCTGCACGGTTCGGATGGTCGTCGCTCCGGGGCGCGGCTTGCAGTAGGCGGCGAAGTCGTGCAGGCCCACCAGCGTCGCGGCTGCGGCGTCCATAGCCGCGAGGTCGAGTTTAAACGGATGCCACGTGGTGCGCAGCCGCTGCTGCGGGTCGCGTAGGGCGAGGGGGTCGCTGATGCGGTATTCGTAACGGCGCCACATGGCCGAGAACCGGGCATCGAAGCCGCCGGGCACGACCGTGGCGCGGCGCAGCACGATGTCGGGCTTGGTCACCAGGATGCCGCCGAGGCGGCGCAGCACGGCAGTGCCGAGGTCGACCGGCGGGCGGTTTCCGGTACCGCGCTGGATGCGCACCAGGGAGTGCGCCTGCTCGGCGGTGAGGTCGAAGTGGGCGACCTGCCCGCGGGCGTGCACCCCGGCATCCGTTCGGCCGGCGACGATCAGGGTGGGGTGCGGGGGAAAGCTCTGCAGAATGCCGGCAAGGCCGTTTTCAATGTCGGCCTGAACGGTTCGAAAGCCCGGTTGGCGGGCCCAACCGGTAAAATCAGTGCCATCGTAGGAGAGGTCAAGACGGATGCGCGTGGAGCCGAGCGCAGCGTTCACGGCGCGGGGCACAAAAAGATTCACGAGGGTAAGCCTAGGCGGCGCGCTCGGGTTATCGTTGAAACCGGCCCATGGTCCACCCCCATAATGAGTGCCAAAGAAACCCTGTGTTGCCCATGACTCGTTCCCCGCGTTTGTTCCCATTCACCGGGAGAACTCGGCCAGCGACCGCCGCACTCGGGCGGGTCAACACTCCCCTGCTGGGGCCGACGAACGCCCCGCGCAGCTCTCGCCTGGCCGGCCTCGACGGCCTGCGCGCGCTCGCCGTCATTGCCGTCGCGCTCTACCATTTCTTTCCGGCGATGCTGCCCGGCGGTTTCATCGGCGTTGACGTTTTCTTCGTGATCAGTGGTTTTCTGATCACCGGACTGTTGGTCTCCGAGCACACCCGCACCGGGCGCATCTCGCTCCACCGGTTCTGGCAACGCCGCGCCCGCCGGCTGGTGCCCCCGCTCATTCCGGTCGTGCTGATCAGCTGCACCATCGCCTTCGTGATCGGCGGCGACGTGCTGGTC
This sequence comes from Cryobacterium sp. N19, assembly GCF_002929595.1. Lineage (NCBI taxonomy): Bacteria > Bacillati > Actinomycetota > Actinomycetes > Micrococcales > Microbacteriaceae > Cryobacterium > Cryobacterium sp. N19. Next base: position 41,830 of record NZ_PJJR01000051.1, on the reverse strand, counting down.
GGGCTCGGCGCGCAACTCGTCGGGGCCAGCACCTTCGGCTACAACTGGGTGTCGATCGCCAATGATGCGAGCTATTTCAGCGTCAACGAACCCGAACTGCTGCGCAACCTGTGGTCGCTCGCAGTGGAAGAACAGTTCTACCTGGTCTGGCCGCTGCTCCTGCTGGGCGTTCTGCTGATTCGCCGGCCGCGCGTTCGGCTGGCCATCGTCACCACGCTGTTCATCGCCTCGGCCCTGTGGATGGGCGTGCTGTACCAGCCCGGAGCGGACCCGACCCGGGTGTACTACGGCTCCGACACCCACAGTTTTGGCCTGTTCGCGGGCGCCGCCCTGGCCCTGCTGCTCCGTCGACCCAGCGGACAACGCAACGAAGTGCCCCGACTGCGTCCGTGGCTCGGCGGGGCTGCCATCCTTACGATCATCGCCTTCGCACTCTGGCTGCAGGAAGACGGCACCGCCACCTACCGCGGAGGCCTCGTCGCAGTCTCCGTCGCCACAGCCGTCGCCATCTGGGCGGGAGTGCGCGGCGGCCGGTTCGGGCGTCTGCTCGACGCGGCCCCGCTCCGCTACCTCGGAGAGCGCTCCTACGGCATCTACCTGTGGCACTGGCCGATCCTCGTACTGGTGCAGCTGCTCTGGCCGGCATCGTCCCGCGCGAGCAGCCTGCTGCCGATCGGCCTCGTTGCCACGGTCATCACCCTGGTCTTCGCCGCAGTGTCGTACCGCTGGCTGGAAGTGCCGATCCGGCAGGTCGGCGTGCGCGGCAGCATCCGTCAGATCGGTGCGCTGTGGACCGGACCCACCCGTCGCCGCCGCCTGATCGCGGCGACGGCCGCCCTGTCGCTGCTGCTGGTCGGCGGCACCACCGCCGCCGTCGTGGCCGCGCCGGCGCAGACCTCGGCGCAACTCCGCATCGAACGGGGCCAACGGGCAATGGATGCCGCGGCCCGGGCCGCCGCGCAGGCTGCGGCCTCCGAGGCTGCCCGCCAGGCCACCGCGACCCCAGCCCTGGTCGACGGACCGATCACCGCGATCGGCGACTCCGTCATGCTCGCCTCGGCTCCGGAGCTGCAGGCAACCTTCGCGGGCATGACCGTTGACGCGTCGGTCTCCCGCGGGATGTATTCCGCAGATGACATATTGCTGGCGCTCGAGGCGGCGGGCCAGTTGCAGCCGGTTGTGGTGATCGGGCTCGGCACCAACGGGCCGATCACGACCAGCGAACTCACCGAGATTCTGCGCATTCTCGGGCCCGACCGGCAGCTCGTGCTCGTGAACGCCTACGCCGAACGGGATTGGACCGACGGCGTCAACGCCAGGCTCGCCGAGTTCGCTTCGGGCAATCGCCGGGTCGAACTCGCGAACTGGCACGACGTGATCGCGGGGCGACTCGACCTGCTGGCCGGCGATCACGTGCACCCGGGGCCGACCGGCGGCCAGCTCTACGCCGACGAGGTGCACGCCGCGGTTCAGCGTCTGGCGGCGGTGCCGCCGCTGCCGGACACCAGCTGGTTGATGCGTGATTCCGACGCGCCAAGTTCGCCGCCCTACCGCTGACACTTCAGAACTCGAGCACGTAGGCGAGCTCCCGGTTGGTGGCGAAGAAGCCCATGCCCGTATACAGGTCGAGCGCGCCGGTCGGGCTCGCCGAGTCCACGTCGAGGGTGGCCCGCTCATGCCCGGCGGCCCGGCTGGCGGCCAGCTGCGCGGCCAACAGGGCCTGCGCGATGTGGCGGCCGCGCCATCCGCTCAGCACGCCGACCAGTCCGATGTAGCTGCTGCGGTAGCCGGCCGCCGCCCAGTCGTCTTCGTTCACGCTCGACATGACAAAGCCGACGACGTGTTCACTGCCGTCGGGCTCGGTCGCGAACGCGACGAACGAAAGGTCGTTGGTGAACGACGGCCCGGTGACGTAGGCGTTCCAGCTCTCGTCGGGAATGGGCTGGCTCGACCAGTGATCCATGAAGGCGGCATCACGCGCGGCGTGCACGGCCGCCGACAGCTCGGGCGTATACCCGGCCACGCGGATGCCCGCGCCCACCGTGACCTCGCGGATCGGGTCGGCGAGCAGGCGGTCGAGGGTGAGAAAGTAGCGCGTGCAGGCCAGACCGAACCGTGCGTAGAGGCGCCCGTTCTGGGGTGCACGCTCGTCAGAGAACGTGGAGATCCAGCCTGGGAGCATCTTGCCAGAGGTGGCCAGTTGCTGGTGGGCGCGGGCGACCTGCCAGCCCAGCAGTTCACGGCCGATGCCCCGGCCGCGCAGCGCGGGCAGTACCCCGCCGCTCAGGTTGGCTTTCACCAGGGTTTCCTGCCCGGGCTGCAGCACGACCAGGCCGTCGGCGACGACGTGACCGTCGGCGTCGAGAGCGACGAGGGTGTCGGTCGCCGGGTCGACGAACGAGAAGTCGAAGATCTCGGCGATCTGATCCCGCTCCAGCACATAGTTGGGGTGGTCGGCCCGGCCGATTGCCTTCTCCAGCTCCCAGATGGCGTCGATATCGTCGGACGTCGCCGGGCGCCACAGTGCGACCTCGGCATGCTCAGGAACGGGCAGCTGCGCGGGAGCGGTCACGCGCGCAGAGAGTGGAGTCGTGTGATCGGTCATGCTTCACCCTATCCGCGCCGTCCCGAACGGGGCGAGACTCAGAACTCGAGCGTGTACGCCATCTTCTTGTGGGTGGGCACGAAACCCATGCCGGTATACAGGCCGAGGGCACCGGTGGGGCTGGCAGAGTCCACCGCGAGGGTCACTCGTTCGTGGCCGAGTGCCTGCCCGGCAGCCAGCTGGGCGGCCAGGAGGGATTGCGCGATGTGGCGGCCGCGCCATCCGCTCAAGACGCCGACCAGGTCGATATAGCTGCCGGTGAACCCCTGCATGGCCCAGATATTCTCATTCGCTGTCGAGAGCACGAAGCCGACGACCTGCTCGGTGCCGGCCGCGTCGGTGCCGTAAGCCACGAATGACAGGTCGGGGCGAAACCATTTTCCGCCCACGAAGGCATTCCAGTTTTCGTCACTCATCGGCTGGCTGCCCCAGTGGTCCATGAAGGAGTCATCTCGGGTGCGGTGCACCTCGGCCGAGACCGCCGCGGTATACGCGGCGACACGGATGCCGGCGGCCGGGTCGATCACGCGCACCGACGCATCCAATGGGCGTTCGAGGGTGAGAAAATAGCGCGCGAGGCTGAGGCCGGCGTGCTCGAACAGGGCGGCGTTCTGCGGGGAACGTTCGTCGGCGTAGCTGAGGATCCAGCCGGGCAGCGTCGTGGTCGAGCTCGCTAGCTGCTGTTTCGCCCGGCCGAGCTGCCACGCCAGCAGCTGGCGGCCGATGCCCCGGCCGCGCAGTCGGGGGTGTACGCCGCCGATCGGCATCGAGCGCACGAGGCTGACCTGGCGGGGCGGGAACATGACCATGCCGACCGCAAGGATGCTGCCGGCGGCGTCGATGCCCACGAGCGAATCGAGCTCCGCATGAAAGTGGGAGTAGCCGAAGTCGGCGGCGATCGCACCGCGAGCCGTGAGGTAGTTGGGGTGGTCGACTTCGCCCATGGCCCGGCGCAGCTGCCAGATGCCGTCGATGTCGGCGGTGGTGGCGGGCCGCCACGCCGCAACATCCGGGTGCTGCGGAAGAACCGGAGCCGGGGCGACCCCCACGCGTTCGGCCAACGAAGTCTCGTGTAGATCCATCCCCCAACCCTATCTTTCGTCGAGAGCGCAAAAAGTGCCCGATTGAGCGATCCAATCGGGCACTTTTTGCGCTCTCGCGAGCGGGGGGTGATACTACTTCTTGTCGGCCTCTGCTGCAGCGTCTTCGACGGCTGCATCTTCGACGACAACATCGTCAGCGACGACGTCCTCGACTACGACGTCCTCGACTACGACGTCCTCGGACCCGATGGGGGTCGCGGCAACGGTCGCGGTCTTGGAGCGCATAACCTTGGGGGTCAGGGGCTCGAGAACGAGCTCCATCTGCACCATGGACGCGTTGTCACCCTTGCGGAAACCGAGCTTTGTGATGCGGGTGTAACCGCCCTGGCGCTCGTTGACCTGCGGGGCGATGACCGTGAACAGCTCGTGCACGACGGACTTGTCGGTGATCGTCGCGAGGACGCGACGACGGGCGTGCAGGTCGCCGCGCTTGGCGAACTGCACCATGCGCTCGGCGAGCGGACGCAGGCGCTTGGCACGGGTCTCGGTCGTCTTGATCGACTTGTGGGTGAACAGGGCCGCGGCCAGGTTCGCAAGCATGAGGCGCTCGTGCGCCGGGCCGCCACCGAGACGGGGGCCCTTTGTGGGCTTAGGCATGGGTAATCTCCAGTATCAAAAAATCGAAAGGCAGCGTTGAAGCGCGAGCCTTAGTTGGTCTCTTCTTCGTAGCCGCTGTAGAAGTGCGCGCCGTCGAATCCGGGAACCGAATCCTTCAGGGACAGGCCGAGCTCAACGAGCTTGTCCTTCACTTCGTCAACCGACTTCTGCCCGAAGTTGCGGATGTTCATCAGCTGGGTCTCCGACAGGGCGACCAGTTCGCTGACGTTGTTGATGCCTTCGCGCTTGAGGCAGTTGTACGAGCGCACCGACAGGTCGAGGTCTTCGATCGGAATCGAAAGCTCGGTCGAGAGCACGGCGTCAACCGGCGCGGGGCCGATCTCGATGCCCTCGGCGGCGGTGTTGAGCTCGCGGGCCAGACCGAACAGCTCAGTCAGGGTGCGGCCAGAGGATGCGATGGCGTCGCGCGGCGAGATGGCCGACTTGGTCTCCACGTCAACGACGAGGCGGTCGAAGTCAGTGCGCTCTCCGGCACGAGTTGCCTCGACGCGGTAGGTCACCTTGAGCACGGGCGAGTAGATCGAGTCGACCGGAATCTGGCCGGCTTCGGAGAACTCGTTGCGGTTCTGGGTGCTGGAGACGTAACCACGTCCACGCTCAATGGTCAGTTCGAGTTCGAACTTCGCCTTGTCGTTGAGGGTTGCGATGACCAGTTCGGGGTTGTGCACCTCGACGCCGGCGGGAGCCGAAATGTCAGCGGCGGTGACCTGGCCGGCACCCTGCTTGCGCAGGTACGCGGTGATCGGCTCGTCGTGCTCGCTCGAGACGACAAGTCCCTTGATGTTCAGGATGATCTCAGTGACATCTTCCTTCACCCCGGGAACGGTGCTGAACTCGTGCAGCACGCCATCGATACGGATGCTGGTTACAGCAGCGCCCGGGATCGAGGAGAGCAGGGTACGGCGAAGCGAGTTGCCGAGGGTGTAGCCGAAGCCAGGTTCGAGCGGCTCAATAATGAACCGTGAACGGAACTCCGAGATGTTCTCTTCGGTGAGCGTTGGACGCTGTGCAATAAGCACTGTTGATTCCTTTCGGCTAAGTGTCCGCTATATGACACTTGCAATGACGAGAGAGTGAAAAGTTGAAAGAAAAGAGTCCCGACGAGGCTCGGCAGCAACGAAGTGCCGAGCCCGTCGAGATACAGCGAGTGCTTTAGACGCGGCGGCGCTTCGGCGGACGGCATCCGTTGTGAGCCTGGGGCGTCACGTCGTTGATCGAACCGACCTCGAGGCCAGCGGCCTGCAGTGAACGGATCGCGGTCTCGCGGCCTGAGCCGGGTCCCTTGACGAACACGTCAACCTTCTTCATGCCGTGTTCCTGCGCCTGGCGGGCGGCCGACTCGGCGGCCAGCTGTGCGGCGAAGGGGGTCGACTTGCGCGAACCCTTGAAACCAACCTGGCCCGACGAGGCCCAGCTGATGACGGCACCGGTCGTGTCGGTGATCGACACGATCGTGTTGTTGAAGGTGCTCTTGATGTGGGCCTGGCCCACAGCAATGTTCTTCTTTTCTTTCTTACGCGGCTTCCGTACGGCCGACTTGGGTTGTGCCATGAATTTCTCCTGAATCCTAAAGGCGTTAGCGGGCTAGGCCGAGGGCCTAGCGCGCCTTCTTCTTGCCGGCTACGGTGCGCTTCGGGCCCTTGCGGGTGCGAGCGTTGGTCTTGGTGCGCTGTCCGCGAACGGGCAGGCCCTTGCGGTGGCGAATGCCCTCGTAGCTGCCAATTTCAACCTTGCGGCGGATGTCAGCGGCAACCTCACGGCGGAGGTCACCCTCAACCTTGAAGGAACCCTCGACGTAGTCGCGGAGAAGGACGAGCTGGTCGTCGCTCAAATCCTTGACGCGGATGTTTCCGTCGATTCCAGTGTCGGCGAGGGTCTTGAGGGCCCTCGTACGGCCAACACCGTAAATGTAAGTCAATGCAACTTCCACGCGCTTATCGCGCGGGATGTCGACGCCGGCTAGACGTGCCATTGTGTCTCCTGTTAGTGATGGAGGTCTGTAACAGCTCCTGTACACCGGCCTCCAACCGATGGTGTCACCCTCACGGGCTCCCGGAACTGCTAGTAAATATTCAGTTATTCAGGTAAATCTCGAAGGGAGACTTAACCCTGGCGCTGCTTGTGACGCGGGTTCTCGCAGATGACCATCACGTTGCCGTTACGGCGGATGACCTTGCACTTGTCACAGATCTTTTTGACGCTGGGCTTGACCTTCATGGTGATTCCTTGTTTTTCGCTGTCTTCGTACCCGCGGGATGCCGAGGGCCGTTACTTACAGCAGTCGTTACTTGTAGCGGTAGACGATCCGGCCGCGGGTCAGGTCGTACGGGCTGAGTTCTACGATCACGCGGTCCTCCGGGAGGATGCGGATGTAGTGCTGGCGCATCTTGCCCGAGATGTGGGCAAGAACTCGGTGGCCGTTTGACAGCTCAACGCGAAACATCGCGTTGGGCAGAGCTTCGACTACTGCGCCCTCGATTTCGATGACACCGTCTTTTTTGGCCATACCCTCACTGTCGCTCTGTATTGATTGCTGGTCATGCGGGATTGATGCCTGACACGCCACAAAAGACGACACCAGACACCAAGGATCAATCCTATGGTATGAGATTGCCTTTTGGCAATTCAGTCCTATAATCTCCCGCGCACCAGCGTCCCCGACTCGGCGGAAGCAGGTATGGCCGCAGGAGTCAGGGGCGCCGGTGGGCGCGGCTCGGGTTCTGGTTCAGCGGCTCACCCGCTGGGCTGCGGCGATGTCCCGGGTGACCGCGTCAAACAGTGGATGCCCCGGCGCCAGCCCGCAGACCACCTCCGCAATCCGAGGCGCAGCTTTCCCGGCCAGCAGGCGCTGAAGCTCGGCGGTCTGCGAATCGCCGGGTACGTCGAAGCGGAAAGCCGCGCGAATCGCCTCCAGCAGGGACACCGCGCTGCCGCCGCCTTCGGCGAGCTCCGCCGCCGGCCCGATGAACCGCTCAGACCGGCTGAGTGCGCGCATCGGCTCTCGCCCGGCCCTGCACGACCGTCCAGCCGGTGCGGCGACTCATTGACGGAACGGCGTCTGACGACCCGGTCGGGCTCGACCTCTAAGCCCCGCCGGCCGATCTCCCGCCGGAACTGGCGAGCACCCTCGCCGACCGAGCCGACGGCCACTTGATGGACCAGTAGCTACGCGATCAGCCAGCTACGGAATTGGGACGGGAACGATTCCGAACTGGGCGAGGCCGGAAGCTCCGCCGTCCTCGGCGGTGAGCACCCAGATGCCGTCCTTGTGCACGGCGACGCTGTGCTCCCAGTGCGCTGCGGCCTTGCCGTCGCTCGTGGCGACGGTCCAGTCGTCGTCGCGGGTGTAGGTGTCGATCGAGCCGAGCACGACCATCGGCTCAATGGCTACCACGAGGCCCGGCTTCACATCCGGGCCCTTCTGGCGCACGCGGTAGTTGAACACCGGCGGGGCTTCGTGCATGGAACGGCCGATGCCGTGGCCGACATAGTCGGTGAGGATGCCGTAGGTGCCCTGCGACTCGATGTAGTCCTCGATGGCGTCGCCGACCTCGTTCAGGTGGCGCGCGGTGTGCAGTCGGGCGATACCGTGCCAGAGCGACTGCTCGGTCACGTCGGAGAGCTTCTGGCGTTCGGCCACGAGCTCGGGGCGCGACTCGTCGGGGAGCACGAAGCTGAACGCAGCGTCACCGTTCCAGCCTTCGATGATCGCTCCGCTGTCGATCGAGACGATATCGCCGGCGCCGAGGCGACGTGCAGACGGGATCCCGTGCACGACGTCGTCGTTCACCGAGGCGCACACAGTGTGGTGGTAGCCCTGTTCGAGTTTGAAGTTCGGCTTACCGCCGAGCAGGGCGATGGCGGCCTCAGCAGCGGCATCAAGCTCGAGCGTGGTCGCGCCGATGACCATGGCCGCGCGGGCAGCTTTGAGCGATGCCGCGGTGGCCAGACCCGGTGCCACCATGAGGCGCAGCTGGGCTGGGTTCTTGTAGATGGAACGTCGAAGACTCACTGATTTCCTACAAACTAGCTCCGAGAACGGGAGCGATTATTCAATTGGTGGTGCACATGATGATGGGCCGGGCCTTTCGGCCCAGCCCCAAACTGTTGCTAGAGAGTGCTGCTGCCCTGGAGCAGGCCGCGTTCGGCCAGCGCAGCGAGAATGCGGTCGGTGACCACTTCAACGGCACCGAGGCCGTCGATGGTGACGACGAGGCCGCGGGCGCTGTACACATCGATGAGCGGAGCGGTCTGCTCAGCGTAGACGTCAAGACGGTGACGGATGACCTCGGCAGTGTCGTCCGCGCGGCCCTGCTCGGCTGCGCGCTTCAGCAGTCGGGCGACAACCTCGTCGGTGTCGGCGGTGATCAGAACGACCACGTCGAGCTGGGTGCCGCCAGCAACGAGCAGGCGGTCGAGCTCAACGACCTGATCGGTTGTGCGCGGGTAGCCGTCCAGCAGAAAACCGTTGGTGGCATCCGATTCTTTCAGACGGTCAGCGACGATCGCGTTGGTGAGGGTGTCCGGCACGTAGGCGCCGGCATCCATGAACGACTTGACCTCGAGCCCCAGCGGGGTGTTGTTGGTCACGTTGTAGCGAAAGATGTCACCGGTGGAAATAGCGGGAACGTCGAAGGCGAGCGCCAGACGCTCCGCCTGGGTGCCTTTGCCCGCGCCGGGCGGGCCGATCAGTAGTAAGCGCGTCATTTAAGAAGCCCCTCATAGTGTCGCTGTTGCAGTTGCGAGTCGATCTGCTTGACCGTCTCGAGCCCCACGCCGACGACGATGAGAATGCTCGCGCCGCCGAACGGAAAGTTCTGGTCGGCGCCGATAACCGAGAACGCGATCAACGGGATGAGCGCGATCAGGCCCAGATAGATCGAGCCGGGGAGCGTGATTCGGGTCAGCACGAAGTCGAGGTACTCGGCGGTCGGGCGGCCGGCGCGAATGCCGGGAATGAACCCGCCGTACTTCTTCATGTTGTCGGCGACTTCTTCGGGGTTGAACGTGATGGCCACGTAGAAGTAGGTGAAGCCGATGATGAGCAGGAAGTACATGGCCATATACAGCGGCTGGTCGCCGCCGGTGAGGTTCTGCGAAATCCAGACTACCCAGGCCGGCGCTTCGGTTCCGGCGGCCGGCTGGTTGAACTGCGCGAGCAGGGCTGGCAGGTACAGCAGCGAGGAGGCAAAGATCACGGGGATCACACCGGCCATGTTGACCTTGATCGGAATGTAGGTGTTGTTGCCGCCGTAGGTGCGTCGGCCGACCATGCGCTTGGCGTACTGCACTGGTATTCGCCGCTGCGATTGCTCGACGAAAACCACGCCGGCGACCACCAATATTCCGACGATCAGAACGATGATCAGGGTGTCGGGACCCTGCTGCTGACCGATCGAGGCGAGCGAGCCGGGGAACAGGGCGGCAATCGAGATGAAGATCATGAGCGACATGCCGTTGCCGACGCCGCGTTCGGTGACGAGCTCACCCATCCACATGATGACGCCGGTGCCGGCGGTCATCGTGATGACCATGAGCATGATGGCATACCAGGCGTCGTTGGTGATCAGCTGCGTGCACTCGGTGCTGGCGGATGTCCCGAACAGGGCGCCGCTTCGAGCCACCGTGATCAGCGTGGTCGACTGCAGAATACCCAGGGCGATGGTGAGGTAACGCGTGTACTGGGTCAGAGTGCTCTGGCCCGATGCACCCTCTTTATAGAGAGTGTCGAAGTGGGGGATGACCACGCGCAGCAACTGCACGATGATCGAGGCCGTGATGTACGGCATGATGCCGAGCGCAAAGACGCTCAACTGCAGCAGGGCGCCACCACTGAACAGGTTGACGAGCTCGTAGAGGCCGCTCGTGCCCTGGTTGGCTGCGAGACACAGCTGCACATTGCCGAAGTCCACGAACGGGGCCGGTACGAACGAGCCCAGACGGAACAGAGCAATGATGCCCAGGGTGAAGCCGATCTTCTTACGAAGGTCGGGTGTGCGGAAGATCCGCGCAATGGCGCTAAACAAAAAGGCCTCCAGATTTTTACGCAGATCGACAGTGCATGTCGATGTAAAGCGGCAGATCGACTTAAAACGATCGAGCTTGTCGAATCACACCAAACGATTTACTCGATTGACGGATTCGACAAGCTCGATTGAGCGTCTTCGGACTTACTTTACAGATCCACCCGCGGCGACAATTTTCTGCTCAGCTGAAGCAGAGACCTTGTCGACCGTCACGTTCAGCTTAACGGTAATTTCACCGGTTCCAAGAACCTTGACTTTTTCGTTGTCACGAACCGCACCCTTGGCGATCAGGCTGGCAATGGTGACATCGCCGCCGTCCGGGTACAGCAGTTCGAGCTTTTCCAGGTTGACAACCTGGTACTCGACGCGGAACGGGTTCTTGAATCCACGCAGTTTCGGGGTGCGCATGTGCAGAGGCATCTGCCCACCCTCGAAGCCGACGCGCACGCTGTAGCGTGCCTTGGTGCCCTTGGTACCTCGACCCGCGGTCTTACCCTTGGATCCTTCACCACGGCCAACGCGCTGGCGGGCCTTCTTCGCTCCGGGAGCCGGGCGAAGGTGGTGTACCTTCAGCACGTGCTCGCGGGGCTCAGTCGGTTCTGCTGCAACGGCTGCCTTTTTGGGGGCAGTAGCCTTCTTCGGTGCTGCGGCCTTTTTGGGGGCAGCAGCCTTCTTCGTGGCGGGCTTGTCGGCTACCTTGGTAGCTTCCTTCTCGTCAGCCATTAGTCAATCTCCTCGACCTTTACGAGGTGAGCGACGGTGTTGACGTAGCCACGGTTCTGCGAGTTGTCCTCGCGGATGGTGACGGCGCCAATGCGTCGCAGACCCAGGCTGCGAAGAGTGTCGCGCTGGTTCTGCTTCTCACTAATTTTGGACTTGATCTGTGTGATCTTCAGCTGGGCCATCAGGCACCTGCCTTCGCGGTTGCGGCCGCTGCAGCTGCAGCGGCGTCGGCACGAAGAAAACGGGCCGGAGCCACGTCTTCATAGGCGAGGCCACGGCGAGCCGCAACCGCACGCGGCTCTTCGAGCTGGTGCAGTGCCTCGACCGTGGCGTGCACGATGTTGATGGTGTTCGACGAACCGAGCGACTTGCTCAGCACGTCGTGGATGCCAGCGCATTCGAGTACGGCGCGCACCGGGCCACCGGCGATAACGCCGGTACCTGCTGCTGCCGGACGAAGCAGAACGACGCCGGCTGCGGCTTCACCCTGCACGGGGTGCGGGATGGTCAGGCCAACGCGAGGAACGCGGAAGAAGTTCTTCTTCGCTTCTTCGACGCCCTTGGAGATAGCGGTCGGGACCTCGCGGGCCTTACCGTATCCAACGCCGACCAGGCCGTTACCGTCGCCGACGACGACGAGAGCGGTGAAGCTGAAGCGACGACCACCCTTGACGACCTTCGACACGCGGTTGATGGTGACGACGCGCTCCAGGAACTGGCTCTTGTCGGCATCGCGGCTTCCGCGGTCCTTGTTCGGGTTGCGCTCACGGCCACCACGACGAGCCTCGCGAGGCTCGTTCTGCGGCGGGGTCGTGGAGGCAGCGGTTTCAACCGGCGCCTCGGCAACGGCAGCAACAGGTGCTGTGGTTTCGATCTTTTCAGTGCTCACAGGTTCAATCCACCCTCTCGAGCTCCCTCAGCGATGGCTGCGACGCGTCCTGCGTACTTGCTGCCACCACGGTCAAATACAACGGCTTCGATGCCGGCGGCTTTCGCACGCTCAGCAACAAGCTCACCGACCTTGCGGGCCTTGGCGGTCTTGTCACCATCGAAGGTGCGCAAGTCCGTTTCGAGCGTGGATGCCGACGCAAGGGTGAAACCCTTGCTGTCGTCGACGACCTGCACGAATACGTGGCGAGCCGAGCGCGTGACGACGAGGCGCGGGCGAAGAGCCGTTCCCTCGATCTTCTTGCGAAGACGTGTGTGACGACGTCCGCGGGCTGCGGCCTTGCTCTTGCCTCTAGTTCCGAGTCCCATGGTTACTTACCGCTCTTTCCGGCCTTGCGGCGAACAATCTCGCCGGCGTAACGCACACCCTTGCCCTTGTAGGGCTCTGGCTTGCGAATCTTACGGATGTTGGCGGCAACCTCGCCGACGGCCTGCTTGTCGATTCCGCTGACCGTGAGCTTGTTGACGCTCTCAACGGTCAAAACGATTCCGACGGGCGGCTCGACGACGACCGGGTGCGAGAAGCCGAGGGCGAACTCAACGGAGGTGCCCTTCTGCGCCGCGCGGTAACCGGTACCGACGATTTCGAGACCCTTGGTGTAACCAACGGTTACGCCGATGATCTGGTTGTTGATCAGGGTGCGGGTCAGACCGTGCAGCGAACGCGACTGGCGCTCGTCGTTCGGACGGGTGACGAGAACGTGACCGTCCTCGATCGACACCGAGATGGGGTTGGAAACGACGAGCGCGAGCTCGCCCTTCGGGCCCTTGACGGAGACGGCCTGGCCGTCAGCCACAACCGTGACCCCAGCGGGGATCGGGATGGGGAGTCTTCCAATACGTGACATTCTCAGTTACCACACGTAGGCGAGAACTTCTCCGCCTACGCCCTTCTTCTCAGCCTGGCGGTCGGTGAGCAGACCGCTGGAGGTGGACAGGATGGCAACGCCGAGGCCGCCGAGAACCGTGGGGATCTCAGTCGACTTTGCGTACACGCGGAGGCCGGGCTTGGAAACCCGCTTGATGCCTACGATGGAGCGCTCGCGGTTCGGACCGAATTTGAGGTCCAAGGTGAGGGTCTTGCCTACTGTTGCATCCTTGACGGTCCAGGCGGAGATGTAACCCTGAGCCTTGAGGATGTCAGCGATGTGCGCTTTCAATTTGCTATGCGGCATCGACACTGTGTCGTGGTACGCCGAGTTCGCGTTGCGCAGTCTGGTCAGCATGTCTGCGACCGGATCTGTCATTGTCATTTTGTGGTGCCTTTCTCGCCTGGTTTCGCCCATCCGTTACACGAATGACGACCTGTGGTGGTGAGGAACCCGATCGGTTGATCGGATTCCGGGGTGAAAATCTGTGTGCGCCCAGTGAAAAACTGTGGGCGAGGCCAACCATAGTTGGGAGCTTGCAAGCGCAAGCTCCCAACTCTAGTTGAATTTGTTCCTCTGTAGTGAGGAACTGCTACTTGACGTCGTCCGTCTTGAACGGGAAACCGAGCGCCTTGAGCAGCGCGCGACCCTCGTCGTTGGTCTTCGCGGTCGTGACGACCGTGATGTCCATGCCGCGAACGCGGTCAATGCGGTCCTGGTCGATCTCGTGGAACATGACCTGCTCGGTCAGACCGAAGGTGTAGTTGCCCGCACCGTCGAACTGCTTGTCGGACAGACCGCGGAAGTCACGGATGCGAGGAAGGGCCAGGCTGAGCAGCCGGTCCAGGAACTCCCACATGCGGTCGCCACGAAGTGTGACGTGGGCGCCGATGGGCTGTCCCTCGCGCAGTTTGAACTGCGCAATGGACTTGCGGGCCTTGGTGACCTGCGGCTTCTGGCCGGTGATCTTGGTGAGGTCAGAAACCGCACCGTCCATCACCTTGCCGTCGCGTGCTGCTTCTCCGACACCCATGTTGACGACAATCTTCGTCAGGGTGGGGATGCGGTGCACGTTGGTGAAGCCGAGTTCTGCGGAAAGCTTGGCACTGATCTCATCGCGGTACTTCTGCTTCAGACGCGGCAGGGCCTTGACGGGCGCGGCTCCGCCTGTTCCTTCAACAACTGCGGTGTCAGTCATTAGAGGTCCTTCCCTGACTTCTTGGCGTAACGAATGCGGACCGTCTTGGAGACGCCGTCCTTCGTTACCTCTTCCTGGCGGAAGCCGACGCGGGTCGGCTTCTTGGTCTCCGGGTCGACGATGGCAACGTTGGACACGTGGATGGGGGCTTCGAAGGTCTCGATGCCGCCCGTCTTTGTGCCGCGCTGGGTCTGTCCGACGCGAACGTGCTTGGTCACGAAGTTGATGCCCTCAACGAGGACACGGTTCTTCGTGGCGTCGACGGAGATGATCTTGCCCTGCTTGCCACGGTCTCCGCCGCGAGCCTGGCTGCGGCCGCTGATGACCTGAACGAGGTCACCCTTTTTGATTCTAGCCATGATTAAATAACCTCCGGTGCCAGCGAGATGATCTTCATGAACTTCTTGTCGCGAAGCTCGCGACCGACCGGTCCGAAGATTCGGGTGCCGCGGGGGTCACCGTCTGCCTTCAAGATCACTGCAGCGTTCTCATCGAACTTGATGTAGGAGCCGTCTGGACGACGGGTCTCCTTCTTGGTGCGAACGATGACAGCTTTGACGATGTCACCCTTCTTGACGTTGCCGCCCGGGATTGCATCCTTGACCGTGGCGACGATGACGTCTCCGAGGCCGGCGTAGCGACGGCCTGAGCCACCGAGAACGCGGATGGTCAAGAGTTCCTTGGCACCGGTGTTGTCGGCAACTTTGACTCGTGATTCTTGCTGAAGCACTTTATAACTCCTTTACGTCAAGTAAGCGCGAGGCTTACTTGGCCTTCTCAAGAATCTCGACCAGGCGCCAGCGCTTGGAAGCGCTGAGCGGACGGGTCTCACTGATCAGGACCAGGTCGCCGATGCCGGCGGAGTTCGCCTCGTCGTGCGCCTTCAGCTTGGATGTACGGCGGATGACCTTGCCGTACAACGGGTGCTTCACGCGGTCTTCGACCACGACAATGATGGTTTTGTTCATCTTGTCGCTGGTCACGTAACCACGCAGCGTCTTGCGGTAACCGCGTACGAGCTCGGTGGCTTCGCCCGCGACGACCGTTTCGTCAGTCTTCGCCATGACTAGGCCTCCTTCGTCTCGACGGCCTCAGCTGCAGCGTCGTCGGTGGACTCCACTGCGGCCTTGGCCTTCTTGGTCTTTTTCTCGCCCTTTTCAGCCTTGGCCGGAGCCGGGGCTACGACCGGGGTGGCACGAATGCCCAGCTCGCGCTCACGGAGAACCGTGTAGATGCGAGCGATGTCGCGCTTGACCGCGCGGAGGCGGCCGTGGCTTTCGAGCTGACCGGTGGCCGACTGGAAGCGCAGGTTGAACAGCTCTTCCTTGGCCTTCTTCAGCTCGTCGAACAGCTTCTCATTGTCAAAAGTATCGAGCTCGACTGAGGCGAGCTCCTTGGTTCCGATCGCCATTATGCGTCGCCCTCCTCGCGCTTGATGATGCGTGCCTTGAGGGGCAGCTTGTGAATTGCGCGGGTCAGCGCCTCTTTCGCAACGGCGTCGGTGACACCGCTGAGCTCGAACAGAACGCGACCCGGCTTGACGTTGGCAACCCACCACTCGACCGAACCCTTACCGGAACCCATGCGGGTTTCGGCCGGCTTCTTGGTCAGCGGGCGGTCGGGGTAGATGTTGATCCACACCTTTCCGCCACGTTTGATGTGACGCGTCATGGCGATACGAGCGGACTCGATCTGACGGTTGGTCACATACGCGGGGGTCAGCGCCTGAATGCCGTACTCACCGAAGGACACCGTGGTGCCACCGGTAGCGTGGCCGGTGCGACCCGGGTGGTGCTGCTTGCGGTGCTTGACTCTACGTGGAATCAACATTATTTAGCCTCAACTCCTGCTGCGACCGGTGCCGCTGCCGGAGCATCTGCACGAGGTGCACGGCGCGGTCGATCGTCACGACGCTCGGGGCGGGACGACTTAGCGTTGGCCTGCTCGCGAGCGAGTTCCTTGTTGGTGATGTCGCCCTTGTAGATCCAAACCTTCACGCCGATACGGCCGAAGGTGGTCTTGGCTTCGTAGAAGCCGTAGTCGATGTTCGCGCGCAGGGTGTGCAGGGGCACACGGCCTTCGCGGTAGAACTCGCTGCGGCTCATCTCGGCGCCACCCAGACGACCCGACACCTGGATGCGAACACCCTTGGCGCCGGCGCGCTGTGCACCCTGCAGGCCCTTACGCATCGCGCGGCGGAAAGCCACACGAGCGGAGAGCTGCTCGGCAATACCCTGCGCGACGAGCTGGGCATCCTGCTCGGGGTTCTTGACCTCGAGGATGTTCAGCTGAATCTGCTTGGCGGTGAGCTTCTCAAGGTCAGAGCGGATGCGCTCGGCCTCCGCGCCGCGGCGACCAATCACAATGCCCGGACGGGCGGTGTGAATGTCAACGCGAACACGGTCACGAGTGCGCTCGATCTCGATACGGCTGACGCCGGCACGGTCAAGGCTGGTGCTCAGCAGGCGACGGATCTTGACGTCTTCTGCAACAAAGTCAGCGTAACGCTGACCTGGCTTGGTCGAGTCAGAGAACCAACGCGATACGTGATCGGTGGTGATTCCCAGACGGAAGCCGTAGGGGTTTACTTTCTGACCCATTACTTCGTACCCTCCTCAGGAGTGGTGAGCACAACCGTGATGTGGCTGGTGCGCTTCTTGATTTCGAATGCGCGACCCTGGGCACGAGCCTGGAAACGCTTGAGGGTCGTACCCTCGTCAACGAATGCCCGGCTGATGAACAGGTCCTGCTCGTCCAGATACGTGTTGGCTGCATCTGCTTTGACTCGGGCGTTGGCGATGGCCGAGGCCACCAGCTTGTAGACCGGGTCGGAAGCGCCCTGGGGCGCGAACTTCAGAATTCCCAGCGCTTCGTGCGCCTGCTTGCCGCGGATCATGTCAACGACGCGACGAGCCTTCTGGGGGGTAACGCGGATGTGACGCACGCGTGCGATCGACTCCACCATTTCTTCTCCTCCTTCACGTCCCCGCGTTAGCGGCGACGGCCCTTCTTGTCGTCCTTCACGTGTCCACGGAAGGTGCGGGTGGGCGCAAACTCACCGAGCTTGTGTCCGACCATGCTCTCGGTGACGAACACCGGGATGTGCTTGCGTCCGTCGTGCACTGCGATGGTGTGTCCGAGCATGTCGGGGATGATCATCGAGCGGCGCGACCAGGTCTTGATTACGTTCTTGCTCTTGGCTTCGTTCGCCGCGAACACCTTGCGAAGCAGGTGGTCGTCAACGAAAGGGCCTTTCTTAAGACTTCTTGGCATCGTCTACTCCTACTTACGCTTCTTGCCGACGGTGCGGCGACGAACAATGAGCTTGTCGCTTTCCTTATTCGGGTGGCGGGTGCGCCCTTCCTTCTGGCCCCAGGGGCTGACGGGGTGACGTCCACCGGACGTCTTACCCTCACCACCACCGTGCGGGTGATCGACCGGGTTCATGGCAACACCACGAACGGTCGGGCGAACGCCTTTCCAGCGCATACGTCCGGCCTTGCCCCAGTTGATGTTCGACTGCTCGGCGTTGCCGACCTCGCCGATCGTCGCGCGGCAGCGAGCATCCACGTTGCGGATTTCACCAGACGGCAGACGAAGCTGGGCGTAGACGCCCTCCTTCGCAACCAGGCGAACCGACGAACCGGCGGAGCGGGCCATCTTGGCGCCACCACCCGGACGCAGCTCGATCGCGTGAATGATGGTACCGGTGGGGATGTTCTTCAACGGCAGGTTGTTGCCGGGCTTGATGTCAGCCCCGGCTCCAGACTCGATGATGTCGCCCTGGCTGAGCTTGTTCGGCGCGATGATGTAACGCTTCGTGCCGTCGATGAAGTGCAGGAGCGCGATGCGCGCCGTGCGGTTCGGGTCGTATTCAATTTCAGCGACGCGGGCGTTGACGCCGTCCTTATCGTTGCGCTTGAAGTCGATCACGCGGTACTGGCGCTTGTGGCCACCACCGATGTGACGGGTCGTGATGCGGCCCTGGTTGTTACGCCCACCGGTCTTGGAGAGCGGACGCAGAAGCGACTTCTCCGGGGTGGAACGCGTGATTTCCGCGAAGTCGGCAACGGATGAACCGCGTCGACCCGGAGTCGTGGGCTTGTACTTACGAATAGCCATTAGTTATCCCTCTGCCTTGTCGCTTAGCCGACGGCCGTGAAGATGTCGATGGAGCCAGACTTGAGCGTGACAATGGCACGCTTGGTGTCCTTGCGCTTGCCCATGCCGAACTTGGTGCGGCGAGTCTTGCCCACGCGGTTCAGGGTGTTGATCGAAGCGACCTGCACCTTGAAGATCTTTTCGATCGCGAGCTTGATCTCCGTCTTGTTCGAGCGGGGGTCAACGATGAAGGTGTACTTACCCTCGTCAATCAGGCCGTAGCTCTTCTCAGAGACAACCGGAGAGATGATGATGTCGCGGGGGTCCTTGTTGGTCGCGATAGTCATTATGCGGCCACCTCTTCCTTCTTGGTCTTGCTCTCCACGAACGCGTTGAACGCGCCGGTGGTGAAGACAATGTCGTCGCTGACGAGCACGTCATAGGCGTTGAGCTGGTCCCACGAAAGGATGTGCACCGTCGGGATATTGCGAATGCTGCGCAACGTGGTCTCGTCGGTACGCTCGAGAACAACCAGCACGTGCTTGCTCGTGGCGATCTGCGTGAGCAGCTCCAGGGCAACCTTGGTGTTGGGGGTCTCAGCCGTGAACAGTGCCTCGACGATGTGCAGGCGGCCACCGCGGGCGCGGTCGCTCAGTGCACCCTTGAGGGCTGCGGCGATCATCTTTTTCGGGGTGCGCTGGTCGTAGCTGCGCGGGGTCGGTCCGTGGACGATTCCACCACCGGTCATCTGAGGAGCGCGGATGGAGCCCTGACGAGCGCGACCGGTTCCTTTCTGCTTGAACGGCTTGCGGCCGGCACCGGAAACTTCTCCACGGCGCTTGACCTTGCTCGTTCCCTGGCGTGCGGCAGCGAGCTGCGCAACAACGACCTGGTGGATGAGAGGAATGTTGGCGGGAACGTCGAAGAGCTCGTCGGGAAGCTCGGCAGAGCCTGCCTTCTTGCCCTTGGCGTCAATGATGTCGAGTGCTGTAGCCATAGTGACTAGGCTCCCTTCACTGCGTTGCGAACGAATACGAGGCGGCCACGGGCACCGGGAACGGCACCCTTGACGAGCATGAGGCCCTTGTCGGCGTCAATAGCGTGCACCTTGAGGTTCAGCACGGTTACGCGCTCGCCACCCATACGACCGGCCATGCGCATGCCCTTGAAGACACGGCTCGGGGTCGAGGAAGCACCGATGGAACCGGGCTTACGGTGGTTGCGGTGCGAACCGTGAGAGGAGGAGACACCCTTGAAGTTGTGACGCTTCATAACACCGGCGAAACCCTTACCCTTGCTGGTGCCCATGACATCAACCTTGGTGCCGGCAACGAAGACACCGTCAACGGTGAGTTCCTGGCCCAGGTTGTAATCAGCGGCATCCGCGGTACGGAGCTCGGTGATGTGGCGACGAGGCGTGACGCCGGCCTTGTCGAAGTGACCGGCAAGGGGCTTGTTGACCTTGCGCGGGTCGATGGGGCCAGCGGCGATCTGAACGCCGTTGTAGCCGTCGACGGCCTTGGTGCGGATCTGCGTGACAACGTTCGGCGCGATCTCGATGACGGTAACAGGAACAAGCTTGTTGTTCTCGTCCCACACCTGGGTCATGCCGAGCTTCTTGCCGAGGAGACCCTTGGTGGTCTTGGTATCGGAGTAAGACATCGCGGGCCCTAGAGCTTGATCTCGATGTTGACGTCGGCCGGAAGGTCGAGGCGCATGAGCGAGTCAACAGCCTTCGGGGTCGGGTCAATGATGTCGATCAGACGCTTGTGGGTGCGCATTTCAAAGTGCTCCCGGCTGTCCTTGTACTTGTGAGGGGAACGGATGACACACACCACGTTCTTCTCGGTCGGAAGCGGCACCGGGCCGACGACTGTAGCGCCCGCACGGGTCACTGTGTCGACGATCTTGCGCGCCGAAATGTCGATGACCTCGTGGTCATACGACTTAAGTCGAATGCGGATCTTCTGTCCCGCCATGTCGAACTCTCTCTCTGTCGAGGCGTCTTACAGACCACGGCAGGATTTGCCGAGGTTGCATTGGACGCCGTAGTAGCACTGCTGCTATTAGCACCACTGTTCATATGTCAATTTTGATTCACGCCAAATAATCGACGCTCATCGTCAACGCCGACTCCCAGAAGCAGAACCTGGGGGACGGCACGGTTTTACCCACGCCGACCAGATCGTTGATTTATGCTGCGCTCTGCTCCCTGCGGCCTAGCCTGCGATCTGCACATTTCGACACGTGTTATTCGAAAGGGTGTGACGCGACTATGCACTGCCTGGCAGTGATTCCGGCGACGCGTAGCGCACGCCGAAAGTGTTGAACTAGAAGAGTCTGCCACACAGTTGCCATTACATGCAACCCGGGCGTGTCGCGCGCGGCGTGTCGCGCGATTTACCAGCGGATGCCCGCGGCCGACCAGCCACGAGCATCCGTTTTAGTGCGGCGGGTGACCTAGCCCTGAACGATTCCGGCGGCCACTCGCGGGCTTTGCTCCGGGCAGCTCTTGGCGGTGGATTCGGTCAGCACACGCTGGGCCATGATCTGACGGGATTGGTCGGACAGGCCGGTGGTCGGGTATTCGGCGAGCACCTTGGTGATGATCTCGGGAATCGACAGGGCGGCATATTGTTTAAGGCTGTCGCAGACCAGCACGCTGTAGACGCTGACGGTGCTGGTCACGATGCCGTCGAGAATCTGCTGTTCGGTCTGGGCTGTTGGCGCTGGTACGGGTGTGGACGTGGCAATCGCCGACGGCGTCGGCGTCTGCGTCACCCGGGCGATCGATGACTGGGCAGCGGGAGCGGACCCGGCCAGGCGGGGCACGATCACCACGGCGAGAATGGCCACCACAACGATCGCGATCCCCAGGAGGATGCGCATTTCCAGTTTCGATATCTGCATGCGCAGACCATAACCGGATATTCCCAATCCCGCGTCGGGTAGTGAGCGATCGTCATCCGCTTGAAATATTCGATTGCGTCAGGGGTGCAAAAAAGGGGCCGAACCCGAAGGTCCGACCCCTTTTCTTCAGATCTAAGTAAAGGAAATTACTTGATGATCTTGGTCACCGTGCCGGCGCCGACGGTGCGGCCACCTTCACGGATAGCGAAGCCGAGGCCCTCTTCCATGGCGATCGGCTGAATCAGCGCGACAGTCAGGTCGGTGGTGTCGCCAGGCATGACCATCTCGGTGCCCTCGGGCAGCGTGATGACGCCGGTGACGTCCGTGGTGCGGAAGTAGAACTGCGGGCGGTAGTTCGCGTAGAACGGGTTGTGACGGCCACCCTCGTTCTTGCTGAGGATGTACGCGGTGCCCTCGAAGTCGGTGTGCGGCGTAACCGAACCCGGCTTGACGACGACCTGGCCGCGCTCAACGTCTTCGCGCTTGGTGCCACGAAGAAGAAGTCCACAGTTCTCGCCGGCCCAAGCCTCGTCGAGCTGCTTGTGGAACATCTCAATACCGGTAACCGTGGTCTTCTGCGTCGGGCGGATGCCGACGATCTCGATCTCGGAGTTGATCTTGAGGGTTCCACGCTCGGCGCGGCCCGTAACAACGGTGCCACGGCCGGTGATCGTGAAGACGTCCTCGATCGGCATCAAGAACGGCTTGTCCTTGTCGCGGATCGGGTCCGGAATGAAGTCGTCAACAGCCTTCATGAGCTCAAGGATGTTGCCGGTCCACTTCTCGTCGCCTTCAAGCGCCTTGAGTGCGGAGACCTGGATGACGGGGGCGTTGTCGCCATCGAAACCCTGGCTGGAGAGAAGTTCACGAACTTCGAGCTCGACGAGCTCCATGATCTCTTCGTCATCAACCATGTCGGCCTTGTTCAGCGCGACGAGCAGGGTCGGAACGCCGACCTGCTTGGCGAGAAGAACGTGCTCACGGGTCTGAGCCATCGGGCCGTCAGTAGCGGCAACCACGAGGATTGCGCCGTCCATCTGAGCAGCACCGGTGATCATGTTCTTGATGTAGTCAGCGTGGCCCGGAGCATCGACGTGCGCATAGTGACGCTTGTCGGTCTCGTACTCAACGTGCGAAATGTTGATCGTGATGCCGCGCTGGCGTTCTTCCGGAGCCGAGTCAATCGACGCGAAGTCGCGCTGAACGTTGATCTTGGACGGGAACTTATCGGCAAGAACCTTGGAGATCGCTGCAGTCAGCGTGGTCTTTCCGTGGTCAACGTGACCGATCGTTCCGATGTTTACGTGCGGCTTTGTCCGCTCGAACTTGGCCTTGGCCACTGTGGGTCCTCCTCAGGACTCGCGTGCAAATTCACGGCCGCCGTTATGAGCGGCCGGTATGCGCTGGATGTGTCTACTTATGTTACTAGGGCCAGGTGGCCGAAGCGATTTTGGCCCGAAGGCCACCTTAGGGGCTATTCGCCCTTGTTCTTGTTGATGATCTCGTCGGCAACTGCCTTCGGGACCTCCGCATAGCTCTCGAACGTCATCGAGTACACCGCACGGCCGCTGGTCTTCGACCGCAGGTCACCGATGTATCCGAACATCTCCGACAGTGGAACGTGTGCGCGAATTACCTTCACGCCCTGCGCATCCTCCATGGTCTGGATCTGCCCACGACGCGAGTTGAGGTCGCCGATTACGTCACCCATGTATTCCTCAGGGGTACGAACTTCGACGGCCATCAGCGGCTCGAGCAGAACGGGGTTCGCCTTACGAACGGCTTCCTTGAAGCCCATCGAGCCAGCAATCTTGAAGGCCATCTCCGAGGAGTCGACGTCGTGCGCAGCGCCGTCAAGCAGGCTGGCTCGAACGCCCACCATCGGGTAGCCGGCCAGGATGCCTACGCGGAGCGCATCCTGAATTCCAGCATCCACCGAGGGGATGTACTCACGCGGGATACGACCACCGGTGACCTTGTTGAGGAACTCGTACGACTTCTCAGCAGTGATTTCCATCGGTTCGATCGCGATCTGAATCTTCGCGAACTGGCCGGATCCACCGGTCTGCTTCTTGTGCGTGTAGTCGTGACGCTCAACGGCCTTGCGGATCGTTTCGCGGTACGCCACCTGGGGCTTGCCGACGTTCGCCTCAACGTTGAATTCACGCTTCATGCGGTCGACCAGGATGTCCAGGTGAAGTTCACCCATTCCCTTGATTACCGTCTGGCCAGTTTCCTGGTTCTGTTCGGTACGGAAAGTGGGGTCTTCTTCGGCGAGCTTCTGAATGGCAAGGCCCAGTTTTTCCTGGTCCTGCTTGGTCTTGGGCTCGATAGCGACCTCGATAACCGGGTCAGGGAACGTCATGGACTCGAGTACGACCTGGGCATTCGGGTCGCACAGGGTGTCGCCCGTGGTGGTGTCCTTGAGGCCGATGACCGCGTAGATGTGACCGGCGGTGACGAAGGCCACCGGGTTCTCCTTGTTGGCGTGCATCTGGAAGATCTTGCCGATGCGCTCCTTCTTACCCTTGGTCGAGTTGATGACCTGGGCTCCGGAGTCGAGACGGCCCGAGTACACGCGCACGTAGGTGAGGCGACCGAAGAACGGGTGCACCGCAACCTTGAACGCGAGCGCCGTGAAGGGCTCCTCGGCGTCGGGGTGACGCATGATGACCTTTTCTTCGTCGCGCGGGTCGTGGGCCTCAATGGCAGGCACGTCGAGCGGCGTCGGAAGGTAATCGATGACAGCGTCGAGCATCGGCTGAACGCCGCGGTTCTTGAACGCAGAACCACACAGAACCGGGTAGATCTCACTGTTGATGGTGAGCTTGCGGATGGCGCCCTTGATCTCGGCAACCGTCAGCTCTTCGCCGGCGAAGTAACGCTCCATGAGGTCGTCGTCGGTTTCGGCAACGGTCTCGAGCAGAAGCTTGCGGTACTCGGCAGCCTTCTCCACGAGGTCGGCGGGGATCTCTTCGATGGCGTACTTCGAGCCCATCTCCACGTCACCCTTGGAGTCGCCGCGCCAGGTCAGTGCGCGCATCTGAACGAGGTCAACGACACCCTCGAACTCAGACTCTGCACCGATCGGCAGCTGGATGACCAACGGCTTCGCGCCGAGGCGCTTGATGATGGTGTCGACCGTGAAGTAGAAGTCGGCGCCGAGCTTGTCCATCTTGTTGACGAAGCAAATGCGGGGCACGTCGTACTTGTCGGCCTGACGCCACACGGTTTCGGACTGGGGCTCAACGCCCTCCTTGCCGTCGAACACGGCAACAGCACCGTCGAGAACGCGGAGCGAACGCTCCACCTCCACGGTGAAGTCCACGTGTCCGGGGGTGTCGATGATGTTGATCTGGTTGTTGTCCCAGAAACAGGTCGTCGCAGCGGAGGTGATCGTGATGCCACGTTCCTGCTCCTGAGCCATCCAGTCCATCGTCGAGGCGCCGTCGTGGGTCTCGCCGATCTTGTGGTTGACACCCGTGTAGAACAGGATGCGCTCAGTCGTGGTGGTCTTGCCAGCATCAATGTGAGCCATGATGCCGATATTGCGGACCTTACTCAGGTCGGTGAGCACGTCAAGTGCCACGGGGGTCCTCCGGAAGGGTAGGGGTGGGAATGCGGAACAAGGCCTTGAGCATCCGCTTAGCAGCTGGGCAGGCGCGTGTTTCACACGCGCCTGCCTGCTGATCAGGAATGCTCGATGGTTCTAACTACCAGCGGTAGTGCGCGAAGGCCTTGTTCGCTTCAGCCATCTTGTGAGTGTCTTCACGACGCTTGACAGCGGCACCGAGGCCGTTGCTCGCGTCGAGGATCTCGTTGGTGAGGCGCTCGGTCATGGTCTTCTCGCGACGCGCCTTGGCGTAGCTGGTCAACCAGCGAAGGGCCAACGTGTTGGCGCGGTGCGGCTTCACTTCGACGGGCACCTGGTAGGTGGAACCACCGACACGGCGCGAACGCACCTCGAGGGTCGGACGAACGTTGTCGAGTGCCTTCTTCAGCGTGACGACGGCATCCAGCTCGTTCTTGGCGGAGACTCCCGCGAGGGCATCGTAAACGATGCGCTCGGCGAGGCCCTTTTTGCCATCGAGAAGGATCTTGTTGACGAGCTGGCTGACGATGGGGGCACCGTAAACCGGGTCGGCAATGACAGGGCGCTTGGGAGCGGGTCCTTTACGGGGCATTACTTCTTCTCCATCTTTGCGCCGTAGCGGCTGCGGGCCTGCTTACGGTTCTTGACGGCCTGGGTGTCCAGTGCGCCGCGAATGATTTTGTAACGCACACCGGGGAGGTCCTTAACACGGCCTCCGCGCACGAGCACCATGGAGTGCTCCTGCAGGTTGTGGCCCTCGCCGGGAATGTAGGCGGTGACCTCGGTGCCGTTGGAAAGCTTGACGCGGGCGACCTTGCGAAGAGCCGAGTTCGGCTTCTTCGGGGTGGTGGTGTAGACGCGGGTGCAAACGCCGCGCTGCTGCGGGTTGGACTTCAGGGCGGGAGCCTTGGTCTTGGTGACCTTGGGGCTACGGCCCTTCCTGACCAACTGCTGAATGGTGGGCACTAATTACTCCTTGATATTGCTGCACGGTGACAGCTTTGTGATGGTTAGCATTCGATCTTGTCCTGACGGGTGGGATCGAGTTCATCTGGACCCGCTTGAACCCACACGATTGCTCGCGCGTGTTTTGGTGGGTATGCCGTGGGGGCGTGGTCTTTGACCAGCCCTACATGTGTGGAATCTCGCACCTGTGCTCTCAAGAGGGCATAATTCAGGCGCACGACAAAGCGCACACCGGGTAATTCTAGCCCGGCTGAGCCTCCATGGTCAAATGGGTTGCGCCCCGCGTCAGGCCCGCCGCCGCGCGGCCCTTTTCCCCGTTTAGCACTGTCAGAACAGGCCCTCTGCGGACGGGGCCCGGGCCCCGTCCGTGGGCCCAGTTTATAGACTGGGCCCGCGTTCACAAGGTGGGCCCGGACCGAGAACGGATGCTGCGGCTCGGCTAGGGATTGCGCGGCCACAGCGGCGAGTCGAGGGTGCTCTCGAGGTCAGCCAGCAAGGCCTGCACCTGGGGCTCGACGAACTCCGCAATTGCGGCGAGCAAGCGGGGCTTTTGTTGGGCGAGCTGGGCGCAAACCCGCAGGCCGACCTGGGTGGCGAACTCGTCAGCGAGGGCCATCTCGGCCTTCAGGGCGGCCTTCTCTTCGGGGCTGAGCGGCGGAAGCGGTTCGAACGGTGTCGGGGCGGGGAGCTCGAGCTGGAGTTCCTGCTCTGCGGCATCGAGCGAGGACGGGGGTGCCGGCTGGGGTTCGGCGGGCTGCTGGTCGGCGAGTTCGCTGAAGGTGAAGAGGTACGGGGCATCCGCTGCGGGTTGCGGGTCGAGATCGAGCCCGCGAAACTCCGGTTCGAGGCCCTCAGCCGGCCGATAGGCCTGGGCGGATTCGCGGCGCTCGCTCAGGTTGAGCTCGTGCGCGAGCAGCGGCAGATTGCGCTCGGTATATTCGTCGACCGAGGCGTCGATGACGATCTTCATGCGCATGGAAAGGGCGTGCTGAACGACGTGGGGAACGTCGACGGCGAGTCCGGCGGAGGCGATGATCGGGGATCCGAAGCATCGGCGGCACAGGCGGGCACGGCCGCGGTGCGTTGCGGGGCGCCACCGGGTGATCCAACGCAGCCAGTTCTCAACCTCGTGGTTGACGCGCGACTCGATGGACCTATCCATAATTCATAAGGTTACTCGTACGCGGGTCGTGCGCGAGATGCCAACATCGGCCCCATGAATGGGGCTGCTGAGGGTGCCGCGCGCGCGAGACGTCACGAAACGCCCCATCAGCGCGCTAGTTGTCGTCGTTCTTCTCCCAGGGCCACTCGGGAGCGCCGGAGCCAGCGGGTTTGGCGAGCAGCACCACGAAGAACAGAAAGGCGATGAGCCAGCCGCTCACGGCGACGGCGATCGCGAACGGGCCCATCATTTCGCCGCCGATGAAGATGACCGAGCGAAAGAGTTCGCCGGCGCCGAGGCTATAGACCACTCCCCCGGAGACGCAATAGCCGAGGTAGGCGGCGACTCCGGCAATGAAGATCGGCAACGGCGGAACCTGCGTCAGCCGTTCGGGCGAGCGCAGCACCGCGCTGAGCATGACCCAGACCAACGCGAGGGCCGCTGTGGTGACCATGATGGGGCCGAGGAGGGCGCCGGCATCCGTTTCGTTGATGACGTCACGATTGAGCAGCAGACTGAGCACGCCGAACGCCGCGACGATGAAGGCAACGTAGAGGGCGACCGAGAAGGCTGCCATGGTGATCGCGTACTTTCGATATTCCCGCATGGCTCCAGCGTAGGCCCGCCCGCCGGCTACCGGTGCCGGACGGGGCCTGGGCCCGAGCCATGGGCCCAGTTTATAAACTGGGCCCATGGACGGGGCCTGGGCCCCGTCCGCAAGGAGCTAGGGGCGGGAGACCTGGGGGCCGTCGGCGAGCAGGCGCTCATACTCGGTGCGGGCCTCGAGGTTCTTCGCGGTGACGCGGCGTCCGCGGCGGGCGATCCAGGCTCCGGCCCAGATCGGCACCTCGCGGGCGATGAGCCCGGCAGCGATGGCGCCGGGGTTCAGCCACAGGGTCGATACGATGCGGCTGAGTTCGGTCGGGGTCAGGCCGTCAGACTGGCCGTCGATCACGAGGCCGAGCATGGCCCCGCCGATGTAGGAGAAGTACACCACGACGCCGACGAAGAAACCGAACAGCACGTACGCCCACCAGCCGCCGCGGTTGACCAGCACAATCAGGGCGGCATAGGCCAAGAAGAAGAAGATGACCGGAATGTAGAATCTCGGCAGCCCGACGAAGGACGTGAAGGTGCTCACGGTGACGGCCATGGTCGCGCTCGTCACGCCGATGATGATGAACGCCGCGACGGCGTACAGCACCGCGAAAACCACCGTGGCGAGCAGGGCGATCAGAATGCCGCCGCCCCGGTTGCTGCGGTCCTTGGGCTTGGTGGGTGCCTGCACGTAGATCGGCGACTGGGCCGGGGGCGTGTACGACGGCGGGGTCGAGACCGGCACGTCACGGGGGGCCTCGACGACGGAGTAGTCGATCGGCGTCTCCGCGGCGGCGGCCGTTCCCACGGCGAGCGCGACCGGCACGACGGGCGACGCCGGCTCTGACTCAATGGCTGTGCTCGTGGCCGGAACCGTTTCGGCGGGAGTATAGGAGTCGGAGTAGTCGTCGGCAAGGCTCGGTGCGTCGGCATCGCGGGGCGCGACCGGAGCGGCCGTTGACATGGGGGCCAGGTTGCGGGCGTCGGCCGAAGCGGATGCCACGTCGGCGCGCTCGGCAGCGCTCAGGTTGGCGTTGATGGCGTCATAGTCGATGACGATGGGTTCCTGAACGGGCTCGGCGAGCGAAGCCGTTGGCTCGACCACGACCGCGGCGTGCTCGGGGGCACCGCTCTGGTCGGTGGAATCCTGCTCGGGCGCGCTCGAATCGGGCGCTGCGGCAGCATCCGTTTCCGGGTTCTTCTTGCCGTCGGTTGGCGTGTTGTCGCTCATGCTGAACTCCTCGTGGCCTTCGCCGTGACTGACCTCTACTGTACCAAGGGCACAGCAAATGCCACGGAGACTCGGCGCGCCGCCGCATTATCCAGCGGATGCCGCCGCCGGCGCCACCAGCGAATACGCCTGCCCCGAGTTGAGCACGTCGACTCGCCCTTTCACGTTCGTACCCCGGGTGTCGCGACCGGTGTAGCTGAAGACCAGTGTCTCCGGCATCAGAGAACCGCGCGGGAAAAGCCGGCGTCGTAGTCGGCAGCGCGGCCGGTGTCGTAGCCGCCGCTGCTGTACCCGCTCGCGCCCGCGAAGGCGAAGGCTCCGCCGCCCGCCGCCGACTCGGTGCGGTGAATGAGCAGCTCAACGCCGATGACATCGTGGGCCTTGGCGAGCGCGGCCGTACGGGCGATCTGGCCGGCGTTGACCAGTTCGGCGAGGTGCTGGTCCATGGTGTGCATGCCCTTGTCGCGGCCGCTCTGCATCATGGATTCGATCTGGTGCGTCTTGCCCTCGCGAATGAGGTTGGCAATGGCCGGCGTGGTTACAAGCACCTCGGTCGCGGCAACCCGGCCGGAACCGTTCGCCCACTTCACCAGGGTCTGACAGACCACGCCCTGCAGGGTCTGGGCGAGCTGCGCCCGCACCTGGTTCCGCTGGTGCGGCGGAAACACGTCGATGATGCGGTCGATCGTCTGGGCAGCGCTCTGCGTGTGCAGGGTCGCGAAGACGAGGTGGCCGGTTTCGGCGGCGGTCAGCGCTACCTGAATCGTCTCAAGGTCCCGCAGTTCGCCGATGAGAATCACGTCGGGGCCCTGCCGCAGCACGTGTTTCAAAGCGGATGCGAAACTCGCCGTGTCGTGCCCCACCTCGCGTTGGGTCACGATTGACTTTTTGTGCGCGTGCAGAAACTCGATCGGGTCTTCCACGGTGACGATGTGGTCGGCCCTGGTGCTGTTCACGAGGTCGACGAGGGCGGACAGGGTGGTGGACTTCCCAGAGCCGGTAGGCACGGCCACGAGCACCAGCCCGCGAGGCAGCGCCGCGAACGTGGCCACCGATTGCGGAATTCCCAGGGCCTTGAGGTCTTTGATCTCGCTCGGAATGAGCCGAAAGACCGCACCGACTGCGCCACGCTGCTGGTGCACGTTGACTCGAAAGCGGTTGGACGTGCCGCTGACCGCGGTGTCCTCGAGCGTGTACGCGAAGTCGAGTCCGTGGTCGCGATCGAAGCTGGTCTGCTGGGCGCGGGTGAGAATGCTGCGGATCGCGAGGTCTGCCTTTTGGCGCGACCAGGCCGGGCCAATGCCCACCGGGCCCAGATCGCCAGCGCGGCGAATGCTCGGCGGAGCTGCGACGGAGACATGCAGGTCGGAAGCCTTGCGTAGCACAACCTCGGTGAGCGCTTCGATCAGGTCGGTGTCTGGAGCGCCGAGCACATCGGGCTCCGCCTGGCCGACGCTTCGCAGAATGCGGTCGCCGGGAACACTGCGTAGCGCCATGCGCGTGCGCCTGCGGTTCGTGGGAAGCACGCGAATTTCGTCGCGGTGGGTGGCGTTCACTGCGGCGGAGGCCGAAACCGGGGTGAAGCCCACCAGATCGGCGTAAAGCAGGCCAGCGCCTGGCGACGCGGTGTGGTCGATCAGCGCAGAGTTTTTCGGGCCGTCCATGAGGAATCCTTTTCGCAAAGCAAGTGTCGGGTACTGACTGCCGCGGAACAGGTACGGCCGTGCGGGTAGATCACGAGCGGATGCCGAGGGTGCGGCACACGGTCGAGGCAGGCCTCGCGAGTGGAGCCAGAGGGTAAGTCTTGTTCGCGAGAGGCCTACGTGACTCGCAACGCTATTGAGACTGGCGGTTTAGCGGTAGTCCCGCGATCTGGGGGTCTGCGGGCGGGCATGGGCAGCCGCCTACAGACGCTGGCAGGAATGCGAAAGCCCCCGATACTGGAGGTATCGGGGGCTTTGGAGTGCTGCGCCAGGTTACTCGGCGGCTGGTGCGGTGGGGTCGACCAGCACGTAGATCTCGGCCGCAATGGTGACGGTGGCCTCCCCCGCGCTCGCTCCCGCGCCGGTGGAGAAGGTCTTGATGGCAATGATGCGATCGCCGTATTGCAGCCCGGAGAGAAAGTCGAGCACACTGGCATTGGTGCCGCTCGCCTCGATGGAAACCGGCACCGAGATGTAGTTCGCGGGCGACAGGCGCGGGCTCATCGTTGGAGCCGAGTCGGCGCCCGCTAGGTCGGCAGTGGCCGCGTCGGTACTAGCTGCGGCGGCCTCGGGAGCGGCGACCGGTTCGATCGGCACGTAACCGGTGCCGTCGCTGATCGAAATCTGGTCGAGCGTCACCTGGTGCTCGGCGGCAATGGCGTCGAGCTGCGCCACAAACGCGGGAATGTCGGCGGTCAGGGGAATGCCGAGCTGCAGCTCAGCCAGATTATTCTTGAGCACATCGATGTGCGCGAACTCGTCCTTCAGGGTGGCGAGGGCCAGCTCGTGCTGGGTGTTCTGGGCTTTCACGTTGGTCAGTTCGCGGGCGGCAGCACTGGCCTCTGCTACTTTCGGCGCGATACCGAGCAGCGTGCCGAAAACCACGACGGCGCCCACGATAGCGACCCAGGTGAGCCCCCAGAGTCGGTCCCTATTCATCTCTCTACTCCTCTGCGGCAAAGCGGTTCGACAACGCGGCCGCGTTGATGTTGAGTGCGAGACTCACGACATAGCTGCCGTCTTGCGAGCGAGAAATGGATCCAGGGCTCGCGTCGGCATAGCCGGGCAGGTCTTTCAGGCCGACCAGCCACTGCGGCACCGTGGGCAGCCCCGGGCTGGTGGTTTCCAATGCGAGTGAAGCAGTTCGGGGTTGAGTGAGTGGCACCGCGCTCTGAACAAAGCCGGCCCAGGGTGACGACGTGGTCACAGTGACTGAATCGATCGTGACGTCGGCCGGCAGGATGGCGCGAATATCGGCGAGGTAGGCCTTCCAATCCACCTCGGTCGACAGGCCGAGACCACGCACGGCCAGGGTCGTGTCGTACTGGTCCTGCACCCGACTCACCTCGGCGAATTTGGTGGTCTCCATGAGGATCGCATCGGTGCGCAGCGTGGCTTCCGCCAAATCGTTCTGGTTTAATGCCGCCGTCACGGAGACCGCGCCGATGCCCGCGCCCATGATCACAACGACACCCATGAGGGTGATGGTCAATGCTCGGTGCAGTGCTCGGTTCGCTCGCCGGGCCAACAGATCCGGGGGGAGCAGATCTGCGCGCGGCTCCCCGCCGAGGATCAGCTCCTGCATATCCGTTGCCCGTTTCATGCTTTGCTCCCCAATGCCAGTCCTAGTGCGGCAACAAAGGTGCACTGGGAATTCTCCAAGTCTGTTTGATTGACGTCGGGTCCAAGTTCCAGCCCGCCGTAGGGCTGCGCCGGAACGACCGGGAAACGGGTCAATTCGCTGAGCGCGGCACCGAATCCGTCGAGTCGGGCACCACCGCCCATGAGCACGATGCGGTCGATCGGTAGCTCCGGCCGGTTATTGGTGAAATACGCGACTGTGTTGCGCAGGCTCTCCAAAAGTTCCGAGGTGATCTCCCGAATGATCGTGGTGGCTATCTCATCTTCGGGTGCCGCCTCCTTTGGCAGACCCAGCCGCTTCTTGAGCACCTCGGCCGCCTCCTCGTCGATGCCGAGGCGCACGCGTAGCGCTTTGGTGAGCTGATTACCGCCGGAGGGAATCACGCGCACGAACTGCGGCACGCCGTTCGAGGAGATGAGCACGCTCGACGAGCCGCCACCGATATCAATCTGCACGATCACGTCGGGGGTGGTCACTGCACGGTGAATGGCACGACTGCGAGCGAACGACATAATGTCAACGGTGACGGTG
Organism: Cryobacterium sp. N19; assembly: GCF_002929595.1. Classification (NCBI taxonomy): domain Bacteria; kingdom Bacillati; phylum Actinomycetota; class Actinomycetes; order Micrococcales; family Microbacteriaceae; genus Cryobacterium; species Cryobacterium sp. N19. Next base: position 9,305 of record NZ_PJJR01000051.1, on the reverse strand, counting down.
TGCAGTCCGGCCAGCTTTACGGCCTTGATGTGCGATTGCACGACATCTTTCAAGGAGGCGATCAGCAGGCCGGAGATTTGCGGGCCAGACTCACCATCACTGTCGACTTCGGCAATCGGGTAGAAGTCGAGCAGCGCCTCGGCGGTGGGAAATGACAGCAGGTCCTGCGCCTGAAAGGGCAGCGACTCGCGAATGCGGCGCAGCGACATCTTGGGCACGGTCAGGTTGCGCACGACCATTCGGTGGTAGCCCATCCCGAGCACGACGTCTTTGGTGGTGAAGCCGCCCCTCGCCCACATTCGCTGGAGCGCCGCGGCGACGACGGCCGGTTCCAGCACTTCGCCGCGGCTGACCGCACCGAATGGGAGGGGCTCTTCGTGGCAGCGCACGAGCACGGGGTGATCCGTCTCGCCATCCCGCAGTTCTACGGCCCGCACGGCGGTGGTACCGATATCGATTCCGACCACGCGTGTAGTCATTTGTTTCCCCCAGTGAGAAGTTGGTTCGTAAACGGTGGTCGAGGAGCGGGTCGAATGGTCGTGGCGGCAGCTGACGGTTAAGCGAGGCCGTACAGGGTGAGGTAGCCGATGGATATCTGGTCGCCGAAGAATACGCCGATCCAGGCGCCCAGCAGCATCCACGGGCCGAACGGAATACTGCTGCGGCGCTTGGCCTTTCGGCTGAGGAGCAGAAGGAGTCCGAATACACCGCCGAGCAGAAAAGCGCCGAAAGCGCCCACGATGAGCGGCGCCCAGCCCAGATAACCCAGGTAGAGACCGAGCAGGCCGGCTAGTTTCACGTCGCCGAGGCCCATGCCGCCGGGGCTGATCAATGCCAAGGCCAGGTAGAGGCCGAACAGTGTTCCGGCCCCGATGAGGGCGGTGAGCAGGCGACCGGGCTCGCCGGCCACGAGGGCGGCTGCCCCGAGCAGTACCGCGGCCACCGGATACGCGGGCAGCAGAATGCGGTTCGGCAGGGTGCGCGTGTCGAGGTCGATCATGGCCAGGGCCACGCTGATCGCCGCCAGGTAGAGAAACGCCGCGAGCACGATGAGCTGAGTGGCCAGGGTGTTGGTGGCGGTCGTCACGGCCGCCCAGCCGAAATTTGCGGACGCGAACACCCAGAGAGCGACGACAGCGAAGAACACCGCGGTGCCGAGTTCGATCATGGGGTAGCGGGGCGGGATGAGTGCCTTACAGTCGCGGCATTCGCCGCGCAGCACGAACCAGCTCAAGACTGGAATATTGTCATACGGCCGAATGCGCGCACCGCAACTGCCACACGCACTCGGCGGGGAAACGATGGAGCGGCCAGCCGGTATGCGGTAGATTACCACGTTGAGAAGTGAGCCGATTACGGCGCCAAGAATACCGAAGATCCCAGCAACGGTGCTAGCCATTCAGGTCTCGAATCGACTCCCGCGCACCTAAGGCAGGCGTCCCTCCACCGGTCGATGTCGCGCCTGGAAAGCCGACCTCAGCGTAGGTGTAGACGCCGGATGTAGCCAGTTTCACGGTACCGCCCCAAATCTGACCACGCCACTGGGACGAAGTGGAAATGTTTACGTTGCACGGCGTATAAACCATCACATCAACATTGAAGTTGACTTTAAATGATTCGATTACCGAAAAATCCTCGGCCTTTGCGTTACATTTTGACTTGCTGTTTGGCGACTTGTCAGAGGTTACCAACCACAATTTGTGCTTCGAAGCAGCATCGATCTGAGCGCTGTTACGAAATTGAAAGTTGTCCGCGATAATTGCGATGTCACTGCCAAGATTCAGTATCCCCGTACCTGAGACGTCAACCCCATTCGCGCATTCAATGATCCCAGGAGCGCCAGTCAGCGCATCGGCAGCAGCTTGCAGGGCGGCCAGATCACAGATCCCTCCAAGAACGACCTTATTTTCAAAGTAGTTCCATGCCATATCCTTTTGGCTTTTATCGTTCACGAACGTGCCGATTGTCGATGAATACTTGTACTTCAGGTCGTACCATCCCGGTGCGGCGAGGCCGGAAACCGGTCCAGGTTTGGTCTGCGATGAATTTCCGATCAAGCTGCCGAGAATACCGCTCGTTTCACCCGCCGTGAGACTTCCGCCGACGACCGTACCCGGACCAATCGCGGCAAGCCCTGAAACCCAGACATTGCCGCTAACCTGCGCGGTCGACGATGTGGTCAATCTGGCAGCAATCAGGCTTTGGTGGACAAGTGCGGATCCACCGATTGTGGCATTGCCCGATGCCCACACGTCTCCGAACAGACCGCAGGATTCTCCGAGGATGACGTCGCCCGCATGGACTATCAGATCCACGGTGTTTGCGCCCGAACTGATGCAACTGGCGTCACCCTGACGCACATAGATCGCAGCACCCGGTGCATGGATGGTCACGGACTCGATGATGGAAAAGCCGAGGTCAGCGTAGATCGCGATGCCGGCGCTCGGGCTGCTGCCCGATACGGCCACAGAGTAGACAGCCTCGACGCTGCGGGTGGTGCCCGCCGCTTTGCCACCGAGGCCGGCAGCCCCTGCGGTACCCGTCGAAACCATCTTGACCTGTCCCATCGCCGCTGGGCAACCCTCTTCCCACACCGGAGCCCCGCTATCCAGATGCGAGAAAATCACCTCGAATTGAGGCGCAGACCTCCTGAGCCGGTTGTCTTCGACGAGGGGGCAACCAGTGCTGAGCTGGACCACTCCGGCAGCGATCCCCGCCTCGGCCGCAGCCTGCGCCTGCACGCCGGCGAGGACCGAGGTTGTCAGTCCGAGCGATTGCAACGACGAAGAGGTTACGGTAAGGGTAACGATCACGAGCACGGCCATCACGCCAATCACAGCGATCAGCACGCTCCCGCGCTCGCCAGCGCCAGACTCCGGGATCACCCTGCGAAGCATGTTTGTCCTATCTCTAGCGTTCCTTGCGGCTTGATCGTCGTATCTACTCGGTCCGAAGTAGCTGAGCCGACTCCAAGGGACAACTCGACTTCGTCTCCGTTAAATCCGACGGTCGCCTCATTAATTAAGATCCTGTGATTGGTCCAACTGACAATCTCACTACTATTCGGAGCCTTCAATGGCGTCCCGGTTGCGGTTTCCTTGGAGTAGACCGAGCCGTCGTGGAAGAACCATGCCTGGCATGTCCAAGTGAGGTCTGTGTTTCGCCCTGCCGTCTTCACAATTAATAGATCCTGGCCTCGAACTGTGATCTGGTTTGCATTGCGCACGTCGGCCCTAATCGCTTCAACGATCACCTGCGTCGTGTTGGTCGTCTGTACGGCTGAAACGAGCTCCCGTTCCGCGCGCAAAGTAGTGACCAGAAAACCGCCAACCAGGGTGAGGATCACCCCTGCCAGCGAAGTGTAGATAATCAACTCGACCAGCGACATACCGTCCTGGCCTGGCGCGCTTGCGGTTGCAAGCTTCTCGGCTTGGCCAACATTCAACCTTTGTGCCTCTGCACCACGGTACCGGGCCAAGAACCACGTGGTCACGGTGAAACCAGAATGAGCGTAACGACCTGAGCGAGCACACTGCGGTCTGTGCGATCGATGACGGTGCTGGTGTACTTCACCATCGCGGGAACACCCGTCGAGCATCCGTCGGCGAGTTCCCACTCTCCGGTAACGGCTAATTCATCGTGCACTGATGCGGTGCTTGCGGGAAGCGGATTACAGGTGACTGCCAGTGGTCGCGCCTGCTCCAGATCCGCGCTAAGTAGCTGAGTTGCCGTTGCGATCGACGCGTTGGACGCAGTGAGGTGCATAGCCTGCGTGAGCACCGGCAGGAATACCAGTGCCATAAGGCTGAGAAGAAACATCGACACGATGACTTCAACCAGGCCGAAGCCGTCGGAACGTCTGCTGGACTCAACGCCGAGCACAGTCATTCAACGTTCCTTTCACTTATTCATTCTGATATCTCCAGCACGAAGCGAGAGCGCCAAATTATCGACGCCCTCTACTCGAATTTCTAGCTCTTTTTAGCCGAGGTTGATTCCGTGATTGTGTGCTCGTTTGTGCCGACTTGCCCGGCAGTGTCCACGTATGTTCCAGTCAGTGAGAATGCGTCCGGGGTGGCTGCAACGGGCGCAGCGGCTACAACGCTAATTTTCTCGCTGGCGGAGTACCCGGGAAGGGTTTCCAGTGCAGCTACGGCGGCGGCGACCGTTGAACCTTCAGCCACTGAGACGGAAATTGCGGCCTTCGCCTGCGCCAGTTGAGTAGCCACGGCGCTGTCCTTCGCGGAATCCTGCTGGCCGATGTAGATGGGAATTGCGATCGCGGAGAGAATGCCGAGGATGAGAACGACCACGAGGAGCTCGATGAGCGTGAAGCCCTTCTCCTTGTCGCCGAGAGCCTTGCGCTTGGCTAGGACGGTCGTGAAGAAGCGGTACATGTGTGTGTTTCCTTTGAGTGATTCTGCAAGGAGTAAATCGGCGGAGTTACTCCGTTGTCAGCTTAGGTTCAAGCCCCAGACCGAACCTTGTTTTTTCGGGGGGCTGACTACCCCCACTGGGAGTGCAGCCCAAACGGGGGCTACTTGCCTCGCCGGCTATTTGACGTAGTCGAAAACACTGAACATGGGCAGGTACAGCGACACGACCATGCCACCGATGATCACGCCGATGACGGCGATCATGAGCGGCTCGATCAGTGCCGTGAGCTGCTCCGTGGTCGACTGCACCTCCTGGTCGTAGAAGTCGGCGATCTTGGTGAGCATCTGCTCGAGCACGCCGGCACCCTCTCCCACCGCGATCATCTGCGTGACCATGGCCGGAAACACCGGCTCGAGTGCGAGCGGGGTCGCCATTGAACGACCCTGGCTCACCGATTCCTGAACTTTGATCAGGGCGGACTCGATGACATAGTTTCCCGAGGTCTCCCCTACGATCTTGAGCGAGTTCAGAATGGGCACACCGGCACCGATCATCGTGGCGAAGTTGCGGCTGAAGCGAGCGATGGCGAGCTTGATAAGTAGCTTGCCAAACACCGGCAGTTTGAGCTTGAACGGGTCGAGTACCCGCCGCACGGCCAGGGTGTGCTTGTTCTTGCGCCACCAAACGGAGAACACGATGACGGCAATGAGCAGCACCGGGGCCACCCAGACCATGCCGTTGGAGAGCGCGACGAGCACCCGGGTGGCCGGCGGTAGCTCGCCACCTAGATCAGCGAACATCTTCTCGAACACGGGAACGATGAAAATGAGCATGCCCACCACGGCGAGCACGGCCATGATCAGCACGATCACGGGGTAGGCGAGCGCGCTCTTGATGGTATCGCGCAGCTTCACCTCGCTTTCGAAGTTGTCGGCAATGGAGTTGAGGGCGTCTTCGAGAAAACCACCGGACTCGCCCGCGCGCACCAGGCTGATCATGATCGGCGGAAACACCACGTCCTGCTTATCGAAGGCTTCGGAGAGCGACACGCCGGTTTCGACGTCGCTGCGAATGACAGCGATCACCTGGGCGAGCTGCTTGTTCTCGGTCTGCTCCGACAGAATATTGAGCGTGCGCAGCAACGACAGCCCCGCCGCGGTCATGGTCGCCATCTGGCGGCTCATCACGGAGAGGTCGCTGAGTCCAATGTGCTTTTGAAACCCCGGAATGCTCAGATCTGCGTGAAGACCCGTGAGTTTATGGGCCGGCGTGATCGAAATGGGCGAGAGCCCCATGGTGCGCAGTTGCAGCAGCGCTGCCCGCTCCGACGCTGCGTTCATGCGGCCCTTGACCACGCGGTCGCGGGAGTCCCTGCTGGTGTAGCTGAAAGAGCTTTCGGTGGACATCTAGCGCCTTCCGGACGAGAACGAGTCATTGAAGTCAATTTCGCCGTTGCTCAGGCCGCCCACCGGGGTGTCCGGGGGATCAACCCTGTGCACGAGTTGCTTGAGCACGTCGACGTCCATGGCCTTCTCCTCTGCGGCCTGCCGAGTGATCTGGCCGGCGTCGACGAGTTCAGCGAGGTGCTGGTCCATGGTGTGCATGCCGAGGGTGCGCCCGGATTGCAGGGCTGAGGCAATCTGGTGGGTCTTGCCCTCCCGCACCAGGTTCGCGATGGCGGCGGTGGTCACCAGAATCTCGGTCGCGGCCACACGCCCACCGCCGATCTTGCGCACGAGGGTCTGGCAGACCACCCCGCGCAGCGTCGCGGCGAGCTGCGCGCGCACTTGCGCCTGCTGGTGCGGTGGAAAAACGTCGATGATGCGGTCGATGGTCTGGGCAGCATCCTGAGTGTGCAGCGTGGAAAACACGAGGTGACCGGTCTGGGCGGCGGTCAAAGCCACCGAGATCGTCTCCAGGTCGCGCAACTCGCCGATCAGAATGACGTCGGGGTCTTGGCGCAGCACGTGTGTGAGAGCGGATGCGAAACTGTGCGTGTCCTGCCCCACCTCGCGTTGGCTGATCATGGATTTCTTGGCCTCATGAATGAACTCGATCGGGTCTTCCACCGTGACGATGTGGTCGTCCCTGGTGCGATTCACCAGGTCCACCATTGCGGCCAGCGTTGTGGTCTTGCCGGAGCCGGTGGGACCGGTGACCAGAACGAGGCCTCGCGGCAGGTGAGCGAACCGCGCCACCGATTCCGGAATGCCCAGCTCGGCCAATGATTTGATCTCATTGGGAATGAGCCGAAAGGCGCCCCCGACCGTGTTGCGCTGCTGGTAGAAATTGACTCGAAAACGCGTGCCCTCCACCGTGTGGGCGAAATCGAGCTCGAGTTCCTGGTCGAATTCTTCGCGCTGCTCCGGCGACAGAATGCTGTTGAGAGCGGAAGCGACCTTCTCCGGCGACCAACGATCCCACCCGGGAATCGGCCGGAGGGAACCGTCCACCCGGATGCTCGGCGGTGCACCGCCAGAAACGTGCAGGTCGCTCGCTCCCTCGTCCAGCACGAGACGGAGCGCCAGGAGCAGGTCGGCATCGGGCATGGGTGCGCTGAATTGGGCTGATGATTCGGAACGCTTAAGCCTCCTCGAACGGATATCAACGGTGGAGGCGGGCGGGTCATCGGATTCCTGGACGGCATAACCGAAGTCGGGCGATCTCACTGCGGGACCTGCGCGGTCCGTCGGGGGCGAACCGGGGCATCCCGGAAATTAGGAAACAACACGGAGCACCTCGTCGATCGAGGTCAGCCCGAGGGCGACCTTGGCCCAGCCGTCTTCACGCATGGTGATCATTCCCTGCTTGCGGGCGGCGGCTCCGATCTGCGCGCTCGAGGCGTGCGCCACGGTCAGCCGCTCGATCTCTTCGGACACCGTCATGACCTCGTGAATACCAAGCCGTCCACGGTAGCCGGTCTGCGAGCAACTCGAGCACCCGGTCGGCTTGTAGATGATCGTGCCCGTCGTGGTGGGGTCGATGGCCGGGCCGAGATCCGGCATGACCGTCGAACGGTTCGAGACGTAGCCCACCGTTGGGTTGACTACAAAACCCAGATAGGCCAGGTCGGTGCGCTCGTCGGGCACCTTGCAGCGGTCGCACAGACGCCGGGCCAGTCGCTGGGCCACAACGCAGTCCAGGGCCGACCCCACGAGAAAGGGCTCGATGCCCATTTCGATTAGTCGGGTCATAGCGCTCGGCGCGTCGTTGGTGTGCAGGGTCGACAGTACGAGGTGACCGGTGAGCGAGGCCTCGATGGCGATCTTTGCGGTCTCCTGGTCTCGAATCTCACCGAGCAGCACGACATCGGGGTCGGCGCGCAGAATGGAACGCAGCGCAACGGCGAAGGTGAGGCCCGCCTTGCGATTCACCTGCACCTGGTTGACCCCTTGCATGCGGTATTCCACCGGGTCTTCAACGGTGATGACGTTGATCTCCGGGCGATTGATGGCGTGCAGGGTCGTGTAGAGCGTGGTCGACTTGCCCGACCCGGTCGGGCCGGTGACCAGGATCATGCCGTACGGCTTGGTGTACGCCATCTCGTACTCGTTGAAGTTGTCGGTGAGCAGATTGAGGCCGTCCATGCTCATCGACGAGGTGGCGTTGTCGAGAATTCGCAGCACGACCTTCTCTCCCCACACCGTAGGCAGAACGGCGACGCGCAGGTCGACGGTGCGCCCGTTGTGGTGCACCGACATGCGGCCGTCCTGCGGTTTGCGACGCTCAGCGATGTCGAGGTCGCTCATGATCTTGATGCGCGAGATGACGCCACCGGCGATGGTCGACGGAGCTCGCTGCATCTCGTGCAGCACCCCGTCTATGCGGTAGCGCACGCGCACATCGTTCTCACCGGGTTCGATGTGGATGTCAGAGGCTTTGTCTTGAATGGCCTGGCTGACCAACAGGTTGACGAAGCGCACGATCGGAGCGGCGTCATCCGTTTCGTTGGGACCGGCAAGCTCCTCGGGTTCTTCGCTGTCGGCGGTGAGAGTGGTGCTGAGGTCGATCAATTCGTTGTCGGCGCGGTGATAGCGGGCGATGGCCGCCTGCAGGTCGGACAGCTCGACGACAACCGGGCTGACCCGCATGCGCGCTGCCTCGCGCACGTCGTCGACGGCGAACACATCGCCGGGGTTGACCATGGCCACCACGAGGCGACCGTCTTCAAAGGCGATCGGCAAAACATTGGCCCGGTGGCAGACGGTGGCCGGCACTTTGGCCACGGCGAGCCGGTCAACCGGATAGTCCAGCAGCTCGACGAAGGGCAGGTTTTTCTGCTCGGCGCGTGCCCTGGCGAACTGCAGCTCGGTGATGGTGCCGGCCTCCACCAAGTTGCGCACGGCGACTTCATCGGCGCGATCGCTCAACCGAACGGTGTCAAGTCCCTCCACCGGCAGCAGTCCGTGCACGATCAGAATTTCGGTCAGGCTGGTCACGTCTGCGCTGCTCCCCCGGTTCTCAGTCATCTCAATGCGCTCGTGTGGAAGCACACCGCAGTCACGGCACGAGACTGACTCTTTACGTTATCGCGGCGGGTAAAGGCTGAACCAGTTCCCGCCGATGGTGCCCGTGCTTTTGTCGACCCCAGTTCAGGGGGAAACTTTGCCCATAATTGGTGATTATGCCTCTACTGCGGCCGGGTTACGCCCCACGAAAGCGGGTGAACGGCTATTACAGGAGGGCCGAAGTGACCGATTCCCGCACTTGGTCTTCAGAAGAAACTTTCGAACTTTTGTTTGTATTCGACTGAGATTTACTCGTCTTTGGGATCGATTTTGGCTATACTTGTGGGTGAAGGAGGCACCGACGCCATGACCCTCACCGCCCCGCCTGCCGCAGCCGGTTCGATGCCGCAGGGTTCTCGCGTTGAAGCGGTGGCTCAGGCCGGTGCCATTCTGGCGGCAGCGTTGGACGATGTGCGGTTC
>NZ_PJJR01000026.1:0-5512 GCF_002929595.1 Cryobacterium sp. N19 | reverse complement strand
ACCAACGGGCAGATCTCCTGGCCGTCAGCGGGCAATTCCGTGGCCGCCTACGGGCAGCTTCTCATGTCCGCCGACAATGCCGCCCGCAGGACCGCACCTGCTGTGCCTTCAACAAGCTGTGCCCGCGGCGTCCGCCGCAATGTCCGCAAGCAGCGTAGATAGAGTGCTGAATTGGAACTCCCCAGAAATGAAGGCCGCCGGAACGGGGTGACGGGTCACAAATCGAGCACGCACCTCATAGGGGTTCTCCGAGGAACGAACGGGTAGTGCGAGGGCTTGAGCCACCTGGGCCGCATTCGGTTTCAGATCTGCGAGCTTCTTCGATAGTTGAGTTGAGTAGCTCGGTTTCGAGCCATCAAGTTCGAAGTTGTCCAGCGACCTTCGTATTTCCGGAGTTGCGTGGACGGTCGCAGGGTCTTTGGCTTCCAGGATCCATATTGTCCGCTCGCCAACCTTGCCAGCGACCACATCGATTTCAGTGTTAAGAGTAGCTAGATTGAGCCGCTCAGGCTTAGTCTCCTTGATGTTCGTCAGCACGCTCCAGCCGTTTGCCGTCATCTCGCGGGCCACGTCCCGCTCAAACAGCATATTTTTTGTATCGCGGAAATTGTTGAGCGCTGTTTCAAGCATGCCGGGCGCCTGGGGCTGGGTCCAAGGCAGAAGACCCTGTTCCAAATAGCTTCGATACATGGACAGGGCGCCCATCAAATAGTGCGGCGAAATGACCATCTGACCGTTCGGGAGCATCGGAACGGGTTGCGCGAGCAGCCGCCGTTTGCGTGTACGCGCGTGCCAGGGTTTCCAGTCCTCGCTTTTCATGTCTTTTGAGGTGCTGATCAACATCCCTAGGGCGGCCCGCAGGCGTGCCGCCCCAACAGGATCCTCTCCTAGAACGGTGCTTTCACACAAGAATGTTTCTACCTCGGCGAGAGTGGAGGTCGTCGCGTCATTATCTTCAGGCTGAAAACGCCACTGAGCCAGCGTATGGAGCACGGTAAAGATGTCCTCCGGTGTCGATCCAAATGCATTGAGCATCGCGGCATTCACCTCTTGCCGTCGCTGCTCAGAAACTGGCGTCATATTGACGCCATCGATATCGAAGGATTCCCTCGCTATCGCTCTGCTGAAGGACTGCAGATCGAGGTCATACCGGATCCTCGAACCTTGACTCGTATCCGGCTTCCTATCCGGAACGGCCCGTACCTCATAGGAATTGGAGACTTCGATCGCGAGCGGTTGAACCTGATGGTGCACATTTTCACTTCGCGTGGTCGCGTCCAGATACACGTTTGCCACTGCCAGAAGCTCACCCCACGCTAGGTCATCGATCGTTTTCATTCCTGCTGGGGCCGTGCGTAGCGCTGCCTCGACCAGTACCTCGTTAGCCCGTCGAAGCTCGATGTGTTCGGATTGGGCTTCTTCGTATTGCTCGATCGGATCCCAATCGAGTTCGAGTTCGCGTGCCGACCGCCGAATGTTTCGAAGAAGTATGTCTCGACGGTCGAGGGTACGCTCAAGCTGCACCATGCCTTGTACGACTACGGCCGACATAGCAAAGGAAACCAATTGCTCCTCCAGGAGCTCAAGGGCTATCGGTGCCAACGCGGTTCGATCAAGCAGTTTCGCGTCGTCTCCCCGATACACCCCCGGCCTTACATCGAGTTCGCGAAGCCGAGTTGAGACAAGGCGCTCCGCCGTCGATTTATAGGCGAGATCGATCTCCACTGGAGGTGCGAGTTCGTTGCGAGCAGTCGGCGTGGACAGTAGGTCGATCGTGAGCGTGGGCGGCGCTGCGTTCCAGGCTAAGCGGGCGCGAGCCGCCAAATCGGTCGCGACTCCTCCAAGCTTGAGTATGTCCTCGATAAGCCATCCCATGTGCAACCGGAGCACGTCAGGTTTACCGTCGCCGGCGTTCATGAGGCCGTCGCAGTCGATGATGGAACTCACCTTGAGAACATCGCCAATAGATCCAGCGTTCAATGTATGACACCGTGCTGAAATGAATCGATCTCCACCAAGAGAGTCCGGTGCCGGTTGCAGCTCGATTGCAACTGCTGCCACGCCGACCCCGCCCAACGAGGCTCCCCAATCCTTCTCGATTGCTCGGATCCCGAAGGTGATTGCTCCTGCTAGGTCATGCAGGAGTGAACTTGCCTCCCGACTCCACAATTCCGACGCGGACATGACGGCACACGGCACCTCGCTGACCCCCACGCTCCAGGCCTCGAGAGCCCCCCTCTCAAAGGAGCCTGGACGCACTGACTCCGATCCGGAATAGTTGAAATCACCAGGCCCGGCGCGCCAGCGAAGTACGTTGGCGGGCATCCGACCGCTTCTCTCGACAATGTCCCATTCGCGCGTGCCTGGAAAACCGAGAGCAGCTAGGGCTCGCTCTACGACTGTTAGGTCTGCACCTCTCTCCCACTCGGCAGAGCCTCCGTGGGGCGCAATCGACATGAAGGTTGGGCCAAGACCGCCTGAAAAGAAGCTCTTGCCGTTCGCTACCCACCACTCCCAAGCGTCAATCGTTTCAAATCCAAAGTAGTGGGGAAGATCTGCGCGAGCCATGTCGCGGGCAAAGTTGTAAAGGTCCAGACCGCTCTTTGCCGAGGATGAAATCCAAGTGAAGTCATCCATCGACATTGAGGTCAAACCCGACCCAGACGGGGTCATGATGTGGTCCGCCGTCGACACGATCAAAAGCGGGACGACTTCAGCACCTTGAGGAATGGTGACAAGGGAATTGGGCAGCCTTTGCGGGGCTCCCGATCGCACCGTTTCAGAGCTACCCAATACCGCGGGCTCCTCCCACTCAAGCGCTCCCATTTCGCCCTCGAGAGTACTCTGAACTTGAACGACCAGTGCACGTTGCGCACCTTGAGTCAGTATCCACTGAATATTGTTGCCGCCGATCACAACTGATGGTCCGGCAGGCGTGTCAGGGGATCCGATGATAAGGCTGCCGAATCGCCACAGCTTCTGACGAACGAGAGCTGCAGTGCTTCGCGCAAACTCTCCGGCGACTCCTAGTTCACCAGAAACCGAACAGGCCAACTCCCCCACTGCGTACGTGAGCATTTCAGGGAGCAACGATAAGGGCATCCAACGTGCTTTCGGCTCACCGGGGACTCGCACGAGCATGGTCGATCCAAAGGGGCTCTGCGGATGACCCGGCTCAAACTCAAGATGCTCCGCCTCGGCGGTCAGCCAAGCGAGCGCTCGCTGCTCCCCTTCACCAGTCGGAGCTTCATGCTGGGCAATTGCGACCACTGCTGCGGTTATCTCGGCTTCAGACAATGTTCCTAGGGGCTCGTCGGAATCTGCAATCGGCCATGCGGGAGCCATTGATTTCAGATCGTCATCAATGTGAGTCAGCACAACCATCAAGAGATCTTGGATTCCAAATCCCAGCTTCGCCTTAAGCGGGCGGTCCACGGCCGCAGCCACTCGAAGAGCACGATCGACATCCGCGATCGGCCTCTCAACGCCACCCGGGAACAAACGCACGAGAATTTCGTCCAATCGCACTACTACTTCGTCCCTAGGATCTGAGGGTAGGTAGTCCTCCATCGTTTCGATCTCGGGGTGTTCGACAACCGCGGCGTCTAAAATCGCGCTCAGGTCAGGGACGGGACTGGTTCCTGGAACTGTGTCGCTGTTCGTTAGCACCGCATCGACAACAAAACTAAGGGTGATCCATCTGTCCCGCAGCTCCGGTGACGCCGCTGCAGCGTAAAGAAGAGCCCAAAGCGCGGATGGTTCGACTCCGGACAGGATCTCCTTGAGTGGGCTTGATGGCGACGACTCCATTTCGCCACCCTAGCGGACGTCTACTTTCGCCCGAGCAATACCGCGTGTGCGCTCCCGAGACTGCGGTCGCACCCCGTATCTCTTCCGTAGATTGGATGACAGGAATTGGAAGTAGATGACTGCGGAAAGCGAGTCTAATCAGGGAAAATTGACGATTCCGGCATTCAGCAGTCGCCCTTGATGGAGCCTTGCTCTTACTCGAAAAACCACCGGTTCGACGCTGGTCGGGGCTGCCCCCACCGCTCACTTGAAAAACCGAGAAGACCTCACTGCAGCGCAATGCTCGGTTTACAGACGGCGACGGACTTAACCAGATGCGTTCGTTGCGCCAGGTCTCCGCATGCGTAAGTGAAAATGACCTCCAGCGTCAAATTTGACAAAGGCCTACGGTCCGAACGCCCTGACCGACGGGGTGTCTGACCGGATCTCAACGAGCTGAGCGTCTTCATCGCTGCCGCCGAGGAGCAAGGGCATGAATCGGGTAAGGGCGGCGAAGCCGCTGGACTGATCTGGGTACACGCCGAGCGACACGAGGTGTGTGCTCCCGTTCGAGGTGGTCAGCTCCACGCAGGGATAGTGCTCTTCCGGCGCGAGTCCCTCGCGCACGGCGTCCGCGAAGGTGTTGCTGTCGAGCTGTTCTTCGATCGAGACGACCTGGTCGAGGTTGATCCAGACGTCGTCGGCGCCGATGACCGGTCGGGAGCGGTCGTGTCCGTAGGTGGTGATGGCAAGTTTGAGAAAACGCATGAGGGTCCGTCCGTGATGGGTAGGCCTTGACGTTAAGGCGCGGAAGCCGGAGGCCGCCGACGATCAAGGCGATCTGTGGATAACGTCGCGCGGTGGGGGAGTGTGAGGGGGATATTTCCCCTCACCGGGTGAGACCGCCACCGCGCGGCGGTCTCACCCGCGGTTAGTGGTTGGTGTTGTCGAGGGCGGCGAGGGCGATCTCCAGTGCGCGGTCGTAGCTGATTCCTGCGGGTCGGATCGAGCCGGGCACGAATCGTTGGGACTTGGGCAGTCGGAGCGTCCCTGCGTATCCTTCGGCCGCGTCCTGCAGGGGCCCGTAGCCGGGGTGCAGGAGCAACCACTGGCTGAAGGGCTGGTCGTTGTCGTTGAGGGCGGCGGCACGAAATTTGGCGGTCGGGTTGAGGCACAGCGTCCAGAAGCGGTCGGCTTGGCCTCGTGCTGTGAGGCGTTCACTCACTGGGCGGGGCGTTATACCGGGGGCCGACAGGCGTTTCATAGTCGCGGCGTGCACGTAGGGACGAAGGCGGGAATCGTCGCGAGCGGGAATCTCGTTGAAGGCTGCTTGGGCGGCGCGTGCATCCCGTCGTGCGGCGCGGTGCGCGGCGGTGNGAATGCGTTGGCTGCTTTACGATCGGCTGCTATGTCATCGCTGGTGCGTTCGGGACGGGTGGTGACGGGGAACTGGGGCATGAGACTCTCCGCTCAACTGATTTTTTTGCCTGGCTGGCAAGAGAATCGATAGAGAGCGGGAGTGCCGAAGTGCACGGCTGGTCGGGGGAAATAAGGGAGCCTGCGACCGCGCCCGAGCAGCTGGGCACGTAGGCACGGAAGCGAACTACGATGACCGGCCAGACAGACAAAAAACCGAAAAGGACGTCCGCGCAGCGGTCCAAGGACCCGCAGGGTCTCCCCCGGTCCCCATGGGGTTGCGTCTGGTGTTAGCCGGCGTCGCCGA
>NZ_PJJR01000019.1:0-3692 GCF_002929595.1 Cryobacterium sp. N19 | reverse complement strand
CCATGACTGGGCAGTTTTCATGGCCACCAGCGGGCATTTCTAGTGGCCGCCAGTGGGCCGTTCCTCATGGCCCTTGACAGGGCATAACCGAATCCTTTCACTAGAAAGAAAGCGGCAGGAAATCAGGGACGGTTCAACACGACCTTTACCGCTTCGGATTGTGGTGATAAACAGAGGAATGGCCACGTCATCAGATTCAGAACCGTGGTTTGATCGGCTGCAGGAGTCCCTAGCCTCGGGGTCACTTTTGGACATTGCTCCGGGGCCTTGATAACAATCAAGTCATCCCCGATGAGACCACAACATGGCGTGAAGACCGCCAGCTTCCCGCTGAGATCATCCGGCAGCTGCTGCTCACCCCGGACCTTGTTGCCGATCCGCGCGGCTTGCTCATCCGCGGCACTCTCATTACTGGCGCCCTTGAACTAAGCCACGTGAAATCGGTGATTGAGTTGACGCGCGAGCGATTCCGTTGATTGGAAGCTGTTCGCCAGAGCTCAAGTTAGTCGGTTACGGGCTGAACAGGAGCTAGGTGGGCGGTAGAAAGTCGGTGTGCGGGCCACAGCCCCGTGGTCCCGTATGGGGCGGTGAAGACGACGTCGTGACTTGCTGCCACGTTGTGTGTTCCGAATTCGTCGCAGATCGTTGAGAACGTGAATCCATCGCGGTAGACCGCCTCGAGTGGAACCTCCCAGATATGCGACAAAGTTTGGACGTATTCATCAAGGACGAAGGTGCCGGAGAAAGGGCCGGGGTCGCCAGCAATCACTAGCGCATGGTCGTCACCTCCGATGATCATGTGCTTCTTGTCTTTCCAAGAGACTTTCGTCATGTAGCTGAGCCGTGCGTAGACCTCCCTGAACTGCGTTGGGTGCAGTTTCATCTCCCGTGCGGCATTGAGTTGAAGCTGTTGAACGTTTTCGGAGCGGCCCCAGTCCTGAAGTATGCAGACGACGCCGATCCTCCCCATGCGAAGCCCGATTATGGGGGCGTAGATGTCATCCATGTAGTCAAATCGTCGGCGTGACCGTTCGTCGTCCAGGCACTCGAAGAAATGGAAACTGGCGGGGCCGGGTGCATCTGGCTCCCAGCTGACGAACCCTCCGGCTGATTGAAGAAGAAAATGATGAAACGAAACGCTCCGAAGGTGTGACTCTGGGATCAGGCGCTCGCCTTCTTGTTCCCGGACGTACCGGGGCCGGAGGCTTTCCTTGTAGATCAGCCCGTAGTAGATCTTCCCGAGCCAGATAAAGAGGTCGCGGCGATTCAGCGCCCTGAAAGCGGCGATGCCGTCCAGAAACGCAGCCTTGACACGAACCTCCACGGGGCTTAGATCTCCCCCGTTGCACGGCTTGCAACATGGCACCGTCAGTTTGCGGTATTGGAGCAACTCATCGTTGAGCTGGTGGATAGTCCCATCCCACAGGTCCAGTTCGCGTAGAAGCCACTGGGGGAACACATGTTCCCTCGAGCGGAGCGGGGACCCCTCCGGGATGTGACAACCGCAGATGAAACAGCGATCAGCCCCAAACTCCTGCGACCGATTCTTCAAGAACTGATGATGGTTGTCTGTAGGCATTTGTTCCCCTTTTCGCAGTCTAGGGCTCGGTGACAGAAGGGGTGAAGCGCGCGCTGGACCGCACGCCCCAAGAAGAGTTCGCTCAGCTCGCCCAGAAACAGCCCGAGATCTTGACCCAGCACGACCAACTTAGCCGCCCCATCATCCGGGGAACCTAGCAGCGCGACCCCGTATCCAGGGGATACCCCAGCCGAGATACTCGACAGGCAACCACATAAATCGCAGACGCTTGGCGCCGCAAAGCAAACTTCGCTTCGAATCGTGGCAACAATCAGCCCGGGGCCGAACCGCGGCCCAGCATCCGAGACTGCCTACGGGCCCTGCATCTATTCCGCAGATATAGAAATACGAGACAACAGAGGATGGCAACATAAAGCAGCCTTGATCAGCAAGATTCGAAGAGGCTGATAGCCCGCGCAAACCCCTGATAGAGCCGTACTCTTACTCGAAAGGTCACCGGATCGACGCCGGTCGCGGCTACCACCCCACTCACTCGAAACACTGGGAATAACCCAAGGAAGCTTCTCCTACCTCCGGCACGTCGTGCCTGGAACCTCGCTGGTGCGCCCTGCTCGGTTCCCAGTCGTTGGTGGGCGGCGTCGATCTATGAACATTCGCGGATCCGGAGCGGTCTCGGTCCAGGTTTCGACAAACTTCACCAGATGAGTTCATAGCGTAAGATCTTCGCGCGTCGGCGGGCATGACCTTTAGCGTCGAATTCGACGAATTCGACGAATTCACAGGCGCCCTCACCTATGGTCGGCACCCTGACCGACGGTGCGGTCCAAGCTTTCTGCGAGCCGGGTGTCATCGTCGCTGCCACCAAGGAGCAGAGGCACGAATCGGGTCAGGGCGGAGAAGGCACTTGCCTGATCCGAGTACACGCCGAGTGACACGAGGTGTGTGCTCCCGTTCGAGGTGGTCAGCTCCACGCAGGGATAGTGCTCTTCCGGCGCGAGTCCCTCGCGCACAGCGTCCACGAAGGTGTTGCTGTCGAGCTGTTCCTCGATCGAGACGACTTGGTCGAGGTTGATCCAGACGTCGTCGGCGCCAATGATCGGCCGGGAGCGGTCGTGTCCGTAGGTGGTGACGGCAAGTTTGAGAAAACGCATGAGGGTCCTTCCGCGATGGGTAGACCTTGACGCTAATTCGCGGGAACCGGAGGCCGCCGGCGACCAAGGTGATCTGTGGATAACGTTGCGCGGTGGGGGGAGTGTGAGGGGGATGTTCCCCCTCACCGGGCGAGATCGCCGCCTCGCGGCGGTCTCGCCCGGTCTTAGTGGCTGGTGTTGTCGAAGGCGGCGAGGGCGATTTCCAGTGCACGGTCATAGCTGATTCCAGCGGGTCGGACCGAGCCAGGCACGAATCGTTGCGACTTGGGCAGTCGAAGCGTCCCGGAGTATCCTTCTGGCGCGTCCTGCAGGGGGCCATAGCTGGGGAGCAGGAGCAACCACTGGCTGAAGGGCTGGTCGGCGTCGTTGAGGGCGGCGGCACGAAATTTGGCGGTCGGGTTCAGGCACAGCGCCCAGAAACGATCGGCTTGTCCTCGCGCCGTGAGGCGTTCACTCACCGGTCGGGGCGTCACGCCCTGAGGCGGCATCCACCTTGCGGTCGTGGCGTGCATATACGGGCGAAGTCGGGAGTCGTCGCGTGCGGGAATGTCGTTGAGGGCTGCTTGGGCGGCGCGTTCAGCTCGTCGTGCGGCGCGGTGCGCGGCGCTANTGTCCCGCTGGCTTTTGCCCCTGCCGAGGGGCGCGTATCTGGCAAAGAATGCGTTGGCTGCTTTACGATCGGCTGCTATGTCATCGCTGGTGCGTTCGGG
This sequence comes from Cryobacterium sp. N19, assembly GCF_002929595.1. NCBI lineage: Bacteria > Bacillati > Actinomycetota > Actinomycetes > Micrococcales > Microbacteriaceae > Cryobacterium > Cryobacterium sp. N19. The sequence goes on along the minus strand of NZ_PJJR01000019.1, from coordinate 291 downwards.
ACGGGTGGTGACGGGGAACTGGGGCATGAGACTCTCCGCTCAACTGATTTTTTTGCCTGGCTGGCAAGAGAATCGATAGAGAGCGGGAGTGCCGAAGTGCACGGCTGGTCGGGGGAAATAAGGGAGCCTGCGACCGCGCCCGAGCAGCTGGGCACGTAGGCACGGAAGCGAACTACGATGACCGGCCAGATAGACAAAAAACGACAAAGGCGTCCGCGCAGCGGTCCAAGGACCCGCAGGGTCTCCCCCGGTCCCCATGGGGTTGCGTCTGGTGTTAGCCGGCGTCGCCGA
>NZ_PJJR01000049.1:0-356929 GCF_002929595.1 Cryobacterium sp. N19 | reverse complement strand
AAGCGGTAGCCATACGTCAGCGGGTTTCCACTCCCAGGCGATCTCCTGGCTGCGACCGTCTTCGCCAAATCGATACGTTGCTCGCTCGTGCTCGCCCGTCAGCGTCCAAGTATGACCATCGACAGTCAGAGTGTAATCGCGTGCGAAGCCGTGATTCTCGACCGTTCGGGCGAAAAAGCGGCCGGCTTCAGCGTCCCAGCCCATCAGACTAAGTGTGTCGAACGGACCGTTCGCGCGCTCATCTTGCACGATGAAGTAGTTGCCCGAATGCCACCGGGCGGAGTGGATGCTGTTCCACGGACTCGCTCCCGCATGCGGATTATCCAGCGACTGCTCGTCACCACCATAAGAGATGCCCTCAGCATGCCAGTCACCCAGAAAAACTGCCAACTCTTCATGCTCAGCCATGATTCAACCCTACGTTCGGGAGCTAAACCCGGCAATCATCTGAGGTGGCCGGTGACGGATCGCCCGACCGGACGTCGGCGGTTCAGGCGTCAGCGTACCCGTTGAGCCTTCCGGTTACGGGCTGCCCACGCATAACACAGGGCTTGACCGTTGCCGCCGGTACCGTTTCCGCTCGCAGAACCTTCGCCGTAAGCTGACGACATGGGCAACTTTATTAATCCAATCATTCCCGTCGGGTATGACATCGCGTGGACTATGTTCTCGGTTCTGGTCATCGCCCTAGCCGTCGTAGCGCTTGTCTCGATGGCTCAAACCGCTAAACGCCTTACCCGAGCGCAAGCCATGATCTGGGCGCTCGTGACGATTTTCGTACCGGTCGTCGGTCCGCTGGCATGGCTGTCTATAGGACGTCGATCAGGTCTCGCCCAGGTGCAGCCGAACACAGATTTGTAGCCGTTCCGCAGCAGCGAGAGCACCGTGTCGCGTAGGACGCAGTGTCTTCCAAAAACCTCCGACGTCTGGCGTAGGGTCTGGCGAATTCAGGCGTGTCTTCGCGTTCGTGTTCGATCTCTTAATTGTGCGCCCGCAAGACGTTCCCCTTTCGGGACTGCGGAGACAGGGGGTGCGGCGGTAGTGTGAGCGTGAGCATGAATCGCATCGATAGGTAGCCGGACTGGCCGGCGCGACTTGGCCGAATTTGCTTGGTTGGTGCGTTCGCCCGGCGGTAAAGAAGCACCGCACTTGAAAACGTCGGAGCCTCAAACAGACAGAAGGGTCTTCGCAGTTAATCGCCCGAACTAATGGGCAGGGTATCTCGCTCGTGCACGATCGACACGGTGTCCAGGCGTACGTCGTTCACCAGGTGCCGGTAGAGGTCGACATCCGCAGCAATGATCACCGAATCGGGATACAAGAATGTGCCCCACGCAAACCGGCCCTCGTCATCATTGGCAAACTCAGGTACGCGATTTTCTCGACTGGATTGAACGAACTTGCTGACTGGGAGGTCGTAGGGAACGAAATCTTCGTTGAGTCGCCGCATCAACCGGCCTGAGCCGTTATAGGGCGCATATCCCGCCCAGCGCAGGCAATGCAGCACGGTGGTCGGACCAAGCTGATGCAGTGCTTCGGTGACTGCCTGGGCCGTCACCGGGTCGATGTAGCCTCGAGACGGTTCTGGCGGGCTGGCAGACACTCCCCGCTCATCCGCGTAACGATTTCAGACCTCAAACCAACTGATGGAGCCGGTCAATTCGGTTCCATTGACAAGAAATGACGACCACCGCTGAGCACGCCCATTTGCGTCAAAGAAGGGGAGGAACAGGCGCAACATGGGCAGCGCACGGTATTGCAGCGGCAGGAGATCACGCGCCAGCATCGCTTCACTCATTGCAGTCCCCCTCGCTCAGCAGCCGTGCCACAGACACTATCGCCCCGAGACCGGTCGCCAGCCTTTGGATGCTGCGAGGCCTCCGTCAATTCCCGTAAGGGGTTCCCCTAACGAGAGGGTGCAAAACGAGCTGTCTCGGCCTTGGACAGACCGCGCAGCTGTCGAAAATTGATGTGAAACGTGTGCTCTCTGCCCTGCCGCTCGTTGCTCTCGTCCCATCCTCCGCGCCACATGATTGATATTCGCCGTTCAATGTCTCCTTGTGTCGACCAAAACGCAGCGGTCAACGGCGCGCTGGCCCTTTGCTTTATTCACGACGGCCAGCGGGGATCACCGCGTGGGTAGAATGTCGATAGCCGAAGCCTGATACCGCAGCTACGATCAGCTGACTGTTAGGTTCGAGCGTATGCGCTTCGATATTCGTCAGATCTCAATATTCGCACTCGCTGGGGCGTTCGTACTCTGCTCCAGTGGATGCGTCAGCGCCCCACTCCCGAGCGTTGACTCTCACGCTCCGTCGTCTGCGCCGTCCGCGCCGGTGCCTGTGGCGACGCCAGCTGAGGCAAACCAAAACGACCCACCCCAAATGAGCGCGTTCGAGCAGCAACTCCCGCTCACCGGGCAATTCGTGACTCAATGGACTGAAACGGTTGGCTCTGTCGAGATCGCGCGCCACAGTGACGGCACGATCAAGGCGACTCTCACCGACTTCAGTACAGGAACCTCGCCGAACTTGAGGCTCTATCTCAATGAAGGCGACCTGGTCACCAATGCCGATGGAGCTTGGACGACCGATGCTGGTCTCAGTTATGAAATCGCCCCCGTCATGGCATCAGCCAGTCCGCAGGAAGTTGAGATTCCTGGCAGCAACTTCATGAACGAGATTCACAGCGTCACAATTGTTGATTACACGAGTCCCGACTTCCTACATTTCGGCTCGGCGCCGCTGGGATAACCGCCGAAATAGGGGCCCTTGACGTACACCGCTGTGAAACTCGGTCACCGTGGATTAATCCGACGGGCGCAGAGAGCGTCGCGTGCCCTGTGACGGCCAGGACAAAGGGAGAATGGTGTCTCGACACAGTTCAATTCCCGTATGAGGTTCGGCTTACGGGTCAGCTCGATGCGTCTGATCCTTCGCGGTCTTTTTCGCCTTGGCAGTCAAAGCGATGACCGCGCTTGCAGCTGAGAGGACGCCTATCAGTAGAGCGAGAACCAGACTAAAAACATGCCCTCCGTCGGTTCCCGTGTCTCCGTTCGCGATCGCAATTATCTGGATCGTTGCATTTGCTAGCCAGAGCACGACCATTGCGAGGCTAAGCCCGACCTGGTGCCTGCCGACCCACAAAATCATCCGTCTGCCAGTCATGGTGTCAATATATCCGCATGATCTTCCAATCACTACGAGTCCGATATGGGTTCGGCTACTGCGTACTGATCAGTCACTTTCATGCCTTCAAAAGCATGGAAGCGCAGGAATCGGTACGACGTTGCGTACCGATTCCTGCCGTTCGTTGCATTACCTGGCGTCCCGCCCCCGGGCAGCTGACTCGATGAGGTTGTCTCCTGCAACAGCGTTCTCGGATGTTACGGCTTCGGTCCACGCACTCGTCGTGGCGACCGCAGCCCAATTGGAGTTCAGGACGGCCATGATTGTCTCGTGCACCCGCTTTGCCGGCGCAGAACCGGCGGAATTCACAATGTCGATGGCTCCGGTTGCATCCGACAGCACCTCAACGGTGAATCCCAGGGGTTCGGCAGCGGCGGCGGAACCGATAACGCAGTTGTTCGTCATGTAGCCCACGATGGTGATTGTGTCGATCCCACGTTCGCGCAACCACTCCTCGAGGCCAGTACCCGCGAAGATGCTGGCGTATGACTTCGTGAAGCGATGAGCCACGTTATCGGCGCGCTTGGCGATCTCGGGTCGCAATTCGAAGGTCGACGACTCCGGCGCGAAGACCGGGAACCCCGCAGGGGATTGATGTTGCCCGACAACGACCGGAATGCCAGCCTGCTCAGCAACGTCCATCGCCTCGGCAATACGAGTGAGTGACTCATCGCGTGCGGGGTATTGGATCGGCAGCAGTCCTTCGAAATACTCCTGTTGGGCGTCGATGACGATCAGGGCGCGGCGGGGCGAGGACATGGGATCTCCCTTGGTTGATGTGCTGAGGTGGGACTTCCGGCGGATGGGATGCGGTGCTTTCGGTGAGGACCGCTTTCTGGTCGGCTCCGGCGTAGATGTATGACGATGTTACGCCGCCGGTGGTGGCGGCCGTCATCTGCTGGAACCCGTTTTACGCCTACGTTGCCATGGGGGTGGCAGTGAGGTTTCCGGTGCCGTCGTAGGCATACCCGGCGGTGGTGATCTGGTTCGCGGCGTTGTCGGTCAGCGCTGGCATGTCGCCGCGGGTCTGCACCGCGAATAGGTCCGGCAGCAAAAAGACAAGATCACACTGAGGGCAGCGCTCACATCCCCTGAGACTATTCCTGGTGCTCATAATCTCAGCGTTCATCTCGGTGCCGCACGAGGGACAGGGCGGCCCCCTCCACGGCATCCCGTCATCGGCCGTCGGGTCGAGCTGAGCGAAGACGAATCGGGCGACCTCGATCGCGTCAACGCGAGTATCCAAGCCGGGCACTGAGTTCGCCACGTCCCGGAGTACGACGTCAAGGGATACAGATCCAGTACCGGTACGGAGCTGCCCTACAACAGTACGAGCCAAAGCATCCTCAAATTCACTTCGACTCATCACTCCCCCAGTGTCAAGATCCATATCCCTCAGTCTGGCCCGACGACGACAATTTTGCACGAGCATTCTCCAGTCCCGGGATACAAAAACGTCCCTGGTCGGCACAAAGAACAGCCAGGAGCATGCGTGCAGGGCGCACGATCCTGCACCGGACTCATGACGGGCCTACCCTTCGAGGGCTCCACCCTGGTCGGGGCAATGATGTCGGCTTAGCCATCGTTATGGCCTTCGGCGCAGAGTTGTCCTGGGCGGACAGCATCGAGCTGCGCTACTGACCCTGGCTGCTTAGCAACTCTTGACCCGAGCTGCATATGTGTCCCCTCTGCCGTTCCCCTCGCAGGAATTTCGTGATCTGCGGGCGTCTCATACTCGACTGCGGCTTGGCCATGACCGGTACGTTGGAGATATGGCGAAAATCGATGATGATGGACACCCAGCCGAGGAATCTATCAGCCCGGCACCTCAGGATCCACCCTTCCAGGCACTGTTCCCCGACCTGGATCGAGTCTCACGATCCGCATTCCGAAAAGGAACGGTTAGCCGTCGTCGAATCAATCGAGCGCTGCTGCTGCTGGTCGCAGTGGCCGGCATTACCGCAGCGCTGATTTTTGCCAGCGTCGTCCTCTGACGACTCTCCAGCCGTTGGAACAGTCCACTTCCGCATTGACAACGAAATTTACTTGCTCCGCAAGACGCTCGGCTAACGAGCGCTCAACCCATGCTCTACGGGTGTCATTTATACGTTCGATTACGTGATAACCCAAACGGATCGCCCAAGAATCGCAAATTTGTCACACAAATTCGGCACACATTCTGCGTATTGCAAAGGATCAGCGCACAAGCCAAAACAACAGGGATTACTGATGCCCTGCAGATCCTAAAACCGAGACCTTGACACACCCCATTTAGGTCACATAGTTTTTAATCGCTGCCCTGGACCCTGTCAGCGGATTCACTCACCACGTCTAGGGAGCGCCTTGTCTACATTTGTCGTTCGATCGTTTGGGCCCGCACCATGACCGCCGCCGAGACGGAGCCGCGTTACCCGGCGGTCTATATCGGCGGTCATCTGCTTCTCGAACGAGTGGCCGCAGGCGACGCACTCGCCTTCGGCTCCTTGTACGACGCCTTCGTCACCGACACCTATGCGATCTGTCTGTATAAATGTGCAAACCCGTCGTCGGCCGACAAAGCCATGGCAAAAACATGGATCTTTATATGGAGCCACGCCGCCGCACTCAACGAACAGGCGGGTTCAACGAAATTCATCGTGCTGTCCACTGCCCGGACTGTCACCTCGCCCCGCGGCAGAGACCTCCTCCAGGTGGGTACCCGGAGGACCCATTAGGCCGCTCGTCTTTTTGACGCCAACACACGCGCGGGAAACGAAACGCACGACGTTGGTAGCGGCAACGAATTCATCAGCCACCCCTACCTGCGCGCAAGCGTTGACGGATGGCCGCGCTGCCAGGGGTGCATCAGCTACACCCCTGCCTGCCTGCCTGCCTGCCACGTGCGATTACGGCCGTCTCACGTCGTAAGTCATATTCGAGTGTGCGCCTTCGGCCCTACTTCTTCTGCTTGGAAACGCCAGTTATTGCCGGTTACGGTGCCAGGCCAAGTTGTTCGAGCATGCCCTGTTCGTCGCTGCTGCCCCACCGCTCGACAAGTTTCCCGTTCTCAAACCGGCTAATTTGCATCCCGCGAACAGATATCGTTTTCCCGCTCGCGGCGTGGCCCTTCAAAGGACCTTGGTGGGTGCCTGTGAGGGTGTAAGCGAATGCGACGTCGGTATCGTTTGCGACGAGGCGCTCGACGGCGATGTGCAAATCTGGAAAAGCAGCAATCATCTCGCCGAAGAACGCTTTGTAGCCTGCCGGCCCCGGGCCTTGGCCAGGGGCCGGGTCGTTATCGACCGCGTCTACGGCCACGAGATCATCGAGAAGATCAAGTTGCCCGCTGTTGACGGCGTCACCAAACTTCTGCTGGGCAGCAATATTTGCTTCTTGACTCATGTGTTTACTCTCTTCCTAGGATTTACATGGATGGGATTGTGAGGGCCACGAGGTGACCATACCGCCGTTGACGTTCAACGTCTCGCCGATGACACTGCGTACTCTAGTAATCCAGCCTTATGGCGAAATTCTTGGTCCCCTGCGGTCCTGCGTAGTCGACGCGGTCAAGAGCAAGGACAGGCGCGTATGCCTCGAGGACGCAGTGTTGCTAATCGTGGAACCGGTACGGGAGAACGGATGTGATGACCCAGAACATGGCAACACGTTGGCTATGAACCGGCGAGGTTGACGACGCCCTGACGGGGCGACCAACACCTGCCTCGATTGTTTCCGTACAGGGCAACAAGTCGACGTCAGGATTCTGCCCAAAAAGGGCCTCAGTGCCGGCGTGCTCACGCACCGCCACGACCTATCGAAGGGGAGCCTGCACTGCCGGCTCTTCACCGCGTCGGCTCGGTCCCTGTTCGGTTCCGCTACTTCGCGAGGAAGGCGATTACGTGCCGGTTCCACTCGTCCTTATGTGAGACGGTGAGACCGTGAGGGGCACCTTCGATCAGCACGAGTTCGCTGCCGGAAATGGCCTCGTGAGTGCGCTTGCCACTGACTTCGAAAGGCACGATGGTGTCGGAGTCACCGTGTATCACCAGGGTCGGCACGGTGATTTTCATCAGGTCAGCGCGGAAGTCCGTCGTGGCGAATGCGGTCGTGCTGTCGAGCGTTCCCTTCGGCGACGCCATCTCGGCGATATCAAGGTTGTAAGCAATCTGCTCCGAGCTGACCTTCGGTTTGTTCACCAGCGACGGCTTGCCAGCGGTGAAAAACATCTGCACAAATTCGTACAGGAACGCCGGCCGGTCCCCGGTCAACCCGTCGTGAAACCACTGGGCCAGTCCGGCGTCCACGCCGCCATCGGGGTTGTCATCTGATTTCCACAGGTACGGTGGCACTGCGCTGGCGAAGACGAGCTTCGCGACGCGGTCGGTGCCGTACGTGCCCACGTAACGGGCAACCTCACCGCCACCCATCGAGAATCCGATCAGGGTAACGTCCCGGAGGTCCAGAGTGTCGACAACAGCCTTCAAATCGGCAGCGAACGTGTCATAGTCGTACCCATTCCACGGCTGCGACGACTGGCCGAACCCGCGACGATCGTACGTAATCACCCGGTAGCCAGCATCGACCAGCGCAGGCACCTGACCCTCCCAGGACCTGCTACTCAGCGGCCAACCATGAATCAAGACGACGGGCTTACCGGCACCGACATCTTCATAGTGCAGTTCCACGTCGGGATCGTTCTGACCGGGGACGGTGATGAAAGGCATGTTCTCTCCTCGTAATCGTAGATGGTTCGCTAGAGGTAACTGAGATTGCAAACTCCAGACAACCGAGGTTCGCTGAAAGAACGCTGAAATGATGGTCGCTGAGAAAAATGGTCTCGCGATCGACCCGCCTGACGGCAATTGAGGGGTGTCAGTCGTCGCAGGTCCCGCAGGGCATGACTCAGCCCACGCACAGCCGCTGCTTCTGCGAGCATAAAATTCGCGCTTCCACACGAATCGTCAGCACCAGCTCAGGGCTGTTCGGTTTGCGATCCCGCCGCCACGTGAACCCCTGCGCTAGATAGCGGGCCGATACCGTCGCGACCGCTACCTCGTGCCGCGTCGTCTGCCGAAACAGGTTCGGCGCCGGCTTCCCAATCGCCAGATACGTGGCCCACACTATCGACCCGTCCCGATACGCAACCCGGCCCCGGTCGAGCAATCCAGTCCCGATCATCCGCGCGGCCCACTGCTGCGCCCGGCGCAATGACACCGGTTCACCAGCACCCGACAGGGCGCCCAACGCCCACCGCACGGCGTCCATATCGGCGAGCCGAACAACGTCCAACCACGCCAAAAGTGCCTCGTCGCGCTCCGTCACCTGCACCATCACTTAACCTCCAAACTGAGAACGCTTCAGCTTTCCATCACGATTCTGCACCCAGCCACCGACACAGCCCCGCATGCCACACCGCACATCGTCGACTTCAACTCATCGACCTCACCGCTTCTGCTCGTCGTTTTCCTTACCCGATTGCTTCCTACTTTCTGCCGTCGACTTCCACATTTTCTGCCGGCTTTCCCTGGCTTTGAACCGTCCCGGGTTTCATGCCGCCGTTTTGATGCTCCTATTGATGTCAAGTGGTAATTGTGGCCGATTGTTGGTCTAGCCAGGTGCGGTAGTGCCGGGCGAGGTCGTAGTTGACATTGATGCCGCGTTCGAGCCAGTCGAAGGTGAGCTTCTCGACGTCGGCGAGGGTCTTCAGCGGACCGGTTATGAAGGGTGAGTTCTTCGCGACGGCCTCGTTCTTGTAGAGGCCCATCACGGTCTCGGCGGCCGCATTGTCATACGCGTCACCTACCGTCNGATCAGGCCGGGTTGGACGGTGTGCCCGGCGTTGTCTCGGCGCCAGAGCGCCATGTTCAAACACACCTCAACGAACGGGGTGTCCTTGACCGTGGACGCATGCCAGCCGACGATCGCTCGAGAATACAAGTCGATCGCGAAGGCCACGTAGATGAACCCGCCCCACGTCGGCACATACGTGAAGTCCGTCACCCAGCTGTGGTTCGGGTGGGGCGCGCTGAAATTGCGTTTCAACAAGTCAGGAGCACGGGCCGAATCCTTCCCGGTGGAGACTGTGCTGCGCGGTTTACGGCCGCGAACGAGGCCGTTCATGCCTTCCAGCCGCATCAACCGGTCCACGGTGTGCTTGGACACGCCGGCGAACTCGCCTCGGCTCAGCCAGGCCGTCATCTTGCGGCGGCCGTAGAGAATCTCTGGCTGCTGCCGGCCCTGAACGTCCCGCACTGTCAGCGCTTTGAGCCGATCCAGAAGGATAGCGTCGCTGCGGGTCCTAACCGCAGCAGCGCGGATCTTCCACGCACGATACGTGCTGTGAAGTGACCGCGACGCCCTGCTCACGCAGGACGCCACAAGTCAGCTCGACTCCATGGCCGTTCGCCTTCATCGAAACGATGAACGCGACTATGGACGGTTGCGAGGGTCGAGCTCCCTGAGCTCAAGAAAGACGCCGCTGCTTTCAGGATCTCGTTAGTTTCCCGAAGATCGCGGTTTTCGCGCTTGAGGCGCTTGATCTCCTCGAGCTCTTCGCTCGTTGGGCCGGTCCGTTCTCCCGCGTCGGATTGCGCCTGCCTGACCCACTTCCGCAACGTCTCCGGGCCGACATTGAGCTTGGGGGCCAGTTCGCGGCACGCGGCCCACATCGACGGGTAATCCTTCACACGATCAAGCGTCATACGAACCGCTCGCTCACGAACCTCATCTGGGTAATTTCTTGGGCATAACCGAATCCTTTCACTAGAAAGAAAGCGGCAAGAAATCAGGGACGGTTCAATCTCGGCCGGCGCAAACGTGAAAGCGGTACAGCGCATGCTGGGACACGCCTCAGCGGCGATGACCCTGGACACCTATGCCGACCTGTTTGACGATGACCTTGACGCCGTGGCGATCGCGCTTGATATTGCAAAGATTAGGTCGGACGCGCTGCCGTAACGATTCACGCCGTCGGGGCCGGTTGTCGATCTCGAGGAGCCGCCTCAAAAACCCCCGGCAGGGTGTCCTCGTTGCACGTTGAAATGCCAGTTTTGAGCCGTTTCACCGACTTCAGATCACACCGAAATTTTTTGAAGTGTGGGCAAAATGTGGGCAAACGGCCATTCCTGAGAAGTACGAAAACCCTACAGCCCAGTGTTTACATGGGATGCAGGGCCTCAAAGCATGGTGCCCCTGGAGGGATTCGAACCCCCGGCCATTTCCTTAGGACGGAATTGCTCTTCCACTGAGCTACAGAGGCGGTTCGGCAAGTTTAGCCGGTCACGCCGGTCCGCCCGCTCGATGGCGGGTCGCGGCACACGAACGCCTGCAGGCTTGGGTCAGCTAGCTGGCCATGTGCACAATCTGAATGAGGTTGCCACACGTGTCGTCGAGAACCGCGGTGGTCACCGGCCCCATGACCGTGGGCTCCTGGGTGAAGCGCACGCCGAGGCCTCGCAGTCGCTCATACTCCGCCGGAACGTCATCGACAGCGAACTGGGTGAACGGAGTACCGTCGGCGACCAGGGCGTCCTTGAACGGCTTCGCGGCCGGGTGGCCGCTCGGCTCCAGCAACAGTTCGGTACCCTCAGGGTTCTCCGGGGACACCACGGTCAGCCAGCGGTCCTCACCGCCCAGCGGAACGTCGTTCTTTTTCACGAAGCCCAGCACCTCGGTGTAGAACCGCAGCGCCTTCACCTGTTCGTCGACGAACACGCTCGTAATGTTGATTCGCATGACCAAAAGCCTACGCGGCGGGCGCCAGGTAGGCATCCCATTCCTGCTCGGGCCGCTCGACTCCGCGCACGATCCAGGTCGTGCCCTGCGGCATCCGTGGGGTGAAGCGCAGCTCCCAGCCCATCTCGGCCGGGGTGTGGTCGCTCTTGAGGTTGTTGCAGCGCAGACAGCAGGCCGCGAGGTTGTCCCAGGTGTCGCGGCCACCGCGCGACCGCGGCAGCACGTGGTCGATTGTGGCCGCCGACTTGCCGCAGTAGCAGCAACGGTGCTCGTCGCGGCGCAACACCCCGCGGCGACTCACCGGCACCAGGCGTGACATGGGGATGCGCACGTACCGGGTGAGCAGAATAACGCTCGGGCGATCCCACGAGCCCGAGGCCGCGAAAACAGGGTGGTTTTGATCCGACTGCACGATCGTGGCCTTCTGGTTCATTACCAGAATGAGCGCTCGTTTGAACGAGACAACGGCGAGGGGCTCATAGCCCGCATTGAGTACCAGTGTGCGCATGCGCTCCCTTTCGAAGGAGGCTGGACGGCTTCCAGCCATTCGAACTACATCCGATGCGGAAAGAACAGGAGCGTGGCAAAGCGAAAAAGAGTACAAAAAAAGGCGCCGTCACAATGACAACGCCTTCTGGCTGCTCACACAGCTCTTCTTGCTCTGACAACTATGCCGAAAGCACTCGCGACCGCGCACATCCATGGTGTGGATAGTGCGTCGCTCATGCATTGGCTCTCCTTACGGCCCTACAAACTACATCAGGGCACTAGGTTAACCCACAAATGGCCCAACAGGTGAACCTGTGTGCGCCATTTGTGTGAGCTGTTACCTAGTGTTCACGCGAGGAGGCGAACTAGATGCCGATCCGCACGATGTAATAGTCGCTGGTCCAGATCGGCTGGATCCGCACGGACTGGCCGGTGTACGGCGCGTGCAGAATGTTTCCGTTGCCCGCGTAGAAGCCGTCGTGGCCGTCCATGATCACGAGGTCGCCGGGCACGGCGTCTTCGATCGAGATCTTGGTACCGGCCGCTCCCTGGCCCACTGAGGAGTGCGGCAGGCTGATGCCGAACTGCGCGTAGACGTACATAATGAAGCCGGAGCAGTCGAAGCCGGCCGGGGTGGCGCCACCGTAAACATACGGTGTGCCCTGATACTGCGAGGCAACATTGAAAACGGATGCAAGATCAAAATTCGGGTAGGTCGGGTTGGCCAGGAAGTCGGCAACACTCGGGCCAGAATAGCTCGCGGCGTAGGAGGTCATCTGCGCGGCAACCTCGACACGGCGGGTTTCCGCGGCCGCGGCGGCGGCAGCAGCAGCAAGTTCTTCGGGAGTGGTGGCGGTGAATCCCTCGCGAGCCACGCTCACGGTGGCGGCCTGCGCATCGACTTCAACAGCCTGCGCCTGAGCCTTGGACATCTCCGTGGACTCGGTGGCCTTGAAAGAGGCGTCCTTCGAACCGGGAACAAAGGCATACGCCGGGAGAGCCATGGTGGCAACGAGGCCGGTGGCCAGGGTCATGACGACGATGTTGGCGATACCGCCACGGCGCTTCTTCGGGGTCGCGCGCGGCAGTGCTCGGTGGGAGTGTGCCGACGATGCCACTTTTTCCAGGGAATCGGATGTTCGGCTCAGCCCACGTTGGGACCTTCTCGTTCCTAATGCAGCCAAAGTTTTAACCTCCGGCGCCTCGACAACACTAGGTCGTTGTCCCGTCCACTTCGCTGATCGCGGGTGTGTTCGTAAATCAAGAGACGGGGTAAGCAGGCGTCTTGACTAGAGTCCTTCGACCTTTCATGGTCTGTGGGACATCCCCGAGGCTACAAGAACTGCGCCCATTTGTCACCCTGAAGTGACACTTTTCTAACGGATTGGTAACGGACCGGCTAACAGGTCGAGACGACTGGCTCGATTCATTGCACTGCGAACCCGGCGCAATGTCAGTGAGCGACCGGGCTGTAGCCGATCGGCGTGGTCACGAAAATGTGCCCGGCGACCTCGTTGGGCAGCTCTAATCCAGCACCAAAACCCTCGACCTGTACTAGAACGTACGATCCGGCGGCCGAAAACGCCCCGGTCGCACCGGGCATCACACCGCTCTGCTTGAGCTGCAGCAGCAACTCCGGGTCGAACTGCACGGGTTCACCGAGACGACGGATGACCGCGGTCACCGGCACGGTCGAATTCCCCACCACCGACAGCACGCTGGTCACCCCCGCCATGAAGGCAACGGCCGCGGACTCACCGAACTCGTCGAGGCCCGGAATCGGGTTCCCGTAGGGGGACTCGGTCGGGTGACCGAGCAACTCCAAAATCTTGCGTTCTACCTGCTCGCTCATCACGTGTTCCCAGCGGCAGGCTTCGTCGTGCACGAACTCCCACTCGAGTCCGATCACGTCGCTGAGCAGCCGTTCGGCCAGGCGATGCTTGCGCATCACGTGCACCGCCTTGCTGCGGCCGGCCGGGGTGAGTTCCAGGTGTCGATCCCCAGACACGATGACGAGGCCGTCTCGTTCCATCCGCGCGACGGTCTGCGAGACGGTCGGGCCGGAGTGACCGAGGCGTTCGGAGATGCGCGCCCGCAGGGGCACGATCTGCTCTTCCTCCAGGTCGAGGATCGTGCGGAGATACATTTCGGTGGTGTCGATCAGATCGCTCATCCGCAGCCCTTCATTCGGCTCGTGCGTGCACCGTTCATAGGTAAGTGAATGGTGCGCCGTTGGCGGCCCCGGCCGGGCCCGCACAGCGTCACAAGCCTACCCGCCCGCAGCTGGGCAACTAGAATCGCCGTATGGCCGACCTACTGATACCCACCGATCTGCTCCCCCTCGACGGACGATTCGGCTGCGGCCCATCGAAAATCCGGCGCGAACAGCTCGATCACCTGCTGGGATTCGGCACCGGAGTGCTCGGCACATCGCACCGCCAGGCCCCCGTGAAAGACCTCGTCGGTCGCGTGCGCGCCGGCCTGGGCGAACTGTTTCGCATTCCCGACGGCTACGAAGTTGTGCTTGGCAACGGCGGCTCGACCGCATTCTGGGATGCCGCCGCCTTCTCCCTCATTGAAACCCGCGCGCAGAACCTGGTCTTCGGCGAATTCGGCGGCAAGTTCGCCAAGGCGGCCGCTGCCCCCTGGCTCGAAGCCCCCGACGTGATTAAAGCCGACACCGGTTCACGCAGCGACTTCGTGGTGCGCGACGGCATCGACGTCTACGCCTGGCCCCAGAACGAAACCTCGACCGGCGTCATGGCCCCGGTCACCCGGGTCGACGGCGATGCCGGCGCCCTCACCGTCATCGACGCCACCAGCGCCGCGGCCGGCATCGACTTTGACGCGAGCCAAGCGGATGTCTACTACTTCGCCCCGCAGAAAAACCTCGCCTCCGACGGTGGCCTGTGGATCGCCCTGTTCTCCCCCGCCGCGCTCGAGCGCGTCGAACGCATTGCGGCGAGCGGCCGGTACATTCCCGAGTTCCTCAGCCTCAAGAACGCCGTGGACAACTCGCGCCTGAACCAGACGTTGAACACGCCGGCCCTCAGCACCCTGCTGCTGATGGAGAACCAGATCGACTGGATCAACCAGAGCGGCGGACTGACGTGGGCTTCGGCGCGAACGCAGGCATCGTCATCCGTTCTGTATGACTGGGCAGCCGGCGTCGACTACGCGACCCCGTTCGTGGCCGAACCGACGCACCGCTCGCAGGTTGTCGTCACGATCGACTTCGACGACGCCATCGACGCCTCAGCCATCAGTAAGACGCTGCGCGCCAACGGCATCGTCGACACCGAGCCGTACCGCAAGCTCGGCCGCAACCAGCTGCGCATCGCGACCTTCACGGCGATCGACCCGGAGGACGTCAAAAAGCTCGTGGCGTCCATCGAGCACGTCGTCGGACACCTCGGCAACTAGCGAACGTAAGGATCGGGTCATGCGTCTCTGGTTGAAAGACAGCGAGCGTCGGCCCGATCCGCTGCCCGCGCGAACGGATGCCCGCAAAGCCCTGTTCGTCGGCACCATCGTCTGGCTGGTCGCTCTCGGCGCCGCCCTCATCGTTGAGGTCACGGCGCCGGCAGCGTCAGACTTAGGGGCGGCGAGCGCGACGACCGCGGGTTGGTGGCTGTGGTGCACTGTGATCGGCGTCGGCCTCGGCCTCTTCGGTCTCGCCTGGGTGCAGTTCCGCCGCCGCTAGCGCCTCGTCGAAGTCGATGCCGTCGAGCGCGTCGAGCGCGTCGAGCGAGTCATCCGCGTCGTCGTCGCCCGACTCTGCGTCGTCGTCCGCGTCGTCGTCTGACTCGTCATCCGACTCGTCGTCGTCATCATCATCGTCATCGTCTGACTCGTCGTCGTCGGTGTCGTCAGCATCCGCTTCACTGTCGTCGCCACCGTCGTCGACGAGGCGATCCGACCACGGCACCCACTCGGGTGCGAGCAGCGAGTCATCGCCGGGTGTGAGCTCGGTTTCGAGCACCTTCGGCTCGGAGTTCTCGTCGACCCGCGCGAGGCTGACGGTCCAGCGCCAGCCCGGGTAGCCGGTCATTAGGCAGTCGAACAGCAGCGACACCACGAGGTCGCCCTCGTCGATGTGGCCGATGACCTCGCCGATGGTGTCGTCGGTCGTGATCTCCAGCAGCGCCGCGCGGGCCAGCTCGACGGCCGCGAGCAGGGTGGCGTCGGTCGGCCGGGTGGGCTCGGCCTCGGTCGGCTCGGCCGCGGTGAGCTCGGCCGCGGTGAGCTCGACCGCGGTGGGCTCAGCGTCTGTCAGCTCAGGCATCCAGTTCCTCGGCAACCTTGCGCAGCATCGCCGCGATCTTCTTGCTGTGGCTCGACTCGGGGTAGCGTCCACGCTTGAGGTTGGTGCCGATACCGTCGAGCAGCTTCACGAGGTCTTCCACAATGATGGCCATATCGTCGGCTGGCTTGCGGTTGAACTTGCTCAGGCTCGGCGGCGCCTCGATCACTCGTACCGAGAGCGCCTGGGCGCCGCGTTTGCCGTCGGCGATGCCGAATTCGAGCTTCGCGCCGGCCTTGACGGTTACGCCGGAGGGCAGGGCGGAAGCGTGGAGAAAGACTTCTTGACCGTCATCGGATGTGATGAAGCCAAAGCCTTTCTCCTCGTCGTAAAACTTGACCTTGCCGGTGGGCATCTGAACCTCACTGAGTTTTGGGCGCACAGAAGTGCGCGGGGTGTGAACCAAGCATATTCGGTTATGGCACCGGCGTGCCCGTATCCTTAGCAGGTGACCAATCAAACTCCACACCCCGTTAGCCGGCTTGAGCGCGTTCTCGCTTACATGGTGGCGAGCGTGGTGGGGCTGTCGATTCTGGCGTTCGTCATGGTGATCATCGCAACGGCGATGGGCGTCGGCGCCAATGACGGATTCAGCCGTGGTATCTGGCCACCAATCTTCATCCTTCCGCTCTACGGACTGCCCTTCGGCTTCGTGCTCATCATCGCGCTCATGATCTCTGTGGGAGTTCGCCGCAGCCGCGAAGCTCGACGAGACCGCGAGTAATGCTCGGCCTCGCATCGAGACTTCGGGTCCTGCCCGATGCCGAGCTGCGGCGCGTTATCGGGGTGCGCGGCATTTCTGCGAGCGGCATCCATGACTTCTTCGATCTGGCCGAGGCCCTGCTTGACCCGGGCAATGTGCAACTGGCCTTGAGCCACCTCGACCGTTCGACGATCGCTGTTCTGGCGGTAGCCGGGCAGCTCACGAGCAACAATTCCGTTCCCACCCTCCAAGCGGTGACGAACCGGTTGCGCGAATTGGGGTCGACCGAGGTCACGCTGACCGAGGTAACCAGTCGGGTCGACACCCTGCACGCCCAGCTCCTCGCCGATCACGCCGACGGATGCTGCATTCCTTACGACGCCGTGTCGGCTCACCTGGCGCGCTGGCCGGCCCAGGGCCTGCCGGGTGCCGCCGACCTCGCTGTCGCTCTGCCCCCGGCATCCCTCACCGCTGTCCCCGAAACCGAGGTCGCGTTCATCGACCAGCTGGCCGCCGAACGCGCCTTCGCGGTCGTGTCATCGATCGCCGAGCTGGTCAACGAGCTCAGCCGCGAGCCTGCCCGGCAGCTCAGCCGGGGCGGGCTAGGCCTGCCCGACACCAAGCGACTGTCCGCCGTGATGTCCGTCGACGTCGATCTGGTGGCCCCGATCCTGGCCCTGGCATCGCGGGCCGACCTGCTCGCCCGCTCCGACGGTTATTGGATGGAGACCGAGGCGGGCGAAGGCTGGCTGCTCGAACGCACGACCGCGCGCTGGGCGGCGCTGGCCGCGGCCTGGCAGTCGGCGCTCCCGCCGATCGTGGCCGATATCCTGCCGCGTCAGGCCGGGCTGCTCTGGGGAGACGGCCTCACCACGTTCATCGCCTGGCTGTACCCGGCCGGCGGCGAGTGGATGCTCGCACAGCTCACCGAGTTCGCCCGCGACGCCGAGTTGCTCGGTATCACCGCCCACGACACCACCAGCACGGCCGGCGCGAGCGTACTGCGCGGCGACCTCGAGGCGGCCGTGGACACCATGGCGATCGCGCTCCCGACCGAGGTCGGCGCGGTGTATCTGCAGCACGACCTCTCGATCGTCGCGCCCGGACCGCTCGCACCGTCCATCGACTCCCGCCTGCGCGGGATGGCCGACGTGGAGAGCCGCGAGCTGGCGTCGAGCTATCGCATCACCGCGGCATCCGTCAATCGCGCCTTGGCCGCGGGCGAGAACGCCGACTCGCTGCTGGCTTTTCTCGCGTCGATCTCGCTCACCGGCATTCCGCAGCCGGTCGATTACCTCATCAAGGAGTCGGCTTCGCGGTACGGTCGGGTGCGAGTGGGAAGTCTCACCGGCGCCCCGGTCGCTCCGGTCGCTCCGGTCGGCGATGAGACCGTTTTTCTGAGCTACGTCTGCTCAGCGGATGCCGCGCTGCTCGGCACGATCGCCGTCGACCAAACTCTGGCGCCACTCACTCTCGTGCGCGCCGGCGACAGCGAACACTTGCTCAGCCGCTTCGCCGGTGATGCCGTGTTCTGGGCACTCAGTGATGCGCGCTATCCGGTCGCCGCCGAAGACGACCTCGGTGAGATCGTGCACCTGCGCCGCCACCAGATCGCCCACGTCACGCTGACGCCGACGGTTGATACCACCCACAACCTGGTCGAGAAGCTACGACTCGGCGCCGAAAGTGGTATTTCGGTAGCGGATGCCTGGCTCACCCGCCAGCTCGACACCGCCATCAAGGCCAAGCAGACCATCCTGGTGAGCATTGCGATGCCCGGCGGCGCTGTGGTGGACTACCTGCTCGAACCGGCCAGCGTCAGCAACGGACGCTTTCGGGCCCGGGACCGCCGTGCCGATATCGAGCGCACCCTACCGCTCAAGAGCATCCTCAGCATCACACCGGCGCCCTGACCGGCCTGCGCGCGGGCATCCGCTGGACGCGACCGACGACCGGACGAGAGTGAGAGCGCAATGACCAGCCCCTGGACAGGACCGCGCACTGACGAGAGTCATGAATGCGTGCGCAATGACCAGCCCCTGGACAGGACCGCGCACTGACGAGAGTAGGATTGGGCGCTATGTCTGATGGCCCCCTGATTGTCCAAAGTGACCGCACGGTGTTGCTCGAAGTCGCCCACCCTCTTGCCGAGGATGCTCGTCACGACCTCGCCGTTTTCGCCGAGCTGGAACGCGCGCCCGAACACATCCACACCTACCGCATCACGCGGCTCGGCCTGTGGAATGCCCGTGCGGCCGGGCACGATGCGTCGGATATGCTCGCAACGCTCGAGAAATATTCCAAATTCGCCATACCGCAAACGGTCAGCGTGGACATCACCGAGACCGTCGGGCGTTACGGCCGGCTCGTCATCGAGCGCGATTCCGAGGGCGCCCTCGTGCTGCACAGCAGCGACCAGGCCGTGCTCACCGAAATCGCCGGAGCCAAGCGAATCGCGCCACTGTTGATCGGGCATCCGTCACCGGAGACATACCTGGTGGAGGCGTGGGCACGCGGACAGCTCAAGCAGGAGCTGGTCAAACTCGGCTGGCCGGCCGAAGACCTCGCCGGGTACACGCCCGGAACTCCGCACGACATCGCCCTGTTGAAAGACGGCTGGGCGCTGCGCGACTACCAGAACAAGGCCGTCGCGAGCTTCTTCGACGGCGGTAGCGGCGTGGTCGTGCTGCCCTGTGGCGCGGGCAAGACCCTCGTCGGAGCCGGAGCCATGGCGACCGCGAAGACGAACACGCTCATTTTGGTGACCAACACGGTTTCCGCGCGCCAGTGGCGGGACGAGTTACTCAAGCGCACCACCCTGACCGCAGAGGAGATCGGCGAGTATTCCGGCCAGGTGAAAGAGGTCAAGCCGGTCACCATTGCGACCTATCAAATTCTCACCGCGAAGCGCAAGGGCGAGTACGCGCACCTTGAACTGCTCGACGCGATGGACTGGGGCCTCGTGATCTACGACGAGGTGCACCTGCTGCCCGCGCCCGTGTTCAAGCTCACCGCTGAGCTGCAGGCGCGTCGCCGCCTCGGCCTCACCGCCACGCTCGTGCGGGAGGATGGCCGGGAGGGCGACGTGTTCAGCCTGATCGGCCCGAAGCGCTTCGACGCCCCGTGGAAAGAGATCGAGGCCCAGGGCTTCATCTCCCCGGCCAACTGCTACGAGGTGCGCATCGACCTGCCGCAGTCCGAGCGGCTCAGCTACGCCGCTGCCGCCGACGACGAGCGCTATCGCCTGGCCGCGACCGCACCGGCCAAGCTCGGCGTGGTGCAGGCGCTGATCGCGAAGCACGAAGGCGAACGCATCCTCGTGATCGGCCAATACCTCGACCAGATCGACGAACTCGCCGAGGTCTTGAACGCCCCGCAGCTCACCGGCGCCACGCCGATCGACGAACGCGAGCGGCTGTACCAAGCGTTCCGGGTGGGCGAGGTGAAGGTGCTCGTCGTCTCGAAAGTCGCGAATTTCTCGGTCGACCTCCCCGAAGCGACCGTGGCCATCCAGGTGTCGGGCTCGTTCGGCTCCCGCCAGGAGGAAGCCCAGCGCCTCGGCCGGCTGCTGCGACCCAAGGAGTCCGGCTTGTCGGCGAACTTCTACACGCTGGTCGCCCGCGACACGGTCGACCAGGATTTTGCGCAGAATCGCCAGCGTTTTCTGGCCGAACAGGGCTACAGCTACACGATCCTCGACGCCCAGAGCCTCACGGCCCCCCTCGCTGTCTGACCCGCGGGCAGTTTTGTCCAGCGGCCTCGCCGACCCGTGAGTTTCCTGCGCCGACCCGCCCCCAAACTCACGGCTCGGTGAGCGGCCCGCCCCCAACTCACCTCTCGCCGAGCGGATCACCCCCCCCAGCCCCGCGCACACCCGCGTCCCCCGGTGGCTGTGGACGGGGCCCAGGCCCCGTCCACAGGCCCAGTTTATAAACTGGGCCCAGGGTTATAAGGTGGGCCCAGCCAGTGCGGCCCGGCGCAGGCCGCCCACCAGCACGCGATCAGCCCGCGCGCTCAGCCGCCCCCGCTCAGCCGGCGGGGCGCAGGTAGCGCAAAAAGAGCATGTCGCCGGCGCGCAGCACGTGCAGCAGTTCCATGGCTCGGGTCGCCGCGGCCTCCCCGACCGCGATACGCCCGGCGGAACCTCCGACGAGGACCGGGGCGAGGCTCAGGCAGAGCTCGTCGACCTGGTCCGCCGCGACCAGATCGCCGAACAGGTGCGGACCGCCCTCGCACAGAATCTGCGGCAGGCCCCGCGCCGCGAGCTCCGCCACCAACCGGCGTGGGTCAATCGCCTCGTCGCCGCAGATGACGACGTCGGCCACTGCGGCGAGCGCGGCCCGGCGGTCGGCCGGTGCGGCAGCATGGGTCAGCACGATCGGCCGGGTCGCCGCATCAACGAAAACCGGATGCCCCGGCTCAAGATCCAGCCGCCCCGACACAATCGCAACGGGGGGCTGGGAGGCCAGGCCCGCTTGCACGCGCCAGGCCGCGTCATCCTCTGACAGGAGAATGCCGCCGTAGCCCTCGGCCCGCACGGTTCCGGCGCCGACCAGAATCACGTCGGTGAGCAGCCGCATGGTGTCGAAGACCAGCTTGTCGTCGGCGTTATTCAGGCCACCGCTGAGGCCGTCAACCGTGGCGGCGCCATCGAGGCTCGCGATAAAATTCACGCGCACCCACGGCACCGAGCGGTCAGCCACCCGGTAACGCTCGATCAATTCGGCCCGTGGCGGCAGTTCGGCGCGTACGGAAGACTCAGAGCTCGGAGGTAGTTCGGCCCGCACCGACGACTCAGCCCGCGAGGGCACTTCGGCACCCATCAGGCGAGGTTGTGACGCTCGTAGGCAGGCTCGCGAAACCCGAGGATGGCCTCGGTCATGCGCACGGCGTCGACGGCGGCCCGCACGTTGTGCATGCGCACGATGCGGGCGCCCTGCAGAATGCAGACCGTCATGGCGGCCAGCGACCCCTCGACCCGTTCGCCGCGCTCACGGTCAAGGCTCTCCCCCACGAAATCCTTGTTCGACACGGCCACCAGGGTGGGCAGGCCGAGGCCGGCGATCTCACCGAGCCGACGGGTCAGTTCGAGCGAGTGCCGGGTGGTCTTGTTGAGGTCATGGCCAGGGTCGATGATGAGGCGTTCGGGCGGCACCCCGCGCCCGACCGCACGGTCGACCCTGGCGAGCAGAAACGCGCTCACCTCGGCCACGACATCGTCGTAGTGCGGCGCCGGGTACGGCATTCGCGGCGCCGCGAGGCTGTGCGTGATCACCAGGGTGGCATCGCTGTTTGCAACGACATCGGCCATCGCGGGGTCATGCACCCCGGTCGTGTCGTTGATCACGTGCGCGCCGGCGGCGATGCTCGCGGCGGCCACGGCGGGGTGAAAGGTGTCGACCGAGATGACGACCCCGGAACCGCGCAGGGCCTCGACCACCGGAACCACCCGGTCGATCTCCTGCTCGATCGGCACGGCCGGCCCGGGCGCGAACTTCGCACCGCCGATATCGATCCAGTCGGCCCCGTCGGCAATAGCCTGACGGGCCGCCAGAACGGATGCGTCGAGAGCGAACGTTGCGCCCTGGTCATAGAACGAGTCCGGCGTGCGATTGATGATGGCCATCACGGCCACCTCACGATCGAAGTCGAAGGTGCGGCCGCCGATCAGCCGGCGCGGGGCATCCAGTTGTGGCAGCGTCAAGGCCGGGGCCGAACTGATTCTGGTGCGGGTCATATCGGTCCTCAGGTTGAAACACGTCGATCGTTCCTCCCATCATGTCGGTAATTCGTGCCGCACGACGGATCACCGCCCGCCGATCCCACCACGTACCGCCCACTCTCAGCAAAGCTCCAGCTAACGCGCAGATACTAGTGGCATGACTGACGGCCCCCGCATCCTTATCGTCGATGACGAACCCAATATCCGCGATCTCCTCACCACCAGCCTCCGTTTCGCCGGCTTCGCCGTGCGCGCCGTTGGCAATGGTGCACAGGCCATCTCCGCCGTGCTCGAGGAGGAACCCGACCTCATCATTCTCGACGTCATGCTCCCCGACATGAACGGCTTCGGGGTCACCAAGCGCCTGCGTTCGGCCGGCTACACCGCACCGATCCTCTTCCTCACGGCAAAAGACGACACCGAGGACAAGATCACCGGACTAACGGTCGGCGGCGATGACTACGTGACCAAGCCGTTCAGCCTCGACGAGATCGTCGCGCGCATCAAGGCCATTCTGCGCCGCACCATGCACGCCGACGAGGATGCCGTGATCCGCGCCGGCGAGCTCACCATGGACCAGGACACCCACGAGGTTCTCGTGGGCACCGAGGCCATCGAGCTGAGCCCGACCGAGTTCAAGCTGCTGCGCTACCTCATGCTGAACCCCAACCGGGTGCTGTCAAAGGCGCAGATCCTCGACCACGTCTGGGAGTACGACTTCAATGGTGACGCCGGAATCGTGGAGAGCTACATCTCCTACCTGCGCCGCAAGGTCGACGTGCACTCGAGCGAACCGCTCATCCAGACCAAGCGTGGCTTCGGCTACATGCTCAAGGCTGCCAAGGCATGATCCATGGGGCTTAGGCACAGCGAGCTTTCGTAGACTAAATTCACTTATGCACGAAACCCTGTCCAGGCGGTGGAGCAGCATCTCCCTCCGTTCCAAGATCACCGGTGTCACGGTGCTGATGCTCACGCTCGGCCTGCTCGTTTCGGGCATCGGCACCATGGCCATGCTCAAGCAGTATGTGGTGACCCAGGTCGACACGCAGCTGCAGGTCGACACGCAGACCGCGCTCAGCGGCTACTCGTCGAGCGTGTTCTCGCAGGGTGACACCGAGGGCGTCGCGTCGGACTACTTCGTGGCACTGTATGACCAGGACGGCGCCCTGATCACCCGCACCTGGCAGGAACGCGACCACGCTGAGCTGCCTGTGGTGGGTATGCCGCTCGACCTGAAGCGGGTGTCGCAGCTCGACGGGCAGATTCAGACACTCTGGGACGCTGCCCACGACACCGAGTTTCACGCCATCATGGTGCCCGTGGTGATCAGCCCCACCGGCACCTACGGCACCCTCGTCATGGCCGTTTCGCTGCGGCCGACCGAGAACACCATGGCCACCTATCTCACGATCTTTCTGGGCTTCGGCGCCGGGGTCGTGTTGATTGGTGCCATGCTCACCCGGGTGCTCGTCACGACCACCTTCGTGCCGTTGCGTGAGGCGGAACAGACCGCCGCGGCCATCGCCGACGGCGACTTCAGCCAGCGGCTCGGCGGGGCCACCCCAAACACCGAGGTCGGTCGCCTCAACCGCTCGCTCAACATCATGCTCAGCCGCATCGACCGCGCCTTCAAAGACCGAGCCCGCACCATCGACCAGATGCGCCGCTTCGTCGGCGATGCCAGCCACGAGCTGCGCACCCCTCTCGTCTCGGTGCGCGGTTACGCCGAGCTGTACCGCATGGGCGCGCTGCAAACCCCCGAAGATGTTGCTCAGGCCATGGAACGCATCGAGAAAGAGGCCATTCGCATGGGCGGCCTGGTCGAGGACCTGCTCGAACTCGCTCGCCTCGACGAGACCAAGCCGCTCGCGCTGACCCCGGTCGACCTCGTTCCCCTGGCCCGTGACGCCGCCCTCGATGCCATGGCGAGCTCCCCGGGCCGCCAGGTCACCGTACTCACTCCCCCGGCTGTTGTCGGGCCGCTCGATGGCGATCTCGACGGGCACGTTGACGGCGACTCCGGCAAAATTGTGCCGTTCGAAAACGACTCGTCGGAGAGCGTCACCACCGGCGCCATCACCCGGCCGTCCGGAACCGGCACGCCGACCGGAGCCATCGCCTTCGCCGGCGCCACCCTGGCCCGGCTGCGCACCCGCAAACCGCGTCGAGGAACCGTCGTTCTGCCCGAGGCTGACCTGACTGTACTGCCGGTGGAGCCGCAACTGCCGCCGATCGTCATGGCCGAAGAGAACAAGATTCGGCAAGTCATCACCAACCTGATGGGCAATGCGATGCGCTTCACCGCCTCGGACAGCCCGATCGAGCTCGAGGTGATGGTCGACTCGCACGCCCAGCGAGCTTCCATCGCCGTGATCGACCACGGCGAGGGAATTCCGCCGCAGATTCGGGAGAAGATCTTCCAGCGATTCTGGCGCGCCGACTCGTCTCGCGCTCGCGAAACCGGCGGCAGCGGCCTCGGACTCGCCATCGTCGCCGCGATCGTCGCGAGCCATAACGGCACCGTCGATGTCGTCGACACTCCCGGCGGCGGCGCCACCTTCCGTATCTCGCTGCCCCTCGCCGGAACGCCGAGCGCCCCGCAGCACGCCCAGCCCGTCATCCCGTAGGGGCTCCTCCCCAGGGTACGGGTGGCGACATCCGCTCACAGATCCGGGCCTGACAAGCGGATGCTGCCGCTCCTCTTCTACTCTCACAGTCACCAACCACTGTTATGTAGGAGAAGGGCACACCATGACGAGCTTTCAGGTCGACAGCGATGCGGTGCAGAGCACCGCGAGCACCGCCCGCGGCACCATCGCGCGAGTGCAGGCCGATGTGGGCGATCTCAACGCTCAGCTGACCAGTCTCGAAGGGTTCTGGACCGGCCAGGCCTCCGCCGCCTTTCAGAGCGCCTTCGCCGAGTGGCGTGGCATGCACCAGCAGCTGGAGGAAAGCCTGACCGTGCTCAACCAGGCGCTGAGCGTGGCCGGGCAGCAGTACGCCGAGACCGAGCAGGCCAACACCCGACTGTTCGCACGATGAGGCGAACGCCTGCACCTGCTCGGCCAGCTACGCCTACTCGGTCGCGAGGGCCACGACCGGGGTGATGCGGGTTGCCCGGCGGGAGGGCACCAGCGACGCCACCGCGGTGAGGGCAACCGCCGCGACAACGATAACCGCGAGCAGCACGAGCGGCACCGTCGGCACCACGATGCCCGGTGAGCCCTGGATACCGCCGATGAGCGACTGCGCCCCGGCCCAGCCGTAGAACGTACCGAGCACAAGGCCGACGACCACCGCCGCGGCGCTGAGTTGCGCGCTCTCGATGAGAATCATGCGGCGGATCTGACGCGCTGTGAACCCTAGCGCGCGCAGCAGGCCCAGTTCCCGGGTGCGCTGCAGCACGTTGAGGGAGAAGTTGTTCACCATTCCGATGGCAGCGATCAGGGCGCTGAACCCCATCAGTACCGAGAACACTGTCACCGTAATGGCCAGCAGCGGGTCGACGCCCGCGTAGACCCCGGGCATTGACTCTTGAGCCGCCTCGATGAGGCTTTGGTAGCTCGCCACCGTCACGGCGAACGTCGTGATCAGGGTGACTCCGATGACGAGCCCAATCGTGGTGCGAGCGCTCCGCTCGGGGTAGCGCACCGCGTTCTCGCGAGCGAGGCGGGCCGTGGCGCTGGTTCCGAACGCCCGGCCGATGAGGCGCAGGGCGCGCGGCATGATGACAGAGGCTCCCAGCACAACGCCGGTAAACGAAAATATTCCGCCGACGAGTCCGATGAGCACGCCGAGCGGATCCACGAGGCCGACCAGCACGCCCGCAACCAGAATCAGGTCGCCGCTGACAAACACAGCGAGGGCAACCCTGTTGCGAACTCGCCGGGCGGTCTGCTCGCTGAATGATGACTCACCGGCCGCACCGAGGGCATCCATCGGCGAGACTGACAGTACGCGCCGCGATCCTGCCCACGAGGCCGCGGTCGTGGTGAGGGCGACGGCCAGGACCGGCAGCAGCATCGTGGCCGTGAGGTAACTGTAGTTCCCGGCTGGGAGCGCGCCGGACCGCACCCCGGCATAGACGACGAGGAGGGAAAACAGCACGCCAGCGATTCCCCCCATCAAGGCCCCGACCACCCCGACGGTGAGCCCTTCCCGGGCGACGGCGAGGCGCTGCCTGGCTGCGCTCGAGCCGATGAGCCGCAGCAGGGCAATCGTACGCACCCGACCGGCGATGATGGTAGCAAAGGTGTTCGCCGTGACCAAGGCGCCCACGTAGAGGGCGATGACGACGAACACGACGGCGATGAACGAGAGGATGAAGGTGAGTGTGGCGCTGTCAACGCCGGAATCGCGGATGACCTGGGTGAGAACACCGGTGATGGAGATCAGGCTGACGCCGAACGCCGTCGACAGGCCTGCCACCAGGATGCTCGGAGCGTGTTCGCGCACTGTGTGCACGGTGAGATTCATGAGAGGGCTTCCATGCCGAGCATGATCGAGCTGATCTGTTCGGGGGTGGAACGACCACGATCGTCGACCACGCGGCCGTCGTTCAAAACGATGATGCGATCGGCGTAGCTGGCAGCGACCGGATCGTGCGTCACCATGGCGATGCTCTGCCCGTACTCTCGGCTCGCGGTTTGAAGGAGGGTGAGCACTTCCCGCGAGGTGCGGGAATCGAGGTTGCCGGTCGGCTCATCTGCGAACACCAGGTCCGGCCGCGTCGCCAGAGCGCGAGCGATCGCCACGCGCTGCTGCTGGCCGCCCGACAGTTCGTGCGGGCGGTGCCGCAGTCGATCGCTGAGCCCGAGCACCGCCACGAGCCGGTCGATCCACGCCCGTTCGTCGATCGAGGGCGCTCGTCCGTCGAGTTCGAAGGGCAACAGAATATTTCCGCTGATGTCGAGCGTGGGCACCAGGTTGAAGGATTGAAAGATGAAGCCGACCCGCCGCCGCCGCAGAACGGTCAGGCTCGAATCATCGAGGCGGGAGATATCGCTGTCGCCGAGCCACACCGATCCGCTGCTCGCGGTGTCGAGGCCGGCCATGATGTGCATCAGGGTTGATTTGCCCGACCCGCTCGGGCCCATGATGGCCGTGAACTCGCCACGGCGAATTCCGACGCTCACGTCGGTGAGGGCATTCACCCGAGTGTTCGTGGCCCCGTAATACTTATGCAGCTGGGTCACCCGGGCGACGAGGCCGAGGTCAGTCGTTGTAGTTTTCATGTCTTCCAGTCTGGAGAACCGCCCCAATCCGCGCGTCCGACCCCAGGATGGTGCTGCTACATCGCAGGGATGACTGGGAGTTAGGCGATGAGCGAGTTTTCGTAGGCGTAGACCACCAGTTGCACGCGATCGCGCAGTTCAAGCTTGGCCAGGGTTCGACTGATGTGTGTCTTCACTGTCGCCTCACTGAGAAACTCCGTCGCCGCGATTTCGGCGTTGCTGAGCCCCCGGGCCGCGAGCGCGAAGATCTCCTGCTCGCGCGGGGTGAGACGGGTGTAGGCGACCGGCGGGGCCGGCGGCATCCGTTTCTGGTCGAAGTGCTCGAACAGCTCGATGATCTGCGCGGCGGCGATGACAGACGAGCCCGCGTGCACGGTGCGGATTGCGGCGAGCAGAAACTCCGGATCGGCGTCTTTCAGCACGAAACCGCTCGCGCCCCCACGAATCGCGCGCGCTGCGGCTTCGTCGAGGTCGAAGGTGGTTAGCACGATGATGCGGGGGCCACCCCCACCGGCCGCTCTCGACGCGTTCACGATGTGAGAGGTTGCTTCGATGCCGTCCATGACCGGCATGCGTATGTCCATGAGCACCACGTCGGGGCTGGCCGACTCGACCAGGCGGATGCCGTCGGCCCCGTTTGCAGCTTCGCCCACGCACTCGAGGTCAACCTGCGACGAGATCAGCAGTCGGAGTCCGGCACGGAACAGTGCCTGGTCGTCGACGAGGGCAACGCGAATCGGAGTGGTCATGCGGGCATCGCCCCTCTGGTGTGCGGAAGCGACGCTGTCAGCGTCGGCAGTGTCAAGCACACGACGAAACGATCGCCCACCTCGCCGGCCTCGAAGGAGCCTCCGGCCAGAACCGCGCGCTCGCGCATGCCGTCGAGGCCGTGCCCGTGCGGCGCGGCACCGACCGGCCGTGACCCCCGCAGCCCGCTGTCCACGGTGAGGATGACGGCATGTGCCTCCCAGCTGAAGCCGATGCGGACGCCTATTGCGGAGTCGCCGTGACGAAGCACGTTGGTCAGTGATTCCTGCACGATTCGGTAAATCACGAGCTGTTGCCCCGGTCCGAGCGCAGCAGCCGGCCCGGAAGCGATGCGCTCAATCATGAGGCCCGAAGCGCGCAACTGGTCGATGAGCCGGTCGAGATCGTCGAGGGTAGGCTGTGGTGCGGCCACGACGGACCGGTCTGACCGGTCGCTACCGGGATCGGCATCATCGTTGGCGCGCAACTGGCCCAGCAGTACTCGCACGTCGGCCAGGGCTGACCGGGCCGTGCTTGCGATGGTGCGGAAGGCCTCATCCGCTGCTTCGGGGTCGGCGGCACGCGCGTAGCGTCCGCCGTCGGCCTGAGCGATTACAACGGCGAGGGAATGCGCCACCACATCGTGCATGTCGCGGGCGATGCGGGTTCGCTCCTGCTCCACCGCCACTTCGCGCCGGGCGTCGGCCTGCTCAGCCGCCGCCGAACGGAGAGCAGCCCTGCCGTCCCGCGCGGTTCGCCAGGTAGCCACGAGCAACCCGAGAACCCAGCTCAGCCCGAACAACGCCGCGGCAGAGACGAAACCGATCACCCCTGGGGCTCCAGCCTGGAAGGCCTCGCCCGTTCGTATCTGCAGAACGAGACTGGTGAGCCCGTCGAAGCCGCCGGACTGAAGGAATAGCACGTACACGGTCGCGATCAGCGCACCGATGGGCACCGATGCGAGACCGGCCCACCTGACGGTTCGGGAACCGTAGGCAGCCGTGGCAAACAGCACGGGAAGAACGGCCGCGTTCGCGATATCGGGAGGCAACGACGCGGAGAGTTGAACGGCTACAGTGCACCACACCAGCCCGAGCGCGATACCCGGACTGAGCCGTCTCAGGAACAGGGCACCGGCCATACCGACAGTCATCCAGAACGCCACGACCCCGTCGTAGCCGAGCACTGTACGCGCGAGGAGCGCGATCACGGCCATCACGGCATCCACCAGGAGTTGCGGGCGGGAGAGGCTGCGGATCATGACTCAACCGTAGACGGTGAATGACCGGTGGTCATTGCGCGGGGGACACAGCCATCTCGTCTGGGTCGTTCGGCGTCCAGCCGTACCAGCCGTCGGCGATCTTGATTACGGCCCAGTTGGCGCAGGCGAAGACACGATCCACGTACACGTCATCCGGTGACCAGTCTTCGGCGTAGGTCGGTGCCGACTGCCGGTCGGTCTCCGCACACTGCATGGGGTCGAGATCCGAGTTGGTTGTCACCGCCAGGATGGCCGGACCGCCGCCGGCCGCCTCCTCCCGGATCGTGATTTGGGTCGCATCGGCGGGCAGCCAGTCCGCAGGCTGGTCCCATTCCTCGGTGAGGATCGGCACAGACGCGAATTCGAGCGACTTCTCGCGCTGGACCTGTTCGATGATGCTCGAACACCCGGTGAGGGCGAGGGCGGTCAGCGCTGCGGCGGCGAGAACGGGGAGGAGCTGGATCATTTTCACATCTCCAGCCTGCTGGGTCACTACCGGGCGGTCGTCCGTTCCGAGTCGCTACGTGCTACCTCGCAAGGATGACTCTGTCGGGTGGACCGAACTCATGGCTCGACGCGGAACGCACAAAAAATGGGCGCCTCCCGAAGAAGACGCCCACTTTCGTGTACTGCTGGCGGGACTTAGAAGTCCATGCCACCCGAGGGGTCGCCGGCCGGAGCCGAGTTCTTCTCGGGCTTGTCGGCGACGACGGCCTCGGTGGTGAGGAACAGTCCGGCGATCGACGATGCGTTCAGCAGCGCGGAGCGGGTGACCTTCACCGGGTCATTGATTCCGGCAGCGATCATGTCGACGTACTCGCCGGTGGCGGCGTTGAGGCCCCATCCGACGGGCAGGTTGCGCACCTTGTCGGCGACAACGCCCGGCTCCATGCCGGCGTTGAGTGCGATCTGCTTGAGCGGGGCGTCGATGGCAACGCGCACGATGTTCGCGCCGGTCGCCTCGTCACCAACGAGGTCAAGGATTGCCTTGCCCTCGAATGCGGTCTTGCCGGCCTGAATCAGTGCAACGCCACCACCGGCAACGATACCCTCTTCGACGGCAGCCTTGGCGTTACGCACTGCATCTTCGATGCGGTGCTTGCGCTCCTTGAGCTCAACCTCCGTTGCGGCTCCAGCCTTGATGACAGCAACGCCGCCAGCAAGCTTGGCGAGGCGCTCCTGGAGCTTCTCGCGGTCGTAGTCGCTGTCGGTGTTCTCGATCTCGGCACGGATCTGCGAGACGCGACCGGCGATGGCTTCGACGTCGCCGGCACCCTCAACGATCGTGGTCTCGTCCTTGGTGATGACGACCTTGCGGGCGCTACCAAGCAGGTCGAGGGTGACGTTCTCAAGCTTGAGGCCGACCTCTTCCGAGATGACCTGTCCACCGGTGAGGATGGCGATGTCCTGCAGCTGAGCCTTGCGACGGTCGCCGAAGCCCGGAGCCTTGACGGCGACGGACTTGAAGATGCCACGGATCTTGTTCACAACGAGCGTGGCCAGTGCCTCCCCATCGACGTCTTCCGCAATGATGAGGAGCTGCTTGCCAGTCTGGATGACCTTGTCCACGATGGGGAGCAGGTCCTTGATGTTGGAGACCTTGGAGTTGACGATCAGGATGTAGGGGTCTTCGAAGACCGCTTCCTGACGGTCGGGGTCGGTGACGAAGTACGCCGACAGGAAGCCCTTGT
This sequence comes from Cryobacterium sp. N19, assembly GCF_002929595.1. Lineage (NCBI taxonomy): Bacteria > Bacillati > Actinomycetota > Actinomycetes > Micrococcales > Microbacteriaceae > Cryobacterium > Cryobacterium sp. N19. The sequence continues at coordinate 325,875 of NZ_PJJR01000049.1, read as the reverse complement.
CGAAGCGCATGCCCTCGGTGAGCTCGAGCTCGGTGCCGAAGGTGTTCGACTCCTCGACGGTGACAACACCTTCCTTGCCGACCTTGTCGATGGCCTCGGCGATGATCGCGCCGATCTCGGTGTCTCCGGCGGAGATGGACGCGGTTGCGGCGATCTCTTCCTTGGTTTCGATTTCCTTGGCGCTGGCGACGAGCTCGGCGATGACAGCGGCCGTAGCCTTCTCGATGCCGCGCTTCAGGCTGATCGGGTCGGCGCCGGCAGCGACGTTGCGCAGGCCTTCGCGAACCAGGGCCTGGGCGAGAACGGTTGCGGTGGTCGTGCCGTCGCCGGCTACGTCATCCGTCTTCTTGGCGACCTCTTTGACGAGCTCCGCACCGATCTTCTCGTACGGGTCGTCGAGCTCGATCTCCTTGGCGATTGACACGCCGTCGTTGGTGATCGTGGGGGCGCCCCACTTCTTCTCCAGAACGACGTTGCGTCCGCGCGGGCCGAGGGTGACCTTGACGGTGTCGGCCAGAATGTTCAGGCCGCGCTCAAGCCCACGACGGGCCTCTTCATTGAATGCAATGATTTTTGCCATATGTGTAACTCGTCCCTCCCGGACGTTCCAAACGATGATGGGGTTAGCACTCAGATGACGAGAGTGCTAAAACGATTCTGGCACTCTGGGGTCGAGAGTGCAAGCGAGCATCGGGGGCGACGCCGGGCTATCTGCAGACCCTCAGGGAACGAGGTCGACCGAGCCGGTGCCGTTGGGTACGAGCTGAAACCAGGTATTGCCCGGTGCCAGCCGAATTGTCACTCCATTGGCATCGACGAGGCGGATCGGCATGCTCTGGGAGTCCTTGCTCCAGGTGGCCGCGATGGTCTTTCCGCCGCTGGAGATCGACGCTTCCCCCGACGCGATCAGCTCGGTCTTGGGGATGCTCTGGTCGACGGTCACATTCACCCGCACCACGACGACGTTCGTTGCCTTCAGTTGCGCGCCTTCCGGAGTCAGATCGGGCGCGCCGTCCTGCGCGCGCAGGTATGCGGCGGCTTCGGCGTTCCAGGTCCAGCTGCGGGCACTGGAGTTGGAGAATCGGGTGTTGATCACCGAGATCGGGGTGCCGTCCACGACGGCGGATGCCCCGGCGAGCGCGGGCGCATAGCCGTACTGCTGGGTGGGCGGTGCGACGGTCGCGTTTCGGTTGACGAATTCGGAGGCCGCGAGGATAACGTTGTGCGGGGCCGCTGTAGCCTTGGAACGAGAAAATAGCCCGGTCGTGTCGTAGTCGAAGATGGCACTGATTTGACCGGTCGCGTTCATCGCGTCGACGAATCGTTGCTGCCCGCCCGAAAACGCTACGAGGCCGCCGAACGGCGCAATGATGTCGGGATCCATCGGACGGATCGAGCGCACCGGGCCGACCTGGTCGGGAATGCTGGACTGCCACACGGCGACGTATCGGGTGATACCACCCTCGACCAGCTCTTCGAACACCAGGTCGGTACGGTCGATCGCGACCTGCGGGCGAGCGGCCACGTGGTTGTCGATCTTGGCCGCGAGGGAGGGACGTGCCGACGACCCGACCGCAACGGTCAGGCCGCTGAGCGGGGCGATTTCCGTAGCGGCGGGGGCGACATAGTTCGACGTCCACGCTTCGGCCGTCTGCGTCTTGGTCAGCGTCGCGCTACTGCCGGTGCATCCGCTCAGCAGCAATGCTGGAACGATCAGAGCGAGCAGACCCGCGGTCTTCAGCGGTCGAATTGTGCGGGCTGTCTTTTTCTTGGTCACCGGTAAACACTAACGCCGCCCGTTGCAGCGGGCGGCGTTAGGTGGGGGACAGACCCCGTTTAGGGGGTGGGTCAGGCCGGTCGAACCGATTCAGCCTGGGGGCCTTTCGCTCCGGCACCGACCTCAAAGACGACCTGCTGGCCTTCTTCGAGCACCTTGTACCCGCTCATGTCAATGGCGGAGTAGTGAACGAAGACGTCCTGCCCACCCCCATCGACAGTGATGAAGCCGAAACCCTTTTCAGCGTTGAACCATTTAACGGTTCCGTTCGCCATGTGTTACTCCTTGCTCAATTTCGACGGCACGGCCCATTGGCTGTTCCGGGCCCTGCCGCAGAGACTGCGTTCATTCTGAACGAGCAGCAAATCCCCGAGAGCAAGTCTTCTGTTGCAAGTTACCTACTGGTGCAAGTTACCTTGGGCGAGCGTTCTTGATCCGGGCGGGTATTGCCCGAACAAAATGTTTGACCAAAACCAGATAATACTGAAGTGGCCGCAGAAGAAAAGGGGCTTGACGAATCAGGTAACGCCCAGTACGTCGGCAGTTTCGAGTTAAGATCAGCCCGCAGGAATGACGTAGTCGTTGCCGACGACGACGGTCAGGCTGGCACCTGTGTCAACAAAATTGGACGAAACGACGATCGTCGAGCCGGGCAGTGAGGCTGCGATGCCGCGGGCGGCGCCTTCCAGGCTGGCATCGGCGTAGTAGATGACGGTGGTCGGTTCGGTGTCTGTGCTCGCGTTGCCGGTGCCACTGACTACCCAGCCGGCGGCGGTGAGCGTGTCGCTGACGGATGCTGCGACACCGTTCGCCGCGGAGCCGTTCAGCACATTCACGGTCAGCGCCGGGTCGACGGTGGCTTCAGCCGTTGGAATGACGGTCTCGGTGGGGATCGGAGTCGAGCTGGCCGAGGACAGACCCGGAATATTGGAGAAGTCGAGGCGATTGTTGATCGCGAAGATTCCGACCACGCCAACCGCGATCAACAGCACGGTGGCGCCGAGCGCCCACCAGAACCCGATCCAGCCGCGGCCCTTCTTACCGGGAGCACGGTGAGCACCCACCCGGTCGAGGGCATGCGTGTGGGTGTCGAAACGGTCTTTCGCAAATTTTCGCGCCATGGTGATTGAATCCTTGGTTGGCCAGCCAGGCCGGAATCGAGCGATGTGTAACGGCCCGGTTCTGGCGGAAAGCGGTCAGGTACTAGTCGTGGGTGGGCAGCGAACGACTGGCGCGCGCCTCGGATCGTGCGGAACGCATCCGCTGCAGTCGGTTCACGAGCATCGGGTCGAAGGCCAGCGCCAACGGTGAATCGACCAGTGCCCCCAATAGCTGATAGTACCGGGCGGCCGAGAGGCCGAATGTGGCGCGGATGGCCTCTTCTTTGGCGCCGACGTGCCGCCACCATTGCCGTTCAAAGGCGAGCACGGCTTCGTCGCGCTCGCTGAGCTGGGTCGAAATCGGGGCGCTGCCGGCGGGCAGAGTGGTGCGCTGCGCGGGGGCCGGTGTGCTCTCACTCATTGATCTATCTCTCCCCCGGGGCAGTTTCGACGGGTTATCCGACGGGCTCATCCTATTTGCGGGCGGCTGGATGTTGCCTCCGGCACGCCCGGAACGGCCCAGTCCAACGACCGGTCGCCGTGCAAACGCTGCGAAACCTATCGGCCAGGAATGCGCGTTTCGCTGCACGAGTTTAGGCTGGGTAGAGGTTGTCCGGGTGCGGACGGCCAGATCGAAGGGACATCCACCATGGACTACACAATCAAGAAGTCAAACGACGAGTGGCGCTCCGAGCTGGGCCCGGAGAAGTTCAAGGTTTTGCGTGAAGCCGGAACCGAACGCCCCGGAACCGGCGAACTGCTCGACGAAGAGCGCTCCGGCACCTACACCTGCGGTGCGTGTAACGCCGAGCTGTTCAAGAGCGGCACCAAGTTTGACTCCGGCTGCGGCTGGCCAAGCTTCTACGAGTCGGTACGGCCCGAAGCGGTCGAATTGCTCGAAGACCGTTCCCTGGGCAGCGTGCGCACCGAGGTGCGCTGCGCGAACTGCGGCTCACACCTGGGACACGTTTTTCCCGACGGATTCGGCACGCCGACCGGCGACCGGTACTGCATGAACTCGATCTCGCTCAACTTCACGCCCGCTGAGTAGAGCGGTGCTGTCGACAACAGATGCTGCCACCTCGGTTGTCTTTCGGGCCGTCAATCATCGGCGCAGCTACTCAAAAGTGAGCGCCTTGGCACCGACCCGAGCCGAGCTGCTGCCCCTCGTTGCCGCGGCGGCGCGGGTGGCCGATCACGGCGCGCTGCGTCCGTGGCGGCTGTTGGAGCTGCGCGGCGACGCCCGCGAGCGGTTGGGGGCGGCGTTTGTGGCGGCATGCGCTTGTGAGGGTAGTGATGCGCTCAAGCTGGCGGCTAAGCCGCTGCGGGCGCCCCTGTTGATCGCGGTCGTCGCGTCGCGTCGGGCCAGTTTCAAGGTGACCGACTGGGAACAGGATGCTGCTGCGGCGGGGGTCGCGCACCTGCTGTCGCTGCTTCTCGATGACGCGGGGTGGTGCGCGATGTGGCGCACCGGCCCACTCGTGCGCACCGGCCCGGTGCGGGTCTTGCACGGCCTCGGCGACAACGAGGAGCTGCTCGGCTGGCTCTATGTCGGCGGCATTCCTGAGGATTCGAAGCCGGGCGTGCGGCTGTCGATCGACCCCGAGGAGTTTCTCGGGGTTCTGTGAGTCAGACCAGGCCTATCCATCGATCGGCGACTTCTGACCAGACCCGCCGAAGGTCGTCTTCGTTCTCGCGCATGGGGTCGATGACGTGTTCCGGCAGGTAGCCGGCGGCACGCAAATCGTCGCTGTCACTTTCAGCCCATGCTTCGGCGGTCGCCGCCGAAGCCTCCAGGTGGAATTGTAGCCCCCAGGCCGCGGGGCCGACACGAAAAGCCTGGTTGGGGCAGCGATCGCTGGTGCATAGCGACACGGAGTTCGCCGGCAGGTCGTGTACTTCGAGCGAATGCCACTGCAGCGCCCGGAGCGGCGACGGCAGGTCATGAAGCAAGGGATCCGCGGCGGCACTGTCGGTCAGCTCGAGACCGCTGAGGCCGATCTCGGCGCCGCGCCGCGCCCGTCCGACCGTTCCACCGGCTACGACGGCGAGCATCTGGGCTCCCAGGCAGATCCCGAGGAGCGGGACCTCGCTCTGGAGACAGTCGGCGATGAGTTCACGAACCCGGGGCAGCCAGGCTGCTCGTTCGTCGTCCGTCGGCCCGGTCGTTCCGCCGAGTACGACGACACCATCGAAGCCGTCGGCACGACCGGGGATCGGGGCCCCGGCATCCGGGCCGACCCGAACCAGGTCGATGCCGGCCGCGAGGATTCGCTCCCCGACCAGCCCCACACCAGCATTAGCCTCGTGTTCGACCACTAAAATTCGTTTCACAGTCACAGCCGTTCGCTTGGTTCGTCAGAATGGCCCGGTGTTCGCGCCGTGCCCCGTGCGTGGCCGGGGCGGTGCCAGCGCACTGCGGCGATAACGACGGCCACCAGGGCGAGAGCCGTGCCGGCAATGGTCGTCAGGCCAAGCGGATGTCCCGCCGACGGCGCCAGCAAATCCAGCGCGAGGGCGCAGAGCAGCTGCCCGGCGACGATGCAGAGTCCCAGAATGAGCACCCCGGTGGTACGCACGACGAGCGCGGCCCCGGCGATGAAGATGCAGCCGATCAGTCCGCCGGTATAGAGCCACGGGTTGCTCGGCAGGTCGAGCGCGAAGCCGACCAGCAGGCCGTGCACGAGCGCGGCGAGCACGAGGGCAATGGTGCCACTGAGAAAATTCAGAAAGGTCGCTGTGAGGGCGCTTTGCGCGGTGACCCGCACCTGACCGTTCACGGCTTGCTGCCAGCCCTGCCCGATGCCAGCGATCAGCGGCAGTGCGAGCAACCAGAGCGCGCCGCTGCTGTGCAGTTCGCCGCTCACCGTGAACGCGACAGCCACCAGGGCGAGCCCGGCACCGACGATTTTGGACGCGTGCAGGGTTCGACGCCCACCGGGGCCGATGCCGAAACGGTCCATGAGCACGCCGCTCACGGTCTGGCCGGCCACGACGGCCACCGTGAACAGGGCGATGCCGAGCGGCGCGGCGACGAGGCCCTGGGACAGCACGAACAGGGCACCGGCCAGGCCGCCGAGCAGATGCCACCAGGAGAGGTGCTTCGTTTTCACACCGCGGGCGACCAGTTGCAGGCCGCGGCGCCCGCTACGAAACACGACGAGGCCGAGGCTCAGAATGACCAGGCCAGAGCCGAAGGAGATGACGGCTGCGGTGAATCCGTCGCCGATCTGGTGCCCGAGTTCGCCGTTCACCCGCGATTGCACCGCGTACAGCGCCCCGATCAGCACCGAGAAAACCAGGGCCAGCCAGACCGGCACAGCGGATGCTGGCGCGACCGAGGAATCCGTTCGGGTCTGCGCGCGGGCCTGGGTCACCTGGTAATACTACGAGGTGCCGGGCGCTGAGTTCCGCCGGGCCCACCTTCGGACACCGGGCCCATGATCTATCGTGGGCTCAGTTTCCGGGCCCGGGCCCGGGAAGTGTAGACAGCGCGGGTCAGGCTGCGCGGACCTCGATCTCGCCGGGAGCGGCTCCGTCGCTGCCGAAAACGAGGCGGCGGTTGGCGATCTTGTCCGTGAAGAACCGGTCGTGGCTGACCACCACAACGGCACCGGGAAAGTGCACGAGCGCGCGTTCCATCACCTGAGTGCTCGACATGTCGAGGTGGTTGGTCGGTTCGTCAAGCAGCAGCACCGACGCTCCGGAGAGCAGGCACTGGGCCATCGCTACTCGCGCGCGCTGCCCGCCGGAGAGGGCGCCGATCTTCTGCTTGAGGTCGGCCTCGCTGAACTGGAACATGGTCAGAAAGCGGTTGACGGACTTCTTCGTTGCGGTCAACGCGAGGCTGCCGGGCATGGCATTCACGGCGTGACTGACCGTGTCGCTCGGGTCGAGTTCGTCGAGAATCTGGTTGTAGGAGACGACGCCGGCGCCGCTGGCCCAGGCGACGTCACCCCGGTCGGCCGTCTCTTCGCCGGTGAGCACGCGCAGCAGGGTGGTTTTGCCGCTGCCGTTGCTGCCGAGCACGACGATGCGGTTACCGCGACGCACTTCGAAGCTGAGGTTCTCGAACAACACTTTGTCGCCATAGCTCTTGGCGAGACCGTCGACCCGGCAGAGCACGTCCTTGACGTGCAGGTTGCCGTAGATCTCAGTGATGATCTGGTCGACCGGGCGCGGCGTGCGCGACTTCTTGATGTGGGCGAGCTGGTTGCCGAGCTGACGGCTCTCGGCTTTGGCTGCTTCGCGCCGGTCCGCGATTCCCTCGGCTTCAAAAGCGAGCAGCTCGGATTCGTGCACGAACTGGGCCTCGAGGGTCTTCAGCCGAAACTGCTTCTGCACAATGTACTCGCCGAAGTTGCCTGGATACTCGTGCAGGTGATAGTTCTCGACCTCGATGATGCGGGTGACGACGGCGTCCAGAAATTTGCGGTCGTGCGAGACCACGATCGCGGCACCCTTGAAGCTCTTGAACCAGGCTTCGAGCCACTCCACGCCGGCCACGTCGAGGTAGTTGGTGGGCTCGTCGAGAAGCAGCACGTCGGGCGCCTCGAGCACGATCTTGGCCAGGGCCGCCCGGTTGCGCCAGCCGCCGGAGAGCTCGTCGATCGAGCAGACGCGGTGTGCCTCGTCGAATCCGAGGGTGGTCAGGGCGGTGTCGATGTGGCGCTTGTAGTCCCAGCCGTCCAGGCGGTCCATCTCTTCGAAAAGTTCGCCCTGGCGGGTGATCAGCCGGTCGAGGTCATAGCTGGCCGAGGAGTCCAGGGCGATTGCCGCGTCGATGGAGGCGAGTTCAGCCTCGACCGCCTTCACCGCCACAAACAATTCGTCGAGCACCTCGGTGATGGTCTGCGCGCCGTTGAGTTCGGAGAACTGCGAGAAGTAGCCGACCTTGATGCCGTCCTCGAGCGTCACCTCGCCGGTATCGGGCGAGACCTGGTCGAGAATCAGCTTGAGAATGGTGGACTTGCCGGAGCCGTTCTTGCCGATCAGGCCGACCCGGTCACCGGGTTCGAGGCGAAAGAACGCTTCGCGCAGAATCTGCGTGTTCTCAAAGCGGATGCTGACGTCGTTCAGCCGGATCAGGCTCATGCGTATTTCCTTTCGGGGCGCGGGTGCGCGGGGGCGGGCATGCGCTCTTAAAACCCCAGCCATCAGTGTACGTGGAGGCCGTGTGCGGCCCTGGGGAGAGAGCGTCGAACCGGCAGACAAAAACCCCTACTTCCCAGTTGGGAGTAGGGGTTTGTGGGGCCGGCCACGGGACTTGAACCCGTAACCCCCACTTTACAAGAGTGGTGCGCTACCAATTGCGCCAGGCCGGCATGAGGCCAAAGCCTCGAAAGACCATCCTAAATGATTTCGGGGCCGCCACGGGCAACAGCCAAACGGATGCGCGTGGGGCATCCGCTGGTAACTACCCGCCGGGTGTTGGTTCGGGCGTCGGCGTCGAGGTGGAGTACGTCTCACCGAGGGCCACCTGCACGAAGGACGCGAACTCCTTCGGGTCTTCGATCGACCCGGTGTACGGCTTGCCATTGACGAGCACGGTGGGGGCGCTCGTGATCGCCTTGATCGAGGAATTGGGTATGGGGCCGTCGAGCGCGCGATTGGTTGCCGCCTTGACCCACGATTCATAGGTGCCGTCATCGATGCAGGAGTTGATGTTGGAGACCGCCGTGCTCACGCCGGAATCCTTCACGACGGCCTTAATCTCGTCGTTGCTGCGGCCGGGCGACGTCTCTTCCGGCTGGTCAACGAACAGGGCCGAGCTGAAGGCGAAGAAATCATCTGGCGAGTAGTTGGCGACGCAGGCTGCAGCGTTCGCCGCCCGCAGGGAGTACTTGGTGCCGGCGGACTTGCTCGTGAGAATGGCCACCGGGTGAATTTCAACGGTCGCAGCTCCAGAATCGACCCAGTTGGCGACCTGTTCGTTGTTGGCGTCTTCGAAGTCGCCACAGAGCGGGCAGAGGTAGTCGACATAGATGCGAATGTTGGCGACGGCGCCGGAGGTATCCGGTTCGGATGCCCGCAGGTTCGCGTCGGGCTGCAGCGCGGGCGTCAGCGCGGTGACCATGCCCTCGCCGATAAGAGCGCCGTCACTGGCCATATTTTTCGGGCCCGGACCTGACGGTTTGATCGAATTCACGATGATGACGGAGACCAGAACGACGATGGCAACGGCGGCGATAGCGATGCCGCCCTGCAAGAACAGTTTGTTGCGGCGGTCCTTCTTCTTTTGGCTGACTCGTAGCTGCTTTGCCTTGACCCGGGCGGCGTCACGCCGCCGGTTTTTTGAGGGACTGCTGTCGCTTGGTCCGCCAATAGTCATAAAAATTCGCTTTCGAGAAGTAGGGGCGCACGTGAAGGCACCTCTGGAATAGTAGATCCCCTGACTGGGAAACGACCAAACGGGGGGCGGACCGGCGCCGGGGCATCCGTCGTGTAATAATGGAAATGTCGCGCTCTTTGGCGCGCGACGCACAAATCCTATTCACAACGGATCGTCCGGCACGTTCCTGCCGGTGAAGGAGTAATAATCATGGCTTCAGTGACCTTTGACAAGGCAACCCGGCTCTACCCTGGTTCCACGAGGCCGGCTGTTGACCAGCTCGACCTGCAGGTCGCCGATGGCGAATTCCTGGTTTTGGTCGGCCCGTCCGGCTGCGGCAAGTCCACTTCACTGCGAATGCTCGCCGGCCTCGAAGAGGTCAACGATGGCAACATTCTTATCGGTGACCGCAACGTGACCGATGTCCCGCCAAAAGACCGCGACATCGCCATGGTCTTTCAGAACTACGCGCTGTACCCGCACATGACCGTCGCCGAGAACATGGGCTTCGCGCTCAAGATCGCCGGCATCAACAAGGACGAGCGCGCCGCCCGCGTGCTCGAAGCCGCCAAGCTGCTCGACCTCGAGCCCTACCTTAGCCGCAAGCCGAAGGCACTTTCTGGTGGCCAGCGCCAGCGCGTTGCCATGGGCCGCGCGATCGTTCGTCAGCCTCAGGTGTTCCTGATGGACGAGCCGCTCTCCAACCTTGACGCCAAGCTGCGCGTGCAGACGCGTACGCAGATCGCGTCACTGCAGCGCCGCCTCGGAGTCACGACCGTCTACGTGACCCACGACCAGACCGAGGCCCTGACCATGGGTGACCGGATTGCGGTACTGAAGGACGGCATCCTGCAGCAGGTCGGTTCGCCCCGCGACCTGTACGCGAAGCCGCAGAACGTGTTCGTGGCCGGCTTCATCGGCAGCCCCGCGATGAACCTGTTCCTCGCCGACACCGTCGATGGCGGCATCAAGTTCGGCACCGCGACCGTTCCGGTGCAGCGCGAGACGCTCGCCAGCTCGACCGGCAAGAAGGTCACCGTGGGAATTCGCCCGGAGGACATCCAGATGTCGTCCACCGCTGGCGACGGACTGCAGATCGAGGTCGACCTGGTTGAAGAACTCGGCGCCGACGGCTACCTCTACGGCCACTCCACCATCGAGGGCAAGCGCACCGACATCGTCGCTCGCGTCGACGGCCGCTCGCACCCGAACGCCGGCGAGACGGTGTACCTCACGGCTACCCCGAACCACCTGCACGTGTTCGACGCGGAAAGCGGCCTGCGCCTCGGCGGCGCCGTCACCGACTAGTCTCCATGAACGGCGGGAGGGGCTCGCTCCCTCCCGCCGGTTAGGCTCCAACCATGAGCGGTTCCCTCAATATCATCGCGGCCACTGCCGACCCTGCCCTGCTCGACCTGCCGTGGCAGTTGCCCCTCGATGCCTGGCCGAATGAGAACATCGCCTCGCTGCCCAAGGGCATTTCGCGCCACCTCGTGCGCTTCGCCCACCTGAGTGGGCGGGTGGTCGCCATCAAAGAGACCACGAGCGAGATGGCCAAGCGCGAGTACGACATGTTGCGCACCCTGGCCAACCTCGAGATCCCCTGCGTCGAGCCGGTCGCCGTCATCACCAACAGAACGGATGCCGACCTCGACCCGCTGAATTCGGTTTTGGTCACGCGTCACCTCAAGTTCTCACTCCCCTACCGCGCCCTGTATTCGAACGCCCTGCGACCGGATACCGCTACCCGGCTGGTCGACGCCCTCGCCGTGCTGCTCGTGCGGCTGCACATGATCGGGTTCTTCTGGGGCGACGTGTCGCTCTCGAACACCCTGTTTCGCCGCGATGCCGGTGCCTTTGCCGCCTATCTCGTCGATGCCGAAACCGGGCAGTTGTATTCGGGCGGGTTGTCGAACGGCCAGCGCGAAAACGACCTCGAAATTGCTCGGGTGAACATCGCCGGGGAGCTCATGGACCTCGAAGCCGGTGGCCGGGTCGCCGACGAGCTCGACCCGATTCGGGTCAGCAACGGAATCGTCGCCGCCTACCGACTGCTCTGGAGAGAGCTCACCGGCTCGGAGTCATTCTCCAACTCCGAACGCTGGCGCATCACCCAGCGCGTGCAACGCCTGAACGACCTCGGTTTCGACATCGAGGAACTGGCGATCAAGACCGACAGCGCTGGCTCGAGCGTGCGGATTCAGCCGAAGGTCGTCGACGCCGGCCACCACCAGCGCCGGCTGCTGCGCTTGACCGGCCTCGACGCCGAAGAGAACCAGGCCCGCCGACTGCTGAACGACCTGGATTCGTACCGGGCCGCCTACGGTTCGCCGGCCGCGGACGAGGAGATGGTCGCCCACGAGTGGCTGGTACGGGTGTTCGAGCCGGTGGTGCGGGCCATTCCCGAGGAGCTGCAGGGCAAGCTCGAGCGGGCGCAGGTGTTTCACCAGCTGCTCGATCACCGTTGGTACATGGCGCAGAACCAATCCCGGGACATCCCGCTCGCCGAGGCTGTCACGTCCTACGTGCAGGATGTGCTGCGCCACCGCCGGGACGAGGCCACCGTGATGGACCCCGTCACCGAGGCCATCACCCTGCCGATTCGCACGCAGCTCGGCGACGACACGTCTTCTGACCCCGACGATGCCGACGACTGGATGCTCAAGGTCTAGCCTCGCCATCCTGGACGGGGCCCGGGCCCCGTCCAGGGGCCCAGTTTATAAACTGGGCCCCGGGCCACAAGCTGGGCCCACAGAGGTGCAGGCGCGCGCGGTCGGTGCGCACACGGGCATTCACCCCCGCGGGGCCCGGGCCGCAGTCTGTGCGGACGGGGCCCGGGCCCCATCAACGGGCCCGGTTCATGAACCGGTCCACAAGGTGGACCCGAACGCCGTGACGACGAGGACGCGCGATGTCCCGGTTGCGCGCGGGGCGCATCCGCTGCCTGATTACGCGCGCGGAACGTTGTGCTGAATCAGGAATTCGTAGAATAGGCGGGGCGAGTAGGCCGTGTCCCAGTCCCAACGGTCGAAGCTGTTGACTTCTGGGCGCAGGAGATTCTCTCGATTCTTTTCGACGACGACCACCTCGCCGGGGTGGCGGTCGCCCAATATTGCGCCCCGCGTGTATTTGATTTTGCCGTCGAACTCACCGATCTTGCGCACTCTAGGCCAATAGAAGTCGACCCAGTACTCCCGCCCGTGCACTACGAAGCGCACCTGCAGTTCGGGTATCTCGAAGCCCAGCTCGGCCATGCGCACCCGGCTCATCGACTCGCCAGGGTTAGCGGAAAGCAAATTCGAGAAGTCTATGATCCGACGCACCTTCGGGCCTCCACGTCTCGGATTCACCATCATCAGTTCGGCGTAGAGATCCTCCTTGGCGAGGGCCGCAGCACCGGGGATGCCCATTCGGCGTTCGTTCTCGGCGCGCTCCGCCTCGACGCGCAGGGCGTGGTCCATCATCGTGACGCCGACGAGAAAGCTCGAGGTGGCTGCGACATCGATGAGGGTGCGCGCGAGTGTGGTGGCGGCGCATCCGTCGATCACCACCTGTTCGGGCTCCACCACGCTCCGATGGCTCGTTGTGAACCGGGCGCTACTGCCCCCGGCGGTTTCGTTGTTGATGGCGTGCACGACGTTCGGCCACGGACCGATGATCGGCAGATTGTGCAGCGCTGCCGCCGAGAGGTGCGAGAGGAGGAGCGGCTGCTCGGCCGTGGCCACAGTCGCGCGAACGAATAGTCGATACCGGTCGTCGCTCTCGGCGCCGCGCCACGTGGCGCCCAGAGTGTAGACACCGCGCCGGATGCGCACCAGCTCACCATTCGCAAGCAATGCGCGCACGGCGCGCGTGTTCAGGCCCGCTGCCCAGAGGGACTCGGCGAGAATCAGACCGTCGTTGTGGGCATTGGGGACATCCAGAATGTCAAGCATGATTCAGTGTCACCATTGTCAGGAGGTGGACGCTGGGACAGCGACTGATCTGTGCACAGTGGGGCAAAACATCCGCTGTGGAGGACAAGCACCGGTCGGGACGTTCACGCCATCGCGGTGGTCATCGGGCCCACGTTATGACCACAGGCCCAGTTTATAGACTGGGCCCGTGGACGGGGCCTGGGCCCCGACCACGCGGCGGGGACTAGGAGAGCTTGGCAGCCTGCTTGGCCTGCTTGATTTGGGCGCGGAGACGGGCCACCTCGTAGAGGGTGACGCCGACGGCGATTCCGGCATTGAGCGACTCGGTCGCCGCGCTGATCGGAATCGAGACGATCGCGTCGCAGGTGTCGGTGACGAGGCGAGACAGGCCTTTGCCCTCGCTGCCGACGACGATCACGATCGGGCGTTCGGCGAAGCCGATGCCGAGGTCGGGCAGCGACACGTCGCCGCCACCGTCGAGTCCGAGCACGAACACGCCCTGCGCCTTGAGCGCCTTCAGCGTCTGGGTGAGGTTGCTCGCCATGGCGACGGGCGTGCGCGCCGCGGCGCCGGCGCTGGTCTTCCAGGCTGAGGCCGTGACGCCGACCGAGCGACGCTGCGGCACGATGATTCCGTGGCCGCCGAACGCAGCGGTCGAGCGGATGATCGCGCCCAGGTTGCGCGGGTCGGTGATGCCGTCGAGGGCCACGAACAACGGCTTGTGGCCGCGGCTGATCGTGAGTTCGAGCAGCTCCATCGGGTGCGCATACTCATACGCGGGAACCTTGAGGGCGAGGCCCTGGTGCACGGCGTCGCGACCGGCGAGACGGTCGAGTTCGGGGCGCATGACTTCGAGGATGGGGATATTGCGGCTGGTCGCCATGAGCAGAACCTCTTTGACCCGCTCATCCATTTCGATGCGCGCGGCAATGTAGAGGGTCAGCGCCGGGATCTTGGCGCGCAGCGCCTCGAGCACCGAGTTACGACCGGTGACAATCTCGTGCTCGTCGATCTGCTTGGCGCGACGCGTCGAGGATCCGCCACCGCCGGTGTTGCCGGTGCCGCGCTGGGGTGCACCCTGCGACGCGCCGCGGGCACCACCGCGGGGGGCGCTGCCGCGAGCCGGGGTGCCGCCGCGCGAGCCGCCACGGTTGGCGGAGGCATCCGCTGCGGGGCGCGAGTTGAAGCCACCGGCAGCAGTGAACCGCTCGGCGGCCGCCTTGCGCTTACCGGCGGGGTGGTACGGACGGTCTTCGGCCTTGGGGGTGGGCTTTTTGCCCTCGAGCGCCTGACGGCCCTGGCCGCCGGAGCCGACCTGGGCTCCGCGGCTGCCCTTGCGCACCGATCCAGTGCGCGATTTGCGGTCAAGATTCTTCATCAGTCAAAGCTCCAATGGGCACCCGACGGGGTGTCTTCGATGGTAATTCCGGCGGCGACGAGTTCGTCCCGGATTCGGTCTGCGGCCGCATAGTCGCGGTTTTCGCGGGCGTCGTTGCGGTCGCCGAGCAGTCGCTCGACCAACGCACTCAGGGCCACCATGGCCGGTTCGTCTGTTGCCACGGCCCAGCCGGGCGACAAAGGGTTGATTCCCAGCACTTCGCTCATCGCGAGTACTTCACTGCGAGCGGATGCCGCAGCGTGAAGGTCTTCGGCATCCAGCGCGGCGTTACCGGCGCGCACGGTGTCGTGCAGCACGCCGAGCGCTTGCGGAACGGCGAGGTCGTCGTCCATCGCCGCGGCGAAATCATCGGGCACGACCTCGACGCCAGTGCCGGCGAACCGGGTTCCGGCCAGCCGACGATCGGCGCGGTCGAGAAAACTCTCGACCCGTTCGAGGGCGGCTTCGGCCTCGGCCAGCGAGCCCTCGTTGTAGTCGATGGTGGATCGGTAGTGGGCAGCGCCCAGAAAGTAGCGCACGACGATGGCGCGGGCCTGTTCGAGCAGTTCGGCCGCGAACACCGAGTTGCCGAGCGACTTGCTCATCTTCTGCCCGTTCACGTTGACCAGACCGTTGTGCACCCAGTAGTTCGCGAAGTCGCTGCCGGCCGCGTTCGATTGGGCCAGTTCGTTCTCGTGGTGCGGAAACCGCAGATCCAGTCCGCCGCCGTGAATGTCGAAGTGGTCGCCGAGGTAGCGCGCGGCCATGGCCGAGCACTCGATGTGCCAGCCCGGACGCCCCTGGCCCCACGGCGACGACCAGGCTGCGGAGTCGGGTTCGCCGACCTTGGAGCCCTTCCACAGGGCGAAGTCGCGGGGGTCGCGCTTGGCGCGCGGGGAGGGATCCGCTGCCGCTTCCATATTGCCGGGCGACTGGTGCGTGAGCGCGCCATAGGCCGCCCAGCTGGCACTGTCGAAGTAGACGTCGCCGGACGCGTCGGGGGCAGCATACGCGTGGCCGCGCTCGATCAGGGTGGATATGAGGGTCTGCATCTCGGTGATGCTCGCCGTCGCGCGCGGCTCGTAGGTGGGGGCGAGAATGCCGAGGCGCTGGTAGCCAGCGGTGAACTCGAGTTCGTAGCGGTACGCGAGCGCCCACCACTGCTCGCTCGAGCCCTTCGCGTTGATCAGGATCTTGTC
Organism: Cryobacterium sp. N19; assembly: GCF_002929595.1. Taxonomy (NCBI): domain Bacteria; kingdom Bacillati; phylum Actinomycetota; class Actinomycetes; order Micrococcales; family Microbacteriaceae; genus Cryobacterium; species Cryobacterium sp. N19. The sequence continues at coordinate 310,173 of NZ_PJJR01000049.1, read as the reverse complement.
GTCGATGTCGGTGACGTTGCGCACGAAGGTGACATTCATGCCGCGGTAGCTGAGCCAGCGACGCAACTGGTCGTAGACCAAGGCGCTGCGCAGATGACCGATGTGCGGGCTGGACTGCACGGTGGGGCCACACACGTACATCGAGACCTGGCCCGCTTCGAGGGGGACAAAGTCGCGCAAGGCTTGCGCCTTCGAATCGTACAGTTGCATGGTCACGCCTCCCAGTTTAGGTCAGGGGTCTGACCCGGCTCGGGGGCAGCGTAGAGCAGCGCGGTTGCCGTCGCGGCGATACCTTCCCCGCGTCCGGTGAAGCCGAGCGCATCCGTGGTGGTCGCGGCGATATTGACCGGTGCAGAGAGGATGCCGGAGAGCCGCGTTTCGGCTTCGGCCCGACGCGGTGAGAACTTGGGGCGGTTGCCGATGATCTGCACCGAAACGTTGCCGACCCGGTAGCCGGCGGCCGCAACCAGGCGCACGGTTTCCTCGAGAAAAACGTGGCCGTGGGCACCGCTGAAGCGCGGATCGGCCGTGCCGAATACGCTGCCAATGTCGCCGAGTCCGGCGGCTCCAAGAAGGGCATCGCAGATGGCGTGGGCCGCGACATCGCCGTCGCTGTGTCCGCTGAGTCCGCTCTCCCCCGGCCAATATAATCCGGCCAGCCAGAGTTCCGTCGTGTCGTCGGCCGCGAAGGCGTGCACATCGACGCCGGTGCCGATGCGCGGAAGCAGTGTGGGCTGCGGGGCGGCAGCCTGCAGAATCAGATCGGCGCGCTCGAGGTCTTCGGGCGTCGTGATCTTGAAGGCCAGCGGATGCCCACCGATCACGCTCACCGGATTCCCGGCGTCGGCCACGAGCGCTGCGTCGTCGGTGAGCGCTTCGAACCGGCCGTTCTGCACGGCCCAGGCGCGGGCGGCCTCGAGCATGGCGCGGGGAAACCCTTGCGGGGTCTGCACTGCGGAGAGTTCCGACCGATCGACGGTTCCAAGAATGGCACCGGATTCGGCGACACGCTTGATGGTGTCGACCACGGGCTGGCCCGGAATGACGCCGTGCCCGGTGGCGCGCACAGCGGCGACGACCTCGTCGCACAGTGCGGCAGGGGTGAGTGCGCGGGCGGCGTCGTGTACGAGCACCACGTCGACGCTCGGCAGCAGGGCGTTCATGCCCTGGTCCACGGAGTCCTGACGGGTGCGTCCCCCGGCGACCACGGTCACGAACCCGGTGGGCGCCTCGTGGCGGGCGGCGGCGCGGACGGCGATGGCGCGGGCATCCGCTACCCGATCGACGGGGGCGACCACGATGATCTGCACCGGCTCGTTCATGCCGAAAATGGAATCTAAGGCATGGTCGAGCAGCGGGCGCATATGCAGCAGCACGAATGCTTTGGGTTCGGCGTGGCCGAGGCGGGTTCCGCTGCCGGCAGCGACCACAATGACCGCGACCGTGGGCGTCGCGGCGACAGCGGAGGCGGGTTCGGGTCGAGCGCCGCGGAGGGGCTCTGCCGGCGAATCGGTGGAAACAGTCATATCTGGAGGGTATCTATCTGGTGAAGTGCGAGGGAACATGCAAAAGGCGGCGCCTCACGGCGCCGCCCCTCACGAAAGAATAGTCAGGAAGCAAGGACCTCATCGAGAACGGTGGACGCTTTCTCTTCGTCGGTCTTTTCGGCCAGGGCCAGCTCGCTGATCAGGATTTGGCGAGCCTTGGCCAGCATGCGCTTCTCGCCGGCAGATAGACCACGGTCCTGGTCGCGGCGCCACAGGTCGCGCACGACCTCTGACACCTTGATCACATCGCCGCTTGCCAGCTTTTCGAGATTGGCCTTGTACCGGCGGGACCAATTGGTGGGCTCTTCGGTGAACGGTGCGCGTAGCACTTCGAACACCTTGTCGAGGCCGTCCTGGCCGATCACATCGCGAACGCCGACGAGGTCGACGTTTTCGGCGGGAACTTCGATGGTGAGATCACCCTGGGTGACATTCAGCTTGAGGTACAGCTTCTCTTCGCCCTTGATGATGCGGGTCTTCACCTCGGTGATCATTGCGGCACCATGGTGGGGATATACGACGGTTTCGCCAACCTGAAACAGCATGGATGTGATCCCTTCAGCAACTTCTAAGATACCACAGCTTCGAGGTGCTACAGTACGCGCGCCCCCGCGAGGCACCGGCCGACAATCGTGCGCTCACACACGCCGCTAAGCTAGTGACAAAGAGAATTTTGCAGCGTCGGCCACTGTCGCGCGCTGCTTTCAGTAAGTGGAGGTCTTGTGAGAGCGCGCATCGCTGCATCCGTCGTCTTGGCGGCTGGCATTCTGTTGGGCACGAGCGCGTGCGGATTTTTCGCACCGCAGGCCACCTCGATTCAGTACAACGCGAGTGACGGCGTGAGCGGAGACGTCGGCGAAATCCACGTTCGCAACGCCCTACTGGTCTCCGCCGACGGCGAACTGGCCAACCTCATCGTCTCCGTTGTTAATCCGACGGACACCCTGCAGCAGGTGCTCGTGCAGTACAAGTCCAGCACCGGCACGGTGTCGCAGGACATCCCAGTCGAGGCCAACACCACCGTGACGTTCGGCACCGACGGCGCCCCCTCGGTGGTGCTGGAAAACATGGGCAGCCAGCCCGGCTCGCTGTTTCCGGTGTTCTTCCAGTACGGCGAAGAGACCGGCATCGAACTGCTGCTGCCCGTTCTTTCTGGCACTCAGGGCGAGTATTCGACCCTGATGCCCACGCTCGCACCGACCGAGACTCCCACCGAAACACCAACACCGACGGCCACGCCCGCCGCGTAACGTTCTTCTAGCTCAGGCCGTCGCCCCCCTGCGGGTCGGCGGCCTGAGCTGTCTTTCGGGCTACGCTTCGAACCGGTAACCCAGCCCGCGAACGGTGACGAGCATCACCGGCTCGGAGGGCGCAGTTTCGATGCGCGAGCGAATGCGTTTGATGTGCACGTCGAGCGTCTTGGTGTCACCGAAGTAGTCGGTGCCCCAGACCCGATCGATGAGCTGGCCGCGGGTAAGCACCCGGCCGGCGTTGCGCAGCAGAAATTCGAGCAGTTCGAATTCCTTCAACGGCATGTTGACGAGCTCGCCGGAGACGGTGACGGCGTGCCGCTCCACGTCCATGCGCACCGTGCCGGCCGTGAGCATGGTGTCCACATCGGCCGTGCTCTGGTCTTCGTGCCGTCGCAGCACCGCGCGAATGCGGGCGACCAGTTCGCGGGTGGAATACGGCTTCGTGACATAATCGTCGGCGCCGAGCTCGAGCCCGACGACGATGTCAATTTCGGAATCCTTCGCCGTGAGCATGATGATCGGCACGGTCGACCGGGTACGAATCTCCCGGCACACCTCGGTACCCGGAATGCCGGGCAGCATCAGGTCGAGCAGAATCAGGTCGGTGCCGTTCTGGTCGAACTCGCTGATCGCGCTCGGGCCGTCTTCGGCTACGACGACCTCGTAGCCCTCACGCTCGAGCAGAAAGCTGAGCGGCTCGCTCAGTGCGCTCTCGTCTTCAACCAAGAGGATGCGGGTCATAGTGTGTCTCCTGCCGCCGCACGGACGGCTCGTTTCGGTTGGATAGTGTCGACGGGCTTCGCCGCCTCTGGAAGGCGAATGGTGAAGGTGGATCCGCTGCCGGGCTGCGACCAGACTCGAATGTCGCCGCCGTGGTTCTGCACGACGTGCTTGACGATGGACAGGCCGAGGCCGGTACCGCCGGTGTGCCGGGACCGGGCCTGGTCGACTCGGAAAAAGCGTTCAAACACCCGATCGAGGTCGGCCTCGGCAATTCCGACGCCCTGGTCGGTCACGGTGATCTCGACGATGCCCTTCTGCAGGCGCACGCCGACGCCCACCCGGGACCCCTCGAGGGAATAGTTCACCGCGTTCGCGACCAGATTGTGCACGGCCACGGTGAGCAGTGCCTCATCACCGAAGACCAGGGCGCCGGACTTCTTGCCGATGACGATCGTGATGCGCTCGGCCTCGGCGACCACCCGGCTTTGGTCGACCGCGGCGGCGACGATGTCGTCGACCTTGAGAATCTCCGGTTCGGCAAGGGCGTCCTGCGCCTGCAGCCTGGAGAGTTCGATGATCTCCTGGGTGAGGCGGCCGAGCCTGGCCGACTCTGTCGTTAACCGGTTGGCGAACCGGCGAACCTGCTCCGGTTCATCCGCTGCCTTGTCGAGCGCCTCGGCGAGCAGCCCGACGGAGGCGATGGGGGTTTTCAGCTCGTGGCTGATGTTGGCCACGAAGTCGCGGCGCACCTCGTCGAGGCGAAACGCTTCGGTGCGGTCCTCGGCCAGAAGCAGCACGTAGCGTGTGCCGAGTCGGGCCAAGCGCACCCGAAAGCGCATGCTCGCGTCGCCGAACGGGCCGCGGGAGAGCACGAGGTCTTCACTGATCGGCTCGCCGGTCAGCCGTACCCGGCGGGCCAGTTCGAGCAGTTCGGGGTGCACGAGCTGCTGGTTCCAGACCAGCCCGAGGGTGAGGGCTCCCGGGCTGGTCTTGATCACGTTGTTCGACGGGTCGAGAACGACCCCGGCAGTCTCGAGGGCGTCGAGCACCTGATCGATACCGTCCGGTACCGCTGGGTTCACTACCTCAGAGGCGCGGCGACCGTGACGCTCGGCGACGTGCACGAGCGACACGAACCCGGCGCCAACACCGAGTCCGAGTGCCAGCGACAGCAACACCAGCCACGTCGATTCCATCTCTACAGATTACTGACAGTCTTCGGCCGTCGTTCGCAGCGTGGGTGTGCGGGAGCCTGTACTTTAGAAAGTGTTCAAGTCTGCGGCACCTGCCGTTAACCTGAATTCGACATCATAAACCGATCGTGCGTGTTCGCGCGGCAAGGAAGGAACACCCCCATGCGCGATGTATTTCAACAAGAACTCGCCGAAGTTCAGCAGCGACTCGTGGAAATTTCGCGCCTCGTCGCGATCTCCATGGACAAGGCCACTCGCGCTTTCAACGAAAGCGACGTGGGTTTGGCCGAAGAGGCCATCACCGAAGACGAGAAGATCGACGAGCTCACGGTCGAGCTTGACGAGCTCGCCATCACCATTCTCGCGCGCCAGCAGCCGGTCGCCCGCGACCTGCGCATCGTGGTCAGCGCCCTGCGCATCAGCGCCTCCCTCGAGCGGATGGGCGACCTCGCCACCCACATCGCCCAGCTAGCCCGGTACCGTTTTCCCGACAAGGTCATCCCCAAGGGGCTGCGCGGCACCTTCGCCGAGATGGGCGCCCTCGACGTGGTCATCGCGAACATGCTCACCGAGCTGCTCACCCACCAGGACATGCACCTCGCCGACACCATTCGCAACGAGGATGACAAGGTCGACGCCCTGCACCTGAGCGTGTTCGACGCCGTGCTCGGCGAGACCTGGAAGGGACTCGCGGCCGACACCGTCGACGCGACCCTGGCCAGCCGATACCACGAACGTTTCGCGGACCACGCGGTGTCCATCGCCAAGAAGGTGCAGTACCTCGGCACCGGGGCCTGGCACCAGGACGACAACGTCTGATTTCTGGCACGCGAGAGGCCCCGGAGCATCCGCTCGCGGGGCCTTTCGCGTGAAACGGATGCTCCCGCCCGGTTGCGGCACGGGTGAGGGCGCCCGATATGGGTGCCCTCACCCTGGCGGCGCGGCACGCATGACCGCGCCCGATATCGGTGGCCGCTACGGTAACGGGCGTAGCTCGCACCAGTTTCGGGCGCGCTCATAACCTGCGGGCACACAAAAGGCCCCGGAGGTCCTACTCCGGGGCCTTCTATGCCGGCTACTTCTTGTTGCCTTGGGCTGCTACTGCGGCCGCTCCGGCGGCTGCCGCCTCGGGGTCGAGGTACTGCCCCGGCGCCAGCGGCATGAGGTCTTCGCCGAGCTGGTAGACGAGCGGGATTCCGGTGGGAATGTTCAGCTCGGCGATGTCCGCGTCACTGATTCCGTCGAGGTGCTTGACCAGGGCCCGCAGCGAGTTGCCGTGCGCGGTGACCAGCACGGTCTTGCCCGCCTGCAGGTCGGGAACGATGTCGGACTGCCAGTAGGGCAGCATCCGCTCGACGACGTCTTTGAGGCATTCGGTGCGGGGCAGGTCGGGGCCGAGGCCGGCGTAGCGGGCGTCGTGCGCCTGCGAGAATTCGCTGGAGTCGTCGAGCACGGGCGGCGGGGTGTCGTAGGAACGGCGCCACAGCATGAACTGGTCCTGGCCGAACTTGGCCTGGGTGGCGGCCTTGTCGAGGCCCTGCAGCCCGCCGTAGTGGCGTTCGTTGAGGCGCCAGGAGCGCTTCACGGGGATCCACATGCGGTCGGCTTCCTCGAGCGCGAGGTTCGCGGTCTGGATGGCGCGGGACAGCAGGCTGGTGTGCAGCACGTCGGGCAGCAAGCCGGCGTCCTTCAGCAGCACGCCGGCGCGCGCGGCCTCGGTGGCGCCTTGCTCGCTGAGGCGAACGTCCACCCAGCCGGTGAACAGGTTCTGCTGGTTCCAGGTGCTTTGGCCGTGACGGAGGAGGACGAGTGTGTAGGGGGCAGACATGTGCCCACTCTATCGAGGGCGGTCGGTGTTCGTGCGGGCAGGCGTTGGCTGCAGCAGTACGTGCGGCCACAACGGATGCCGCCACCCGCGTGATTGCGCGCGCGGCACCACCCTCGTCGTGTTGGCTGACAAAACTGCGGAGATTTCGGAGGGATCAGGCCCAATCTGCCATGTTTCATCAGGGGCTGCGAACGAGAATCTCCGCAGTTTTGAACGGTGCCGCCGATACCCGTCTACGTCAAGCTCTCGCCGAAGGCGCGAAAATATAGTCCGTAGCCTGAATTTGAGGCAACCGCAGGCTAGTGCGCGGTGCGCACTCCGAGGCGGGGCAGGCGCGGGATGTCGGCGACGGATCCGGCGGACTGCGGCACGATGATTTCCTGGGCGGCCGAGATGCTGATTCCCTCGGACTCGACGTACAGCGTCGACGCGGCCGGAATGGTGCGCTTGATCACGGCGAGGGCGATCGGGCCAAGCTCGTAGTGGATCGCGCTCGAAGTTATGGCGCCGACGGTGACCCGCTCGGCTTCTTGCTCGGGCCGGACGCGATCGGCCTGCACGGGGTCGCCCGGGGCGGGAAGCACTCCCTCTGAGCCGTCGAGGTGCAGCATGACGAGGCGGCGGGGCGGGTGGCCGAGGTTGTGCACCTTCGCCACGGTCTCTTGCCCGCGGTAGCAGCCCTTGCTCAGGTGCACGGCGGTACGCAGCCAGTCCAGCTCGTGTGGGATGCTCTTCTCATCGACCTCGCGGGCCCGGCGCGGGCGCCAGGCGGCGATGCGCAGGGCTTCGAGGGCGAGGAGTCCGGCGGGTTTCACTGGTGAAGCGGATGTTGCGGCGCTGGTCTCGCGGGCCGGCGCGGTCCGGGTGTCGGGCGTGCCGAGCGCGGGTGTTTCGGCGGGCGCGGCGGCGAGGGCGGGCGTTACCGTCAGGGTTCCGGCGGCGAGGGCATCGCGCAGGGCTGGCAGGCTCGCGCGCGGTACGAGGGTTTCGGTGTAGGTCCAGAGGGTTCCGGGATGTACGGGGGTCTCGGCGTACTGGTGGCCGCCGCGGGTGACGGAGGCCCAGGGGTCCAGCCAGGTCAGGGGCACGTCGTTGGGTGCGGCGGCGGCGAGGCCGACGGTGGCGGGGGCATCCGTCATGGCGCCGATCGTGGCGTAGGCGAGGGTGTGGTCGACGACCTGAACGCGCAGCATGAACTTCATGCGGTCGAGGAAGGTGTGCAGGGCGGGCAGTTCGGCGGCTTCGAGGAGGAGCCAGGTTTCGACGCCGTCGTCGAGCACGCGGATGGCGAATTCGAGGCGTCCGGTGGGGTCGAGCAGCAGCATCTCGGTGGATTCGCCGGGTTTCAGGGCTTTCAGCTCCTGGCTGGCGATCGAGTTGAGCCAGGTGAGGCGGTCGGGGCCGGCGACGGAGAGCACGCCGCGGTGCGAGAGGTCGACAATGGCGCGGCCGGCAGCGAGGGTGCGCTGCTCGATCATGGGGTTGCCATAGTGGGCGGCGACGCCGGTGTCGATTCCTTCGGACTGCACCGCGCCGGGCAGGGTCAGCAGCGGGGAGACGGTTGTTACCGGGGCTGTCATGTCGCTCAATTCTGCCGGCCGGGTTGACGGCGGCTGGGGGTTCCATCCGTATCAACAGTACGGGTGCGTGATTTATTCGGGGTGGGGCGACTGCTCGGGCGAACGGGCCCACCTTATGACCCCGGGCCCAGTTTATAAACTGGGCCCGGGGACGGGGCATGGGCCCCGTCCAGAAAATGGGCGGTACGTGCACGATGTGCCGGTCCCGTGGAACGCGCGCGCATACCTCGGAACGCGCCCGGCAGGCGTGTCCGCGGGCGACCGGGCCCACCTTATGACCATGGGCCCAGTTTATAAACTGGGCCCGTGGACGGGGCCTGGGCCCCGTCCCCAAAGGGGAGGGCTACTGGACGCGAGCCAGGCGGCCGGAGGCGTGGGTGCGGAGGTCCTGGCCGAGGGCGGCGATGTCCCAGGCCCAGAGCAGGTGATTGTCGACGAGGCCGTAGAGGCGGGTGGCGGCCGCGTAGGGTTTGGCGCCCGCGGTGCGGAGCACGGCATCCGTTGCGAGGTCGATGCGCGGACCCTTGACCTGCCCGAGGTAGAGCTCGGCGACGCCGCCGGGGTGCACGAGGGTGACCTCGATGTCGAAGCCACCATCACGGTTGCGCAACGTTTCCACGGCCGCAGCCGACGTGAATGGACGCTCCCCGGTGCGGGGCAGCATGCCGGGTCCGGGGTCGCCGTCGCCCTGATGGCGACTGAGCCGCCAGTATCCGGTTTCGGTGACCAGCGGGGTTCTTTCGTCCGACATCAGCTCGGGCGGCAAGTTCACGGCGCGCGTTTCAGCGGATGCGGCCGCGCCCGCTTCGGAGGACGCGGGCGTTTCAGCGGGCACGGCGGCCTCCGTTTCAGCGGGCACGGCGGCATCCGTTTCAGACGCGGCGGCGCGAGCGGCGGCATCCATTTCAGACGCTGCCGCGCGAGCGGCGGCATCCGTTGCGGATTCGGGCTCGAGCCAGGTGTAGGAGCTGTAGTTCAGGTGCGGCAGGCCGTCGTGGCTGAAGCTGATGCGGTGGCCGAAGGTGCGGCTGACCGACTCCTCGCCGATTTTGTATTCGAGCACGCCGGAGCCTTCCCAGACTCCGATCAACCAGGAGAGCGGAACAAGTTCGGACGGCAAACCGACCGGAAGGTCAAACATACGTACTTACCGCTGCCCCCGGTACAGCTTGTAAACAACCATGCCGGACACCCAGGCGATCGACAAGCTGGCGAGCCCCAGGAGGCCCAGGAAGAAAAGTTCTAGCGCTAACAGATCCATGCTGCGAGTCTAGTGGGGGGCGCATCAGAGCGAGACGACGATTGTCGCCACCACGAGAATGACGATGGCCCCGGTGATGCTCATGGTGACCCGTTTGACGTAGCCCTCTTTGGTGCCGGTGGCGATCTGCAGGCCCAGCGTGACGAGCGTGCAGAGGGCGAGGGTGAGGCCGATCCAGCCGATCGCTGAGGCGGGCGTGGCGAGAATCGCGGTGAGCACAGCGCCTACAATCGCCAATACCCACACGGTCGCGATCGTTTTCCAGTGCCAGCTCACGTCTCTATTGTGCCTGACCGCCCGCGTTCCATGGCACGCTAGTATGAAATTCGAGATACTTGGAGGGCGCGAGTGGCGCAGTTGTTGATCCTGACCTCGGCGGCCAACAATGATGTACTCCCCGCCCTGGCGTTGCTGTCGCACAGCGCACGGCTGATTCCCGCCCAAGCGGACCAGCTCATCAACGCGCCCGACTCTGACCTCATTCTGGTCGACGCCCGCACCAATCTGGCCGCGGCCAAGTCGCTCTGCCAGATACTGCGCACGATGGGCAGCTCCACTCCCCTGCTGCTCGTGATCACCGAGGGCGGCCTCGCCGCCGTCAGCCCCGATTGGGGCGTCGACGACGTCATCCTCGACACAGCCGGCCCGGCCGAAGCGGATGCCCGCATCCGCCTGACCGCAGGCCGCCTCGCCCAAACCTCGCCGTCGAACACGATTCGCGCCGCCGGCGTCGTCATCGACGAGGCGAGCTATTCGGCAAAGGTGCACGGCAAACCGCTCGACCTCACCTATAAGGAGTTCGAGCTGCTGCGGTTTCTGGCGGCGCACCCGTCACGGGTGTTCACCCGCGAACAACTGCTGAGCGAAGTCTGGGGCTACGACTATTTCGGCGGCACCCGCACGGTCGACGTGCACGTGCGGCGCCTACGCGCCAAGCTCGGCGACCAGGAGTCGATCATCGGCACGGTGCGCAACGTCGGCTACCGGTTCAACGTGCACGAAGAGAACGATGAACGAGTTCCAAATTCTGTTCGCGCTTAGTACAGCGGATGCCGCTGGCCTGGCTACCTTTCGCCGGGTCGCCGCGGGGGCGCTTGCCTTCGACGGGTACGCGCCGTTCAATGAGCAGGCGTTGTATGACCTGCAGGCTGGTCTTCGGACCGCCTATTTGGTGCGCGTTGCCGGCCACGAATTCGAGACAGGTCACGTGCCCGATATGGCGGCCTTGACGGGCTCGACCAACGGAGACGGTCACGTCGGCGCCGCGGCGACGATCGTCGTGGGAGCAGCGCTGGGCGGACGCGGGGAGATTGACCTGGTGATCAGTCCGGAATATCGGCGACGCGGGTTTGGCCGAACGGCCTTTCGTGAACTCGCAGCGACCGAGCCCAACGGGCTGACCGCCTGGTCGCACGGTGATCATCCGGCTGCTCGCGCCCTCGCGATCGAACTGCGGTTCGTCGCCGCCCGCACACTGCTGGAATTGCGCAAGCCACTCTTTTCGGCTGAAGCCGGGGCAGGCGCATCTGACGCTGCGCCGGAAGCCGAGGTGGCGGGCGAAGCTGAGGCTGCCTCGGCGAGCGGGGCGGGGGCATCCGTTTTGGGCGATGCGAGTATTTCGGGATTTCGGGTGGGAGTTGACGACGCCGAATGGGTCGCGCTCAACGCGTTGGTGTTCACGAGCCACCCGGAGCAGGGTGCGATCACCGAGGCCGACCTGGCCGCGCGGCAGGCCGAGGACTGGTTCGATGCCGACGACTTTCTGATTCTGCGCGACGCCGACGGCCGCATGATCGGCTATAACTGGCTCAAGGTTGACGGGGCGATCGGCGAAATTTACGTGGTGGGGGTGCATCCGGATGCCGCTGGCCGCGGGCTCGGCCGGGTGCTCATGCAGGCCGGCCTGCAGCGCCTGGCTGACGCCGGTTGCACGAGCGCCGCGCTCTATGTCGAGGCCGACAGCCTCGGCCCGGTGCACCTGTATCGGGCGCTCGGCTTCACCGACCACACCGTCGACGTGCAATACCGCCGCCTCGCCGGCTGAGGCACCACCGACTGACACCGCGCGACGTAACACTGGGTACCCGACACGCCGCAAAGTCAACGGCCCCGGCATAATTTCGCGTGACGTTCACCCGGTTCGTCGCGACGGCGCGACCAACGGTGTCAGGATGGTCAGATGGACGGCGAAATCACCCAAGCAGACTCGGGACTCACAGACTTCGATGACGACTTTGACCCACTCATCGAAAAAGTCGACCCCACGCTGCCGGACGACCGCTACCTCGACCGCGAGCTGAGCTGGCTCGCCTTCAACCAGCGGGTTCTGGAACTGGCCGAAGATGAGAGCCTGCCGGTACTGGAGCGCACCAACTTTCTCGCCATCTTCGCCAGCAACCTCGACGAGTTCTTCATGGTGCGCGTCGCCGGCCTGAAGCGCCGCATCCTCACCGGGCTGGCGGTGCCAACCAACGTGGGGCGCGCTGCCCAGGACGTGCTCAGTGACATCTCGGCCGCCGCCCACGCCCTGCAGGATCGCCACGCCCTCGCCTTCCAGAGCCTCGTGCGCCCCGCCCTCGCCGAGGCCGGGATTGAAGTCGTCGACTGGCAGAGCCTCGATGACTCCGATCGTCGTTCGCTCCGTACCTATTTTTCTAACCAGATTTTTCCGGTGCTGATGCCTCTCGCGGTTGATCCGGCGCATCCATTTCCTTATATTTCGGGCCTGTCGCTCAACCTGGCCGTGCGGGTGCGCAACTCCAAGACCGGCAAGCAGGAGTTCGCCCGGCTCAAGGTGCCACCCATGCTGCCACGCTTCGTGCGGGTCGACCGCCGGGAGTCGGTTGACCGCATCCGCTATATCGCCCTGGAAGACCTGATCGCCAACCAGCTCGGCGATCTGTTCCCGGGCATGGAGATTCTCGAGCACCACGTGTTTCGGGTCACCCGCAACGAAGACGTCGAGATCGACGAAGACGAAACCGAGAACCTGATCAAGGCGCTCGAGAAGGAGCTGCTGCGTCGCCGGTTCGGCCCGCCCATTCGGCTCGAGATCACCGAGGACATGGACGAGGTCACCCTCGGCCTGCTCGTGCGCGAGCTCGACGTGACCGAGCAGGAGGTCTACCACCTGCCCGCGCCGCTCGACCTCGGCGGCCTGTTCGACCTGCGCATCGACCGGCCCGACCTGCACTTCGCCAAGCACGTGCCGACCACGGCGGCGCAACTGTTGCCGAGCGAGCCCAACGCCGAGCAGGACATCTTCGCCGCGGTCGCCAAGCAGGACGTGCTGCTGCACCACCCCTACGAGTCCTTTGCGACGAGCGTGCAGGCCTTTCTGGAGCAGGCCGCGGCCGACCCGAACGTGCTCGCCATCAAGCAGACGCTGTACCGCACGAGCGGCGACAGCCCCATCGTCGAGGCCCTCATCGCCGCCGCCGACAGCGGCAAGCAGGTGCTCGCGCTGGTGGAGATCAAGGCGCGCTTCGACGAGCAGGCCAACATCACCTGGGCGCGCAAGCTCGAAAAGGCCGGCGTGCACGTGGTCTACGGCCTGGTCGGACTGAAAACCCACTGCAAGCTCGCCCTCGTGGTGCGCTACGAGAAGGGTGTGCTGCGGCACTACAGCCACATCGGCACCGGAAACTACAACCCCAAGACCAGTCGCATCTACGAAGATCTCGGACTGCTGACAGCGGATGCCCAGGTCGGCAAAGACCTCACCCGTCTGTTCAACGAGTTGTCGGGTTACGCCATTGAGAAGAAGTTCAAGCGGTTGCTGGTGGCTCCACTGCACCTGCGGAAGGCTTTGCTGAAGCACATCGCGATCGAGACCGAGAACGCGCTCGCCGGTAAGACCAGCGGCATCCGGATCAAGGTGAACTCGATGGTCGATGAGGACATCATCGACGCGCTGTACCGGGCCAGTCAGGCCGGCGTGCAGGTCGACGTCTGGGTGCGCGGCATCTGCAGCCTGCGGCCGGGCGTCGTAGGCATGAGCGAGAACATTCAGGTGCGGTCGATCCTCGGCCGGTATCTCGAACACTCGCGCATCTTCAGCTTTCACAGCCTCGGCGGTACGCAGGTGTACATCGGCAGCGCCGACATGATGCACCGCAACCTCGACCGCCGGGTCGAAGCCCTCGTGCGGCTGGTCGACCCCGAGCACCTGGTCGAGATCGATGCGCTGTTCGAACGGGCGATGGATCCGCGCACGTCGAGCTGGTGGCTCGACGCAACCGGCCAGTGGACCCGCCACGACGTCGACGAGAACGGCGTACACCTGGACGACATGCAGAACAAGTTGATGCAGCAGATCAGCGCGCGCAAGCGGCCGTCCGGGCGTCGCTAGTGGCTGTGAAATCGACCGACGTTTACGCCGCCGGAGCGGTCTGCTGGCGCCTGATTGACGGCCGCATGCACGTGCTGCTCATTCACCGCACAGTGCACGGTGACGTGACCATCCCCAAGGGCAAGGTTGACCCGGGCGAGACTCTGCCCCGCACCGCGGTGCGCGAGGTCGAGGAAGAGACCGGGCTGGCCGTCGCGCTCGGTGTTCCGCTCGGGGTCTCGCACTACGATATGCCCGACGGCCGCACCAAGATCGTGCACTACTGGGCCGCCGAAATTACGCCGGAGGCCATCGCGAAATCGACGTTCGTGCCGAACGGCGAGGTCGCTGCCATCGAGTGGGTCACGATTAAGAAGGCTCGCACCTACCTGACTTACCCGGCCGATGTGGAGATTCTCGAGACGTTCTCTGCGCTGGTCGACGCTGGCGTGACTCGCACGTTCGCGCTGATCGCGCTGCGCCACGGTAAGGCGGCGGCGCGCACTGGCGACGGTCCCGACGCGCGTCGCCCGCTGACCGCGCGCGGCGTAAAGCAGGCCGCGAGCCTGGTCGACACGATCACGGCCTGGCGCCCGCTGCGCATTCTCTCGAGCACCGCAACGCGGTGTGTCACGACGGTGGCTCCGCTGGCTGCGTTCACCGGCATCCCGATCAAGCAATCCGAGCTGATCAGCCAGGACGCCCTCGAAACCGGCGAAGCGGATGTTCGCACCGTCGTCGGCAAGCGGGTGCGGGCCCGCAAGACGGCGGTTTTGTGCAGCCACGGGCCGGTGCTGCCGGAGATTTTGCGGGAGATCGCGCTGGCGACGGGCTCGCAGCCGTCTGCGGCGCTGTCGGACGCGGCGCATTTGGACACCGGAGGGTTCTCGATCGTGCACCTGTCGTCGGAGAACCCGGCCGCGGGCATTCTGGCCGTGGAGACATACCCCGCGACTGCCTGAGCCGCAGGGCAGCAAGCGTTATCTCTCGTTCACCTTCTGTTTACCTTCAGGATGGTCGGCGGTTACTTCAGATCTCTAGCCTCGTTCACGGGCCAGCACCGGCTTGCATCAGCAAACACAGTCTTGTCAAAACCCTGAAAGGGAACACACGTGAACTTCAAGCGTTTCGGCCGTCCCGCGGTCATCGCCATTGCCGCAGGCCTCGCACTCTCGTCCTGTGCAGCAAACGAAGGCGCCGCACCGGCGTCCGACGAAGCGTCGGCCTCGACGCTCACCGGCACCCTCAACGGCGCGGGCGCCAGCTCAATGGATGCCGCCCAGCAGGCCTGGATCGCCGGCTTTCAGACCGCTAACCCCGCCGTCACGATCAACTACGAGCCCTCCGGCTCGGGCGGCGGACGCGAAGCATTCATCGCCGGCGGCACCGACTTCGCCGGCAGCGACTCCTACATGAGTGCCGACGAACTCGCCGGCACTTTCAAGTCCTGCGCTCCCGACAGCAAGGCCGTTGACCTGCCGGTCTACATCTCCCCCATCGCCGTGATCTTCAACGTCGACGGCCTCACCGACCTCAACATCGATGCTGACACGCTCGCCAAGATTTTCTCCGGCGCGATCACCAGCTGGGACGACGCTGCCATCGCCAAGCTGAACCCCGACGCGACCCTGCCGGCCACGGCCATCGCCGCCGTGCACCGCTCGGACGACTCGGGCACCACGAAGAACTTCACCGACTACCTCGGCAAGGCCGCCTCTGACGTGTGGACCGAAAAGGCCTCTGACACGTTCCCCTTCCCCGGCGAGGGTGCTAAGGGCACCTCCGGTGTGGTTGACGCCGTCACCAACGGCGTGGGAACCATCGGCTACGCCGACGCTTCGCAGGCCGGCAAGCTCAGCACCGCCAAGCTCATGGTCGGCACCGACTTCGTGGCTTACACCCCCGAGGCTGCGGCCGAGGTTGTCGCCGGATCGCCCCTCGTGCCCGACCGCGCAGCCGATGACCTCGCGCTCGACCTGAACCGCAAGACCACCAACCCGGCCGAGTACCCGCTGGTTCTGGTGAGCTACGCGATCGTCTGCAACGAGTACGCTGACCCGGCCAAGGGTGAGCTCGTCAAGGCATACATCGAGTACATCGCCAGCGCTGCCGGCCAGACCGTTGCTGAGGGAGCCGCCGGTGTTGCACCACTGACGAGCGAACTTGAAACCAAGGTCGCCGCGGTTCTCGCGACCGTCAAGTAACAACGTTTACCTACCTGCCCGGTCCTTTCTCGCACATCTGCGAGGACGGATCGGGCAGACTGGGGTGTACGGCCAGTTGCGTCCAGCCGCATGGCACCCCCGTTTCACATAATTTCACCAGCACGACGCTACTTAGGAGACCGGCATGACCACCGCTGCCGCCACGACCATCAAGGCCAGGCAACGCCCGGGCGACCGCATCTTCTCCTCGGCCACCGTGATCTCCGGCAGCCTGATCCTCGCCATGCTCGCCGCCGTGGCCATCTTCCTTCTCGTCGAAAGCCTGCCCGCGTTTGTCGCGGCGCCCGAGGATTTCAGCGGAGACGTGACCAACTTCTGGTCCTACGTAGGCCCGCTCGTGTTCGGCACGATCTACTCGGCCATACTGGCGCTGCTCATGGCCGTGCCGGTAGCCATCGGCATCGCCCTGTTCATTTCGCACTTCGCCCCGCGCAAGCTCGCGCAGGGCCTCGGCTACCTCGTAGACCTGCTCGCCGCCGTTCCCTCAGTGGTGTTCGGGCTCTGGGGCATCGGCGTGCTGGCCCCGCTCGTGCAGCCGTTCTACACCACCATCGTGGAGTGGTTCGGCTGGTTCACCCCCTTCGCTGGCCCGGTCTCGGGCACCGGGCGCACTATCTTCACCGTCTCGATTGTGCTCGCCGTGATGATTCTGCCCATCATCACCGCCATCTGTCGTGAGATTTTTCTGCAGACGCCGCTGCTGCACGAGGAAGCCGCTCTGGCCCTCGGTGCCACCCGCTGGGAAATGATTCGCATGGCCGTGCTGCCGTTCGGCCTGCCGGGCATCATCTCCGCCTCGATGCTCGGCCTCGGCCGAGCCCTCGGCGAGACCATGGCCGTGGCCATGGTGCTCTCCCCCAGCCCCGAGGTGATCTTTCAACTGCTGACCGCGCAGAACTCCAACACGATCGCCGCCAATATCGCGCTGAACTTTCCCGAGGCGCACGGCGTTGGCGTGAACATTCTGCTCGCGACCGGCCTCATCCTGTTCGTCGTGACGCTGCTCGTGAACATGCTGGCCCGGGTCATTATCAACAGCCGTAAGGCATTTTCGGGAGCCAACTGATGTCATCCGTTTTGGAAGCCGCGCCGCTGACCAACTCCCTCACCGCCGGCAAGCTGCCCCGCCGTTCGTCGCTCTGGGTGCTGCTGGCCAGCTGGGCCGTGTCGGCCGCCTTTTTCACCATGCTCTACCTCTCGGGCGCCGTCGACGGCTTCAACATTGTGGGCACGGCCGTGTTCGGCACCGTGCTCTACTGCGTGGCCATCTACGTACTGTCCCGGCTGGTCGAGGGCTCGCGCAAGGCTAAAGACCGGCTGATGACGGCGCTCGTGACGGCCGCGTTCGTGATCGCCCTGCTGCCGCTGATCTCGATCATCTACACGACGGTTGTGAACGGGCTGCCCGCGTTTTTGACGCCGACGTTCTTCACCTCCTCGCAGCGCAACGTGGTCGGTGCCGGCGGCGGCGTGCTGCACGCGATCACCGGCACGCTGCTGGTCACCGGCGTGGCGACACTGATTTCGGTGCCGATCGGTCTGTTGACCTCGATCTACTTGGTGGAATACGGCCGCGGCCGGCTCGCGAGATCGATTACCTTCTTCGTCGATGTGATGACCGGCATCCCCTCGATCGTGGCCGGCCTATTTGCGTTCGCACTGTTCGCGCTGCTGTTCAACGACCCAGGTGTGCGCTTCGGCTTCGGCGGGTCGATCGCGCTGTCGGTGCTGATGATTCCGGTGGTAGTGCGCTCGAGCGAAGAGATGCTCAAGCTCGTTCCGAACGAACTGCGCGAGGCCGCTTTTGCACTGGGCGTGCCGAAATGGCTGACCATTCTTAAGGTGGTGCTGCCGACATCCATTGCCGGAATCGTGACCGGAGTCATGCTGTCGATCGCTCGCGTGATCGGTGAGACGGCGCCGCTACTCATCATTGCCGGGTTCACGTCGAGCATGAACTACGACCTGTTCAGCGAGCGGATGATGACACTCCCGGTGTTCGTGTACACCCAGTACGCCAACCAGGGCGCCGATTCGCAGGCCTACATCGACCGGGCCTGGGCCGGGGCGCTCACCCTGATTCTGATCGTGATGCTGCTCAACGGTCTCGCCCGCCTCATCGCCCACTGGTTCTCGCCCAAGCTGGGCCGCTAACTCTTCTTAGAAAGGACTTAAATGTCTAAGCGCATCGAAGTCAACGACCTCAACGTGTACTACAGCAATTTTCTCGCCGTCGAGGGTGTCTCGATTGTTATTGAGCCCCGCACGGTGACCGCGTTCATCGGGCCCAGCGGTTGCGGAAAATCCACGTTCATTCGCACGCTTAACCGCATGCACGAGGTCATCCCCGGTGCGCGCGTTGAGGGCGAAGTGCTCATCGACGGCAACAACCTCTACGGCCCGGGCGTTGACCCGGTGCTCGTGCGCCGCCAGGTGGGCATGGTCTTTCAGCGGCCCAACCCGTTTCCGACCATGTCGATTCAGGACAACGTGCTGGCCGGCGTGAAGCTCAACAACCGTCGCATGAGCAAAACGGATGCCGACGACCTCACCGAAAAGGCCCTCCGCGGCGCCAACCTGTGGAACGAGGTGAAGGATCGCCTGGCGCGGCCCGGATCGGGGTTGTCGGGCGGGCAGCAGCAGCGCCTCTGCATCGCTCGGGCGATTGCGGTCGAGCCCGACGTGATTCTGATGGACGAGCCGTGCTCGGCGCTCGACCCGATCTCGACGCTGGCCATTGAGGACCTCATCGAAGAGATGAAGCAGGAATACACGATCGTGATCGTGACGCACAACATGCAGCAGGCCTCGCGGGTGTCGGACCGCACGGCGTTCTTCAACATTGCGGGCACCGGCAAGCCGGGCAAGCTCATTGAGTACGACGACACGACCACGATGTTCTCAAACCCCAGCGTTCAGGCCACGGAGGACTACGTGTCGGGTCGGTTCGGCTAGGTCGCACTGGATTTGTCGCGTTCACGCGCGACGGCATCGACTCAGTGGACAACTTTGGTGGGTGAAGACCCACCTGCACCCACCAAAGTTGTCCACTGAGCCCCGTCCATAGATAGCTACGGGGCCAGGAGGGCGGCGCCGTGGGTGGCGCGACCGGCCAGCAGCGTGGCGGCCACGGGCATCCGTTCGAAGGTGGCGTCGGAGACGGTGAGCGGGTCGCCGTCGAGTATGGCAATGTCGGCAACGTCGCCGACGTGCAGGCGGGTGCGTCCGCGGGCGGATGCCGCGAGGGCCTCGGCGCGGGAGATCACCTGGTCGGGGCGCCAGGGTTCGCGGCCGTCGCTGCGGGCCCGCGATGTGGCAGCGCTCATGGCAGTGAACGGGTCGAGCGGCGCGACAGGGGCGTCGGATCCGAACGCGAGAGTGGCTCCGGCATTGAGCAGGGAGCGCAGAGCGAAGACGCGATCGGCGCCGGCGGACCAGTTGAGTTCGACCGCGTCACGGTCGTCGAGCGCGTGCTCCGGCTGCACGCTCGCGATGACGCCAAGGCTGGCGAAACGGGCGAAGTCCGCGGGCTGCAGGAACTGGGCGTGCTCGATGCGACCGCGAACGGATGCCTGACGCTCACGGCCACGCCGGTCCGCCCGGGCTGCAGCTTGGGAGGCTGGGACCTCGTGGGAGGCCTGGCCGGCGGCTCGACCGGACATGGCGGCAGCGGCAACAGCACCTAAGGCTTGCTCCTCGTGGGCGGCCCGGCCACGCAAGGCAGCGCGCTCGAAGGCGTTCAGGGCAACGGTGTTTGCCGCGTCTCCGATGGCGTGTACCGCGGGCAGCAGCCCGGCGCCCCGCGCGGCCACGAGAATCTCGGTGAGCTCGTCTTCGCTCACGGCGAGCATGCCGTGCCCGCCGACCGGGTATTCGTCGACGCAGAAGGCCGTGCGGGTGTTCAGGGATCCGTCGATGAGCAGCTTCAGTGGCCCCACGCTGAGCAGGCCGCGGGAGTCTGCGATGCGGTCGTCGGTGTGCATCCGCTCGGCGACGGCACGGTCGAAGTCGGCGAGATAGATGCCGGCCTCGACTCTTAACGCATCGAAACCGTTCAAGAAGCGGCGCTGCCAGACGGAACGGTTCCAGGTCATCTCGAAGTCCACGATGCCGACGACTCCGCGGGCGGCGGCCCGGGATCCGGCCTGGGCGGCGAGCGCGTCGACCTCGGCGTCGGGCAGCTGGCCGAGCGCGATGGTGAGGTCGAACGCGGCCTGTTCGCGCAGCAGCCCGGACTCGTCGACGTGCACACCGAATTGCTCGGCGGCAGCACTGTTAATCCAGACACAGTGCAGGTCGTGGCTGATCAAAGCGGTCGGATGCCCCTGCGTCACGTCATCGAGACCGCGCAGGGTTGGCAGGTCGGCCCAGACCGCATCGCGGAACCGCACTCCGATGAGTGGAGTGTTCGGGGCGGCGACCTGCGCCCGCACGAGCTCGAGGGCCTCGCGCGCCGAGACCGCGGTGGAGAGGTCGAACCGGGCTCCGGCGAGCGCCCACTGGGTCAGGTGTACGTGTTCGTCCCAGAGACCGGGGATGACGGTGCGGCCGTCGAGGGTTGGGGCATGCGTTGTGGTGGTGGGCGTGATTTGCGTGATGACGCCGTCGGTGATGTGCACGTCGGAGAGCGTGGTGTCGCCGGGCTGCCGGACGGAGCGCAGAACGAGGTCGGGCATGGCGCGGCTTTCGGTCGAGGGGGTCTTGCCACCCTACAGGCGGGTGCGGGGCAGATCTGTCAGCCAGTTTCGGATGCCGCGAGCGGCACCTTCACCACCCATCAACTCGTGCGCAGTTCGGCGGAGCGGCCCGAAATGGTACAGCAGAAAACCTTCAGTGAGAAATTGTCATGAACCCGTAGATATCTACGGTGCAGACCACTACGGTGTGAGTCGTTCGAGGCATACCCCGCTTCGATTCGTGCCGAGCCGACCGTTCTGACAGGAAATTCCCATGATCAAGAAACTCTTTGCAATCACAGCCCTCGCCACGCTGGCCGTCTTCGCCGTGCCGGCCGCGGCATCCGCTGTCACGTATGTTCCCAGTGACGGTCCGAGCCCCAAGGTGACCCGTGTCGTTGTGCCCCCGGATGAGGGGTATGTCGGCTCCAAACCAGCCTACGTGGGCTACATCGGGCTCGCCTCCACGGGCTATGACGCCTCCGTGCTGGCGATTTCGGGCGGAAGCGCCGCGCTCCTGCTCGGGCTGACCCTCGTCACCACGTCCGTCGTGCGACGCAAGCGTGCAGAAAGCCCTGTGCGCCCGTAAAGCGGATGCGGGATGGCTGGGACTCAACGGATGCCCACCGATGGGCGGCGCACCCACCTACAGCGAGACGTAGCCCAGGTTCTTCGTGGCCTGGGCCACGATCTCGTCGGCCGTGGCATCACTGAGCCGTGCGCTGAAACGAACGCGATCGGGGAAGGCGGAGACCCTCTCTGTGCGGCTAAATAGGGTAACGAGGGGCTCGTTATTGATCGTGGACTGGTGATAGAGGCCATCCAGCACGTCACCGTGTCGCTCACAAATCGCCCTAGCCCACGCTTGCGTAGACGCCTTTTCGTTCATCATCATCGCCGCCGCCGCACCGTTGACCACCGGCCAGTTCGAGGTGAGATCGAGCAGCACTAACGGGCGAGACGGAATCCAGGACGCAATCGTCGCCCCGCCCATCGAGCGGTCGATCACGCGGGTGGCCTGGTACACCTCTCCGAGCGCGGTGACGGGCCGAGTGGCCGCATACATAACCCCGATGTCTAAGTACGTGCCGGTAGGCGGTGGTTGCGGGTCGAATCGCATGTTCAGGATCGGGCCATAGTGGCGCAGCTCGTTCCACGCCAGCGAGTGCGCGCCTTCCGTGCGAAAGACACGCCACAGCGACCCCGAGAAGGTGCGCACGTGCGAGCTCGGGTCAAGGATGAACGAAGCGGGGGGTAAGGCCGGAACCTTCACGACTGCAGGACACTGCTCAGAATGCCCACGAGCACCTGCGGATTGCCGCCGTTCCGCAGCCACTCCACCGGAGTCATCGGTTCACCACTGACACACAGATTTGCCTGCGGCGTGGTCATAAAGCCCTGAAAACTTGCGGGGTGCATGTCTCCGGGGAGCGCCTTGACCACGGCCGCGAGGCCGGGGAGCACAGGCTGCGCCGAGTCGTTGGTGAGCTGCCAGGTCGGGTAGCGACGCTTCCCACCCGACAGGAACCCGTACAGCCCTCCCTTAGCCTGACGGTGCCTGATTCTCGAGGCGCTAAGACCGAGCCGTAGCGCCACCTCGGCGGCGCTCAGGGTCTCGGTGATTGCCGCGAGTCGCGTCGTACGCTCTGTCTGAACTAGATCCCCTCTGGCGACGCCGGCCTCAATTTGGGCGAACTCGCCCTCGCTAAATGCCCCGGACTCAACGAGGTAGTTTACCTGCTCCGTCGAGAGAGCACCGCCGCGGGGCTGTCGGCGGCTGATCAGCTCGGCTGACTCGCGAAGGAGGGCGACCACGAGTTCGTCATCCAGGCCTTGCGCCTGTGCGACCTCCATCAGGTGCTGCACGCTCTCTTGAACTTCGGCACGAACCGTCGTGTCGGACATGTGAACTCCTTCGCTCAAAGAGCAGTGCGCACTCAACATGCTATGCGGGAAACAGCGTGCGCACAACACCGGTGACCCGAGTGCCACCGGCGCACACAAGCGGATGCGGAACGGCCAGGCATCGCAGGTAGCCCACTGCATCGTGGCAGGCGACGCCTGCCACGATGCAGCAGGCCGAGCACCCTCACGACCACGGCACGCGCGGCGCCCGGGCTCAGCGGCCGGGCTCTGCGCCGGCGACGACGTCCCTGAAAGCCCGGCCCTGGGCGACGACGTGCGCGATCAACGCATCTCACTCGAGGTAGGCCGGAGCATCCACTGGAATCCAGAGGCGCGTGTGTGCCCGGCCCGGAAGTTCGGTCTCGCGCTGCGCCAGCGCCGACGCGGTGACGCGCACGTCAACGGTTGGCCAGCCACCGGTGCCCGAGTTGACCTGCATCCAGATCGGAGTGCGACGGTCGGCCCGCCGGCTGGCAATTCCGAAGGCGAAATACGTGTCGGGCTCTGGTTCCCCGATCAGAATCCACCGGGCATAGTCGAAGCCACTTCTCGGGCCCATGGGCAACGCGCGGCCCGACGGTTCGAGTTGGAGTTGCTTCGCCGCCTCCCGCACAACTTCCTTGAGCCATTCCTGGCGACCGACCCACTCGTCACCAAGGTCGAGTTCACCCGCGACGGTCGGCACCAATCTCAACTTGGCCGTCGTCGGTGGCATCGCTGGCAAATAGTCGCGCCAGAGGAAAGCGGTGTAACGCCTCATCGAGCAGCCGGGCCGATCGACTCGTGATCACCTCGCGAAAGATCGCCATCGCCGCATCGATGCTCGTTTCATCACCTGTCAGCAGTCGATCCACCTCACAGTGGCGCGCAATGTCCTCCTCGGTCAGCGACCACACCTCAGCAGCCTGCACGAGAAAATTCACGTCTGCATCGGCCAGCCACGTTCGGAGTCGAAAGAACTTGGCATCGCCGACCGCGTCTTGCAGGGAGCGGTTCACCGCAGCATCCAGGGCCCAGAAGTTGCCGGCGGAGTTCACCAGCTTCCGATCCTGGTGGTGCTTGCGTCGGCCGTCTCCGCGCGTCCACATCCTGGAAGCCTGCGCCTGCGGAAAGATGTGGTCCCAGTCAATCGGCCGGGCCAGCGCATAGGGGAGGCGTTGCGCGAGACTGGTGAGCAGCCATCCGTTTTGGTCGGCGATGCGAGCCCGCTCGGCCACGTCACACAAGCCAAGAACCGCCTGCCTTGACCCGGTGAGCCCACCCGATCGCGCCACGGCGAGAATCTGTTCAATAGGAAAAGGGGCCCCGGCCTTGCCTGCGGCCAGCGCTTCGAGCAGGGCGGCGCGGCGAAATCGGTCGCCCATGACGACCGGGTAGCGAAAGATGGTCGCGCCGACGAGGTAGGAGTCGATGCGCGACAGGTTCTCGCGATACCAGGCATCATCGGTTCGGCTGCTGGCCGCCGCCCACCCCAGCACCTCATCCCAGAGGTCTGCGGTGACCAGGCGCAGCCCGTAGCCGAGCTCGGAGTTGTCGCGCAGCCACGCGGCACAGGTGCCGACCCGCGCGAGAGCCCCCGACGTCTGTGCGGTGAGCTCCTGCAGGGCGTGCACGAGGGGCTCGCGTTGGCGCCCGGCCAGGCGGTCGACCCGCAGGGGCAGCAAATCGCCCTAGCCGAGCCCCCGGCTGGCCAGCCTCGACACGAGGCGCAGCGCATCCATGCGAGTCGGCAGAAAGAGGGCGGCGAGCTGCACCCAATCGAGTCGCGATTCGGCTTCATGCCAGAAGGTCTTGACCGCGGCAAAGTAGACGTCGGCACCCTCAACCTGCACTCCCCCGAGGTTGATGCGGCTGAAAATCTCCAGCACGTCGCTGGCCTCCCGAACCGTGGCCCGCAGCACGGGAATCACCGGATCAAGCCAGGCATGCATGAGCCGCTGGAGCCGGTCGACCGCGATCGAAGCCGCCTCCGGGGCGAGCACGGCGTCGAAGTCGGGGTCCAGCTCGGTGAGGAGCCGGGCGACGTTGCCAGCCTCGACCAGAAGCGAGTCGAGCGGCCGGTGCTGTTCGGCCCAGGCGGCGAAGCGAGTCAGGTCGACATGCAGGTGGCGGTCATCCAGCGGCTCGGCGGAGTCGTCGGCACGCCATGCGATGTAGCCGAGCGCCCGGTCCTTCGCCGTGCGGGACTGCGTCGGCCCCGGAGGCTCGCGGCGCATGGTCATGTGCAGATAGAACCGCCCGTACTGGCCCTCACCGGTGAGCATCGAGAAAAACGCGTTGATGCGCTGCTGGCCGTCGAGCAGTTGCCAGGCGTTCGGGTCACCGTCGTCGACGCGGCGCTGCCCTCCCTCGACCCGAATGACCTTAGATTCACCCTCCACCCGGCACAGCAGAATTGCCCCGATCGGATAGCCGGCGAGCATCGAGTCCAGCAGGTGGCGCATGCGCACCTGGTCCCACACTTCGGCCCGCTGCACGAGCGCCAGATTCCAGCGATCGTCGGGGTTCAGCTTCTGCAGAACCAGGTCACGAACCGAGACGACGCCATCAGTATCCAACATTTGGACCCCGCCCCTCGCGCCGCGAGTACGGCAGCAAGGCCAACTTACAAAGACGATCTGACCAGCGTGTTGGCAGGACGGCGGCGGCAAGCGGATGCGACGGGTCGCCTCCCCGACACACTTGGCTCACGACGGCATCAATACGGCGACTGCGACCAATACCGGGCCAGCTTTCATAGCCGCGTTCCGAGAACGCGTGATTAGTAGTCGATCAAGCCCTCGCCCACGGCCCACTGCCGAAAGCCGCCTTGTTCGAACGGCAGAAAGTATTCGCCCGAGATGAGGTCGTCCGCGAGGCTTTCGACCATGGGCAAGGTTAGCTGTCCGTCGCGAATCGCTTTACACAGCAACGGGAGAGTTGCGGTGACACGAATGCCCTCGTCATGTGCAATCTGCCGTGGCACTGCGTCATCGAGAACGATTTCGAACCCGCGCACCTTGCCAAGAGCGAGAACACCGCATTCGCCAGTGTTCCGGCCGCCTTCGACAAGTCGATCTGCAAACGCCGCGAAGGAAACCATGTAGGCGAGATCAGTACTTCGATCAACGGTAATCCAGTCTGCGTCCAGAACCTGCTTGAGGACGGGAACCTCGTGCGACTGCCGCCGAAGTTCCGCTTCCACGCTGTCCGGGATCACGACGGGTCGGTTACCGGCCAGAAAGTGAAGTACCCCAAGCCAAGCCTTCCACAGCAAAGTGTCGAAGCGGCCCCGTGTCGAAGACAAGGGCCTCCGGTAAATCCGTCACGAAACGAAATTCCAGAGTTCATCTTCGCGCCGAGGCCGAAGAGGTGGCAGATCCTCGTCTTCAAAGGTGTCGCGCAGCAGACCAAGCGCACGCTCCCGGCTAATCTTTTCTTCGCGGAACGATCGCAGGACGCCTTTCTGGAACGCAATCGGAAGGCTCGTTGCTTCCAGCTCCGTCGGTACGTTGAGCCCGAATTCAACTATGTCCGCACGGGTCGTGGAGATAGTACGGATGAAATTGGCGACGTCGCTCTCGACTACCTCCAGCTCACGCAGTCGGCGTGCAAGGGTCGCCATGTCGACGCGAAAGTCGCTCGCGCAGAGCACGGCGGTCTCACGCACGCCGTGAGCTGCGCGCTTTTCTTCCCACAACCCAGCGAGGCCATCTTTGGGAAGAAGCAGCGCTCGAGCGAAACGGTCGAGCGTAGCTTCGATATCGCCGTTTTGCTCGGAGATTCGCCAGTCAATCGTGTAGTCGTCTGCAACGAGAAAATGTCCGAGCTCGTGGGCGAGAGCCAACCGCCTCTTACCGACCTTGTTGTGGCTGTTTACTAACGAAACACCACCACTCGTCAGCAAAATGGTGCCAGCGTCAGCAGTGTCGACTCCCAAGTCCATAGAGAAGGCGAATAGGCCGATCCTGGCGACTCGGTTCGCTAGGTCGTGCACGGGCTCGGTGTTGTTCAGTTCGAGTAGGTGTCGCGCTGTGGCGGCGAGGTCGTCGGCGGCGGAGTTGCTCAGTGGGCGGGGGTACGGCGTTGCCGCGAGTCGCTCCGGGCCGAGTTCCGATGCCGCAAGAGACTGCACAAGTTCTACATCGGCTGCGAGGCCGGCGAGCAGTTGGTCGACCTTCGAATCGACGGTGTCCAGCCCCTGACTGAAGCGATGCGACACCAGTGCCGGGAGCGGGTCGGAGAAGAACGACGTCATTCGAACTCCAATCGCCTGGGCGACGCTTGAGAGCTCCAGCGCTGTAATCTTCCTCGTGCCCGCTTCGATTTTGCTCACGGCCGTGCGATCTAGCGCGACAAGACTGCTCAGCTCTCCCTGGTTGAGGCCAGCGCGTTCGCGCGCTTCTCGAATGCGCGCGCCGAGTGTGTTCGCATTAATCTCATTCATGTGTGCCATTTTCGCACATACACGAGAAGAGTGCTATATCCAGCGCCACTCGGCCAGACAACGCCCGTTGACACCAGCGCTGCTCGGCGCAATGACCGCGGACGTTCGAACGAGTTGAGCCATTTGTGATTCCCTTGGCCGGCGCGCACACAGCGCGACCGGTTAATGCTGAGCCATGGCTAAACAATCCATCGACCCGTTTTTTGACGCCGACCCCCAAATACCCGACATGACGCAATTTTCGTCTGCCACGTTCCGCCCGAGAGCGCTCAGTTCGCCTTCCGCGTAGTGCGGCGGCCGCCCTCCAGCTGGCTCACGCGCTGCCCCGCACGTGCTGTGGTGACCGTACGGATGCAGGCAGGCGGATGCGCGAGGTCAGCCGGCGAGACAGGCATAACTCTTCACCTCGCGAGGCGAGCTGAGCGCCCTGATGGCGGACTGCGTCAGATTCTTCACCCGTTGGCGAGTAGGGCTTGTGGGTAGCGCCAGTCCGGCGACTTGGTGTGTAATCGCGTGACATCGTGGACAGTGGATCTCAGTACTTCGTGGACGCGGGGTCTCATGGCTTCGTGCACATCTACCGTCCTGGCTCACCGAGCACTGCGGGGAGATCAATCTGACGCTGGGCGAACTGTGTCTGATATTCCGCGTTCTTGCGTTCCCAGGGCTTCGTCGGGTGGGCCACTCCAACGCCCTGGATGGAGTATGAGGCAACGTATCGGCCCCGGACGTTCAGCGCAACCATCGGCAGCGGGAATGAGAACACGATCTCAGCGGTGACGGGATCGGTGAGCAAGAACGCGTCGTCGGTGATCGTCCGGTAGAACGTGCGGTCGGCGTACGTCGTCGGCAGGGAGACCTGGTAGCCCTGAAAGTAGACCTGCCGGTTGGCTTTGGTGACCTCCACAAGTGACTGATCCGCTGTTTGCGGCCGTGCGTTGTCGTCGGGCATAACCTGCCCGGACTTGGAGATCGTCAACGACGCCCGGTGAAGGTCTGACTGTCGTCGAGCGCGAGCCCACCGGTACTCCGAGGCTTTCGCTTCCAATACCGACAGCGGGATCGGCCCGGTCGCTGGCGTGTGCTCAAGCAAGTCCCACGCCGCCCGCGGCGTAGCTTGTTCGAGGGCTTGATGCGGTCGGCGGTTGTTGTAGTGCTCCCGGAAACGCTGGATCCGGACACGGAGATGCTCGAGAGTGGCCGGCCGATCGGCGTCGAGGAAACGGATCAACGTCTGGTGGGAGCGCTCATTCTTGCCCTGTGTGGTGGGCTTGCCCGGCAGCCCGCTGATCGGCATGGTGCCTTTCGATGCCAGAAAGATCTCCACGGAGCCGATCGTGCCTGCGCGCAGCTGGTTGAACGCCATCGAGTTATCCGATAACACTTCCTGGGGTGCCCCGCATGCAGCGATTGCCCGTTCGAGTACGTCCTTGGCATCAGCACTGTTCTCATGGCGCGAATACGCGTCGGAGCCCACGTCGTATCGGCTTGCGTCGTCGAGCAGTTGATACACCGTGACGGTTTGCCCGTTCGCCGGCCGGTACTCGAACGCGTCCAGTTGCCACAGCGACATCGCCGTCGCGCGCACGAACGGGATGTAGGACGACTTCGGTCGCTTCTTTGGTGACGCGTCCACCTGCCCAACGCTGGCCAGAAGACGTGCGATCGTCGCCACCGACGGGACCTTCCCTCCAGGGAACCCGCTATCCATGGCCGCTTCGTAGTAGATCGAGCGGGGACCATAATCCCAGCCATCAGTCTTGAGCTGTTTGCGGATCTTCACCACCTCATTCACGACGACCTGCCCATAACGCCGGGCTGGGACATTCGGGGCGCGGGAGCGTGGGTGCAGCGCAGCAGCAGCCTCGTGGACAGCTCGCCCGCGGATCTTGTAGAACACGCTCCGAGAGATCTTCAGAGAGCGGCAGAACCCGATAATCGACAGCGCGTGAGGCTGGGTCGGATCGTAATTCATGATCGCGGCACGAGTCTGGGGTGAAAGAGAATTCGACATTCCCTAACTATCATCGGCGCAAGTGTCTCCGATGCTGTGAGACATCGTGTCCACGATGTCATGAGATCGTGTGTCCACGATGCGCTGAGACAGGACACACGAAGCCATGAGACCCCGCGTCCACGAAGTACTGAGATCCACTGTCCACGATGTCACGCGATTACACACCTACTATCTGGACTGGCGCTACCATCAAGCGCTACTCGCCAACCCGTAAGAGCATGAGCCTCGCTTTCAAGACTATTAGCATCTTTCTATTTTTCGAAAAGACGCTAATGCTGAGTTCGTGCTCGATCAGCAGCCGGAGTCCTGCTGTTCGACAGGAACTAGTTCCTCTCGAAACAGGAGCTTGCGGCTCGCGCCGACACCCCGCACCACTCCCGAGGTCTATGGCCTCGGGCTTGCCTCGGCGAGCACGGCGTCGAGACGAGACAACGTCTGCGCCAGCTCGACCCGCACGTTGCCCAGAGTCACAACATTGGCCAGCGGCCCCTCATTATCTGGCTGATACCGCTCGACTTCAACGCCCGAATCGTCTGTTTGCGGATCGCTGGACTGCCCGTGCACAAGGTGCACTCCAGCAACCTCGCCGTGTCATACACCTCGGTATCCGTCATTTTCATCGCGGCCCGATGCTCACCGCTCCACCTCATCGCACCCCACGACCAGTTCCTGCGACTCGAGCAGGTTCAGTACCGGAGTGTGCACTATTTCTAGCTCCCCGTGCTCGTCGTCCCCACCCAGCAGGTAAAACCGCGTCGTCACCGACTCCCCCGGGGCCAATTCCACCGCCACCTGACTCACTGGATGCCCAAGGTCAGTCGCCGGGTGATAGGGAACCCGCTCTCCCCCTCGTGACACTCCCAGGTTTTGCGAATCCGGCGGCCCATAGACCAGCATGATCGTTCTAATGTTCCCTTGCACCACCCCGTAGGTGCCGGGCCCAGTGACGGACTTCGGCAACGACGTTGCAGCGTCGAGCGGCGCCGTGTTGGCCAGGGTCACGTCGACGGCGTAATACGGTCGAGAATCATTGCGGCAGGTGACCTCACCGACATCAATACGGGTATCAAGCAGGGTGTTCATCTTGGCACCGGTAGCGTCGTTGAAGTACACGCCAATTCGCTCAGCGGATGCGTCACTCACCGGCAGATCGCCGGTGAGCGTCGTGCCTTCAAGCAGCTTCTGGTCCTCCTCATGCGCGCTCCAGATAAGAATGCGTCGCTCATCTCCCGCCTGCGCCAGGGCAGAGATGAGTGCCGTGGGGTCGGCCTGGCCGCCGGCCAACGCAGCAAACACAGCAGCCGCGGCCGACGCAAAGACTGCGTCTTGATCGGCCGAATCGTCGTAGTTCGCGTAGACATCGCTGAGCAGCAGTTGCACGGCGTTGTCGCTCGTGAGCACCTCGCCGGTGGCCAGGGTAATCGGCCCGGTGGCCCGCAGCAGGTAGCTCAGCGCAACCGGGTCCAGCGAAATAACCCCGTCGACCTCGGTGCCGTAGGTGCGTTTCCACATCTCACGCGTTAGCGCACCCGTGATGGGAAATTGTGGAGTGAGCGTGACGTCGCCCATAAACGTGCTCACCAGCTCGGAGTAAATACCACGGGTTTCCTGCGGCAGGTCGAGAACAGGGTCTTCGAACACAATGCCTGCAGCCGATTCCTGGCGTGTGATCTCAATCTGACCGTCACTGGTACTAATTTCAGCGAACGCACCGGGTAGCCCCCCTGTTGCCCGCACTTCCGCGTTGTTCTGAAAAAGCAAGAGATAGCTGCGACTTTCATCTGCGCCCAGCATGGCTGGTAATAAAAGAACCGCGCGATTGACAGCATCTACGCTCGTCTTCATGGTGAGGACGACCGTGGCAAGTTGTCTAACAGCAGATCGCACCTGGTCCACGGTTTTGGAGGTATCAATGGCAGCCACATCGACAGACGCCTGAGTGAGAGTGCTATTAACACCCCGAATGACGGGCTCAGATTCCAATATCGGGGAAAGATCCACCCCCCCGCCAACAGGTACAAACCCCGCCAAATCAACGCTCGCTGCCAATGATGCTAAAGGCTCACCGGCATGCTCACCTATGCGATCAACAATCTCAGTGAGTTGCCGAACTGCAGAAAGGTTCGGCCCCACGAAAGGAACGGCCTCAAAGGCGAGCCAGACCGGATCACCAACGTGGCTCGCAGCTGCCCGAGCATGTTGGCTCAATGCTGTCACGGAGCTCCGCGCAGATCCCAAGTCCCCAGCAGCTACTGCACCCTGAACAGCGGATGCGAGCGGCACAGCCTG
This sequence comes from Cryobacterium sp. N19, assembly GCF_002929595.1. Taxonomy (NCBI): domain Bacteria; kingdom Bacillati; phylum Actinomycetota; class Actinomycetes; order Micrococcales; family Microbacteriaceae; genus Cryobacterium; species Cryobacterium sp. N19. The sequence goes on along the minus strand of NZ_PJJR01000049.1, from coordinate 278,920 downwards.
CTCCAATTCCGACTTGGCCATGAGCACCTGAATGCCCACCCAAACTGCGGCAATTGCAATCACGCTAATCGTCCCAAAGGCAACTCGGGCCCAAACATTGCGCGTTCGCTCGCCGCCAGTTACGCCGTGCGTCCCACTGCGATGCATCCCCATTCCTAGATTCAATCAGTAAACAGACACCCGAACGTACCGCTCCAGCTCTACTGACTCAGCCAGATCACGTCACGGATACCGTCCGGACGGTTGCGTCCCCCTGAGCGGAAGATGTCAACCTTTATGAGTCAGTTCCTTTAGCCGGTCATTGAGTTCGTTTCTTCCTTCTTTGGTTCGTTGATCCAAGTCGTCGTCGGGAACGTTGGTGGCTGCGGGTGCTGCCGCACAAAGCGTTCAGGATGCTCGGCATAGGCCGTTGTGAGGACGCGGGCGCGGGCGTGCTGAACGGCGGGTGCGCGGCCGTGGTGAACGTTGAACGGGGTATGCATTCCGATACCCGAATGACGATGTTCACCGTTGTACCAGTCGTAGAATTCGGTGCAGAACGAGCGTGCTTCGGCGAGGCTATAGAACCGGTCGGGGAACTCGGGCCGATACTTCAAAATCTTGAAATGCAACTCCGAAAATGGATTGTCGTTACTCGTATGTGGGCGGGAGTGCGACTTGGTCACACCGAGGTCGGCGAGGTCGGCGAGGAGGAACGCGACGGGTTTTGACGCCATCGAGGACCCGTTGTCGAAGTGGATCGTCAGCTGGTCTCGACGAATGTTTTGCTTCTCGATGGTGTCGAACAGGAGCCGCGCGGCGAGTTGGTGAGATTCCCGGGTCGCGACCATCCAGCCGACGACGTACCGCGAGTAAATGTCGATGATCGCATACAGATGGAAGTACGACCATTTGGCCGGCCCCTTGAGCTTGGATATATCCCACGACCAGGTCATGTTGGGTCCGGTGGCGATGAGTTCGGGCTTGACGCGTGCCGGGTGCTCGGCTGAGCGCGACGTTCCCCGGTCTCGCCGTGAGCGCGGAGGAGGCGATACATCGTCGCCACCGAGCACAGGTAGGTGCCCTCGTCGAGGAGGATCGCCTGAATCTCCGCCGGCGCTTTGTCCACGAACCGGCTCGACCGCAGGACCTCCAGAACCGCGGTACGCTCCGGCTCGGTCAGTGCCCGAGGCTGCTTCATCGGCTCCGGCCGGGGCCGCGGGGATGAGGGCGGCCGCGGTGCGCGGGGGTGCTGCCGGTAGTGCGTAAACCGGGATCGTCGCACGGCTCGGCATGCGTGCCTGGTGCCGACGAGCGGGACAAGTGTGGTGATGGTGGCGTCGATTACTTCTCGGTGTTCGTCCCGCTGCTGTTGGTCGAGAGTTGATCCAACAGAGCCGAGAGTTTTCCCTGGATCACGATCACCTGCCTCGCCGTATCCAACTCACCCGACAGTCGGAGATTCTCTTTCAGCAGCCGGACCGCATCCTTCTCCGCGATGCTGGCAGGTGGCGCGCCCGTCGGCCGTGCCAACGCAACCAGCACTCCCTTATCTCGCTGGTCACGCCACGAGCTGACCAAGGAGGTATACAGCTTTTCTCGTCGGAGCAGCGCACCGCGGCCCTGCCGATCGAGGCTGTCATACTCGGTCAGAATGTCGCGTTTGTACTTGGCTGTGTACGTCCGCCGCCGTGCACGCTCGGGAACTTGGGGATCGGGAACATCTTCCATCCCTTTCCATCCCTACAGCCTGCCCGCTCGAGCTGGGTCCTGTCATCACTGCGTTCGTCAAGGGAACTCCTGCCCCGCCTTCTACGACACTATTCGGGACGATCCCGGTGCCTCAAACAAGGTTGACAGAGAGGGGTCGGATGATGTGGGTGAAGCGTTTCATCTCCTGATCAAAGACCTGCTGCCCGGGCCGGCTCTGGCCCAGCGGAACCCGTCCGGGCAGTTACCCGTAGGCGTCTTCGGCCCCAGCAGCCGTGGTTCGCGCCCCTTTCGTGCACCTCAACTACACCCTCAAATGCGAAGAGCCGTTTAAGAGACAGGCCCATTCATGGACGACAAACCGTCTCACTTCCACACGCCTAGTTACGTGAAGATTGGCGGCAACCAAGCCGCGCGGAGTCACCACTGCCGCCACCGTCTATTTGTCGCGCAGGAGATACCTCGGCCGAAATATGCCGTGATGCCGCAATACCTGATAAGTGAACCACTGAACATTTCGAAGGACTTGCCCAATAGGGGCCCTGCCCATCGCCCGAGCTAAGTCGAGTCGCCGCCGTAGGATTTCGCGAGTATAGATCTTCCAGGGACTCGTATTCTTACTGTGCTGTGCCGGGTGCGTCCTGTAAGCCGTAAAGACTCCGGGCAAGCTAGCGATTTCCCCGACAGCGGCGAAACGCAAGAACAGTTCATAGTCCTGCGCCCGCTTGCATAGCTGATTGTAGCCACCAAGGCTTAAGAACACATCCCGCCGGTACATCACAGAGGAGTGAACGAGCGTGTTTCTCGTCAAGAGTCCAGCTCGACCACTTTCACCTGACCCAATCATTTTCCGGATCAAACGGCCTGCATCGTCGATAACATCCGTACCAGTTCCCAGGCATACGAGTCCGGATGCATTACTGAAAGCTGTCACTTGCGCCTGAAGTCGGCCGGGATACGCGATGTCATCAGCGTCTAGCCTCGCGATGTATATGCCACGGCATTGACTGATACCGATGTTCAGCGCCCGTGGAGTTCCAACGTTGTTTGCGAGCGGTACCACACGAACCCTAGGATCACCCATCCATTCCGGACTATTTTGAGGTACCAGCAATCCATCAAGAACTACGATTAACTCAAAGTTGATATAATTCTGTGAAAGGATCGATTCGACAGCCTCCCGCAAAAAACTGTCAATCTTGATTGTGGGTATCACCACTGAAACGAGCGGTGTTGTCAAACTAGATTCCATTGCATATTTTCTTGCTGCCAATAGTCAACTCACTCACCCCTAGATCGAAGAATTCAAACAGAACCGACGGTTCCTTTGACATCGCATCAGCCGCACCTGAATGAGCTCCGTGCTGCGACCCGAGTTGAAGCGTTGTCAAATTCAAACTATTCCTCTGAATAAGAAGGTCACAGCATCAAAACTCGGGCACTCTTTCACAGTTACCCACAGGAAGTATACATACTTCGATACAGCGGCCCCATCAATTCACGGCTGACCGGCACGGGAGGCCCGTGCAGCACCACATGTCGACCTGCGCCGTCCAGCTATCACCGACGGATCGGAGGTCCGGGCGACGACGGGTTCTCACGCGAGAACGACTATAAAGCGCTGTAGCAAGGCGCGCGCAAGTTTGAGTCAATAAATTCCAGACGGAATTGTTTTGTAGGGGATGAGGTCACCATAATTCTGCAGGTAAACCGCAAAATAAACGGATGCCATCACGAGCAGGAGTACTTCAACAACGCCCCGAACCTTCGGTGCAAGATGACCTTCCATTAATGCATTGGGAAGTAAAAGTATCAGGAAGATACTGAAGTAGCCCTCTATCCGAGCAAGAACAAGGGCCTGCGTGCCCAGGAACAAGAAGACAACTCCGAAAGCAACATAGGTAATATATGGAGATCGATTCGACCCCAAGGTTAAATATACAGCAATCGACAAGAGGGCAAGCTTTGCGGCGATCACCAGAAAGGTGCCAATACCTGTTGCGTTTTCAAGAAGATACGACTCATACCGTGGATTTAAAAGGGTAACTAGGTCGGATAGAGCTGAAACATTTGTTACTAAGCCAGCGGAAGCAATACCCAAGACGAGGAGAACCGAGAGACCTCTTATTCCGGGTCGCCATCTATGTATAAGAAGCTGAATTACTGCGATTAAAAGCGCTGAAACATGAAAAAGACTAGCAACGAAATTTATTGCACAAAAGGCAATTTTGTTTTTCTCCAGGAATGTGCTTGCCCAAAAGTTGAGTCCTATTGCCATTCCCTGCCGGATTACGTTAAAAGGCGCGACGTAAAAAGCCAATAGCACATAGAGAAGGATTGAGAGTGTCGGGTCTAGACTTTTTTTCTTAATGGTTACGTAAATCGGCACGACCGTTAATATTGACGTCACCCAAAATAGCAACCGAGGCGATTCCGAGACTAGTTTTAACGCCAGCGTCATAACCGTGTACCCGAATTCTTGCGGGGAGTGCGCCAATGTTTCTTGCCAGTACTGGGGTTGGATCCTCGAGAAAGTAGAGGCATAGGCCGCATAGTCCGTGCCCACTTCAAAGCGAAGAGCTGAGAACGCTACCAAGACAGAAACTACTAGGAAATCGAAGGGATTCCACTTGAGTGAAACCTGTCTCGTCAATAATGCGATTGCTGGCTGCCGCCGGGATTTGACCAAGGAATTATCGATGAATCTTGATGCTGTCGAGAGTATTCCCAGGACGACCGTGAGCAAGTAGTAGGCGAGCAAGAGCCTCCTTTGCTCATCAGACCGTATTCATTCATCTTACAAGGGCTGTGTGACGCACTGAAAACACTGATTTGGAGCAGTGTCAAATTCTTCGTGTACCTGTCGCAAGGGCAGTAATTTGCACAACGCACACTGCGATCTCACCGGCAGCAAGGCCAGCAGCCCCGCCTGGTCCACCGTAAATAGTTCCAAGCACGATCATGGACGAGACTCCCACAACCGCTCCTACAAGTGTGCTCACGAGCACGCTCCGAAGTTGTCCAAGGGGGACTAATATATGCCGACCTGTCGAGGTGTTAATCGAAACCGCCATGAACGCCAGCCCATAGTACAAGGACGTCATAGGATCGGCAGCAACGGCCTCGCCAAACAAGAGCCGTGTAATTGGCTCGCCCAAGAGGGCTATCCCACTTCCACCGGATAGCCCGAGCAAGGTGTGTGAAAGAAGGGAAAAATGCATCCTTCTTGTGACGTGCGTCGGGGCGTCTTCTGCAACCCAGCCTTGAAACGCACCACCTAGGGACTGAACAGAAAATAGCGAGAGTTTGTACAACTTCTCCGCCGAAGCAAAAATAGCCACACTGCCGGCCGGTGCAACCAAACTAAGTAGCGCCACGGGTGTGGCGCTGTATGCGCCAGCCGTAATGACAGTCAAGGCGCCTGTCCGATCGGCCCACATCTGTCCAAGAACACGGGCAATTTCCGTTCCTTTTCGAAGGTGTAGCTGACCGATTCGAAAACTGAAAATACCCGTGCCAATTATCGTGGCGAAGATCAGGCAGATCGGATAAAGGATGATCCATCCTGTATAAAGAAGGAGAGCGGCGGAGACTCCCACTGCCACTAGCCGGGGCACCACGTCGAACTGAGCGATCCAGCCGGGTCGTCCGACGCCAATGGCGTACCAAGCGGGAGAGAGACTGCCGATAGCCATCGCGACGGCCATAGCCAACGCGTCAAAACGGTGACTTTCTGGTGCAAGTGCCAAAGTTGCGGCGCTAGCCAGTGGGACCACGATCGTCAATATTAGTAGGCGTGAGATCATACTGTCGCCGTAATGGAGTCGCCGAAGTGACTCACTCGCGCCAGCGACCTTCGCGGGCCCCACCAGCGTCCAACCGAAAGTCACAGCAATTGCCGCGAACGCGCCAAATGATTGGCCAATCGCTATGGCCGCCCAACCCTCTACGCCTCCTAATCGAGCAATAATGGGTAAGAGAAGGAACGGTGCTAAAAGAGAAAGAAGAGGTAGTCCGGCAAAGCCACCGAGCCGTCTCGCGAAGGCTCTTCGTTCACTCATGTCTCGTGATGAGGATTTGATCATGCACGGTTGGATTCAAACTTGCCCATTACTAGCGCATTGCGAACTTCATCCTTAAATGTTTGTTCCTCACGAAATATACGTTCGCGGTACGGATCCTGAAGTGTCTGATTACCCTTTGGGTTTTCGAAGACCCTGTTGATGGCTGTCAATGAATTGTTCAAGATATTGTCATTTGGAGAAATCTTATGCTCCCACGGGATGGGTACGTCCTCGAAGAATGCACCCGACCCACGACGTGCGACCAAAGATACCGCTCCGCAGATCGCGGCTTCTCGCGGCATTCGATCCTTACCCGGATGGTATCCAAGATCTAAATAGACCATGGAGGAACTGAGCGACTTCGCAATTTCGCATGAAGTCATTCCAGTTAGGGGCAAGTATGTTGCTTGAGGTAGTCGGTCTTTAAGCAGCTCTGTTATTCGAGCTGCCTTTTTAGGGTTATAAGCAATCGTGAAAGCGCGTTCAGCAATAGGAAGTGGTTCAACGGACCGCAGCACGGCCAAGGGTACATAATCGCTAACCATTGTTGATATAATGTCTAATTTGGAATACAGGTAGCTCCATGCATACTGTGATTGTGTCAAGTGACTAACCTCGTGGAGGAGCCGATCTTGGCCGTTCAGTCGGCGGACGGCGGCCCTAGCGAAAGCTAGTGTTCGATACTTAGACACTTGCAAATGGCGTTGTTGGGCTGATTCCCACAGTCCATGCGCGCGGCGTTCATCTCTGAAGACGGGGGAATTGTCGATGCTTAGCCACCAGCAAAATCTTTGTGCTTGCTTGACGCCTGCGAGGTAGGGCAGTACGTATTCAGAAGTGATAACAGCATTTCCTGAAATATCTTCTATGTGGGCACTTTCGGGAGCGTCATAGTGCGCGTATGCCGCGACTCGTTCTGCCTTCTCCGAGCCCGGTCGCGGCACAAGATATGCATCCTGGCCAAGAATTCGCAGGGTGTGTACCAGTTGGTGGAGCGCCTCCGGACCGCCGGTTTGAACTCCGCGAGGGTAAATGACGAAGATTTTACGAAAGATGCCAGTCAAGGAGTCCCTTCCAAATAGTAGTGGAGCGAGTTATGTACGCTGGCCCCGGAGCTGGCTGATATGCGAGACATCAAGGTCTACACTACGGCGTTACAAAGCGGCACCTGCCTGCACATGACAAAAGTAGCAAACTACTCCAAGAAGGACCGATACGATCGCGAAACTTCCGCAGGCCTGTTTTGCAGAAAATTGTCTTTCAGTGTAAGACAATTGTGCAAGTGTATCGTTGGGCTAAAGTGCAAGCGCCTTACTCAGCGACATCGATTTTAACGAAGCCTCCGGCCAGTGCATCGGCTAATTCTATTGCAGCGTTCACTGGCGGCCTGCTCGGAAGAGACGCCTTCATCCATCAATAGTGCGATGTGAGACAGTGGGATCTGATCGCACCCCAGAAGGCTCGTCAGGCGTCGGTCTAAACTGTCCATTACCGCCTACTGAGACACTGCCCCTGACTCAGATGTTGTTTTAGTGTGCCGCATCCAGCGGCTCGCGTCGCCACAGCTTGACCTGCAATTTTCTCGTTTTTTAGCCACAAGCGAATTTCAAATTTATGAGGAGTCTTAGAATGGCGATTGACCTTGTGGTCGTTGGATCTGGCTTTTTCGGCCTAACTATTGCTGAGCGGGTTGCGACCGAGCTGGGGCTCACGGTAGCCGTGATTGACCGACGTAGTCACATCGGTGGTAACGCCTACAGCGCGCCTGACCCTGAGACCGGCATTGAAGTGCACCAGTACGGCGCGCACCTTTTTCACACGTCAAACGAACCGGTCTGGGAGTACGTGAACAAGTTTACGAAGTTCACAAATTATGAGCACCGGGTTTTCACAAACTTCGGCGGTGAGGTCTTCCCGTTGCCGATCAACCTCGGCACGATCAACCAGTTCTTCCGTGCCGCCTATTCCCCCTCCGAAGCACGCGCGCTGATCGCCGGTCAGGCCGCCGAGTTCGCCACCGGCGAAAGTCAGAACCTCGAAGAGAAGGGCATTTCCCTCATCGGGCGCCCCCTCTATGAAGCTTTCATTCGTGACTACACGGCCAAGCAGTGGAAGACTTCGCCGACGGAGCTGCCCGCCGAGATCATCAGCCGGCTGCCCGTGCGCTACAACTACGACAATCGCTACTTTAACGACAGCCACGAGGGTTTACCCGTTGACGGCTACACCGCGTGGATCGAGCGGATGGCAAATCACCCCAACATTGAGGTGCGCCTCGACGCTGACTTCTTCGACGAGACGCAGGAGCTCAACCGCAAGTCCGTCGTCGGCCGCATCCCAGTCGTCTACACCGGCCCGGTCGACCGCTATTTCGACTACCAAGGCGGCGAGCTCACCTGGCGCACTCTCGATTTTGAGCAAGAGGTGCTGCCGATCGGCGACTTCCAAGGCACGCCCGTCATGAATTATGCCGATGCGGCGGTGCCCTACACGCGCATCCACGAATTTCGGCACTTCCACCCGGAACGGGCGCATTACCCCACCGACAAGACCGTCATCATGCGCGAGTTCTCGCGCGCTGCAACCCGCGCCGACGAGCCCTACTACCCGATCAATACCGCAGACGACCGAGATAGCCTCCTGAAGTACCGCGCCCTGCAGCGCGGTGAGTCCGAGGTCTTCTTCGGCGGCCGTCTCGGTACCTATAAGTATCTCGACATGCACATGGCCATTGGCTCTGCGCTGGCCTTGTACGAAAACAAGCTCAAGCCGCTCTTCAAGGGAGTGTCTCGTTAGCGGTGTTTCCGGCGTTTCTCACTTAGTAGGCGTCTGCGTTCGGCCAGCGGTCTCGGAAGGTGATGGCGAACTCGTTGAGAGGTGGCTTCCAACTTATTGTGCACCGGGTTCCAGGGGTCCTGACATGGGCGGCTTGATTCGATATATTTCGACGGAACTTAAAGTCGTTCTTTGATAGCATATCGCAGAATCAAGTACGTGCCCGGATACCGCGTTTGGGTCTCTGTCAGGCTTGCGCAGAGCTCTGTGACGGCAGCGGCTTCGCGCTTTGTCGGCATCGGGTCCAACGTGATTAGCAGGAGACCGGGCTGGGTGGGGTCGATGGCACCGGGCTGCTTGAGGATTTGCCGTACCAGATTGTGGGCTTCGCGAGTATTCGAGCTTTTGGGGGCCACCGATATTGACGTTCGGGGCCACAGGTCGATCCGATCAGTAGCGCGGTGTGGGGCCACCGAGTATTTCCGTTGGGGAGCATGTGCTTAGCTCCTTCCGCTGCGCGTATGGACACGCGGCGGAAGGAATAATTAGTAATGGTACGAAGGATCAAAGCGGAACTGGTGCTCAAGCTCCGCGGCGCGGGCATATCGGGGCGCGCGATCTCTCTCGCGCAGGGCATGTCGCGTAAGAGTGTGTTGGCCGTGTTCGACGCCGCCAAGAAAGCCGGTATCGGCGGTGACGGTCACGTCGGCCGCAGCGATGCCGAGGCATATGCGTTGCTATTACGGAGCCGCTGCGAATACGAGAGTGTGTTCGTGCAGCCCGGTTGGGAAGGGGTGCACAAAGAGCTCGCCACGGTCGGGATGGCGCTGAAACTGCTCCATGGCGAGTATGTCGACGGGGCAGCCGGCGATGGGTTACGACCAATTCTGCAAGGCATACGCGACGCATACGCTGATCACGGAGGCGGCCTTCCGGGTGGGTCATAAGGCGGGGCGGACGGTCGAGGTCGATTGGGCCGGGCCGACGATGCAGCTCACCGACCCCGGTGACGGGCGAGACGTCTCGGGTGTATTTGTTCGTGGCATGTCTGCCGTTTTCCCGGTATGCGTTCGTGGAACCCTCGCTGGATATGCGGCAAGACTGGCTGCTGGCCAACGTCGCGATGTTCGGGGTTCGGCGGAACGGTTCCCCGGGACGTGCCCGATTATGTTCCGCGGAACATAATCGGGCACGACGATCTGTGGAGCCTGATGCTCCTATATCTTGTCAAGCGGCGGTTTGGGTTGTTTCGGTGTTGAGCCAGTCTCGGTAGCGGGTGAGGAATTCGCGGTTGTTGACGCGTCTTCGTTCGATGATGGAGAAGGTCATCACTGAGCAGTCGAGGGCTGCGGCGACGGTCGCAAGGGTATGGCCGAGAGCCCTTCTGGTGGGTCGGAGGCTGGTGTCGGCGGCTGGTTGCGGCTCGAGAATGAGACGGTATGCCTCGCGGGCTATGGCACGTTTCAGGCATCGAAGGATGTCCTTCTTCGTTTTGCCTTGGGCGGCGCTGCGGGCGGCGTAGGCGCGGGTTTCGGGGTCCATGCCGAGGCGAACCACTGCGATTCGGTGCAAGGCAGCGTTGGCGGCTCGATCACCGCCGCGGTTCAGCCGGTACTTGTTCGTCTTGCCCGATGATGCGGGAAGTGGCGCGGCCCCGCAGAGCATCGCGAACGCGGCTTCGGAGTGCATCCGGTGGGGGTTTGCGCCCGTAGGGTGAATTGAGACAGAGGTAAGGAGAATCTGTTTCATGACTAATCGTCGAAAGTTCAATGCGGAGTTCCGGGCCGAGGCCGTGGAGCTGGTCATTTCATCGGGCCGGCCGATCGCGCAGGTGGACCCCGAGATCGGTGTGGTCGAGGGGACGCTGGGCAACTGGGTGCGCCTCTGGAAAGAGGAACACCCCGAAGCTGGTGCTGCCGCGCCGGGGCCCGTCGAGTGGGCTAAATACAAGGCTCTTCAAGCGGAGAATGCGGAGCTGAAACGGGAGATCGAGTTTCTGGGAAAAGTCAGCGCCTTCTTCGCCGCGAAGCAACGATAAACGACTATTTCGTGTTTATCTTGGCGGAGAAGGCCTCCTTCCCCATCGACTGGATGTGCCGCAAGCTGAAGGTCTCGCGGGCCTCGTTCTACCGCTCGCTGCGACCGGCCGTTCCAACGCCGACACAGGTGCGTCACACCGTGCTGGACGCGCACGTGGTGCGGATCTACGAGCGCGAGAAAGGCATGGCCGGCCGGGACCAGATCACCACCATCCTCAGCCAGGAAGGCGTCAGCATCGCCAGCGGCACGGTCGGGACGATCCTCACTGGCCGCGGCCTGCGGGCCGTGCATATGCGGGCGTGGAAGAAGACCACCACCGTCGATCCGGATGCCAGAACTGAGCACATCCGCAATCACATGCTCGACGGGGACGGGAAGCGTGAGTTCCTCTCAACCGTCCCGGGAACCCGGCTCTGCGGCGATATCACCTATCTGCGTACCGGTTCGGGATGGCTGTATCTGGCGACCGTCATCGACCTCTGCACCCGCATGGTGGTGGGCTGGTCGATGGCCAGTCATATGCGCACCAGCCTGATCGTTGACGCCATGGAGATGGCGCGGGATCACGGTCACCTCGACCGAATTTCGCGCTCTGGTGACCGGCCTGGGGATGCGGTCTTCGATGGGCTGTCAAGGGCCATGAGGAACGGCCCACTGGCGGCCACTAGAAATGCCCGCTGGTGGCCATGAAAACTGCTTGGATTCCATCAGTCGTTGCAACACCGCGCTGATTAAGTACTGATTAGTAGATCACGGAATCGCTCTGCCGGGGTGTCCCAGCCGAGCGTTTTGCGGGGTCGGCCGTTCAGTTCCTGCGCGACCCGTTCCAGATCCTCGGGGCTATAGACCGATAGGTCGCTTCCCTTCGGGAAATACTGGCGCAGGAGCCCGTTGGTGTTCTCGTTCGAGCCCCGCTGCCAGGGGCTGGCCGGGTCGCAGAAGTACACCGGCATGTCTGTCGCTGTGGTGAATGACTTGTGGGTCGACATCTCTGATCCCTGGTCCCAGGTCAGCGACCCACGGAGGTGTGCCGGCAGGGTGCCCCGTCACGGACGGCGTCCGCTGTGTGGGCTCCGGGCAGGTGGACGAGCATGACGTAACGGGTGGTGCGCTCGACCAGGGTCGCGATCGCGGTCTTGTTGAGTCTGCCGGTGATGAGGTCGCCTTCCCAGTGACCGGGGACGGCACGGTCCTCGATTTCGGGTGGCCGATCGGCGATCATTACCATCGGGTCGCGGAATCGAGGCCGCCGTGCAGATTCGGTCTTCTGCGGTTTGCGGCGTGTTCGTCCGGACCGCAGCGCCTCCTGCACTGCACGGCGCAGGCCGCCCCTGGCTTGCACGTAGAGCGCCTGATAGATCGTCTCTGGTACCACGCGCATGTCCTTGTCGGTCGGGTAGTGCTTGACCAGAGCCTGACAGATTTGTTCCGGAGACCAGCGGATCTGCAGCTTCTCCTGGACGAGCTGCCGCAGGCCCTCCTCTGTCACGAGCTTCGCTTCCCGGGGCCGTGGTCGGCGTGCGGCGGCAGCACGCTGGGCCGCATACGGAAGGTAGGTGAGATTGTTCTGCCTGTTGCGGATGATTTCTCGGCTGATCGTCGACGGCGCCCGGCGGAGTGTCGCCGCGATCGACCGGATCGACGTGCCCGTCGCGGACAGGTCACGGATCGCTTCCCGATCAACCAACGACAGGTATCTCGAGTTGATGGGTTTCAGCTGCGCGGGAGTCAGCCTGATATGGGAATCACTCAGTACGGTCACGGTCTTGTTGTAGTCGATGATGCGCCCATCGGGCAGGACCCGGCGGTTGTCGGCGTGCCGGATGCCCTGGTCCCAGTCGACCGCTGTGCGAATGTTCAACCCGACCTGCCGGGCTGCCTCTTTTCGTGGGACGGCGTCAGCGCGCAGACGGAAGTACTCGGTCCGTCGTGCACGTTGGGCGACCTTCACGTCGATGCCCGCGAGGGTTACCCAATGCCGACACGTCATGGGCTTGAAGCCGAGTTCCTCGGCGGCGAGGCGGATGCTTCCGAGCCGTTCGAACGCGGCGAAGAAGGATGCTTTCTCGCCGTCGTTGAACGTTCGGGCTGGTGCTCGTGTTGTCTGTTCGGAAACCATGGTTGCAACTCCTGAATAGTGCTGAGTGTTGCAACGACCGATAGAACCCAAGCAGTTCTCCTGGCCGTCAGCGGGCAATTCCGTGGCCGCCTACGGGCAGCTTCTCATGTCCGCCGACAATGGGCCGCACGGGCGTGTGTTGGGACTGTGAGACGATCAACGCATCAGGCCGGGTCGCGGCTTGACCCGTGTTGGGATTGACAGCTGGCCTCATCGTCGGCGTGTCCTTGCGTTGATCTGTCGGCCGCGACCGGGTCTGGTGCCTGCAGTTTCACCTGGCCAAGCCATGTCCCAATAGGGGCCTTTCCGTAGGCGTTCGCTGCCGGCGTGGATCGTCACAGTCCTGACTGACTTCCTCTCGTGGAATTGCTCGTCAACACCCCACGAAAGGCAGCCATGAGCTCATCTGTTCTGAAACACCCGCGAAAGTCGCGACCAGCGCTCCACGGCGAAGGGGTGATCCTTGGCGTCGACACACACAAGGATGTCCACGTCGCGGCGATCCTGACGATCACGGGAGTTCTTCTAGCGACCCAGAGCTTCCCAACGACACGCGATGGCTACGCGGCGACATTGGAGTGGGCCCACCGGTTCGGGGACGTGAACGCGGCCGGTATCGAATGCACCGGCTCGTACGGTTCCGCGCTGATGAAATACCTCCAAACCCAGAACGTGAAAGTGTTCGAGGTGAATCAACCAGACCGAGCACTGCGGCGCAAAGCCGGGAAAACAGATGCCGTTGACGCTGAAGCCGCGGCCCGGGCAGTCATCGCCGGCCGGTCCTTGGCCACGCCGAAAACCGGTATCGGTGCCGCCGAAGACCTACGCCAAATGCGGTTGGTGAAATCGTCAGCAGTGAAGGCACGAACGACCGCGATCAACCAGCTCAAAGGCCTCGTTGTCGGCGCAGAGCCAGCACTGCGCGATCAGCTCCGTGGACTCAGCACGAAAGCCCTCAGCCGGGCCTGCGCACTGCTGCTGCCCAGCACCGTCGAACGAATGCTCATGAGTGAACTTGCCACCCGCATCCACCACCTCACCGAGCAGCTCGGCCGCTTGGAAACGGCCATGACACGCACGGTGATGGCTTGCGCGCCCGAGCTCCTGGACCGCCCCGGTGTCGGCTACGACAGCGCTGCGGCGCTACTCATCGCCGTCGGCGACAATCCCGAAAGAATGAAGAACGAGGCCGCCTTCGCAGCGCTCTGCGGCGTCAGCCCGGTCGAGTTCTCGTCAGGGAAAACGACGAAGCGTCGCCTCAATCGCGGTGGGAACCGTCAAGCCTACGCGGCCCTGTATCGAATCGTGCTGACGCGGCTTCGGTGGGATGAAACCACCCAGAATTATCTACAGCACCGCACCGAGCAAGGGAAAAGCAAGCGAGACGTCATCCGCTGCCTCAAACGATACCTCGCACGCAAAATCTTTACCATCCTGAAAACGCTTCCCGACCAGCACAAAACCGCGCGCAGCACGAATTGACAACATAGGGGCATCAACAGTATGGCGGAAAGTTTTTTCTCACATCTGAAGACCGAGATGTACTACCAGCACAACTTCGAGAATCACCTCGCCGCGAGGACCGCGGTGATGGAATACATCGAATCCTGGTACAACCGGCGGCGCCCTCATTCCCACAACGGAGGGTTCCAACCCGCGGCCGCGTTGGCCGCTCACCGCGACGCCCGCCTAACGGCAGCGGCGTAGAAGAAAAATCAATCAGATTGTCTCAATAACTTGACGGGCGCACATCGTCCATGTCTAGACCCCTGGGACCCTGGTGCCGTGAATTCGTGAGCAAATACTCCCAACGATTACCTTCCCGAGTATGTTTCAGAATCGCGGTCCGATGCCGAACAGCACGCGCGAGCAAAGTTATCGCGATTCACACCCACACTAAACACAGCGAGGGCTCTGGCCCTTGCTCTTATTCCTATGTCCCTGCGGAATACTGGATCTGCTAGCGTCGAAATCACTGCCTTGATCTGGGCTACCGAGCCAGGCCGTACAACCAATCCGCCGTCTCCAACCGCCCATGGTAGTGGCCCCACTTCCGTGACAGCAATAGCTCTCCCGCTCAGCATCGCGTCGACGACTTTGACCGGAAATTGCCCCCTTCCGTAGACTGAATTCAGACTGGGAATGATGACGATGTCACTATTGAGAACAATTTCTTGCCCGCGTTCCATTGATGTCTCGCCCACCCATTCCTCCCAAACCTTTGCATCAGGCGGAATCGTATCTGTAATGATTAGGTTCACACCGAGTCCCTGAGACTGCGCCACGGCAGCACGCAATGATTTCAGTCCCTTATGTCTTCTTGCAGTACCAACGAAAGCGATTGTCGGCGATCCTGACTGGTGAGTTGCGCCAAATCCGAGGTCCGGACGTACGTGGGGCACGACGGCCCCGCCATAGGTCGCCTGAAGTATCGGATTGCTCACAATGGTCGGCGTGACCATTGCCGCGCTGCGAAGTGACTTCAGCATGGTCATACGTTTCGAGCGAAGTACAGTCTTGGCAATTCTCCGGATCGGGTCGCCGTAGGCCAATTGAGCCTCTAGATCGGGGTCATCAATATCCAATAATATTGGGATTCCAGTTTCTCGGGCCGCGTGCAAAGCAAGGCCAAACGACTCCGGAAGCGGCTTTACAGCGATTATGAGATCCGGGGAAAAACGTGCTATTTCTGTAATCACGGTATTGGGCGACAGAACAGTGCACTGATCGCCGAAATGAGATCCTCGAAGTGGTCCCCATACGCTGACCCCTAACGTTGAAACTATTTTAGAAGTCCATCCAAGACTTTCAGCCAACTGCCACAAACAATAAGTCCGTCCGATTGAGTTTTGGCTGATATCTGGTGTTAGAAATACTATTTTCATTCCTATCTTGCCCCCATGCTCACATTGAAACTACTAAAAGTAAATATAAGCCAAACGCGCAGGCCGCACCGAGGGCAATTCATATAAAACTTCGAAATTCCATGGGCGCGAATCTAGAGGACGACGACGACGAAAACTCAGCAAAAAACCTTCCCTCCAATGCGCCAAATGCGCGGTGGGTATTGGATTGCCCGATGGCAATGATGGCCCACGCCTGAACATCAAACTCGGCAATTGCGGTAGATAATACGATTACACCGGTTGCGGCACTGATTATCGGAAATGAAATAGAGAAGCAATCGCTGTACGCGCATCGATGGCAACCTCGGTCGAATCAGTTGACAGCCTTCATCGGAGCCTAGGCCCGTTCAAGTAAGAACTTTTGTTGCTACGGGCATTTTGGATCGCGACATTCGCCTTCCAAATTGCCAACGCCGCTCTATAAGAGTAGTGTGCGGCGGCGAGCTGGCACCGCTTCCCGTCACACGGACTGGATAGATCGCAATTACCTCATCACTGGTGTGGCCAATACCCTTTGCAGGAACTCATAGATGCGCCGCGCAGCTTCGAAAGTTTCCAGCCCATCAACTTGTTTTGTGGGTTGACGAATGCGCCCGCTCAATATGTCTCGCCTTATGAGGTCGGCAAGGCCGCGTGTATCGGCATCAGCGGCCAGCGTGACTTCGGGGATGTCTCGAACGCCCTTGACATCATAGGCGTACGAACGACGCCCCATTGCGAAGCCCTCCAGCAAGACCCTTGGGAGTCCTTCCCACTTGGCTGTGTGCAATATCGCGTCATTTCTGATCATGTGCGGAGCGAAATCCAACCTTCCAGGAACACTGATCACGTCGCTCAATCCGGCGGCCTGAACTTTAGCGATGGTCACGTCTCGCAATGCGCCTTCACCCAGCATGGTAAGAACGACGTCCGAACCGGCATCGCGAAGATGCTTCATCACCTCAATTGCTTGTAAAGGCTGCTTTCTCTTAGAGAACTCGCCAGCCCACAGAAGACGCATTTGCTTTCCATTCATCGCCGCGGTCCTCGGGTAACTCGCAAGCGGCACGCCAACCCCAAGCTCTAAACGGAGGATGCGATGAGGAGGAAGGCGAGTTCTAAACCATTCCTCGTCATCGCCGTTAAGCACAATCACACCGGCAGTGGAAGGCGTCAGCGCTGCTTCAACTGTTCTCCACAGTTTGTCAGCCGGCGACGTTCCCTTATTCCAGTGCAATCCATGACAGAAATAAACCACCGGCACGGGCATCCGTTGAACCCTTGCCATCGCCGATGCCGTTGCTGTATTCGTCACGAGCACATCAGCACCTGTTCGCTTCAGCCATCTCTTGATCTCTGCGGGTGCGCCCATATTTTTCAGTCCAGGTCGCCGGGTGACGGAACGCAACAGGGTGAAGTCACCTATTGGTGATGTGGTGGAAGCTGCGGTGCCTACCTGGGAGCCATTTTCTTCCCACGCTTGCACAATCTCGGGGAAGAACGCGTCCAGAGTGCTTCCCACACTTGTCAACAGTCCGATATTCAAAGTTCCCATCCATCTTCAGCGTCGCGGGACTTCCCCTTGCGCCCGCGAGTGCGGGTAGGTCTTTTCCAACTCAAGAACACGACCTGACGATTAATCTGCCCGACGAGTGATCCCTGCAGCACGCCAGAATCAAACCCAGTACCTATTTGTTGACCCACCGACTGGCCTTTGCAACCTCATCGTAAATTTTTGGAAGCGCGATTTCCGCCAACGACTTTGACGTCAAGTCGGGCACTTCGAATTCAGCATCAGTGTCAGTCTCGAGGGCGGCGTGGAGACCTCCCGGCCGGCGAACCCGGACGGTACGCCAGCCCAATGCTTGTCCCCCGACAAAATCTTTCGTAGGGTTGTCACCGAAATATACACATTCCGCCCCGCGGATACCAAACCAATTTTGAAGTGCCTCGAAGGCTGTTGGAGCCGGCTTCGGCCATCCCTGGCCGTGTTCGTCCGTGATCACAATACGTGTGATCAGGTTATTCAGATCCAGGCTACGTACTTTGGCACGTTGGCTGTTTCTTGGGCCATCAGTCACAAGTCCCGTCTGAAATTTAGTCTGACAGGAGCGCAACAAGGCCAAGGAATCATCCAAGAGCTCGATCTGCGGTTCATGTTCGCGATAGACGCTAACGCAGCGGTCAACTATGTTGCGCGGGAGTGACTTGGCCACCCCATTGAGGACGGAATCGAATATATCGCCACGTGCACCGAGCTCGAATTGCCCCCATGCGGCTTCGTAAAAGGCATCCACCTGGTATTCGCGCGCAAGCATCTCAGCAACCGCACGAAAACCGCTTTCTACATATGAACGTTCAAGAAACAAGGTGTCATCCATATCAAACACCACGAGTTTTATATCCATGGGTTCAAATCAAACTTCGGGTCGCGATAAAAGGCCGCATCGTCATAACGCAACATGACAGTCCCTGGCCGCCAGACGACGGAAGGTACATGATCTACTACGCTGAGACACATAGCGCTTATGAGGTCGCCGCCGGCAGCGTGGCTCAATGGATACCCCCCGCCGAATCGTGGATTTATCTCCAGTATTTGCACCGATTTCGTCACAGGGTTGAAAATTACCTGGATATTTAGCACTCCGTAGGCGCCTGGCAGAGCCGTGACGACCTCTCGGACCAACAACTCGATCTCAGGTACCTGGATTGTGACACCCTTCGAAACTTCTCCCGAACGCACTTCCAGACGGCGGCGAGGAATCGTAGCCAATACTCTTCCGCGATCATCGACGGCGACATCTACGGTCACCTCAATGCCCGGTGCGAACCGCTGAATAATATAGTCGTCCGCCAGCACATCGAGCTTTAGATCAGATGAGTCTTCAACGATGATTACGCCTATGGAAGATGATCCTGATCGAGGTTTGGCGACAACCTTCCCCTTGAAGCGAGCATGCCGAGCCTCGACGATCTCCTGCGTCTCAATGGTCGGGAAACCATTGCTAACCATCCACTGGAACATTTTCCATTTGTCCCAGCCCAGTTCGGCTACTTGAGGGCTAGACACCCACACATCGATGCCACGTTTCTGAAACGAGTTCCGGGCATCTGAGAAGACTGCGATTTCAGGGTCGATTGTTGGCACGACTACTTGTGCGCCGTGCAGAAGACCAATACGAAGAGTTTCTGTAATGAATTCGCCCGAATCGATTCGGGGAACGATCTTGAATTCGTCAGCCAAGCGCCCGGCAGCGGAGAGTTCCGATGCGTCGGTTACAATTACCTTCGCTGGTCTACCAGGGTTTGCATCACGAAGGAGCTCGACGAGAGCGCCCCGACGCCCACCGCTTGAAAGAAGCCAGCTACGCGGATACATTTTGATTTTCTTCCCCAAATTCAGGCATGGCCGCGTTACCTTTTGCAGTCACTCCTTCTCGGAGCACGACGGATTTCAAAGTTCGCAAAAGGATGGAGGCATCGAGAGCGAGAGACCGATGGTCGACATATTCAACGTCCAGTTCAAATTTTCGCGACCAAGACAAGGAATTTCTGCCGCTGACCTGTGCCAGCCCCGTTACCCCGGGACGTACCTCGTGTCTGCGGTTCTCGAACGGGGAGTACCGGCTCAGATATCGCACTAGAAGGGGCCGAGGGCCGACGATGCTCATGTCGCCCTTGATAACATTCCACAGGGTTGGGAGTTCATCCATGCTGGTTGACCGCAAAATTCGACCGAATTTCGTCAGTCGTTCGTCGTCAGTCACTAGCCGTCCGTCTAGTGACACGTTTCTCATCGTTCGGAACTTGCGAAGAAGGAAGATCTGTCCATTGAGCCCTGGGCGTTCTTGTTTGAACAGAATCGGGCGACCCAATTTTGCGATGACCGCTCCGGCCACTAGAAGTTGGATTGGTGCAGTGACGACCAGTGCGGCCGATGCGCCGACCAGATCGAGAATTCGTTTCGTGGTATCAAACCGGCGCTGTTCTTGCGCGTTATTCACACTCGGCTCATTATTAAGTCGTCGATTTGAGTGAGCACGTGTTCTATCTCGTCGGGCCCCAACGATGACCCGCTGGGAAGGGTAAGCCCATTGTTGAAGGACCGTTCAGCGGTGCCGTTAGACATAGACCGCGCGCCACTAAAGACCGGTTGCAGATGCATCGGCTTCCACAAGGGGCGACTTTCAATGTTGTCGAACAGGAGATGCGCACTGAGCTCGGCAGCCGCAAATCCGGAGACCGTCGAATCCACCACAATGGACGTCAGCCAGAAATTGTCATTCTCATCGTTCTCGCCGCCGAAGATCTCGACCCCGGGGACGGCTGCAAAGAGTTCTCGGTAGGTCTCACGCATGGCACGTCGGCGCGCAATCATGTCATCCAGGCGGGTGAGCTGAGCCCGACCAAGGGCGGCTAGCAGGTTGCTCAAACGGTAGTTGTAGCCGATGTCGGTGTGCTCATAGTGCGTAACAGGCTGCCGGGCCTGGGTGGCGAGGTACCGGGTGTGGGTCGCGAGATCCGCATCATCCGTTAGCAGCATGCCACCCCCCGACGTGGTCATGATCTTGTTGCCGTTAAACGACAAGATTGAGGCTCGCCCGAAGGAGCCGGCCGCCTGACCGTTATGGCTCGCACCGAGTGACTCGGCGGCGTCGGCCAGCACTGGAATGTCGTACTCGTCAGCGATCGCACAGATAGCCGTGTAGTTGACCGCCTTGCCGAGCAAGTCGACGGGCACAATGGCTGCCACCTTCTCGCCGCCGCGGTAGAGCTGCTTGAGGGCCTCACGCAGCAGCACTGGATCCATGTTGCCGGTGGCCAGTTCGCAGTCGATGAAGTAAGGCTCGGCACCGGTGTAGACGATGGCGTTCGCGGTGGCCGCGAAAGTCATGGTTGAGGTGACCACGATGTCGCCGGGGCCCACGCCGAGCCCAAGCAGGCCGAGGTGCAGCGCAGCGGTTCCCGAGCTGAGGGCCACGGCGTGCGTGACGCCGACTCGCGCGGCTATCTCGGCTTCGAAGGCGTCGACGTCGGGGCCGAGAGGAGCTATCCAACCCGAGCGCATGGCGGCCAAAACGTATTGTTCTTCGAGTTCGCCGACGTCGGGCGAGGACATGTAGATGCGTTTATTCATGGCTGACGCTTTCTCTGTGTCGCGCGGGAGCGCTGCTGGTCGAGGTCGCGGGCAATTGGTGACTGCGATGCCATGCCTGTTCGTCGAGGCGCTCGGGAGCGATGGGGGCCACCTTGGTGTGGGAAATCTTGGGGTGAAGCGGGCGTTCATCGGTTTCGCCCAGGCCCACGAGTTCTTCGTGCAACTTCTCGCCGTCGCGCAGGCCCGTGTAGACGATTTCGATGTCTTTGCCCGACTGGGCGATCATGCGCTGCGCGATGTCGAGGATGCGCACTGGCTCCCCCATATCAAGGATGAGCACCTCGCCGGGGCGGCCGATGCCGCCGGCCTGCACGACGAGCTGGCAGGCCTCGGGGATGGTCATGAAGAACCGGGTGACGTCGGGGTGGGTGATGGTGAGCGGGCCGCCTGCCTCGATGAGTGCCGTGAAGGTGGGCAGCATTGAACCGCGGCTGCCGATGACGTTGCCGAAACGCACCGATATGTAATCGTGCCCCGTCTGCCGGGCAGCGTTTGCGGTGAGCTGTTCGCCGGCGCGCTTGGAATACCCGAGCACGCTCGTGGGGTTGGCGGCCTTGTCTGTCGAGATATTCACGAACGTCTCCACTCCCACAAGCTGAGCGGCTTTGAGCACGTTGCGGGTGCCCAGCACATTGGTCTTCCAGGCTTCATCGGGGTACTGCTCGAGCATGGGCAGGTGTTTGAGTGCGGCGGCGTGAAAGACCACATCGGGGAGACGGTCGGTGAAGATCTCGGTGAGGGCGTCGAGGTCACGAATGTCGGCGAGCACGACATCTTTGGTGTTGAGTAGGCCGTGTCCGAGAATGGAGATCTGCGTGGTCTGCAGGCCGGTCTCGTCACGATCGAGCATGATCAGTTCGCTGGGCCCGAACTTGTTGATCTGGCGACACAGCTCAGAGCCAATGGACCCGCCAGCACCGGTGACCAGCACCCGCTTACCCTCGATGTAACCGGCGATGGAAGCCATTTCGGTATCGACCGGCTGGCGGCCGATGAGGTCTTCGATCGACAGGTCGCGCAGGTCGTTGAGTTGAACCTTGCCCTTGAGTATGTCATCGAGGGTGGGGAACACTTTGACCCGCAGGCCGGCGGCATCCGCTTTGTCGGATATTTCGCGCAGAAGCGCGGCGTCTACCCGCGCAATGGCCACGATGAGAACGGTTGCCTTAGTGGCCTTGGCGATGCTGGCGAGGTCGGTGCCGGTTCCGAGCACGCGTTCCCCGTGCAGCCAGACGTTGCTGCGCTGGGGGTCGTCGTCGATGAGGCCAACTGCCCGAAAAGACGACTGAGGGTCGGTTTTCATGCGGCGCACGACAGAACCGCCGAGATAGCCGGCACCGTAGATGAGCGCGTTGAGGGCATTGTCGGCGGGCTTAATTGCCCGTTCCACCAGCAGGCGCTTGTAGTAGCGCACTCCGCCCATGTAGATGAAGGCCATGGGGAGCGCAATGATCACCGTGCTGCGGGGGATGTCGAAGGCTCCACCGAAGATAATGACCGGCACACCGAGGATCAGCGCAATGACCAGCACCGACCAGAGCAGCGACCGCACTTCGGCGAAACTGCCGTATGGGTGGCGCCCTCGGTAGAGGTGGTAGAGCGAGCCGATAAACAGCTGCAAGACGATGGCGGCTGCACACAACAGCAGCAACGGGGGCCAGACAATAAGGTCAACGTGAAACTCGTAGCGAAACGCCTGCGCCAGAAGAAGCGCAACGACCCAGGAGGCCGCGTCAAAGCCGAACTGCGCGCCGAAACGAACGAGAGGGACAGATCTATGTAGGTCCCTGAGCGCGTTTGTCGCGGCTTCGTTTACTGACACGGCTTACTCCCCCAGAGTAAAGATTGCAACGCCGTGGGGCGCTGTATTCTTCGTAGAATTTGAGTCTACCTGCTGAAAAAATTGGGTGTTTGGGGGGTACATGGCTGGTCAGGAAGGTATTCACTGTGCATCTCTATGTCGTTCCACGCATGCGCGCCGGGAGAACACGCCGCCTCGGACCGCTCAGCGTCAAGCCGAGCCCTGATCTTCTTTCTAGTGTGGCTACCGATTCACGATAAATAATTTTGGTGGGCGCACGAGGAAACCCGAACGGGCCACCAGCGCACGAAGGCAGACGCTTGATTATTTTGCCGTTGGCATACTGTCGCCAAAGGGAGAGGCGGTCATTCAGTCATACTGGCAAATAATCGGACCGGGCGTGTGTGTGGCGCACACCATGACCTGCTGCGGGCATTTCGGACAGCGGAATTAGTAGATTTTTCTACGCTGCTAAGGCTAGCTGCTGATAACCATAGGGGCCTCGTTAGGCCGGCGGTCACCAAGCGCGGAGTGCTGGCGTCGACTGTTGTAAAACCCTTCGATATAGCCAATGACGTCGCTGCGAACTTGTGATTTTGTGGCATACGCGGTGCGGTAAACACGCTCGTTCTTGAGCCTCGAGAAGAAACTTTTCGCCATACTGTTGTCCCAACACACGCCCGTGCGGCCCATCGATGACCGCATCCCCAGGCCGGTCACCAGCAGCCGAAATTCGGACGAGGCATAGATGGCGAGTTCAACTGGTCGTCGCAACACCGGCCTGTTCGGTCAATAGTAGGTGCTCTGCCCACATCTCGGCGGGGGTTGTCCAGCCAAGGATTTTGCGTGGTCGGTTGTTGAGCGTCAGAGCAACGGCGTCGAGTTCATTAGCGCCCGATCGTGCGAGGTCGGTGCCTTTGGGGAAATACGGGCGCAGCAGTCCGTTCGTATTTTCATTCAATGGTCGTTGCCACGGGCTGTGGGCGTCAGCGAAATAGACGGCAATCCCGGTCGCATGCGTGAATTCCACGTGCTGGGCCAGCTCCTTGCCTCGATCCCAGGTCAATGATTTACGCATCGCCGACGGCAGAGCACCCATCTGGATCGCCAGAGCCTTCCTCGTGGCCTCGGCCCCATGCCCAGCCATCGCCGGGCCATTCTTGACCCGCGGCTGCATTCCGTAACCTTCCATCGCTGGCAGGTGGATGAGCATTGTGACTTTGGTCGTGCGTTCCACGAGAGTGCCGATCGCCGACCCATCCGTTCCGATAATGAGGTCACCCTCCTTACGTTGTTGTGGTGGGTGATTTCGGGACTGCACATACAGCGCCTGGTAGATCGCCTCGTGGGAGATCCGCATCGACAGATCGTGGGGATAGTCGATGCGGAGGCGACCAGCGATTTGTTCCGGACTCCACACCGTCGCCCAGCGTCGGTCTTGGCGGTGGGGCTTGTTGCGCCCCCTCCACATTTGTGTCGTCGGTCCGGAGATGGGCACACCGTTGGCGTCTTTGACTGCCCCCGAGAGACGGTCCTGGACGTAATCGCGCAGCCGGTCATTGGCCAGAAGCTTCACCGTTTTCGGGCGTTGTGCCACAAGGTCCGACTTCCACTGCGCAACAGAAGCCCGATACTCTAGCTTTCCCCCACGGGTGGCAGCGTTGCGGCGCAACTCGCGCGATATCGTCGACGCAGACCGACCCATCGACCGGGCAACACCACGCACACTCGTGCCCTCAACCCGCAACAACGCGATTTCCTCACGCTCAGCAAACGAGAGATCGCGACCAGCCAGTGGGGCGAGCGTGAAGGGAGACATACCACCACGATGTCGGAACCAGCGGGCACCGACTGCCTGCGACACGCCAACAGCCGTTGCCGCGTTCTCGCTCGAGAGCCCGCGCGCGATCTCGATCCAGAACGCTCGCTCAACCTTCGCCGATGCGACGGCGCCCCCGGCGACTTCATCGGGGACCTACTCGTTAACTCCTTCATCCAACCTGCGGGACGTCCCATCAGATACCTCCATGATCGGAGTGTTGCGACGACCAGTTGAATGCGCCCTCGCGGGATTCTACTGATCGAAGCGCAGGATGACCTCCATGTCATTCTCCGGCGCGGACAGCACGTAGAGATAGCTGCCCGACAACACAGCATTCGTGATGCATTTCGGGGCCCGTTCACGGGCGCGGTCATACCGTTCCACTGATACAGCTTCCCGTCGGTACCCACCGATGTACTGCCAGCTCTGAAATAGGACGCTGGTTGTCGGGTTCGATGGAAAGCTGGTACGAAGCGTGGGCACACCGCCGGGCTCGGCCATCGCGCTCGTGCCACCGGAGCCCAGACCACCAACCATCAGTGCGAGAACGGTGGCAACGGCCGCAAGGTGCCCGGGTGAACAGGGTCGTCATGCAGTGGTTTCTCACTGTTTGCAACGCTACGCAGATGCATGTACGTGTCATGATGCCAAAGCAGGCTCAGGATTCACGGCAGATTTCGGCCCGCTAACCACAGGATTGACCCAGTTTCTTTGGCCCCCATAGTGGGCTTTACTCCCGTAATGGACGCGTGAAACTCTAGTCTGAGTCCATGGAGAGAGATCAGGCACGCCGCGACACAGGTCGAGCCCTGCTGGAGTTTCAAGGCGTCGTGTTCGGGGCTCTGGTGATCGTCGGCACGGCGGTACTGCTCAGCCAGCCGGCTGCCCTCAACCCGTTTCTCTACGCCGCCGGCGCTGGCATCATCACCGTGATCACCGTGATCACCGTGATCTGGCACAATCGGCCGGGTCTGCAACGCTTTGCGGTGCTGCTCCCGCTTCTCGACCTGCTCGGTATTCGGTTAACCGCGCACGCGGAAGACGCAACGCTCTCGGGCGGCGCCCTGCTGCTGATTCTGCCCATGATTTGGATCGCGTACTCGTTCGGCGTGCGGGGTGTGCTAGCTGGCGTTGCCCTTCTCGTGGTCACAAGCCCGGTGGGACTCTTGCAGGCCTACGGCGGAGACATGGAACCGGGCAATTTCACCCGCATCGTGGCCTACCCGCTGACGCTACTGATTTTGGCGGGGGCTGCAGGAGTGTCGGGAGCACGCATCCGTCGAAAAAAGGTGCAACTCGCGGCGCAGACCGCTCTCACCGAGCAAGCGGTGCAGGCCCGCGACGACCTGATCGAAGCGGTCACGCACGAGCTGCGCACTCCACTCACATCGATTCTGGGCAATGCCGAGTTGGTGCTGCACACGAATGATGCGCCGGCGGTTGAGCGGCGCGTCGGGGTAATCGTGCGCAACGCCGAGCAGATGGACACAATTCTCGCGGACCTGCTCCTCGCGCGCAGCACCGGCACGGCACTGCTGGGGCTGCACATCACGGCCACCGACGTGCGCGGGCTCATCGAGAACTGCGTCGCGGCAAGTCGCACAACAGCCGACGCGCGCGGGGTGTCGATCGACGTGATCGCGTCCGACACGCTCTGGGCCGACGTCGACCCCAATCGCATTCGGCAGGTGTTCGACAACCTGCTGACCAATGCCATCAAATACAACCGGGTCGGCGGCACGGTGGTCGTGAGCGAAACCCGCACGGTCACCATGGCAACCTTCGCCGTCACCGACAGCGGATGCGGCATAGCCCCCACCGACCATGCACGGGTATTCGAGCCGTACTATCGCACCGAATCGGCGCGGCGCTCGTCGCAAGACGGCTCAGGGCTAGGCCTGGGCATCAGCCGTGACATTGCGCGGCAGCACGGCGGCGACCTGCGCCTAGTCGAGTCATCGGCGCACGGCAGCAGGTTCGAGCTGACCCTATCGCTCGCACCTGCTGGTCACGAGGACACCGTGGCACCGTCTGGACGTGAGAATGAGCAAATTGTTGCGTGAGCACCCGTGAAGCAACATTTTTCTTGTTCTCACGTACTGGGAGACCTTGGGTAGAGTTAGCGGACAGAGCAAACCGGGGGTTCGCGTGAATACTGACCGCATCGCAGTCGTCATCGAAGACGACGCTGATGTCGGCGAAGTGATCGAGGCGATCCTCATCCAGGCCGGCTTCGACGTGAAGCTCGCCAGCACAGGCGCTGAAGGCATCGAGTTCGTTCGAGTTCATGCGCCGACGCTCACAACCCTCGACGTGAACATGCCCGGCATGGACGGCTTCGAAACCCTCAAACGCATACGCCAAATCACCGCGAGCAGCATCATCATGATCTCGGCCTGCTTCGACGAGATCGACGTCGTGCGCGGCCTCAGCGCCGGCGCCGACGACTTCGTCGCTAAACCGTTTCGCATCGGCGAACTGCGCGCCCGCATCGACGCAGTGCTGCGGCGAGCGTCAACCGTGGCCGGGCTCGGCCCGGCCGAGCCGACGCCGTTCGAAAACTCGCCGGGGCTCGAATCAAGCGGATGGCTACACCACGACGGTCTGCGCCTCGATAAAGCACGGCGCATAGTGGAGGTAGATGGGGCATCCGTTGTGCTGACCCGCAGTGAATTCGACCTGCTCGCGCAGCTGTTGCAGCCCGCCGACCAGGTGCACAGCAAAGCCAACCTGATTCTCGAGGTGCGCAGCGACAGTTACGCGAGCGGATTCCTGACCCACTCCGACAAGCGCGCGCTTGAGGTGCACGTGGCCAACCTGCGCAAGAAGATCGGGCCCGCCGACCGCATTGAAACGGTGCGCGGGGTCGGATATCGGCTCGCCGATGGTCCCTTCTGACCACGTACACGCTGCGCAGGAGGCGCGCTAGTACATGGGAGTTCGGGCCTGGCCGGAACAACTGCACCCGTGTAGTGAGTCGAGACAGAGGTAAGGAGAATCATGATTCATGACTAATCGTCGTAAGTTCACTGCTGAGTTCCGGGCCGAGGCCGTGGAACTGGTCATTTCATCAGACCGGCTGATCTTTTTACGCACATTCGCCACGTGCATCTCGAGGAAGCGCGGGTCGGAATCCGTCACGAGACCGCCCGTGGCAAAGCTGTCGCCGCGCAGCTCGAGAATGGTCTTCGTCTTGGTGTGCACCCAATTGCCGGGTTGAAACAGGCTCGCCAGCAGGTCGAACTCGCTGCGCTTTAGCGAAACGACCGTGTTCGCTACCTGCACGATCCGACGGTCGACGTGCAAGCACAGGCCATCGCGCTGTAACCACCCGTTCTGTGTGGGCTCGGGCACTTCGACGTGTTTGGTCGGCGCACGTCGCAGGACCGCCTGCTCGGTCTGCTCGGTCTGCTCGGTCTGCTCGGCGAACAAGGCCCCTCGCGACGCATAGAAGCGCCCGGGCTCACCGCTGCGGTGGCCAGAATGACCAGCGTCAGAGGAAACGCCGTGAGTTGGGCGAAATAAACGCCTCCCGTTGTAACGCCGGGCGATGACGCCAGAAAGCGGCCGGCTGAGCACCACTCCAGTTCCCACAAACACCAGAGCCCCGAACACAACACTCTGACATTTTAAAAGAGAACAGCCCGTGTGGTTCTTTGGCTGACCTGTTCCCAGGGGCTCAGCCCGCGGTTTACAGAAACCGATTCTAAGGTTTTACCCCAGATGAGAAGTGAATTAAATTATGTTAATCCTGCGATTCGCAGGCTGCGATCTGCCGCAAATCCTGAGTCTGATCTGACACGCTCAGACGGCGACGTCAACTTGGTGCCGCAGACAGTCAGGAATTCTTGCGATGACGATTCTTCCCACCCGCCGTCGCTTCGCAGCCATCATGACCTTCTTCTCCCCTTGCAGGTTGGGTACGCCCACGCGAAGCACAACACGTTGTTCATTTGCGTCATGTTGTGACATTCGAAGCAGCTTCTGCTCGACGAGCAGCAGCATAGCTGACGCCTTCCCGACGACGCCTTCTTCGTCAGCGGGGCGAGTCGGCACGTTTCATGAGCGTTACCCCACGACGGGCACTACCTACGCGGTCGTAGTTGAAATAACTTCTTTTCTGGCCACGATTGGTAAATTTCGCCGTCTGGGTACATTTCACGGATCCACCTTTCTGAGTGGACCTCACGCCGCTGCCCGATCGCATATCTGGAGTGTCCTTGCGTAAACTCAACAATTTTGATAACCGAAAACACCAACTTGGGTCAGAAAAATCAACGACCCCACTACCCAGCGTACATCCGCGCCCCAGCGACGGAAAGCTACTCCGAGGACGCCTGGGCATTGTCGCCACGATCATTTTCTGGGCGGTTTACGTCATCTACACAGTGGTGCGCGAGTTTCTCAACTCGGGCACGGCCGGTTTTCGTTTCACCACCGAGGCCCTCGCTTACGTAGTGATCGTGACCGTTCTCATGTTCTCGGCGCTCATGTATCTCATCTCACGCCAGGGTGCTCTGCAACGGTTTCGACATCACCAACGAGTGCCACGCAGCGTTCTCGACAACCATTTCACCGAAAACCACAGTGCACTGACCGTTCTCGTACCGTCGTATGCCGAGGAACCGTCGGTCATTCGTGCAACTCTCTGGTCGGCGGCACTTCAGGAGTACCCCACGATTCGACTCGTACTGCTCATTGACGATGAGCCCAATCCCGCCGACCCTGCAGTGCAGCGTCGGCTGGACGAGACACGCGGAATTGCCAGCGAGATCAATGACGCATTGGTGGAACCAAGTCGTCGTTTTGCCGACGCTCTGCTTCTGTACACACTCGAACTCAACGACTCGTCCGAGGTGACCGGCGACGCCGTCAGACGACTGTCCGCCCACTATCGATGGGCTGCACGCTGGCTCAAAACCCACACCAACGCAGACGATACCCGGGATCACGTGGAGAAGTTCTTCGTCGACGAGGTACTGGGCGGACTCGCTAGCGATTTTGGTCTCATCAGTTCGGCGCTCGACGCTGCCGCTTGGGAAGAGCTGGCGCCGACACCGAAACGCATGATGGAGCTTCATCGTCGTCTCGTCTGGACGTTCACGGCTACCGTCGATACCTTTGAGCGCAAGCAGTTTTCATCGCTCTCGCACGAGGCCAACAAAGCTATGAACCTCAACGCCTATATAGGCCTCATGGGCGGCTGTTATCAGCGCGAAGAAGGCCCAAACGGCAGTATTCTCTGGCCGGTACTCGACGCGCCCAAGTCCAACTTCATTGTGCCCGATGCTGTCTACCTGCTCACGCTCGATGCCGACTCAGTGCTACTACGCGATTACTGCCTGCGGCTTGTCTACTTTCTGGAACAATCAGAAAACTCACGCGTGGCCGTCACCCAAACGCCCTACTCATCATTTAGGGGCGCACCGACCCGACTCGAACGGTTGGCCGGCGCCACTACCGACATACAGCACATTTTGCACCAGGGAATGTCGCACTACGGAGCGGCCTTCTGGGTCGGGGCCAATGCCGTCATTCGCAAACGCGCCCTGGAAGACATCGTTGAAGTCGAAACAGTCGGCGGCTTTGAGGTACGACGCTACGTGCAGGACCGCACCGTCATTGAAGACACCGAATCGAGCATCGACCTCGGCGTGCACGGCTGGAGTCTGGTCAACTACCCGGAACGCCTCAGCTATAGTGCCACCCCCCCGGACTTCGGATCACTCATCGTGCAACGCCGGCGATGGGCCAACGGCGGTCTGCTCATCCTTCCAAAATTTCTCAAGCAGGTGCGTGCCCGGCATGGAACCGACAACCCGGTGACACTTCTGGAGCTGTGCCTTCGGCTGAACTACATCAGCTCGATCGCCTGGGCCAACGTCGGGCTGCTGTTCCTGCTCGTTTACCCCTATGACAGCCGCCTGCTCAGCCCAACCGTGCTGCTGGCATCGCTACCATATTTTCTGCTCATGGGCAGCGACCTGCGCTACAACGGCTACAAATTCTCAGACGTTCTGCGCATATACGGCCTCAACCTCATTCTCTTACCGGTGAACCTCGCCGGAGTACTCAAATCTCTGCACCAAGCGATCACCGGAAAGAAGATTCCTTTCGCGCGCACTCCGAAGGTCAAGAGCCGCACGTCAGCACCCCTCCTGTTCGTTGTCGCACCCTACGCGATCGTCGCGTTCTCCGCATTCACCGCGTGGCGCAATATCTCGTCTGAGAACTGGGGCAACGCTCTCTTCGCCGCCGTCAACACGGTGCTTGCTCTCGCCACCATTCTTACCACCATCGGAATCTGGAACTCAATCGTTGACGTCTGGCTCGGTCTTACCAACTGGCTGTGGATCGAGAAGAAACGCAATCGCGATTTCGTTCCAGCGCAGACGGCGCCGCCAAGCCCTTCGCTCAATTGGCGTTCCGTGCTCTATCACGGTGAAATAACTGACCACCCACAACTCACCACACCCGTGCCAAAAAGTAGCGAAGTAGTTCGCTGGTCCAACGAAAAGGACTTTCTCATGCCATCAACCAGTCGCGAACTGCACTCGCGCGTCGAAGAACTTTCATGACCGAGCAGAGTGTCGCCGCGCCCACCTACGTTCGACCGACCCGCCGGCTAGGATTCTGGCGAATGACATTGGCCACCTTCATCGTGCTCGGCCTCACCGCCGGCAGCCTCGCTGGCTGGCAGTGGTGGACGGCCACCCGCGCCGTCGCCTCCTACGATCCGTGGTTCGCCAGCTATGTCGACGTGACCGCGACCCCGAGCTACGCCTTCGAATCGCCAACCACAACCGCACGAAAAAACGTTGTACTCTCATTCATCGTCGCCGCCACGGATGACCCCTGCGAGCCGACCTGGGGAACGGCGTATTCACTGGACGAGGCATCCGCATCCCTCGATCTCGATCGTCGACTTGCACGCCTCAGCCAACTAGGGGGCCATGCCACGATCTCGTTCGGTGGCGCCATCAACGACGAGCTAGCCACCGGCTGCTCCAATACCGCCAAACTTGCCCAGGCATACACCACAGTTATTGACCGGTACCAGACGTCGAACATTGACCTCGACATTGAGAACACAGCCTTATCGGATTCGGCCGCCGGTGAACGACGCGCCGCCGCAATCAAGACAGTGCAGGATGAGCAGGCAGCTGCCGGCAAACCCCTGGTGGTCTGGCTGACCCTTCCCGTGGCTCCACACGGACTCACTGACGATGGCAAGCGGGCCGTCGAGCAACTTCTGGCCGCCGGGGTCGACCTCGCGGGTGTCAACGTCATGACCATGGAATATGGCGAAAGCAAGAAACTAACTGCGTCGATGGCGGATGCGTCGATCGACGCTCTTAACGCCACTCACGCTCAGCTCGCCGCACTGAACTCGGCCGCTGGCATCGCCATGACCGATGCCGATCTCTGGTCACGTATCGGTGCGACACCGATGATCGGACAGAATGGAACGGTTGACGAGGTCTTCGGACTAGCCGATGCGCGCACGCTGAATGCTTTCGCACAAGACAAGCAACTCGGCCGTATGTCGATGTGGTCGCTCAACCGGGATCGCGCCTGCAGCCCAAACTATGTAGACATTAAGCAGGTGTCTGACGCCTGCAGCGGCGTCGACCAGAACGACCAGAGTTTCTCCGACATTCTCGGCGCGAAGTTCACGGCCATTCCCGGAAGCGCCCCGCCCCTCACCGGAGCAGCAGACGCGGCGCTCAAGCCTCAGGCAACGACGGCGCCAGTGGCCATCATCAAAGACAACCCTCTGACCAGCCCGTATCCGATCTGGTCAGCCGACACGACATATGCCAAAAACACCAAGGTCGTGCGCAACAGCAACGTGTACGAGACCAAGTGGTGGAGCCTGGGCGATATCCCCGACAACGCCGCACTGCAAGCATTCGAAACTCCGTGGGAGCTCGTGGGCCCCGTGATGGCCACCGACACGCCGCAGGTGCAGATTCTTCTACCAGAGGGAAGCTACGCTAACTGGTCGCCGACCAAAATCTACGAGGCTACCGAGCGCGTGCTACTCGCAGGCGTGCCCTACCAGTCGAAATGGTGGAACCAAGCCGCCAGCCCGAGCGCCACAGCACTCAACGGCGAGACCGGTCCGTGGCGCCTGCTGACAGCGGCCGAGGTGACGGAAAAACTGGCGCAGCAATAAGAGCATCCGGCTCGACGAGAGCACTCTCACGCGCTTGAGCTGAAGCATCCCCTCGGAAACCGTCAAGGCGAATGAGGCCAGTGGGAGTTTAGGCAGCTGGTTCGAGCCCGGCATTCTCGGTGGGTTTATGGGCTGGTTTGTTGATCCATGCCGTCGCGGGAATGGACAGGATCTTTGGTGCGTGGCTGGTTGATGGTCGCTGTTCGGGCGGTGCTGATGGCGTTTCGGGCAGTCAGCAGCACGCTCAACGCGGCGTGGTCGCCGGTGTGTGCGCGGGACGCGATCACCCGTTCGACGGGCAAGGCGAGCGCTTGGCGGGCGGCGAGTTCAGCGTCGATCTGGTCGGTCTTGCCGACACGGCGAACACCGCGCTTGGGAGGTCGTGTTTCGGCGACGGCGATGCCTTCCCATGTCAACAGATCATTAAACTGGGCGCCATAGGACCCGGTGCCTTCCATCGCCACCA
The DNA here is from genome assembly GCF_002929595.1 of Cryobacterium sp. N19. Taxonomy (NCBI): domain Bacteria; kingdom Bacillati; phylum Actinomycetota; class Actinomycetes; order Micrococcales; family Microbacteriaceae; genus Cryobacterium; species Cryobacterium sp. N19. The sequence continues at coordinate 245,922 of NZ_PJJR01000049.1, read as the reverse complement.
GCATGCGCCCAGGCGCATGGCGCAGCATCCAGGCGTGGGCGCGTTTGAGCCCGGCCGGGCTCGTCGGGAACGTGTCCCCAGCCTGCTTGGCGCCGTCGGAATCGAGCACCACTAATGCGTGCGTTTTGGCGTGCGTATCGACGCCGATGACATGGTCGAACACCTGTGAGACGATGGTCACCATAACTTCTTCATCATTGAAAATGCGGGTGCTATTACGTGCCGGTCTGGGATTCCTCCCGGAGAACGGTCAGAGGCTTAGTGAGTCAAACTCCTGCAAGCATCAAGACCAACCTGCCAGCCGATAACCATTACAGAGGTTAAGGAACATCCGGTCGAGCTTCAGGTCCGCGTTCTCTTTGCGCAGCCGAAGCAGTTCCCTCGACGAGCACATGTTCAGGATCGCTCATGATCCTTGTCCTTCCTCATAGATGAGGACAAGTATCAAATGGCCGGCTGGATTGCCCATGTTCGTGGCCATCACTCGCCGCTGATCTGGGCTTTCAGGCAAACATCGGCATAATCCGAACATCAGAACAATTCAAGAATGCGGTCTCCGCCCGCAACTCGTGAACTTCCCGCTCGAGTTCCTTCAAACGAGCTCGCTCCGACATTGTCAAATCAGTCTCTGTGACGCCGTTGGCCTCGCGGTACTCGTTGAGCCAGTTCCGGAGAGTCTCGGGGCCGACGCCGTACGCGGAAGAGACGGCCTTGATCGGTTTGGACGTGTCGATCACCTTGCGGCACAGCTCATCTGTGAACTCCTAAGTGAAACGCCTATGTCCTGCGGTCATGATGATCTCCACTTTCAGTGAACCCTCATTCTAAGAGGGCCCACTGTCCAAGATATCCGCGGCAGTTCCCACTAACCCAGCATGCGATAACTGCGTGGACAAATATTACTCACTTTTTCTTCTGCGCCGTACTCCCCGAACTGGGTTGTTCATACGGAAATTTGACCCGTCTTATTCTGCTAAATTTTTTTTTAGAAAACTAATTTGCTTACTTAGCAAAGTTTGTCACTCGGTTTTATACCAAGCGTGTCTTGTGATGAATATATGTGCGGCGCATCGGATACAGATCAAGTTTTTGGGTGAAACTTTTTGGCAGGTGCATGACGCTTATTTGTCTCGTTTTACATGGTGGGGAGAGGGCACAAGTCTGCGGCTCTGGTCGGTCCTGCGTGTGCCACATCTCGTCTGATCTTCTGACTCACGCGTTCCTCTTGTAGATACCGGGTGTTGTCGAGCCCTTCTTCGACATGCCTGTGCAACGAGATGCACCGGCTCGGCTTTACCTGTTGACCTGTCAGTGACGTGGCGAGGGACCCGCGGCGGTACCCGGGAGTGATCTCGTTGGGGAGTTGCGTAGGGACTCGTGTAGACGCCGCTCGGCAACATCTTCGACTTCACAAGGAGAACGTCTCGTGCGTACACAACCTCAAAATGACATAGCTGAGGTGAAAATGTTCGCCAAGCGCAGATCGGCGCTACGGCACACAGCCACGGAAGCCAACATCACCTCAACGACTATCCACCCCGCTCAGATCGAACCGGGATTTCACAAGAGCACAGTCTGGACCACCACCCGCGCTATTGCTAACGGGCTACCGTGTGCGAAACTCTCATGACGACGTATATTCCCGACCCTGAGGCTTTCTTCCGAGATATTAACGCTGGTATATGGAAAGATATCCGCCAGTTTTTCCCTGCCGATGAATGCCAAGCGGGCATGCTGTCGACACTCACTGGCGGTGAAGAATTACGGTCTGCGCATATTTTCACTGACGCGTCTGGTGTACCGTACTTTCGTGATGCTGGCAACTTGATGTTCAGCATTAACGACATTGAACGCGCAGAAAACGTGCTGGTCATCGCGTCCACCTACAACGAAGCATTATCAGACGTGGACGATGACACGCTGGGTGGCGCCGTGTTCACACACATGGCGTGGGTGTGTAACGGTGTTCATAGCTCACCGGTCAGTGTGGGGTTGCTGCGTCAATACCTCGGGAAGCTCATAGACGCCAGAAAAACTGCACGCCACATTACACACAGCTCCTTCGTAAAAGGATGGGAAATCACTGGCGAACCGGGCGGTCGTTGACAGGTACCACGATGGCGCATGATTTAGGTGTACAGCCGCGCAACACCCTCGCCGAAGACACGTCCGCCTAGCAATTACGAGACCTTTCAGTGCGTCTCATTCACCCCAACCTGCCCTGACATCGAGCAACACTCATTAATACGTTTCTTTATCCCGAACGGGGGGAGAATCGAAGAGATTCAACCTGCTTGATATTGCTATCCCTGTAATGGAAAATAAACGATCTAATTAGGTACTATCTCTGCGCGATATACACCATTCGCGACGTCTGACGACAATGCGAGCGGTACACCGAGAGCAGATGACGAGTCCCCGTCGGAATTCTTTGACTGCATATGGTGCTGCGCTTTATCGCCCTCACCTCCCTTAGCTTCGACGACGATTTTCGTCCCGTTCGCCTGCCCCGGTGTGTCCGTCATTGAGATGCGCAGTAAAGCGCCGGCCTCAATCATGCGCTGTGCTATGCGCCGGGGGCACAGGATCATTTTTTCCGCTTCACCTCATCATCAACCAATAAGTAGTTCCAAAATGCGCAAAATTACCAAGGTCAGCGGCGCCGTTGCCACCGCGGCTCTCCTCCTTGCGGTAGGTCTTTCGCCTGCGATGGCAGCAACCGAACCCGTGAACGCGACTATTGCCGGCGGCGCCCTGGTCGCGAGCACTCCGAGCCCCACCATGAGCAGTGTGTTGCTGGACGGAACCACCACGACCTCAACGGGGAGCACTGCTACAGACTGGAGCATCAGCGACCCCCGTGGAACCGGGGCGGCATTGAGCCGCACTGCCGCCGCCACCGCCTTCACCAGCGCGGCTGGCGCCGTGGACTCAGTAAACTACGCTGAGGATTGATCATCCAAAGTGCCACCGTGCAGGGCGACACCTCGGTCGTGGACGGCGAAACCGCCTTCCGGGTGGACGTCGTTCATCGCCAAGGGGTGCGCATTTACCTCACTGTTGCGGGCACCGCTGTCAAGTCCCTGGAGCCTGGCGACCTGAGCTGGGAACAAACCGGCGGGGCAATCACGTTCACGCTTCCCCTGCACAACACGGGAAATACCATCCTGCACCCCACCGCCACCCTTGACGCCAGCGGATGGCTTGGAGCGGACCGTGAAGTCAACTTTGACCAACCCGAAAGTGTACTGCCGGGGTCGAGGGTGGAGCTGAACGCCACACTCGAAGGAATACCTCCCATCCAGGTCGGAAGCGCAGTCGCAACTATCGTCTCAGAAGCCGGCACGGATCACGTTCGGACCCAGGTCGGCTATACCCCGTGGGCGATGATTGGTGTAGTCGTTCTCCTGATCGCCGCTGGCTGTTACGGCACTGTGCGCCTGGCCCGTTTTATTCGTCGCGCGCGACACGCGATCGCTGAAGTTGCCCAAACGGAATCGGACGCCCTGGCGGCAGAGGATGCGATACTGCCCAGTGGCCGCGTGAGACACCGCGGCACATAGTTCGTGTCGATGCCAGAGCCTTGCGGCAGGAGTCATAAGCCATCGCGAAACTACCGGTTGGGTCGGTATCCGCGGTCAGCCGGGACGACGCGAGATGCCGAACGGCTTCCTGCAGCATGAGGTCGGCCAAGGCGCGGTCGGCTCGCACTCTCTCGATGTGACCTCGAGCGATGAGATCGTCGACTCCGGCTCGGCCCTGGTGCCAGCGCGTAATCACGATGCCCGCAGATCGAGTTGTACAAGTGGCCGAGCCTGCACCTTTCTGATAAATCCGTCGTCAGCACGCTGCCATCGGTTCGGTGAGATCACGTTGATGCTCACCTCACGACCCAGCATTTTCGTCGCCTCGAGTGCTATCGGGTAAAACTGGCTTGTTTCCACGTCGCCGACAACAAGCAGGTCGATGTCGTTCGGATCGTTGCCCGGCTCGCCGTCCAGGCGAGCGGCCCACGAACCGTAAATGTAGGCAGCATCGATACCGGGCAGACCGCGCAGCAGATCGGGAATGAGGGCAGTCGGCCCATATCCGTAGGTGACTATCTGCTTCAGGGCTGCGTAGAGCGGATGCTCCTCGTTGACACGGATCATGCGGTTGCGTCCCACGCGGCGTTCGGTCAGATAACCACCCCGTACGAGACGATCGACATCTCTGAGGGCAGTGGGCAACGTGGCCTCAGCCAACCGCGCAAGCTCACTCACGGTGACCTCGCGCTGCGGGCGCGCGAAGAGCTGAGCCAATAGACGTCCTTGGGTGTCAGACCGCAGGATTGGGCTCAGCAGAGGGACAGACGGTTTCATAAAAGAAAGCATATGCAATCTTTATTGAAAGTCAACTGGGCGCCGCGTAATCTCGAATCACTCGTACCAACGAAGCCGTTCCGTATTGCGCGCCGGCGAGCGGCCGCTGCCGCGCCAGGTGCTGGCCAAGGGCAAGGACCTGCGCAGCGAGACCGTCAGGGTCCTCGACTTGCGCCCGAGCCTCGATTGCCTGGTGAATGTGCGGCCCGCTTCGGGAGAGCAGCGCAAGCCAGACATCTGCCACCGTGGGGCACAATGCCATCGAACCGGTGGCGCTGGTCACCGACCACCCGGCGGCGAGCGCCGCAATGCGGGGTGTGCCGGGCAGCCCGGCACAGACGGCGGTCACCGTCTGCGCCACCAACATCCGCTTTCTCAAGGTGTGTTCATCGCCCATCACCGCGTCGGGATGGACCGTCGTACCGCATGCTCCGCACACTCTGGGTTCCTAACTGACCGAGTGGCCCACGTTATTGCATCACATCGCCGGAATTTGGCCCCAGGGTCTGCCCCACGTACAGGTTTCCTCCCGGTTCGCTGGCCAGCAGCAGCGCTGTTGGGGCGACTTCGGCCGCGATGCCGAACCGCCCGAGGGGCAGTTCGGCCCGCTTGGCAAGCTTCCATTGCTCGGAGATGCCCTGCACGAGCGGGGTTTCGATTGGGCCGGGAGCAATGCTGTTGACAAGCACATTGTCGCCCGCGACCTCGAGCGCCAGCGATTTCGTGAAGGCAACGACCCCGGCCTTGGCAGCCGCGTAGTGGCTTAGGCCGTTACCACCCTTAATGGCGAGCTGGGAGGCGATGTTGATGATGCGGCCCCATTTCTGTTGGCGCATCTCCCCCACTACCTCCCGGCAGCACAGGAACACCCCGGTGAGGTCGACCGCGAGGGTCTCGTTCCACATCGCGAGGGTCATGTCTTGTATCGGTGACTCGGTGAGCAGGCCGGCGCTGTTGACCAGGATGTCGATGGTGCCCAGGCGTTCCCGTGCCAGCGCGAAGGCCGCCCGCACGCTGTCTTCCTGCGAGACGTCGACGCCGATTGCTAATTCGTGGGTGCCCGCGCGGTCGAGGACGACCACGCGGTCGCCGTTGGCGATGAATGCCTGGGCGATGGCCCGGCCGATTCCGCTGCTGCCGCCGGTCACGACGACTCCACGCCCGGTGTGATTCATTTTCAGGCCCTCATTTTCACGGTGAGTCCACCGTCGACGATCAGGGACTGTCCGGTGACATAACCGGCATCTGCTGAGGTGAGAAACGCGATGACGCTCGCCACCTCGGCCGGCGTGCCGACACGGCCCCACGGAATGTCCTTGCCGGCCTGGGCGAGACCGTCGGGGCCGAGCGAATTCACCGGGTCGAGTGACTGCGGGGTCTCAATGAGCCCGGGAATCACCGCATTGACGCGAATTCCCTGTGGTCCCAGTTCTACGGCGACACTACGGATCAGGCCGAGTACGCCGGCTTTCGCCGCTGCATAGTGCGCGTGGCCTTGCCACCCGTAGACGCCACCGGCGATGGACGAGGTCGCCACCATCGCACCGCCCTCGGTCATGCGATCGGCCGCAGCTCGCAGGGTGCGCAGCACGCCGGTGAGGTCGACGTCGAGCATGTCGGTCCAGCGGGCATCCGTCATCTCCGTGAGCGACGAATTGCGCAGGATGCCCGCATTCGCAACCGCATAATCGAGCCGCCCATACTCGTCGACGGCCCGCTGCGCGAAGGCATCAACGGATGCCGTACTGCGCACGTCGACCTCGTGCACGACTGCTTCACCGCCGGCGGCTTGCACCAGCCGCAGCGTTTCTTGCGGATCGTGCGGGTCTCCCGAGAAGGTCCCAATGATGCTGCGCACTCCCTGACCGGCGTAGTGCACTGCTAGCGCCCGACCGATTCCGCTCGCAGCTCCGGTGATGATGGCAACGCGGGGCTCAGGCACGCTGGGCTTTCAGCTCGTTTTCCGACTCGATGGCGAGCGGAGCTTCTGCCATGGGCTTGGCGGCGATCATGAGCACGCCCGAGATGAGGGTGCCGAGGGCGCCAACCCAGAGAGCGGCGGTTCCCGTGTTGGCTCCGGCAGCGACGGCGGTGAAGAGCGCGCCGCCGAGGACGATTCCGGGCTGGCTCATCGCGCCGATGAACGCCGTGCCGGTGGCGCGGCAGCTCACCGGGTAGCACTCCGCCATGAAGTACTGAATAGCCGCGTAGGGGCCAACGAGAAAGAAGAGGCCGGCGCCGAAGCTGGCGACGATGGTCACGGGGCTGTTAGCGAGGGGGCTCAACATGATGGTGAAGGCGACCGATGCGAGAATCCAGCCGCTGATGATGGTGCGCTTGCGGCCGATCTTGTCGCCGAGCCACCCGTGAAACACGTAGCCGAAGTAGGCCAGGGCGTTGATGACGATGAGCATCCAGAAGGCGTCGGAGAGTTCGACACCCTTGGCATTCTTGAGCACGGAGCTTCCCAAAATGCTGAAGATCATGATGCCCATGAAGTTGAAGATCCAGGCGAGCGAGAACACGATGGTGTTGCGGCGCAGGTGCGGCTGCCAGATGAGCTTGAGCGGCGCGGTCGAGGAGTGCTCGACGCCATACGACCCGGCGAGCAGGTGGGCCTCTTCGGTGCGCCCGGCCTTCTCGAGGCGGGTGAGTTCACTGTGCAGTTCGAACTGCGGAGTTTCTTTGAGCTTGCGGGCGATGGCCCACACGATGAGCGCGGCGGGGATGGTGGCCATCAGATATAGGGCGCGCCAGCCGAAGGTCGGAAGAAAGGCCAGGGCGAGCGCACTGGCGAGCAGAAAGCCGAGCGGCCAGCCGCCCTGAATGAAGGAGTAGCTCAGGCCAGGGCGCTTGCGCTTCTTCTCGTCTTCGGTGACCTGGTAGACCTCGTTCATGTAGGTCGCGTTGACGGCCTGCTCGGAGAACCCGAGACCGCCAAAGGATCGCACGATCACGAGCAAGCCACTGCTGAGGAAGGCCATTCCGGTGGGGATGATGGCGGTGAGACCGGAGACGATGGCCGTACCACCGACGGTGACCATCATGCCCTTGCGGCGTCCGAGGCGGTCGATGACCGGGCCGACGCCGAAGCACACGATCGCGGTGCCCACGGCGATCCAGGTGTTGATCGCGTAGGCTTCCGGCGCCGTCCACCCGAAGGATTCCTGCATGGCGGGAAGGAGAGTGCCGAACAGTCCGTAGTCGAAGACGGCAACGGTCCAGGCCAACAGCGCCAGAATCGTGGCGGTGCGGGTCTGCTTCACGGTGAAGGCGGGAAAACGACGTTTCTCATTGACGCTTGGCGCCGTGAGATCGAGGGTGGAGGATTTCAGTTTCATGCGGAGGGGACCTTTCGGGGGGAACGGGCGAGGAACGAATCTGCAATCTGGTCGAAGGTGTTCCAGCTGACGCCTTCGTAGGAGTTGAAATACTCGATCAGGCGCTCGAGCATGAGGAGCACTTGCGGTCGTCCGGAGACGTCGGGGTGGATGGTCATGGTGAAGACGGCCTGATCCATTTCGCGGTAGACCCAGTCGAACTGGTCTTTCCACATCTGCTCGATATCGCGCGGGTTCACGAAACCGTGCGAGTTCGGGGCGGCCTTGATGAACATCATCGGCGGCAAGTCATCGAGGTACCAGTTGGCGGGGATCTCGACGAGGTCGGTCTCGATGCCGCGCACGAGCGGCTCCATCCAGGTCTGGGCGTCCTTGGCGTAGTCGATCTTCTTCCAACTGTCACCAACGCGCACGTAGTACGGCTCGAAGTCCTTGTGCATGAGCGAGTGGTCATATTTAATTCCGCGTTCGAGCAGAATTTCATTGGTCACCGAGGAGAACTCCCACCACGGGGCGACATACCCCGTGGGCCGACGGCCCGATACGTTCTCGATGAGTTCAATGGAGCGGTCAAGGATGGCCGTTTCCTGCTCACGGGTCATGGCAATCGGGTTCTCGTGGGAGTACCCGTGCACACCAATCTCGTGGCCCGCAGAGACGATCATTCGGGTCAGCTCGGGAAACGTCTCGATTGAATGCCCCGGAACAAACCAGGTGGCGGGCAGGTCGTACTTGTCGAACAGGCGAATAAGCCTCGGCCCCCCGACCTCGCCGCTGAACATGCCGCGGGAAATATCGCACGGGGAGTCTTCACCGCCATAGGAGCCGAGCATTCCGGCGACGGCGTCGACGTCCACTCCAAATGCGATTTGAATATCCTTCTTCATGAATGTGCCTTTCGTGTGGAGTGAACGAACAGAGAATCGTAGGTTTTGTCTGGTGCTGGAGCGGCGCCGTGTACGGCGAAGGCTTGGGCAATGTCGTCGTGGTCGCGGCCGAGCAGCAGGAGCAGGCTCAGCAGAATCATCGACTGCGACGGCCGCAGGAGGCCAGACGGGATAGCCCCAGCCGCGACCAGGTCGCGCCCCCCGCCGGCACCATAAACCGGGATAACAGGGCCGGCGCTCACCCGTGTGCTCGTCACAACCACGGTTCCGTGAGCTGCGGCTTCGGCGACGGCGGAGCACAGGGCGGGGTTGGCATTGCCGCTGCCCGTCGCCTGCAGCACAATTCCGCCAGCCCCCGCAGCAACGGATGCCCGCAGCAAGACGCCGTCAGCCCCCGGGTAGGCAGAGATCACGTCGACTCGCAGGGCCTGGTCGCGCGGGAGGGCTGGGAGCGGAAGTGGCGGCATCCGCTCCTTCGAGCCGGTAATGACGACGTCACCGACGGCGGTCACGACACCCGCCGAGCCGAAATCGGGGTTGGTGAAGGCATCCAGGGCGAAGGTGTGCGCCTTACGCACGCCACGCGCCGCAAAGATTTCGCCGGCAAAGACGATGAGCGCTCCGAGGCCAGCCGCGTCGGGCGACCCGGCCACCGCTATTGCAGCGGCCAGATTGGCGGGACCGTCGGGATCGGCTGCGTCGGCGGATTTCTGGGCCCCGGTGAATACCACCGGGCTCAGATCGTCATGGGTGAGGTCGGCCAGATAGGCAGTCTCTTCCATGGTGTCGGTGCCGTGCGTGACGACGACGCCGCGCACGGTTGGATCGGCGAGGGCGATCTTGATCTGCGCGCAGATCGCGATCATGTCGTGGAGGGTCAGCAGGTACGACCCCTCACAGGCGACATCAATGACCCGAACCGGGTAGGCAAGCGGGGCGTCGAGGGCGTCGAGAATCTGCGATCCAGCGTCGGCGGCGACGGCCGCACCACCTTCGGCCGGGAAGGCTCGCGACGAGATCGTTCCCCCGGTCGCCAGCAGCACCACGTGGGTGCCGGCACGATCTGTCATGTTTTCTCCGAAAGTCGTTACCCAATCGATTGGGTTATTGGTGAAAGGAATATTTACCCAATGTTTCAGCCGACTGCACGCTTCGTTGCGGGTAAGTAACGTCTGCTACCCAATCGTTTGGGTAGCGAGGTGCTCAAACTATAGAATGGGATCAGCAGGCGCGTCAAGCTTCAGCTCGGGAATGGAAACTGGAGACAGCGATATGACAGACATCAGACCGGGGTCGGTCACCCTCAAAGACCTGGCCGCTGAACTCGGTCTGCATCCGTCGACCGTGTCTCGAATTCTGCACGGGGAATCCGACACGGCGCGGGGGGCTGCCGCTCCAGCTACGGCCCAGCGCGTGCGGGATTTGGCTAAGAAAGTCGGGTACTCGCCCGATCCCCAGGCCGCGAGCCTGCGCACCCGGCGCACTCATCTGCTCGGCGTGATCGTTCCGCGGCTCTCCGACCTCGTTCTGGCCGTTATGTATGAGGGAATCGAGGAAGCGGCAGACGACGCCAACTACTCCACCTTCGTCATGAACTCCCGCGACGATACGGCAATGCAGCGGCGCAAGGTGGAGGTGATGCTGTCGCGGCGGGTGGACGGCCTGATCATCGGCGACGCGCACCTCGATGGAAACATTCTCGACGAGCTCACCGCACGCCAGGTGCCCTTCGTGCTCATGAACCGTGCGATTGCCGGATTCACCTCGGCGACCTGCGACGACACCCTCGGCGGCGCACTGGTGGCCCAGCACCTGTGGGACCGAGGTCACCGAGTTGTCTCCGTCATCGCCGGTGAGAAATATGCCAGTACCGCGGTCGATCGAACCAGCGGTTTCGTCTCACGTTTTCGCGCTCTGGGCGGGGCGATTCCCGAGAGCGCGATTGTCTGGGCTCCCTTTGACACGATGGGCGGTCGGGCCGCGGCCGACACCATTCTGCGCAACACAAATCGTCGACCAAGTGCGATCTTTGCGGTCAATGACTTCGCCGCCATCGGTGCCATGGGCGCGGCGAACTCTCTCGGGCTGCTCGTGGGCCGGGATCTGGCGATTGTGGGATTCAATGACACGTCGCTGGCAGCGCAACTGCCCATCGCGCTGTCGTCGGTGCGGTCACCGATGCTCGACATTGGCCGGGAGGCAATGAAACTGCTCCTCGGCGTACTCAATGCCGACCGGGTAGAGTCGGTTCGACTCGCCCCCACCCTGTGTGTGCGCGCCAGCAGCGATTTTGCGCGGACTGCGACGTAGGGACGGCCGCTCGCATTCCTGGGCGCTGCACCGGTGCTGGCGGCTGGTCGGCATCCGCTGGGGCTGGTCGTTCTGGTCGGTAAACTGAGATCGGCTGGCAGCGACGCCTCGTGAGGGCAACGATCGGCTTTACCTGGGGGTTCAATGGTGTCTGCAGCAATTTCGAGCTCGCGAGTGGCCGGGGGCGCGATCGTCGCGACCCGACATCGGAGGGTCGCGTAGCGGCACCCGCGTGCCGCGCCCAGGTCGCCGCACGGCCGCTATTGCCCACCGGTATGCTCGGGGGATATGAGATCACGGTTTCCGCGCAAGGTCTTTGAGGTGGGCGACGAGCCCGATCCGCGCTTCAGCCTCGCCAACGAGCGCACCTTTCTGGCCTGGATTCGAACGTCCCTCGCGCTGCTGCTCGCCGGCGTTGCGCTGGAAGCGCTGGATGCTCCGATTCAGGCCAAGATTCGCCTCGCCTCCGCGCTCATCTTCATCGCCCTCGGTCTGGTGTCGATCGTGCACGCCTGGTGGTCGTGGGCCGCAACCGAGCGGTCCATGCGGCTGATGCAGCCGCTGCCCGGCCTTGCCGTCGGAGCCATCATCACCAGTGGCGCGGCCATCGCCATCGTCGGCATCATCGTCGGGAGCCTGCTGGTGTGAGCGGGATGCGAATTTTCGAGTCGGGGCTGCAGCCGGAGCGCACGCTTCTAGCGTGGCGACGCACCTGCCTCGTGCTCGCGCTGGGAGTCGCCGTCTCGATTCGATTCGGTGCCGTCACCGACCCGCTGCTGGCACTGCTTATTGGCGTGCCCGCTCTCGCGCTCGTCGGCGCTGCCTATGCGCTCACCTCGATTCGCTACCACCGGGCCACACGGGCCCTGGTGGACAACCCGACCGCGGCCATCAGCGGGGGCAAGGCCGTGGCCGCGGTGACGCTCACCGCCCTACTCATCGGGCTCGCTGCGCTCGTCTTCGTCGTCTCCCAGTCGGCGGTGCTGGCGGGCTGGGGCTAGATATCGACGAACTCGTGCGTCGCGCCTACTCGGATGCGGGGAGGACCGCCACCACGTCGATCTCGACCAGAATGTTGGCCAACTGGGAGCCGACCGTGGTGCGCACCGGGAACGGCGCGGTGAAGAATTCCTTGTAGGCCTCGTTGAACTCGGCGAAGTCCTCGTTGAGGCGCTGCAGGTGCGCGGTGACCTTGACGGAGTCGTCGAGGGTGAGTCCGCGCTCGGCGAGCACAGCGGAGATGTTGCGCAGCACCTGGCGGGTCTGCTCACCGACCGTGGCTGCCTTCTCGCCGGTCTCGGGGTTCTGCGGGCCAAAACCGGCACTGTAGAAGAACCCGTTGGCTACGATGCCCTGGCTGTAGGGGCCAGCCGGCTGGGGAGCGTTGGCGGTTCTGATGGCGATTTTCGTCATGGTGTTCCTTTCGTGGTGGGCGCGCGCCACGACAGCGGCGCGACACCCGTGATCATCCGAGCTCGCGAGAAATGAGCTCGGCAGTCTGTTGCATCAAGGGCAGGTGAGTTTTGAGTTGGGGCAGGTTTTGCACCATGCGGATAGCGGTCACCGACAAGGCACCGACGACACCCATCGACGAGTGGATGGGGACGGCAACGCAGTTGACGAAGTCCTCGAACTCCCGGTCGTCGGCCGCCCACCGCTGCTTCTTGACGATCTCGAGCTCGCGGTCGAGCGCGTCTCGAGAGGTGATGGTGTGCTCGGTGAATTTCTCCCAGGTCGACCCGGCCAGCACCGCGTTGCGGCCGCCCTCGTCGAGATCGGCCAGGATGGCCTTGCCGACGCCGCTGCAGTAGGGCAGCACGGCTTTGCCGATGCGCGAGTACATGCGCACACCGTTGGGGTCTTCGACCTTGTCGACGTAGACGATGCTGCTCTCCATGAGCGCGGCCAGGTGCACGGTATTGCCGACCACCTTGTGCAGGCGACGGATATGGTCGTGCGCTGCCTCTCTCAGGTCGAGGTTGTCGAAGGCCAGTTTGGAGAGCGAGATGAGGTGCAGGCCCAGGGTGTACTGGCCCGACTTGCGTCGGTGCACGTAGCCCACCTCTTCGAGTGATTGCAGCTCGCGGAACATGGTGGAGCGGTGCAGCTCGAACATTTGCGACAGTTCCACGACCGTCTTCGGCCCCTCCGCGATGGAGTCGATGATGAGCGCGGCGCGACGAACGCTTTTCGACATGTGACTACTTTCTCGTCTGAGGACCGAACCGGTTGATGCAAATACTGCAACACTGCGACGTTATCGCCCTATCGGGACCCGTCGTAATCCCCGCCCGGCCAATTCGGAGGTGAGCTGGCCGTCGCGCAGCACCGGCCGGCCGGCGACGAAGACATCGTCGATGCCGGTGGCCAGCGCGAACGGCGCTTCGTAGGTGGCATGATCGGCCACCGCGGCCCCGTCGACGACAATGATGTCGGCGATCTGCCCGGGTGCCAACCGCCCGCGCTCACCGAGTTCGAAGGTGTCGACCGGCCGGGTGGCGAGGTGCGCCACGGCCGCGGTCCAGGTGTAGAAGCCGTGTTCCCACACGAATTCGCGCAGGTAGCGGGCGAAGGTTCCGTGGGCCCGCGGATGCGGGTGCGCACCCACAAAGATGCCGTCCGACCCGCCGACGTGCCGCTCGTGCGAGAGGATGCGACCCAGCTCCTCGACCGGACGGGCGTAGCGCACAGCCATGATGGCGTTCACTTCAAGCCGCGAGGCCAGGAGCAGGTCGAGCGCGAAGTCGATCGTGTCGACGCCTGCCCGCGCGGCTCCCTCAGCGATCGTGAGGCCGTGCGCCCAGGCGTATTCGGGCGCCCGGATGTGGCCGAGGGTAATCATGGTGGGCCAGTCCGGCCCGAGACTCGGCTTCTGGTCGATCTGCGGGAACCACTCCCGGCGGAGCGCCTCGCGCGCTTCGGGCCGGGCCAGCTCGAGCAGAATCTCGTGCACCGGGCGAATCGCCAATTCCGGCGGCAACAGCGGCATGGCCAGCAGCGTGCATCCGCGGGTATAGGGGTACGCGTCAAAAGTGGTGTCGATGCCGGCGCCCCGCAACCGATCCAGCAGGGGAAGGAGCGTGTCGGCTTCGGCGTGAAAGTGCGAGATGTGGGTGCGCACCCCCGAGTGCCGGCTAATCGCGGCGATCTCGTCGACTCCGGCGGCCGAATTGGCCTCATAGCCGCCGCGCATATGGGTGACATACACCGCGCCGACGGCCGCGACCGGCTCGCACAGGGCAGCCAGTTCGGCGGTGTCCGAGTAGATCCCCGGCACGTAGTCGAGCCCGCTCGACAGGCCGATAGCGCCGTCACGCAGCCCCTCGGTGACGAGGTCGCGCATGCGGCCCAGCTGCTCCGGGGTGGCGGGCTCGGTACTGCGCGCCATCACCTCGTGCCGCACGGTTCCTGCCGGCACGAGGTAGGCCACGTTCAGCCGGGTGGTGTGATCGTAGGTGGCGAGCAGGTGGGCAACGCGCGGGCCCCGATAGGTCGGGTGCTCGCCGTTAATCGCGGCGAAGTACTCCGACGCGTAGGCGCCGTCTCCGGGCGCGTAGGAGATGCCGTCCTGGCCGCCGATGATGGTCGTCACGCCCTGGCGCAGCAGCGCGAGCTGCACCGCTGGATCGAAGACCTTGCCGTCGCCGTGCGAGTGAGCGTCGACGAAACCGGGCAGCACGAGCCGGCCGGTGCAGTCCACATCTATGTCTCCGGGCTCGGCCGGGACCTCGCCGACGGCTTCGATGCGGTCGCCGCGCATCGCGAGGTCGCCGCGGTACGGCTCCGTCGCGCTGCCGTCGACGATCGTGCCGTTACGCAGCACCAGTCGGGTCATGTCAGGGCTCCAGTCGTTTGCCGGTCTCGGGGTCAAACAGGTGAACGGCGTCGCTGGCGAAGGTGATGCGGCATCCGCTATTGGTCGTGAACTGCTCTTCACCGGCGATGCGGGCGTAGTGCAGGCCGCGGCTGGCACCGACCCCCACGTCGACGGTGCTACCGACCGGCCCGGTCTTGACGCCCACGATGGTTTCGGCACCGAGGTGTTCCACCACAAGGGTGTGCGCCTCGATCGAGAGCAGGTCGCCGCTTGGCGAATCGAGCCCGATCTTCTCGGCCCGCACCCCCAGCGACACCGTCTGCAACCCCAGCGCCACAACGGATGCCGCCCAGCCGGCGGAATTTAGCACCGGCACATCGCCGACATAGAGCAGTCCGTCGCGCACCGTCGCCGCGAAGATGTTCATCGGCGGGGAGCCGATGAACCGGGCGACGAATTCGTTGGCGGGAGCGCTGTAGATCTCGGCGGGGGTGCCGTATTGCTGCACGACGCCCTCGTTCATGACGATGATACGGGTGCCCATGGTCATCGCCTCGACCTGGTCGTGGGTGACGTAGACGAAGGTTTTCTGCACGCGCGCGTGCAGGGCCGAAATTTCGGCGCGCATCTGCATGCGCAGTTTGGCGTCGAGGTTCGACAGTGGTTCGTCGAACAGGTAGATCGCGGGTTCGCGAATGATCGAGCGGGCAACGGCCACCCGCTGACGCTGGCCGCCGGAGAGTGCTTTCGGGCGGCGTTCGAGGTAGTCGGTGAGTTCGAGCATCTCGGCGGTGCGCTCGATCTTGGCCTTGATGTCGGGGCGCTTCAGTAGCCGTGACCGCATCAACGCGCCCCAGAACGGCAGGTGGTGCCACCAGCGAAAGTTGTCCATGATGAGCGGAAATGCGATGTTTGCCCGCACGGTCATGTGCGGGTACAGCGCGTAAGACTGGAACACGAACGCGATATTGCGCTGCTTCGGGGTGAGGGCGTTCACAACGTCGTCGCCGAATTTCAGGGTGCCGGAGCTGATGTCGGTGAGCCCGGCGACCATGCGCAGCATGGTGGATTTGCCGCAGCCCGACGGGCCGAGCAGAACCAGGAATTCCTTGTCGTCGACCGTGGCGCTGAAGTCGCTGATGACGGTGTTGGCGCCATAGCTCTTGGACAGGGCGTCAAATGTGAGCGATGCCATCGGGGTCAGCCTTTCACAGAGCCGGCGGTGAGACCGGCGACGATCTTGCGTTGCATTAGAAGGAAAAAGATGGCTGCGGGAATCGTGAAGACGATCGCCCCGCTGAAGACCATGTCGAGCGGCGTGGTGAATTCGCCGATGAAGGAGGCGAGCCCGGTGGAGGCGACCCAATTCGCGGTGTCGTGAATGAAGGTGGTCGCGAACAGGTATTCATTCCAGCCGTCGAAGAAGGTGATGACGGCTGCCGCCGCGAGGGAGGGCGCAATCAGCGGGATGAACATGACCTGCAGAATCGTGAGGGCGTTGCAGCCGTCGACCCGCGCAGATTCTTCGATCTCGTAGGGCACCGTGTCCATCGCCGATTTCAGCAGGAACACCGCGACCGGCATGGCGAAGGCCGTGTTCACGAGCACGAGCCCGTAGAGCTCGTTGAGCAGCCCGAGGGTCATGAACATGGAATAGAGGGGAACGATGAGCAGGGCTTCGGGCAACATCTGGGTGGCGAAGAAGCCGAAGGTCATCAGGCCCTTGCCGACGAACTTGTAGCGGGAGAGCGCGTAGGCGGCCAGGCAGGCCAGCAGCAGACTCAGCAGTGTGGTTCCCCCGGCCACCAGGGCGGAGTTGCCGAGCCAGCGCAAAAAGGGCGAGTCGCTCACGAGCACCTGGAAGATGTTCAGCGTGCGGCTGAAGTCGGGGATTATGCGCTGGTTGTTGGAGTAGAGATCGCCGACCGGCGTCATGGCCGTGTTGATCATCCAGAACACGGGGAAGCCCGCGAGGATGACGAGCACGAGGGCGAGCAGACTGCGCACCCCGATGCTGAGATTGCGCCTGCCGATCATGATTCGATCCCGTTCGCTTTGGTCGCGCGTTGTTCGACGAAGAAGTAGACGACGGTGACGATGAGCGAGAGCAGCAGCCCCAGCACGCCGGCCGCCGCGGCCAGTCCCAGGTTTCCGTTATTGAAGGCCTGGCGGTACACGTTAATGACGATCGTCGTCGTCGCGTCGACCGGGCCTCCTCCGGTGAGCAGCCAGATGATCTCAAAGCGACGGAACGACCAGATCGTCATGAGCAGGGCGACGACGCGCATGGTGGGCGCAATCTGCGGCAGGACGATCTGTTTGAAGGTGGTGAAGGCATCCGCCCCGTCGACCCGGGTGGCTTCGTAGAGTTCCTCGGGAACGGACTGCAGGGCAGCGAGCACGATGAGCATGACGAAGGGTGCGAGCTTCCAGACCGTGGCGATGACCACGGCCAGCATGCCGTAATTGGGGTCGATGAGCCAGCCGACCTGACCGAGGCCGAGCCCCTGGGTGACGTCGCCGGCGATGCCGTTGGTGTCGTTGTAAATCCAGCGAAAGACCAGTGCGAGGGCAACGGTCGGCACAGCCCAGGGCAGCACCATGATGGTGCGGGCGATCGCGCGGCCGGGCAGAAACCCATTGATGACGAGCGCAGAGGCCGTGCCGAGAACGAGGCAGCCGATCACGGTCGCCGCCGTGTAGATGAGCGTCGTGTAGACGCTCTTCATGAAGGCACCGCTCGTGATGAGAGCGGTGTAGTTGTCGAAGCCCACGTAAGAACCGGCCGAGGGGTTGAGCAGTTTGCTGTTCGTGAAGCTGAGGTTCACCCCGGTCAGCAGCGGGAACGCCGTGAAGAAGAGCAGGTAGAGCACGGCGAGGCCGATGAAGATGTAGGGCGCCGAGCGCACGCGTTTCTTGGTACGAGCGGGCCGCGCCTGGGGCATTACGGAGACCATGCGACTCCTCGAAAAGTCGGGTGGAGAGCGACCCTGCTCGGGTGCGGCGGCTAAAAGCCACCACACCCGAGCAGGCTGTTTTACTGGGTAAGTGCTTCAGCCTGTTTCTGGGCTTCGGCGAGCGCTTCTTCAGCGGAGATGCCCTCGGTGAGCACGCGTTCGATCTGCGTGAGCACGATCGTGCGAATGGCCGCGGTGTCGGCCTCGAATCCGGCGATGATGACGCTGCTGGCGTCGTTGACCTGCTCGTGGAACGCGGCAACCCAGGGGTTGGCGCCCAGCAGTTCCTCGGAGGCGGCAATCTCGGTGGCGATGGCCGACGGGAAGAGCGTATCGGCGAGGCCCTGCTGGGCGTCGTCGGTGAGCATCCACTTGATAAAGTCTTTGGCCGCTTCCTTGTTCTTGGAGTTGGCGTTGACACCGATGGAGAAGCCGGCGTAGGCCGAGCCGCCCTCGGGGAAGGGCAGCACGGCGGAACCGATCTTGTCGGCCGGAACCGCGTCGCCGACCAGGGTCATGACGGCCGAGGAGTTGTCGATGGCCATTCCCAGTTCGCCGGCTGCGAAAGCCGAGCGGTAGGTGGAGGCGTCCTGGCCCTTGCCGAAGCCCGAGGAGTCGTAGACCGACTTGAAGGCCTCGACCGCTTCGATGTTCTCGTCGGAGTCGATGGTGAGCTTCTCACCGTCTGACCACTCGCCGCCGTAGCCGAATTCCCAGTTGGACTGGTCGGTCCACCACGGGGTTTCCTCGTTCATCTGGTGGCGAACCGAGAAGCCGGTCTTGCCGGTGGTTTCGGTGATTGTGGCCGCAGCGTTGATCAGTTCGTCGACGGTGGTGGGCGCTTCGACACCGGCAGCGGCGAGGATGTCGGTGTTCCAGAACAGGGAGTAGGGAACGACCTCCCAGACCAGGCCGAGCTGGCTGCCATCGACGACGTAGTTGTCGTTGATGTTGCGCAACTCGGTTGCTTCGCTGACGACATCGTCGAGCGGTTCGAGCAGGCCGGCATCGGCCAGCTGGGGAAAGTAGGCGTCGGGGATGACGAACACGTCGGGGCCGGCGCCGGCGCCGAACTGCGTGCTCAGAGTCTTCTCGTAGTCGGCGCGAGCGATCTCGACCTTTTCGAGCGTCACATCGGGGTTGTCGGCCGTGTAGCCGTTGATCGTGTCGAACAGTGCGTCACCGCGGGTGGGCTCCAGAAACTGCCAGGTGGCCACGGATAACGTGCCAGCGGCCGCGGCAGTGTTGGCGGCTTCATCGCCACCGCCTGCACAGCCCGAGAGTGCGAGTGCGGCGACCGCTATGACGGCGACCGGGACTGTCTTAAGAACTTTCACGTTTCCTCCTAGTGCAAATGACGCTTGTGCATATGTTGCAACGCATGTTGCAGATGATGTGAATTCAGTATTGTGCAGCCCGAAGTCGGGCGGAAGAGCGGCATGTTGCGGGTTTGTAACATTTGCACGCCATTGTGCGTATATTGCACACTATTTAGAAGTAGGTGCGAACCAGACCCACCACGAGGTCGGACTCCCAGTTCTGCACGACGGGGATACAGCGCCACTTGTCGAACGCGGTGCACGGGTGCGACAACCCGAGCGTCACGACCGAGCCGATCGCGAGCTCCTGCGCCGGGGCCAGCCTCAGAAAACTGTGCTGGTCATTCATCGCGCTGACCGAGGCCCCGGTCAGCGGCGTTGCGGCCGCGCCGAGGTCGATCGCGCAGGTCTGGGGAATGGGAAGCCCCTCGTCGTAGGGAAAGTCGCGCTTGCCAGCGTCGAGCAGGGCGAGCTGCGGTTCCGGGCGCGACAGCACCCGGGCGAGGCCGCGCATGGCCGGTCGCAGCACGTGCGCCGGGTCGGCGTCGCCCAGCCGCGACGCGTCGAGCGGGGAGATTCCCCGATAGAAGCCGTCATCGTGGGTGAGATAGGCACCGGAGCGCAGCACATAGCGAGTGTTCGGCACGGGGTTGTCGATGGGGCCGAAGACTTCATCGACGAGGTCAAAGTAGGCGCTGCCGCCGGCCGTGAGAATGACCTCCTGGTCGTCATAGTCATCGGCCAGGCTCGTGTGCAGTTCGAGCATTGCTTCGAGATAGTCGCGCACCGCGGCGAGTCCCTGCTCGTTGCGGTCATGGGCAAGACAGCCCTCGTAACCCGCAACGCCGGCCAGACGCAGCACCGACGACCGACGGATGCGTTCAGCTACGCCCCGCGCGTCGGCCAGCGTGCGCGCCCCCGTGCGTCCGCCGTCGGCGCCAAGCTCAACGCAGACATTGATCGGTCGTGCGAGTTCGACGCCGTCGAGCGCGCGCTCCATGACCTCGACGGTGTCGACGGAGTCTGCCCAGCAGCTGAACGAGAAGCTCGGGTCGGCGAGCTGGGCGGCCACGAAACGCAAGGCGCGGGCATCCGTCAGCGCGTTGGCGAGCATGATCGATTCGAAGCCGAAGTCGCGGGCCACGCGCACCTGGCCGGCCGTGGCGAGGGTGATGCCGAAGGAGCCGGTGTCGATCTGGCGCTGCCAAAGGTCGGGTGCCATGGTGGTCTTGCCGTGGGGCATGAGCGAGAAGCCGTGGCGCGCAGTCCAGTCGGCCATGACGCCGAGGTTGTGGGCAAGGGCGTCGTCGCTGAGCACGAGGAGCGGGGTCCAGAACTCGGACAGCGTCGGGCGTGTGGCCAGGAACTGTTCTACGGTGAGGCCGGCCGCGCGAGCCGGGAGGCCCTTGTCGCGGGGCGACAGCTGGTTGTTGTCTACTCTGATTTCTGCACCGTACCGATCGAATTGTTGCATGTCGTGCACATGCAGTTGCAATTTCTGTTATCGATTATCTAATCAGAAGCGTCGCCGACTTGCGAGCATGTTGCAGTATTTGCAACAGTGTTGCAATATATGCTCAGATAGTCAACTATGGAGCCATGAGCCAGACTGTGATCACCATTGGCGAGACCATGGTGCTCGTCACGCCCGTTGAGGCCGAGCCATTGGAGACCGCGAGCGCGTTTCGCCTCGATGTCGGCGGTGCCGAGTCGAACGTGGCGTCACACCTGTGCAATCTGGGCACCCCCACCGCGTGGGTGAGCCAGCTCGGCGACGACGCCCTCGGGCGGCGGGTCGAACGGCTGCTGCGTGAACGCCAGGTCGACACCGGCTGGGTGCGCCGGGTCGCGTCAGCGCCCACGGGCGCGTATTTCAAGGACCCCGGTAACGGCGTGCAATACTTTCGCGCCGGCTCTGCGGCGTCACTCATGAATGCTGTGACTGTCGCTGAGGTTCCCCTCGAAAGCGCTCGGCTCGTGCACCTGTCCGGCATTACCGAGGCACTGTCGGCGAGCTGTGCCGAGCTGGTTGCGGCCGTCATCGCTCGGGTTGCCGCCGCGCCAACGCTGCTGAGCTTCGACGTGAACTATCGCGGCGCCCTGTGGAGCGTGACTGATGCTGCTCCCGCGCTCGCACACTCAGCCGGCGGCGCCGACATTGTTTTCGTGGGCCTCGACGAAGCTCACACCCTCTGGGACACGCGCACTCCCGACGACGTTCGGACAAAGTTGGCCTACGTGCCGTACCTGATCGTGAAAGACGGTGACGTCGGCGCGACCGAGTACTCCCCCACGGGAACCGTGTTCGTTCCGGCTACTCCGACGGCCGTCGTCGAGGCGGTCGGGGCCGGTGACGCCTTCGCCGCCGGGTACCTGCACGCCTTCTTACAGGGCCAGGGCAGCGCCGAGCGCCTGCAGGCCGGGCATGACCGTGCCGTGCTGGTTTTGCAATCGACGAGTGACTTTCTGCACATCCACTGACCGCTTTTGAGAGGCACACATGACCGCACTATCGAATGAATCGCTCAGCCCCCTGCTCGACGGCCAACCGCTGATGGCCATCCTGCGCGGCTTCGGCGTTGAGCGCAGCCTGGAGCTGGCCCGCCAGGCCTGGGATCTCGGCATCGACTGCGTCGAGCTGCCGATTCAGTCCAGCCGCGACATCGACGCGCTTCGTGCCGTGGTGGCGGCCGGGGCAGACCGCGGCAAATCGGTCGGGGCCGGAACGGTCGTGACGCTCGAACACGTGCGCCAGGCTCACGAAGCTGGGGCTGCCTTCACGGTGAGCCCCGGCTACGACCCGGTTATCGTGCGTGCCTCGTTCGATGCCGGCATGCCGCCCCTGCCGGGCGTGGCCACCGCTTCGGAGGTGCAGGCCGCCCTCGCCTCTGGCCTGACCTGGCTCAAGGCTTTTCCGGCCAGCCTGCTCGGGCCGACCTGGTTCACCGCCATGGCCGGTCCGTTTCCGCAAGCCAAATTCGTAGCGACCGGCGGCATGGACGCCGCAAACGCGTCACTCTTTCTCGCCAACGGCGTGCGCACCGTGGCCGTGGGCTCGGCCCTCGGCGACCCAGCCCAGCTGGAGCTGCTCGCCGCCATCGCCCATGCTTGACTACCTGCAGGCCAAGCTCGCCTACGAGGTGGACGTGCTCGATGCCGCCGCGGGGCTGGACTCGGGGGAATTCATTCTCGTGGACACGCGCATGCGGGCATCGTGGGACCACGGGCATGCCCTGGGCGCGATTCGCCTGCGGGATGACATTCCGGCGGGGCGCACCGTGGTCGTGTACGGCTGGGGTCCGGGCTGTAACGGCGCCACCAGAGCGGCCGTTGCGCTCATCGCGCAGGGCCATTCGGTGCGGGAAATGATCGGTGGCTTCGAGTACTGGTACCGTTCAGGCCTCGCCGTCGAAACCGCCACCGGCATCGTGCATCCGCCGGTGGAACCGTTGGTCGGGGCCTGGGGCGAGTCGCTCTAACTTTCGGGCTCGGAAGTGACGAACGGCGGCGGGAGGGGCCGCTCCGAGGTCAGCCCTCTGGCTGAGACCGGCTTTGTGGGGGCACCGCTCGGGTTTGCCGTACTACTGCTGATTCTGGCCGGGGCCGCGGTGGTCGTGAGCCGTCGCCGGAACGTTGCGTAGGGCATCCGCTTGTAGCAACTGACAAGGCGGCCGTCACCACGTTGTATCAACGGGTGGCGGCCGCCTTATTGCGGGCTCGGCGGGGTTGGGCGGGCCGGGCTGCGCGCCAGTGCGTGATTTCGGCCAGCAGCTCGGCCCGGCGATCGTCGTCGATGAAGGCAGCACGCACGCCGTTGCGCGCGAGCAGGGCGAGCTGGTCGACGGTGAGGTTGAAGGTGCGCGTGATCGCCGCAAACGTGTCGTCGAGGTAGCCGCCGAAGTAGGCCGGGTCGTCCGAATTGATCGTGACGAGCAAACCACGCTCCAGCATGGCCGGCAGCGGGTGATCGGCCAGCGTGTCCACGACACGCAGACGCACGTTGGAGAGCGGGCAGACCGTGAGCGGAATGGCATTCTGCACCAGGTAGTCCACGAGCAGCGGATCCTCCAGGCTGCGAATTCCATGGTCAACGCGCGATACCTGCAGCAGTTGCAGGGCCTGCCACACGTACTCGGGCGGGCCCTCCTCACCGGCGTGGGCAACACACTTGAGCCCGTGCGCGCGGGCCAGGTCGAAGACCTCGACGAAATCGATCGGCGGGTGCCCGACCTCCGCCGAGTCGAGCCCGATTCCGATGATGGGTGCGTTCATGGCGATCAGCTGGGTAAGAGTGTCAAGCGCCTCGGCGGCAGGCTGATCGCGCAGAAATGTGATGATGAGCGCCGACGACAGGCCGAACTGCGCCTGGCTGTCGCGCAGGGCCCCCGCCACGCCGTTTACGCAGGCAGCGAGGGAAACACCGCGCACGGTGTGCGCCTGCGGGTCCAGAAAGATTTCCGCATGGCGCACGCCGGCTGCGCTCGCACGACGCAGGTAGGCGCGGGTGAGGTCGGCAAAGTCCTGCGCGGTTTGCAGCACGGCCATATTGGCGTAGTAGAGCGTGAGAAAGGACTGCAGGTCAGTGAACTCGTATCGACTCTTCAGATCGGCGATGTCCCTGTAAGGCAGCGTCACATTGTTGCGGGCAGCCAACTCGAAGATGAGTTCCGGCTCGAGGGTTCCCTCAATGTGTAGGTGTAGTTCAACGGATGGCAGGTGGGTTGAGGGCATGAGCGGGGTGCTTTCACGTTGAGCGAACGGCTTGCGTTGACAGGTTTCGGTACTACTCAGGCGAGTATACGTTTGGCTCGCTGAACTGTTGCGGCGTCGGGAACGCGAGCAACACCCTGCCGGGGTCGCCGAATCGACGGCTCCGAACAGGCCGCGCGCGGGTGGCGTGGGGCTACTGGCCCGAGATCGTGAGGGTGGCGCGCGGGCGCGTGGCTTCGATGAGCTCGGCGTTCTTTCCGTCGACGGACTCGGCCCAGGCGAGCGCGGCCTCGGGGGTGCGTCCGTGGCGCTCGTGCCGGTCGACCAGGCGGCGGAGACGCTCGTTCTCGCTGGTCTCACAGAACCAGGATTCGGCGAGCAGCGAGTCGATCTGCACCCACGGCTCGGTGTCGGCGAGCAGGTAGTTGCCCTCCACCATGACCACACGAGCGCTCGGCAGCACGGCAATCTCGGCCGCGATTCCCTCGTCGACGTTGCGGTCGAAGCTCGGCGCATAGACCGTGTGGTCGTACTCGGTGAGGAGGCGACGGAGCAGAGCGACGAATCCCCAGCCGTCGAAGGTGTCGATCGCGCCCTTGCGATCGTGCCCGCCGAGGCGGTCGAGGGTGGAGTTGGCGAGGTGGAAACCGTCCATGGGGAGGTGCACGGCGATCTTCGTGCTGCCGAGCAGATCGTTCACCGTCGCGGCGACCTGCATCGCGACGGTGGTCTTGCCGGCGCCGGGGCTGCCGGCAATCCCGACCAGAATGCGCCCGTGCTCGGGCAGAAGATTGATGACCCGGCGGGCGAGGTCGGTCAGTTGAGCGGATGCTGTGGGCTCGAGGCCGCGGTTCGACATGAGTTGACTATAGGAGGGGCGGCGGGAGCGCGAGCTGTTCAACACGCGTTAGCTGACGGGGGGCTGCGGCGGCTGCGGCGGCGGGACGGGGCGCTGCGAGCGCTGACTGTGGCGGTGGGGGTTCAGGAGCCGGTGGGGGGCCAGATGCCGTCGCATCCGCTTTGCACACAGGCGAATTGCCAGGTCTCGCCGTCGGGCAGGATTTGCATGGGCATGAGGCAGCGCGGGCAGTTGGGGGCACGCACCTCGGTCGGTACAGCGCTGGCCAGCTCGGCCTCGGAGTACGGCGGACCGAAGTACAGCTGCGGGCACGCGAAGTTGGCGCAGCCGTAGTCGTAACCCGTGCCGTGCCAAGTGACTTCCAGGGGATCGCCGCACTGCGGGCAGAGGCGCGGCTGATCGACGTCTTTCTTCTCGAAGACCCATGCGACGTTATCGTCCATGCGCTGAGAATAGTCCCGCTGGCCGGGGTGTGGTGAGCATTTGACTATTTGTGGAAAATTGGGCGACTCGTACTCGGAGCCTCGTGTATAACTGCGGAGAATTTACCATCCGGCACCGAAGACCATTGGAGGTGACCCGGTTTTCCGGGGTCGGGGCCGCTATCTCCGCAGTTACGAACGGGACGCCCAACGGCCGGGCTAGAGCCAGGTGCGGCCGGCGTCGGTGGAACGAAGGGTGGCGTCGCCGATCCAGAGCCAGAGCGTGTCATCGGCGGCGGCGACGGCGACGTTGCCGGCCAGGGCGGCGGGAGTTTGCTCGGTCGGGTAACAGCCGGTGACCGTGGGCGTGAGGTCGGCGGTGAGGGCGACGAGGTTCACACCGATGCAGTCGGTGGCTGTGGTTGTGCCGGTGGTGGTCGCGACGGCCAGGTAGCCGGTGGACGTGGCAGTGACGGTGACTATTCCGGCGACGGTTACCGGCGGCGACCAGGTGGTGGCGGCATCCGTTGTGGCGAACAAGCGGCCGTCGGCGCAGAGCACGGCTGCCGAGTCCGCGTCGCTGCTGGGCGCGAGGGACACAACCGCATCGCACGGGGCTGGCTGGAATCCCGCTGGCCCGTGCAGTTCGGAGCGGTCGGCCGGGTCGACAAACCACATGGTGTCGAGCTCGTCTTCGGAAGATGAGTAGTTATCGCCCGCAACGAAGGTGCGCACGACCTGGGGCGAGCAGTCTTCTTCGGCGAATCCAACGAACTGGGCGACCGACTCGTTGGTTGCGTCGATGCTCTGCAATGCGGTCACCTCGGTGGGACCGTTCGCGTCGGTCGCAGTCCAGGAGGCACCACCGTCGGTGCTGACGGCGGGCTCGGCGAGCGGGTCAGGGCAGGTGCCAGTGACGGCCCGCCAGGCGATGGTCGACGACACAGCAGAGAGAATGCGCGTGAGCGGCACGGGGCTGACGCTGGCGGCCACCGAGCCGGTCGGGCTGGGAACGGGAGTGGCGGTGGGAACAAGCGCAGCGGGCGGCGGGGAGTCGGGGAGGCTGGTCTCGGCCCGGGTCGAGGTGAGAGCGGTGGCGACAAGATAGATGTCAGCCAGGAGGAACAACCCGACGGCGAGATAAACCCAGAGGCGACGACGCGAGGAATCGCGCGGGCTCGTGCGGTGAAAACGGCGCATATCAGCTCTGCCGCAGGGCGGGGGCCAGAGCCGCCGCGATCGTCGTGACCGAGTCGTCGATGATGGCGGCGACTCGGGTGTACACCACCACCGACTGCCGGAATGGGTCATCGATATCGTCGAGGGTGGCGGGAGTCGGCGACGGGTGCAGGCCGCGCGTCGCGGCGATCGAGGCCACGAATGCCGAGAAAGCGGATGCCGCCGGCTGGGTCGCCGAAGCGGGCTGCGGCGCAGCCTCAAACGGTTGCCGATCCTGTTGAGACACGACCGGCAGAGGGGACTCGGCGGTGGCGGCCGAGGTCGGTACATCCGCTCGCCGGACCCAGGTTGGGGAACCGGGCCCAGGTTCTAAACTGGGCCCGGTTTCCGGGCCCGGGCCCGGAATGGAAGAAGAAGGAGGGTCGGAGGGGGATTCCACGGCGGAAACCAGACGGGCGAACTGGTTCAGAGTGAAGGTGTACCGGGTGGCCTTGGGGAGCAGCGTGACGACCTCACGGCGGTGGTCCCGGGTAGCCGTGAGAATGAGGTCGGCCTCGCCAACGAGCTGCTCGGTGACCTGCCGGGCCGCATGCTCGGTGTCATGGGCACCGTGCTTGAGCGAGAGCGCGGCCGCCTCGGCCGTCATGGGGCTCGCCACCATGGCCCGGGTGCCGGCGCTGTGCACCTCGACCAGAAGGCCGAGCGCGTCACAACGAGCTCGCAACAACTGCTCAGCGAGCGGAGAGCGGCAAATGTTGCCCGTGCAGACCAGAAGAATGCGGGGGGCGCTCATGCTTTGGCTCTCGATCGGCGGGCGTAGGACGGCGGGACCATGTCAGGTTCGGCCCCGACTTCACCATAGCTGTGACCATAGCCGTACGGACCATAGTGTCCGTAACCATAGGCATCCGGCCCGGTGATTTGCAGCATGGTGAGGACGAGCCCGCTGATCGGCGCTCCGACGCTGTGCAGGGCGGCGATCGCCCCCTTGAGCTGGTTCTTCTGGGTACGGCCAGCGGCAACGATGAGAATGGCAGCGCCGACGCTCTTGGCGAGGATAGCGGCATCCGTCACGGGCAGCAGGGGCGGGGAGTCGAAGATGACGACGTCGAAGGTGCTGTTGAATTCATCGATCAGCGTGGCCATGCCGGCTGAGCCGAGCAACTCGCTCGGGTTCGGCGGAATGCGACCGGCGGGAAGCACGAACAACTGCCCGAGGCCCCACGGCTGGATGACATCGCTGAGCTCAGCCCGCCCGATCAGCACGTCGGTGAGGCCGACCCCGCCCTCGATATCCATGTATTCGGCGATTTTCGGGCGACGCAGGTCGGCGTCGACGAGCAGCACCCGGGCGCCGGCATCGGCCAGGGCAATGGCCAGGTTGGCACTCGAGGTGCTCTTGCCCTCGCTGCCGATCGACGACGTGACGACGAACGAACGGTCAGCGCGGCCCAGATCGAGGTATTGCAGGTTGGTGCGCAGGGTGCGAAACGATTCGGCTCGGGGGCTGCGCGGGTCCGCGTGCACGATGAGCGGGCGCTCGGTGGCTTTCGGGTCGAACACGATGCCGCCGATGACGGGCATGTCGGTGACCTGTTCCACGTCGCGCTGGCTGCGGATGCGGATGTCGAGAGTTTCGCGCAGCACGGCCAGCCCCACGCCGAGGGCGAGGCCCACGAGCGCGCCGAGCGCGAGGTTGAGCGGCACGTTCGGGCTCACCGGCGCGTTCGGCACACTGGCCACCTGCACCCGGGTGAGTTTGACCGGCGCGGCCGCACCCGGGGCGTCGGGCTTCTCGATCTGCTGCACGTTCTCGGTGAGGCTCTGCGACACCGCGTTGGCGATATCCGCAGCCCGCACGGGGTCGGCGTCGGTGACCGTGATGTCGATAATGGACGTGTCGAGCGGTGCAGAAACGGAAATCGCATCAGCGAGAGCGGCCGGTATGAGGTCGAGGTTCAGGCCCTCAATGACCGGCAGCAACACGAGCGGCGTGGTGGCGAGGCCGGAGTACGTCTTGACCCTCGCCACGGTGAAGCTGTTGCCCTGCACCAGGTCAGAGGTGGTGCCGCTCGATTGCGTCGACACGAAAACCTTCGAGATGGCGCTGAACTTGGGCGTCGTCGTGATCGAGAAAACGGATGCCGCGGCGACGGCAACGAGCGTCAGCGCGACAATGAGAAGCCAGCTCTTGCGCAGGATGCGAATGTAGTCGCGGAGTTCCACGTGGCGACCTTTCGTTGCGATACATAACTGCTCTCCGTAGTCTCCCACAGATAGGACGCCCCTTTACTCCCACGCCTGCCCCGTAATCAGGGGTGCAAAACCCTAATTCAGGCGTGCTGGCCGCGCACCCAACGGCGGCCGATCAGCACGAACGCCAGGCCCAGCGCGAGTACACCGGCGACGGAATAGAGCACCAGCGCTGGCACCCCGAATCCGGCTGACGGCAGGGTCGCCGAGCCATCGGCGGCGACAACCGTGATCGTCGCCGTGCCCACACTTTGCGATTTCAGGCCGGTGGCGGTGAGAGTGTAGGAACCGACGGCATCAGCCGGCAGCACGATGGTGAGTTCGAGTGCGCCGAGGTTGGTCGCCGTGCGCTCCGTGTCGGTGGTCACGGCACGCACGATGCCGATCGTCACGGCGCCGTCGCCGGTGACGGCCACGGCCACCCGCTCCGCCTTCTCGAATGCACCGCTTTGGAACCCGACGCTGACCTCGCCACCGGGCTGCTGGTCGCCACTGACCGAGACGAGGTCGGCAGCGACGTAGCCCGCCGCCTGCGCGGCGACCGGCACAGCGAGCAGGGCGACGGCAGCGATCGCGAGTGTGGCGAGAAGTTTCTTGAGCACGTGCTTACCCCCCGGGGTGGTGCTGAATTAGATCATTGTGACGAACCCTGACAACTGAAGTCTAGTTGTGTCGCCTCGTGCAGCGCGATGAGGGGGGTGCTGCGCAGCTCGAGGGCACCGCTGAATGGCCGAGCGCCGAGCCAGTTGAAGCGCAGCACAGTACTCTCCCCCGGGGCCAGTTCGACGCCCACCGTGCTGACCGGAAAGGTCGCATCGGTGGCCGGATGGTAGGGAACGGTGGCCCCGTCGCGGGTAACGCCGAGATTTTGCACCTCGGGAGTGCCGTACCCGCTCACCATGGTCTTGATATTGCCGAGCGGCACGCCGAAGGAACCGCCGCCGGTGACATAAGCGGGAAGGCTGGTGGCGGCATCCGCTGGGGCAGTGTTGGTGAGGGTGACCTCGACCGCGTACTGCGGGCGCTGGTCTGCGCGGCAGGTCTGCTGGCCGATGGCGGTGTGCACGTCGAGGTAGAGGTCCATTTTGGCACCGGTGGCGTCGTTCAGGTAGAGGCCGAAACGGTTCGTGGCGCTGTCGCTGACCGGGCGCGCTCCGGCGAGGGTAGTGCCGGCGAGAACGGCCTGCTCGCCCTCGTCGGCGTTCCAGACCAGTACCCGGTTTTCTGCGCCGGCGCGGACGAGCGCGGTGAGCAGTTTGGTCGGATCGGCGCGGCCACTCTTGACAGCGTCGAAGACCGCGCCGGCGGCGGCGGCGAAGAAGGCATCCTGCTGGGCCGGCACCTCGTAGCGTGCGTAGACGTCGCTGAGCAGCAACTGCACGGCGTTGTCGGCGGTGAGCTCATCGCCAGTGGCCAGCGTGATCGGCCCGGTGGCATCGAGCAGGTAGCTGAGCGCGACCGGATCGACCGAGAGTACGCCGTTGGCCTCGACGCCGAATGCGAGGCGCCACATTTCACGCGTCAGGGCGCCGCTCTGGGCGAAATCGGGCGTCATGGTGACGTTCTGGATGAACTGACCGGTGATGTCCCCGTAAATGCTGCGAATCTCGTCGCCGAGAGGGAGTACCGGCTCGTCCGGCTGCGCGAACGATCCGGAACTCGCCTGCTGCGTGAGCTCGATGCTGCCCTGGTCGGTGTGCAGCAGGGCGAGGGCGCCGGGGATGCCGCCGGTGGAGCGCAGCTCGGCGGGATTCTGAAACAGCAGAATGTAGTCGCGGGGTGCGTCGGCGCCGAGCATGGCCGGCACCAGGGTGACGGCACGTTGCATGCCGTCGAGGGTGACCGCGGTGTCGACCGTGACGGTTTGCAGCTGGGTGACCGAGCTGCGCACGACCTCGAGCACGTTGCCGGTGTCGATGCGGTCGACGTTGGCGGCCGCGCGGGTGAGAGCAGTGTTGGCCGCGGCGACCTGCGGTTGCGAATCGATCAGGGGCTGCAGGGCGATTTTTCCGTCAACCGGTTTGAAGGCGTTCAGGTCGAGGGTGCCGGCGAGTGCGGCGAGGGGCATCACGGCATTCCGGGCGACGTCGTCGACCACCGCGGCGACCTCGCGCACGGCCACCAGGTTGGGTCCGAGAAACGGGAGCAGCTCATAGGCGCGCCAGACGGGGTCGCTCGTGCGGGACCGGGCGGTGTCGGCGAATTCGGCCAACTCGGCCGCGCTCAGGGCAGCGGCAGCAACGTTACCGGCGACGACCTGGTCTTTGAGGCTCATGGCGAGCGGCACGGCCGCCTCGAGGGCGTCCTTCGCCTGCAAGCCGCGAATACCCATCCAGGCGGTGGCGGCGATAAAGACAACGAGCAGCCCGAGCACAACCGGGCCCACGGTGGTGCGCGTTCGGGAGCGCTTCGGCCGCGCTGCGTGTGCCGATCGGGGAGAAGACATTGCCCTATTCAAGCAGAACGCGGGCCGGTCACGGCTTGACGCGCGAGCCGCGGGTTCGCTCCGCGGTGGGTGTCGGCACGACGGCCGGTACCGTGGTGTCGCCGTAACCATAGCCATACCCGTAGTGGCCGTACCCGTAGGCATCGGGGCCCTTGGTCGGCAGCATCGTGAGCACGAGTCCCGAGACGGGAGCGCCCACGTTGTCGAGCGCGGCGATAGCCCCCTTGAGCTGGTTCTTGTGGGTGCGACCGGCCGCCACGACGATCAGCGCCCCGCCCACGTTCTTGGCGAGAATCGCGGCATCCGTCACCGGAAGCAGCGGGGGTGAGTCGAAGATGACCACGTCGAAGGCCCGGTTGAACTCGGTGATGAGTTGGGTCATGCGGGTGGAGCCGAGCAGCTCGCTCGGGTTCGGCGGCACGTGGCCGGCCGGCAGTACGAAGAGCTGCGCTTTTCCCCAGGGCTGGATGACGTCGGCCAGGTCGGCCCGTCCGATCAGCACGTCGGTGAGCCCGACCGCGCCTTCCACGTCCATATAATCGGCAACCTTGGGGCGACGCAGGTCGGCGTCGACGAGCAGAACGCGCGAGCCGGCATCTGCTAGGGCGATTGCGAGGTTGGCGCCGGTCGTGCTCTTGCCCTCGCTCTCGATCGAGGAGGTGATGACAAAGGAGCGGTCGGTGCGGCCCACATCGAGATACTGCAGGTTGGTGCGCAGCGTGCGGAACGACTCGGCGCGGGGGCTGCGCGGGTCGACGTGCACGATCAGCGGCCGATCCTTGGCCTTCGGGTCGAACACGATACCGCCGAGAATGGGCAGGTCGGTAAGCTGTTCGACATCGCGGGTGTTGCGAATGCGGGTTTCGAGGGTTTCTCTCAGTACCGCGAAGCCCACGCCGAGGGCGAGGCCCACGAGGGCGCCGAGGGCGATGTTGAGCGGCACGTTCGGGCTGACCGGGGCGGTCGCGACGGTCGCTTCCTGTGCGCGCGCCAGCTTGACCGGCGAGGTCGCGTCGGTCGTGTCTGGTGTTTCGATTTCTTCGACCACGAGGGTGAGGCTGGCCAGAACAGCGTTGGCCGTGTCGGCGGCCCGCACCGGATCGGTGTCGGTAACGGTCACCTCGATGATCGAGGTCTCCAACTGCGACGACGCGGTGACCTTCGTGGCGAGTTCCTCGGCCGTGACACCGAGGTCGAGCGCGGCCACAACGGGCAGCAGGACGATGGGTGTGGTCACGAGGGCCGAATAGGTCTTCACGCGCGCCACCGAGAAGTTATTGCCCTGGGCCAGGTCGGCGGTCGAACCACTCGACTGAATCGAGACGAACACTTTGGACGTGGCGCTGTACTGGGGCGTCTGCAAAATCGAGAAAGCGGATGCCGCGCCGACGGCCACGAGAGTGCACAACACAATGAGCACCCAACTCTTGCGCAGCATGCGAATGTAGTCGCGAAGTTCCATTCGACGGCGTTCCCCTCAGGTGTTCTGTGGGAATTTCAGCTGGCACCAGCGCTTTGTGCACCGCACGATCGCACGGCTCCCCTCATCTGAGGATACCGAACTTTAGTCGCCAACTCTGACCGTGCACCCCTAACGGGTATTTGGGTAGCTTTACCGTATGGGTATAACTACAGAAACAGCTGGGCCGTCGAGGGTTCGACCGCGCCACGTCGGGTCAGCACTCACGCCGGCCGCCATCGGCATCGGCATCGTGCTGGCGATGGTGCTCATCGTGGTTGTCGACAGCACGCAATTCGCCGATGCCCGGTGGGCACTGCCGCTTAGCTACCTGTGCGTGTGGATACCCCTGCTCGGAGCCATCGTGGTGGCCGGCTGGGCCCACGGTGCGAGCTTCTGGCGGTGGCTGCGATTCTCGGTTCGGGGGATCGACCTGATCTGGGGGCTCGGCGTTGGACTGCTGGCGCGCACCGTCGCGAGCCTCATCGAAATTCTGGGCTATGGCAGCATCGGCTCGGCCGGAGTTCGCCTGGGCGACACTGTCTACGACGCCTGGTGGCTGTTCGGTGCACTACTCGCGCCCGTACTGCTCGCCCCCATCATCGAAGAGCTCTTCTTTCGTGGTCTCGTGCTTCGGGCCGTCTACGGCCGCGTGGCGGCACGATGGGCGGCGCCGATCGCGATTGCCGTGAGCGGCCTCACGTTCGCCCTTATGCACCTCGTTGCCCTCGACCTCAGCGACCTGGCCACCGTCGCGGTGGTGGGGAGCTCGACGCTGATCTTTGGCCTGGCTGCAGCCTCGCTGTCGCTGTCCACCGGGCGAATCGGCGGCGCGATGATCGCGCACGTGACGTTCAATGCTCTCGTAATTGTGCCGGCTCTGCTGTAGTTCGTGGGGTTCGGATGCGCTGCCCCCTGCTTTGGGGATATGTTTAAGCTAACTTGGCGAGGGACCTTGCAAATGCCTTTACTAGTATCAGCACGAACAGCACTTACCCGCGCTCTGAAAGAGTGATCAACACCCGAGGTTTTTCTGCGATACGGCCTGCCCGCCGGTCGGAGTGACCTGCGAACGATAAGGCCAGAACATGGGCAAGCTAACCTACGATTCGTACCTGACGGCCGACTTTGATGACCGCGTTCTGGCGCACATCCAGCTCGTCATCGGAGCCAAACTGCGCCGCGGTGAATCGTTCTACTTCTCGTGGCGCGACGACCCCCTCACCGGCGGCGGTCGCAGCACAGTGTGGATCCACCCGGGAATTGCCCTGGCCTACAAGTATTTCGGCAGCAAGATTCCCACACTTAACCGGGAGTGGGTCGAAGCACTGTCGCTCTCGGCGAACTCAGCCACCGGGCTGCAGGTCGTTGCCGAACCGCCGTCGAGCACTGCGTAGCCGGTAACCACGGCCCTGCTGCCGTTGCCCTGGGCGCGCCCGGGTACGTCGCGCGCGCCGGCAGCGGCCCGCCCACGTACCCTCGTGGGCGCACAAAACGCCCCGACACCAGACGGCAGTCGAGGCGTTCCGTGCGAGCAGCCAGGGCTGCCCGGAAAAGCTGGTTACGCGGTGGCCTGCTGACGGCGAACCGAGATGCGCACGACGACGAGGGCGACACCGAGCACGAGGATGCCAGCGGCACCCCAGATGACGAGAACCGGAGCATTGTAGCCGGTCGACGGGAGACCCGTGCCGGATCCGGCGTCGGCTGCAACGATGTCGAGGGTTGCGGTGTAAGTAGCGGAGGCCGCGGAGGCGGTGACCGTGTAGTTGCCGACGGCCTCATCGGGAATCAGAACTTTGACCGAGGAAGAGCCGTTTAGCTCAGCAGGCTTGGTGAGCGACCGGGTGACGGCAGCCTTCACGACGCTCAGCGTGGCGGCGTGAGACCCGGTGACTGTGTACCTGACGCTTTCGCTTTGCTCGAACGCGTTTGCGGCAAAGGCGATGACGGCAGTTTCGCCGGCGATGGGCGGAGCCGTAATGGTCACAACCGCAGGGTCCGACACGTAGTCGGCGGCGACAGCGGCTGGCGCGAACGCGAAGACGGCAATAACGGCGAGTGCGGCCGTGGCTAGGCTTTTCTTGAACATAGTGAGGTTCCCCCTGGGTGCTAGATGGTTGCGACGTCGGTTTCAACGCTTCCCGGCACATCGTCATGAAATACCTAGGCTGCTTCTACGCTAGCGGCCATCTGGTGCAATACATAGGTAGATTGGGGATCAATCTCAGCAAAACGCCGTCATCGCACCCGAAGTGGGGGTGATTAATGCAGAACGCGCGTTCATACCTCCCGCACCAGGCCGTTCCGGGAGATGACCAGCAGCCGGCTCATCGTGATGGCGTTCACGGTGGTCTCCACGATGATCGTCGCGAATTCCGGCCGGCCGGGCGGCAGTACCCGCACCGTCAGTCGCCCCTGCATCAGTCGGTCGAGCTCGCCGCCCACGATCGCGGCCGTCAGCGCAACGGATGCCGGTGGCCGATCGCCGCTGTCGTCGAGCAGCACGACCTCGACCCCGCGGGAGCGTGCCGCCCAGGCTGCCCCGATGATGGGTTCGACGAACAGACAGCGCGCTCGAATGGCATCACGCAGGCTGGCCTCGACCAGTAGGAACTCGTCGCGCTGAAAATCCGTCACCGGGTCGATGCGGGTGAGACGTTCGAGCGAGGGTCGCGCCAACGCGTTCAGTCGGGCGACCTGCACCTGACGTTCGGAGGTGGTCGCGCCGGTGCGGGCCACAAAGGTTTCCCTCTGCAACCGATCGCGGTACAACTCGTCGAGATTGCGTGAGTAGTGCCGCAGGGCCACGGCGAACAAGGTGCCCACCAGGAGGGTACCCGCGTGGCGGCTTGCCTGCAGCAGGCCGTCGCCGACGGTGAGCCCCGTGTGCACCGCCACAGCGATGGAGCTGAAAGCCATCATGGCGTACCCCGCCCAGGCCCAACCGGTGCGTCCGCGGGCGACCA
Source organism: Cryobacterium sp. N19 (assembly GCF_002929595.1). Taxonomy (NCBI): domain Bacteria; kingdom Bacillati; phylum Actinomycetota; class Actinomycetes; order Micrococcales; family Microbacteriaceae; genus Cryobacterium; species Cryobacterium sp. N19. The sequence goes on along the minus strand of NZ_PJJR01000049.1, from coordinate 210,633 downwards.
ACACGACGAGCAACAGCGTGATGGCGCCCAGGTGCCAGTGGGCGAACGGTCCAACCGGCCCGCTCGGAATGTGGAAGAACATCAGGACGGCAGCGACCGTGCAGAGCAGGAGAACACCTACCGTGCGGATCATCGGCATCGGATCAGCGGCATCACCGGTGACCAGAATCGCCGCGCTGGAGAGCGCGAGAAAAGCAAAGATGCCCAGCGGCATGATGGTGATGCGATCGGAGTTGGCGGCGGCGAGCACCGAGTGCACGACGATGAAGAGCACGACGACGAGCCGGGACAGGCGCACGGAAAGACCGAGCGACGCCGAGAACGACAGGGGACGCGGTGCCGCCCCTGGTATGCGGGCGAAAAGAGCCGTCGCCGCGGTCACGGCCGCCGGAGTGGCCGCTGGCGAGGCCCCGATCGGCGCTATCGTTCGAACCCAGAACAGATCGACAGTGACTCCGTGACCCGGCCGGCTCGTGATGACGGCGCTTCCGCCCGGCACGCGTTCCATGCGACCGACGATGCTCTCCACGATTCCCAGCCGGTTGTCGGGCACTTGGGCGCTGTCGAAACCTACCCCGTCGTCGGTGACCGCCAGGTGAATCGCATTCCGGTCGGCGCTCAGCGTCACACGACGGCGCACCTGATGCGGATGCCCAACTCCGGCGGCGGCGACCGAGTTGCGCAGTGCCTCGCCGGCGGCACCGAGCAGCGCGAGTACGACCGGAGCGGGGATCGGCTTGAGATCGTTCTGCAGAATCGTGACGTGCACCGCGGCCGCGAGCTGCTGGCACTGGTGCCGCAATTGATTGGCGAAGTCAGCCCCGCTGACGGGGGCCGTCCGGGCATCCGTGCCGAGAGCGTCGAGCTGGTCCAGCGTGAAACGCGCTTGGCGGGCGACCACGGTGGGCGAGGCCCGGTTCAGGCCCGCCATCAGCAGGGTGGAGAGCACGCTGTCGTGCACGAGGGCATTGATGGTCTGCCGCTCCGCGCGCCGGGCAAGCCGGGCGGCCTGCTCGGATTCGGCGGCCCGTCGCACGTATTCCTCCCCGTCGACTCGAGCGGCGCTGCGTCGGATGGCCAGCGTCAGCCCCACCAGAACGCTCGACAGAAGGAGCATATAGAGGGCGTCCTGCAACCCCACGAGCAGTGGGTCGGCTTCCGGCGAGGTCGCGCCGCGAATGAGTCCGCTCGCGATAGACGCCAGCACGGCATAGATGCGCGCTGTCCAGGGCCGCACGCTGATGGCGATGGTAACCGTGGGAATGCCCGACAGCATGAGCACCCACGGCACATCGGTGCCGGCCGGGAGGGGTTCGAGCCGCATGACCAGCCACCAGCAGAGGATGAACGAAAAGGTGAAGCCTTCAGTGAGAGCGATGCGCCGTAATACCCGCAGCGGCACCAGATGGGAGAGAAAACCGAGGGCGGCCGGCAACCCCACGATGAACAACCAGCCGACGGTCGACGCGACCGGGAACGGGTTGTAGACCTGGCGCAGGAACACGTCGAGGGACAGCACGCCGAAGATCAGCGCGGTGGCGCCGACGCCGAGGTAGAGCATCCGGGTGAGACGTTCGGTGGCGGATACGTCGTCGAGCTCGGTGGCGCAGGCGCTGGCGGCCGTGTCGGCGTCGGGACGCGCTCTCGGCGGGCGAGGCGGAGCATCCGCTTCGTGCGAATTTCGCTGGGGCATTAGGAGCGGCCGGGAACGGGCAGGATGCCGTCTTCCAGAGCGCGCTTGTATAGGTCGATCTTGGTGTTGGCCGGGCGTCCGACGCGCTCGTACTTGGAGCGAACGCGGCGGATGTAGTCGATGACGGTGGCCTCGGAGAGTGCGGTGCGGGACGCGACGAGGGGCGCTTTCGCGCCGGCCGCGTAGAGCGCGAGTACCTCGCGCTCGCGCGGGCTGAGGCCCGCGTCAGCGAGGTCGGGGTCGCCGTCGAGGGCGGCGGCCCAGTCGGTGGAGGCGATGGTTTCACCGCGCGCGGCCCGGGTGATGGCGTCGAGCAGCACGGCGGCCGGCTCGGATTTGCGCACGACGCCGAGCACCCCGGCGCGGGCTGCGGCCCGCATGAGCTGTGCGTCGTCTCCCCCGGTGAAGGCGAGTACGGCTGCACCCCGGGCGCGAAGCCGGTCGACATTGCTCATGACCGTTGAGCCGTCGGAGAGACGCAGGTCGAGGATGACCAGGTCGATGCGGGTGCCGTGCGGCGTGGTTTCAAGCAGTTCGGTCACCGTGGCGACGGTGCCAGCAACGTGGATCTCGGGGATAGTGGAAAACAACTCGGCGAATCCGCGCGCGACGATCTCGTGATCGTCGATGAGGGCCACTCGATAGCGGTACATGGATTTTACCCTAATGTCTCCTTTCACATCCGACCGCACCCCATTGGGGGCTTTGGGCGCTGTGCCCTGTTTGGGGGCCCACAGAACTGGCGGCTGGACCGGTCTGCTTCGAATTTCTAAGCTGGAAGCGGGGAACTGGGGACAGGGGGTGCTCGCGACGACGACGAGCGTCCCGACCGCGTCAGGCGGGCTGTGCGCTCGGCGCTTTATTCGGGCGGATTATTCGGGCGCTGGCCGGCTGCGATTGTTGAGCACTCCGTGGCTCTCGTCGAGATAGCAGCTGCCGCAGAGCGACTCGTAGGTGACCTCTTCGCCGTCGATGGCCACCTGGTCGCCGTCGAACACGAACGCGCCGTCGATCTTGCGCCCGTTGAACACGGCTTTGCGCCCGCAGCGGCAGATGGTTTTGAGCTCTTCGAGGCTGTGGGCGACCTCGAGCAGGCGGCGGCTTCCGGGAAAGGCGACGGTTTGAAAGTCCGTGCGGATACCGTAGGCCAACACGGGTACGTTCTCGATAATGGCGATGCGCAGCAGGTCGTCGACCTGGGTTTCGGTGAGAAACTGGGCTTCGTCGAGCAGTAGGGCGCTTACGTCACGGCCGGACTGTTTTAAGACCTCGCCGCGGTGCTGCTGGAACGCGGCGTAGGCATCCGTTTCGGGAGTGAGCAGAAAGTCGACGGCGCGGGTGACGCCCAGCCGGGAGAGGATGCCGCGGTCACCCTTGGTATCGACGCTCGGCTTGGCGAGCAGCACGTGGTGGCCGCGCTCCTCATAGTTATAGGCCGCCTGCAGCATGGACGTGCTTTTACCGCTGTTCATGGCGCCGTATCGAAAGTACAATTTCGCCATTATTTGATGCCTTTGGTCGTGGTGCGCTCAGCGTCAAATTCTAGCGTGAGCAGCGGATGCCGGCTGGTCACCCGCACCCGGGTGAACACGGCGCGCAGCACACTGAGGTACGGGCGCAGGGCTCGGCGGCGGTGAAACGGCGGCAGGGAGATGCCGGCCTGGATCGTGATGGTGTCGATGGCGCTCAACCCCGTTGTGCGCGGCCTGGGGGCGGTGGCGGCGTGCACCTGGGCCTGCGCTCGGGCCTGGGCCTTGGCCTGGGTGGCGGCCTGCTCTTCGGCGGCGGTGACGATGGCAATGGTCGTGGTGTCGGCGGCCGGTGTTGGGCGGGCTCCGCGGTGGCCGAAGGCCTGGGTGATCTGGTCGGTGTCGGCGGGGGCTTCGCCGGATCCGTCGATCTGCACGACCAGGCTGGTGGGGTCGAAGCCCTTGAGCCGACAGAGGGCCACGATCAGGGCACCGACGGCGGCGCGCTGATCGGAGTCGAAGCCGGTCGCGCGGCGCTCGGGGTCGGCGATCACGCACAGCGGGTTGAGGCCGCGCTCGGTGAGTTTGAGGCGTTCGCGGTCGATGAGGTCGTCGAGCCAGGTGTGGTCGACCTCGGCCACGAGCACCCGCCGCACCTGGAAGGCGAGGGAGCGCGCCCGTTTGATGTCGGCTGCTGTCAGGGTTTCTCGCTCGAGTACGTCGGCCAGAAAGGGGAGCACATCGGCGCCGAGGTTTTTCAGACGCTGATCGACGACCTCGGTGGCGAGAAGACCCCGGCTCTCTTCGGTGCGCGCGCGGATGGCGCGGCGGGCATCCGTTTGCCAGCGGTGAATGGAGTTGACGACCTGGCGCGAATACGCCGCCGAGGCGAGCGCGGGGGCGAGCACCTGGGTCATGGCGATGATGGCGAAAAGGAAAGGCGGGGTCTGGATGCCGAGAAACGGAGACTGGGCCAGGGCCGTGACGCCGACGACGACGGCGGCGGAGACGCCGAGCGTGAGGATTTCTTTCCACGGACGGAATGGGGCAAGGGCGAGGAGCAGCAGGCCGAGTCCGATCGGGGCGAAGTCGTCCTGGATCATGCCGTTGAACTGCCAGGTGCTCGCCGCGGCGAGCAGGTGCGCCGCGAGGCCGAGGGCCACGATCACGACGGCGCGGGTGCGGGTGAACGGCGCCAGATCGGGGCGGGCGGCCCACACCAGCACGGCGGCCGCGATCATGAGCACGGCAACGGAGGCCGCGGCGAGCTCAGTGATCTGGATCTCGTGCATGCGCGATATCGTCGCGACGATGGCGTAGGTCACGACGATGAGGGCGACGACCGGGGCGAGGGGCCACGCGGCGAGGCCGCCGATGGGGTCGAGGCGCTGCTGCGAAGCGGATGCCGGCGCGCGCGGCCGGCGCGGAGTGGGGGTCGCGCGGGTCATCGGGGGTTCCGTGGGGTCGCCGGGTTGTGACTGGGCGGGGTCGCGCGGGTCATCGGGGGGTTTCGCGGGGTCGGGCGGTTTCGCGCGGTCTGGCTGGTGGCAGGGTTCGTGGGCGTGTGTGTGGCGGCCGGAACCGTCAGGCGCACGCTCGTGCCGGCGCCGGGGCGGCTCCAGATCAGCACGGATCCGCCGAGTTGTTCGATGCGGCGCCGCACCGACTGCCGCAGACCGAGGCGGTCGGAGGCGGATTCCGATTCGGTGAAGCCGCGGCCGGCATCCGTTATGAGCAGTGAGATTGTGCTCAGGTCGGATTCGATGGCGACCTCGGCGGAGGCGACTCCGGCGTGCAGGATGACGTTGACGAGGCACTGCTCAACGGCGAGGCCCACGTCGCGGTCGCTGCCGGCGTCGAGGCACGCGAGGGCATCGCGGTCGCCGGTGACTTCGACAACGAGTCCGCGGTCGCGTGTGCGTTCGATGGCGGTGTAGACGGCGCTCGACAGCCAGGCGTCGCTGACGGGTGATTTCGGGGTGTTCTCAGTGGCTGTGCCGGTGACGGTTGGTCGCGGGGCGGTGTTGGTGCGGGCGTCGATGTCGGTGAGCCAGTTGGTGTCGTGCAGGGTGGCGAGCGTGTAGTTGAGGCTCGCCCGGAGGCCCGGCGAGAGGGCGCCGGGTTCGGCCAGGGACAGGGCGACGAGCTGGGCCACGGTCGTGTCATTGAGTAGGGCGATGGCGCGGGTGTCGAGGGCGTCGCGGAGCTGGCGGTTGGATCCGTCTTGCACGGCACGGTGGATTGCGGGCTGGGCGGCGTTGCTCGCGCGGCGGTCGATTCCGGCGAGCACCATGACGCCGACAAGCACGAGGTAGGTGGAGAGGGTGAACAGGTCGGGCCGGTAGGGCACTGCGGTACCCAGGATGGCGAGGAACGCGGCGGTCTCGGCGAGGATGAACGCCGCGGTGCTCCAGAGCACGCCGGCGAGGGCGGTGGTTCCGGCGCCGCCGACCATGACGAGTGCCATCTTCGGCAGGGCAACGAGGAACATATTCGACGTGGGGAATACGTCGGGAACGCCGAGCACGGTCGTGGTGAAGACGTAGACGCCGAGGGTTCCGACGATGAGATAGGCGACCGCCAAAGTGATGCGGCGGTGCCGGGTGAAAAGAATGAGCAGGGCCCCCATGGCGGCCACGACCACGATGGTGATCCAGAGTTCGGGGCTGCGGGTGAGGCTGAGAATGCCGACGGACACGACCCCGGCCATCAGGCAGGTCAGCGCGAACCAGTGTGCGGCCCGTGCGAGGGCGCGCGCGAGCGTCAGCTGCACTAAGTGGCCGGGTAGACCCAGAGACATATTTTCCCCCTGGTCAAGTATGCCACCGGGGTTGAATGGGGGCGGGTGGTGGTTGGGCGGGTGGCATAGCCGTGGGTCGATCATGGGCCCAGTTTCCCGGCCCCGGCCCGGAAAGTCTGACCGGTCAGAACAGGGTGGGTGAGAGTTCGGGCGGGAGCTCGGCGGCGATCAGCGACCGCGGGGACTCGGAGCCCGGGGCCCACCTTGTGACCCCAGGCCCAGTTTCTAAACTGGGCCCGGGGACGGGGCCCGGGCCCCGGCCCCGGGAAGCGCCCGGTGCAGAGGCCAGCGCAGAACCCGGGCCCGGCGCACGGAGAAGGGCGGGCGCGTGGGAGGCGGGCACGGGCATCCGTTCCGGGGAGGACGGGAAGGCGCTGGAGCGCAGCCCGCCGGTGGAGGGGTCGACGACCCCGCGCTCGAGGCCGTGCGCTCGAATGAGGGGTTTGATGCGGGCGGCGAGCCAGGTGCGGTACTCCTTGGGGGCGTATTGTCCGCGGGCGTAGAGCTCCTGGTAGCGGCCGACCAGTTCGGGATGCTCGCGGCCGAGCCACTGCAGGTACCAGTCTTTGACTGCGGGCTTCAGGTTGAGCCCCGAGTAGAGCACGCTCGTCGCCCCGGCAGCCTTGGCCTGGCGCAGCGCCTCGTCGAGGTGGGCTCGGGTGTCGGTGAGAAACGGCAAAATGGGCATGAGAAAGATGCCGCAGTCCAGGCCGCGTTCCCGCACCGTGGTGACCGTGGCGAGGCGTGCCGTGGTGGTGGGGGTGCCCGGCTCGACGGACTGCTGCAGCTCGTCGTCGTAGATGGCGATCGACATGGCCAGATCGACCGGAACATGCTCGCTCGCCTCGACCAGCAGGTCGAGATCGCGGCGCAGCAGGGTGCCCTTGGTGAGAATGGAGAAGGGCGTCTTGCTGTCGGCGAGGGCCGCTATGATGCCCGGCATCAGCCGGTAGCGTCCCTCGGCGCGCTGGTACGGGTCGGTGTTGGTGCCGAGCTCCACCGGATGCCTCCCCCACGTCGGTTTCGCCAGCTCTTTTCGCAAGACCTCGGCCACGTTGACCTTCACAATGATCTCGCTGTCGAAATCCTTGCCGGCGTCGAGGTCGAGGTACTGATGCGTGGGACGGGCGAAGCAGTAGGTGCAGGCGTGGGAGCATCCGCGGTAGGGGTTGATCGTGTAGCCGAACGGCAGAGCGCTCTGCCCGGGCACATGGTTGAGCGCCGACTTGGCGAGGATCTCGTGGAACGTGATCCCGGCGAAGTCGGGCGTCTGCACGCTGCGCACGAGGTTGTTCAGGCGGGCCAGCCCCGGCAGGGCGCCGGGCCGCTCGGTCTGTAGTTCTTGTGAGCTCCACCGCATGCCCCAAGTCGAACACAAGTTCGATTGGATTGCAAGTGTCTGCCGAAAAACCCGGAGTGAGCGGACGCCCGCGGCCCGCGCCGGGCTCGCGGAACTCAGCAGGGTTCGCGGCACTCCTACAGAGGGGTGCCGCGAACGCGTTCGAAGGTCGCGAGCGGGCGAGCCGGGCGCGAGCAGTGGCATCCGCTCGCAGCACGCGTTAGGGAAGTTGGCACTGGTTTGAACACGTGCAGGCTTCCTCAACACGTGCCACGAGCACACCGGAGGGGCTCGATGGGCGAGCGCGCCTGAGGGGCTCGATGGCCGCGAGCGCGCGGACACCGGCGCCGCGGCATCCGCTCGGCGGGGAATCGCTGTATTGTGCCGACATGCGATCAGAAGCCACACCGGCATGACCCGGCTGCGACGCAGTGACCCGACCCGGCCGGGGTACACGCGAAAGCGCGCCGGCACGGGCTTCAGCTACCGCGACCCCGCCGGGCAGAAGGTGACCGAGACGGCGCTGCGCGAGCAACTCGCGGCGCTCGCGATTCCGCCCGCGTGGAACGACGTGTGGATCTCGCCGCACGCGAACGGGCATATCCAAGCGATCGGCATCGACGCCGCCGGGCGCCGCCAGTACATTTACCACCCGGTGTGGCGCGAACAGAAGGACCGCCTCAAGTTCGAGCGCGCGCTGCAGCTGGCCGAATCGCTGCCGCGGGTGCGCGGCCAAGTCACCCGTGAGCTTCGCGGCGACGGCCCGCCGCGCACCCGGGCGCTCGCCGCGGCGTTTCGCATGCTCGACCTCGCCTCGCTGCGCATCGGCAGCGAGCGCTACGCCGATACGTACGGCAGCCACGGCCTTTCGACCCTGCTCTGCTCCCACGTAACGGTGCGCGGCGACGTGGTGCGGCTGAATTTTCCGGCCAAGAGTGGGCAACAGTTTCAGGGCGTCATAACGGATGCCGACCTCGCGTTGTATCTGCGCGCCCGCCTGCGCGAGCGGCCGGCCGCACCGCTGCTGTCCTGGGTACTGGATGACATCGAGGACATCGTGTCGGCCGCCGACATCAACGATTTCATCAAGGAACGAACCGGCGGGGAGTTCACGGCGAAGGACTTTCGCACCCTGCGGGGCACGGCCGCCGCCGCGCAGAGCCTGGCGGCCAGTCTCGCCGAGAGTTTGAAGGTGACCTCGGAGGCGGGCGGCCGGCCGGCGGTATCCGGTGTGGCGGGCTCTGCCGGGCGGCCACGATCGTCTGGCGGCACGGATGGCGCGGGTGCTGCAGGTGCGCCGGGTGCGCAAGCCTCAGCTGCTGGGCCGGCGGGATCGGCCGCGCCCGCGGCATCCGCTGCCCGGCCGCCACGTGCTGCGCCGCGCAGCCGGCGCCAGGACAACCGTGTCATCGCCGCAGCCATGCGTCAGGCGGCGGATGCGCTGGGCAACACGCCGGCGATCGCGCGCACGAGCTACGTGGATCCGCGCGTGGTTGACCTCTATCTCGCCGGTGAGACCATCGACCCCGCGGGCCGAGTCTCGGTCGAGACGGCGCTGCGCACACTTTTACTCGGCGAAGCGACCTGATGAATCTCACCCGTTCGGGGTATAACTTGAGTGCCGCCCGCCGGTCGCCGCTGCGACCCGGCCGTCCCCATGAGAAAGGTAGACCTGTGACTTACGACTCCGACCCCGACAACCAGCCGCCGCTCGATGCCCCCGACACCCCAGAAACCGAATCGGCGCCCGAGGCCCCGGCTTCGCCGACCAACCCCGATCAGCTGGTCGGGCCGGATGGGCCCGACGGGCCGGACGACGAATACGCGGGCTCAGCCGTTCCGGTCGCAAGCGCGGGCACCGGTCCCGATGGGCCGGCCCCGAGCGACGACGGCTCGACAGCCGGGGAGGCCGCCGCGCCCGACAGCGATGCCGAAGACGATCAGGACAACGTCGACAACGAGCCCAACCTCGACGACATCGACCCCGCCGACAACCCGTCAAACCCCGATCTCGTCGGGCACGACGTCGACGCAGAAGACCCCCGCCTCGCCGAACCCACCGCGTGACGTCCCCGCACCCCGCAACCCCTAAGGAGTCCCCATGAAAGGCAAGTTCTTGTTCCTCGCCGGTACCGCGACCGGCTTCGTTCTCGGATCCAAGGCCGGCCGCCAGGCCTATGACCGGCTCAGCGCGAAAGCCCACGAAATGTGGGGCGACCCCGCCACGCAGAAAGTCATCTCGCAGGCCGAGACGATTGCCCGCGACGCCGCGTCCGTGGCACAGAACAAGGTGAGTGACCTGCTCGACCGCACCGAAGCATCCGTCAAGAAGGAGCAGCACCACACCAATCCCACCACGGGTGCCGACGGCCACGAAATGTAGACCGCGGGCCGACCGTCTCGGCTAGTCCGTGACGCGTGAGACCTGGCGGCTGCCGGGCCGCATTGGTGCGCCCGGGCCGGGTGCACCGCGCACCAAAAAACTGGCTTGGGCCCGGTCGAAGGATGAGTAGAACCACCTCGTGGTGAGCACGCCGAGCTTGGTCACCTCATAGGCGTCCCCGCTCTGCTGGATCACTCCGAGCAGGGCGGCCGGGTCGCCATCGAGCATGTGCGAATCTCGCACCAACCATTCGGTCGGGGTGAGCTGGAGAATGCCGAGCTGCGATACGAGCAGATTCTGGGCATCCGAAACGCCATTGTTCGGGTTCACGTGCCGCCTCCTGGCCGCCATTGGGCTTTAAGTAGACATCCGCTAACTCCCGCATTCAAGGGGTTGACAGCGCCCTCCTACGCGATCCCCGCCCGGCTCCAATCTTCCTTCCGCGAGAGCGAGGCGAGCTGGGACTAGTTCGTGAGGTTCAAGACCTCGGCGGTCGCGGCGAGGGACGCGGCAGCAGCAGCGGGGTCGTCGGAGAGGCGGGTGCCGTAGCTGGGGATCATCTGGCGGATCCGCGGCTTCCAGCCCTCGATGCGGTCGGGGAAGCAGCGCGCCAGCAGGTCCACCATGATCGGCGCGGCCGTCGAGGCTCCCGGCGAGGCGCCGAGCAGGCCGGCGATCGAGCCGTCGCTCGAGGTGATGACCTCGGTGCCGAACTGCAGCACTCCCCCGAGCTTGGGGTCCTTCTTCATGACCTGAACGCGCTGGCCGGCCGTGATGAGCTCCCAGTCCTTCGAATCCGCGGCGGGAATGAACTCGCGCAGGGCCTTGATCTTGGCGTTCCGCGACGCGAAAACCTCGCCGATCAGGTATTTCATCAGGTCGAAGTTGTTCTTCGCGACGGCTAGCATCGGGCCGAGGTTGTGCGTGCGAATGGAGAACGGCAGGTCGAACCAGGTGCTCGTCTTCAAGAACTTGGGGCTGAACCCGGCGTACGGGCCGAACAAAAGCGACATTTCGCCGTCGACGACGCGGGTGTCGAGGTGCGGAACCGACATGGGCGGGGCGCCCTTGGCCGCCTTGCCGTAGACCTTGGCCTGGTGCTGAGCGACGAGCTTCGGGTTGGTGGTGCGCAGGAACTGGCCACTGATCGGAAAACCACCGAAGCCCTTGATCTCGGGAATCCCGCTCTGCTGTAGCAGAGCGAGTGCGCCGCCACCGGCTCCGACGAACACGAAGCGGGCGTTGATGGTACTGCGGGTCTGCCCGACCTGGCGCAGCAATTTAAGGTTCCACGTGCCATCCGCTTTGTGCCCCAGGCCCACGACCTGCTCGTTCATGTGCATCGTGACGCCCTGCTGTTCGAGGTTCTCGAACATGAGCCGGGTGAGGGCGCCGAAGTCGACGTCGGTGCCGCTCGTGATGCGGGTGGCGGCGATCTTCTGGCCGGCGGGGCGCTTGCGGGTGAGCAGCGGAGTCCAGGTGCCGATGGTGGCGGTGTCATCGCTGAATTCCATGCCGGCGAACAACGGCTCGGGAGCGAGCACGGCGTGGCGCTTACGCAGGTATTCCACGTTGGCTTTGCCGTGCACGAAGGTCATGTGCGGGGTGGAGTTGATGAACTTCTCTGGCTCGGGCAGGGCGCCGATCGAAACCAGGTGCGCCCACAGCTGGCGGCTGATCTGGAACTGCTCGTTGATAACGACGGCCTTGTCGGCGGTGACCGAACCGTCCGCAGCCTGCGGCATGTAGTTGAGTTCGCATAGCCCGGCGTGGCCGGTGCCGGCGTTGTTCCACGGGTTCGAGCTCTCTTGGGCCAGCTCGCCGAGGCGCTCGTACACCTCGATGCGCCAGTCGGGCTGCAGCTCCTTCAGGAGCGTGCCGAGGGTGGCACTCATGATGCCGCCACCAATGAGGACTACGTCAACGGTTCCCTGAGAATTCACACTGTCGAGTGTATCGCTGCGAGCGGATCCGCCTGACCGCGCACTCACCGCTCGCCCGCGCGCCGAATGACGATGACCGTGACATCGTCGGGGGCGCTGAGCCCGGCCCGCAGCATCAGCGAATCCACAGCGTTCTGGGCAGTCGGCGCCCCACGCACCAGCCGGTCGACCGCGTCGAGGGAGGCGAGCGTGCCGTCAAACAGGTCGAGCACACCGTCGCTCACCGACACCAGCGTGCTGCCCGGCGCGAGCACGACAGTCTGCTCCTGCCAGGGCGAGTCGTCGCCGGCGCCGAGCGGCAGCCGCAGCGACGTGAGCCGCTCGGTCGTGCCGTCGGCGTGCACGACCAGGGTGAGGCCGTGGCCGGCATCGACGTAGCTCACGACACCGGTGTCCATGTCGAGTCGGGCGTGGAACAGCGTCACGAAACTGCCCGCCTCGTCGAGGTCTGGGTCGAGCGTCGCCGCCGCGATACGCGCGACCTCGGCCACACCATCGAGACGAGATCCGGCTCGCAGCACTGCCCGCACGGTCGCCGCGATGATCGCCGCACCCACCCCCTTGCCCATGACGTCAGCGAGGGTGAAGGCCGCGCCCTCCCCCACCGGATACCAGTCGTAGAAGTCGCCGCCGACGGCGCGCGACGGCGAACAGGCCCCGGCCACCTCGAACCCCGGCAGGCTCACGAGTTTCTTGGGCAGCAGGCCGTGCTGTACCGCGGCTGCCTGGTCGAGTTCCTGCGAGGCGTTCAGCTCGTTCTGCACCCAGAACGCCAGGTCGCGGAGCAGATTCTGCTCGAGCGCCGAGAACTCGCGCGGCACGGTATCGAACACGCATAGGGCGCCGATGCGTTCGCCGCCTTGCGCTTCGAGAACATGACCGGCATAAAAGCGGATGCCCGGTTCCCCGGTCACATAGATATTGTCGCGAAACCGCGGGTCCAGCCGGGCATCGGGCACGATCAACGTGCCGCAGGCGTCGATGGTGGAATCGCAGAAGGCACTGGACCGCGGATACTCGAGGGGCTGATCGGGCTCGATGCCAGCGCTGGACTTGTTCCACTGCCGGTCGTGGTCGATGAGCGAGATGATGGCGATCTGCACATGGAAGAGCTCTTTGACCAGCCGGGTGATGCGGTCGAAGCGTTCCTCCGGCGCGGTGTCGAGGATATGCAGGTCGTCGAGCGCGCGCTGGCGGGTGAGTTCGGTGTGCTGGAAAATAGCCGACGCAGTCATGACCGCAGCGTTCGCACGATGTGCCAGCGGTTCACGTCGCCGTCGCGGGTGTATTCGAGCTCGTCGACGAGGGCCTGGATGAGCGCGATTCCCCGGCCCGATTCGCTCAGCGCATCGGGCATCTCACGGCTGTCCACCGCACCGTCTGATGCGGGGTCGGCGGACGCCGCGAGCAGCTCCACTACCGTCCCCCCGGTATCGCTCAGCCGCGCGTCGATCGAGACAGCGCTCACCTCGAGCCGCAGTGCGCAGGTCACACCGCTGCCGGTGTTGCCGTGGCACAGGACGTTCGAGGCGAGTTCGATCAGGGCCGTCTCGAAACTGAAACGGTCTCTCGGGGAGACGTGCGCGGCATCCGCCCAGACCGTTTCGAGCAGGGCGTGCACGGTGTCCACGTCGTCGGGCGGTGAGACCAGCGTGAGGGTGTGCGCGCTCACGCTAACCATGGAACGCGCTGCTCGCGGCGGGATACGCGGTGAGGACGCGTTCCATGTTGGTCAGCTGCAACACCAGGCGCACCTGCTCGTTCGGCGCGGCGATGCGCAGGTCGCCGCCGGCCTGCCGGGTGACCTTGAGGCCGCCGATGAGAGCGCCGAGGCCCGAGGAGTCGATGAAATCGACGTCGCTCAGGTCGACAGCCACCCGATTCTGGCCGGCGGCGACGGATGCTGCCACCACCTCCCGCAGGCGCGGTGCGGTGACCATATTCAAACGTCCCATGATGTGCACGACGGCGATGCCGTCGCCCTGGTCGGTGACCGTGAATTGCATTAGCGGCTTGTCTCCTTCGGGGTAAAGCCTTGATAGCGGGCGGCGGGTACCAGCACGCTGAGAATGACGAGGTCGAACACGACCCAGGCGAGGTTCACGAACGTGCCGATGGGTTCGCCGACGCCGAGCGCCAGCCGGGTCACGCCGATGATGGTGGCGACGACGAGCACGATGGCGACGATGATCTGCGGCCGGATCAGGTGCCAGGGCGCAGCGCCCTCCTGCCGGGTTTTCGGGGTGACCGCGAAGCCGAGCGGCCGGTGGAAGACCACGTTGGCGACGGCGGTCGTGGTGGCTTTGATCCAGACCGGGAACAGGGCGAGGCTGTACTGCTGGCCCCGCCAGGTCGAGATTCCGTGGCTGGACAGGATGAACAACAGCTGGTTGGCGATCATGAACGGCAGAAAGCGCAGAAAGAATTCGAGGGCCGTCGTATTGACCGGCAGAATGCCGAAGCAGAGAAAGACGGCGGGGGCGGCGAAGTAAACCAGCGCGGCGTAGCCGCTGAGATAGCTCCACATGGTCGAGAAGTACATCAGTCGCTGCGGCAGGGTGAGGCCGCGCTGCACCAGCGGGTTCTCGCGCATCATGACCTGCATCGTGCCCTGGGCCCAGCGCAACCGCTGGGTGAGCATGGTGCCGAGGTCTTCGGGAGCGAGTCCAATGGCGAGGGTTTCGTGATGATAGACGGTGCTGAAGCCGAGGCCGTGCAGGCGCATGCTCGTAGCCATGTCCTCGGTGACGCTGATCGTGGCGAGCGGCATGAGCGGCTGGGCCTCGTCGGCGCGGTCCACGTCGATCGACCGCAGCAGCACCTGCACCGATTCGAGGGCTCCGAGCGGGGACAGGTCGCGGGCGGCGAGTAGCTCGAGGCTGTGTGCGGGAATGGCGCTGGCGGCATCCGTTTCGAGCTGCAGTTCGGCGATGACGGCCAGGTCGAGGGTGAGTAGGTGCAGGTCAACGGCCACCAGGTCGCGCGACACCGCCGTGATGCGATTCTGCAGCGTGTAGGTGGCAGGCCCGATGGTCTCGCCGGCGGCGATCGCGGCGCGCGTGTCGCTGATGGCCGCGCCCACCTCGTGCAGGGCGGCCTGGACGAACGGGTCCTGCGCGTCGTTGACCCGGCCGGCCCGGGCGAGCACCCGGGCGGCGCCGGTGAGGGCGCGGGTGACGGCGCGCTCCATTTCGAGCACGTAGCGGGTGATGCCGAGCTGCATGAGCGCTTCGCGGCGCAGGAGGGCATTGGAGCCGCAGAAGAACGCGGCGTTCCAGCCGTCTTTGCCCTGCTGGATCGGTCCGTAGAACAACGGAGCCTGGCTGCCGAGCGGATCGCCGGCGCCGACGTTCTCGAACACCTGCGGCGTCTGTACCAGAGCGATCTTCGGGTCGGCGAAGTAGCCGAGAGTGTGGTCGAGTATCTGCGGCAGCGGAACCTGGTCGGCATCGAGAATGAGTAGGAACTCGCCCGCGGTGCTCATGAGCGCGTTATTGAGGTTGCCGGCTTTGGCGTGCAGCGGGCGATTCTGCCAGTCGGCTCCGCGGGTGATGTAGCCCACGCCGAGCTGGTCGGCTGCCTCGCGCATCTCGGGGCGGTTGCCGTCGTCGAGGATGAACGTGGAATGCGGGTAGCGGATGCCGCGCGCCGCCAGCGCGGTGCGCCGCACCATCTCGACGGGCTCGTTATAGGTCGTGATGAACACGTCGACGGTGAGGTCGGCGGCCGGCGCGGTGGGAAGCTCGCGCTCGCGCGCCCGCCACATGGTGAGGCCGAACAGGGCGACGTCGATCAGGCTGTAGGTTTCGGCGAGCACGAGGGCCACGGCGATCCACCAGGCGTCCCAGTTGAGCGAGAAGAACCAGCGCCACAGAATATAGTTCGCGCCGAGGGCGACGGTGACCAGCACGGCCACGCGCACGAGCAGTAGATGCGCCGCGGATCGGGCGGGGCGAACCGGTTTCCCCACATTGCTCCCTGATCCCAGGCCGCTGAGACAGGCGGATTCTGACACCAGAATAAACCCGCATGCGACTCCGCACCGATTCCCGAAGTGGGCATTGTGCCGTAATTCGGACTGCGCTAAAGGCGCGCTCGTGGTGGGGGCTATGAAAGGTATGGTTTCTGACAACGACGAGCGGCGCGTGGCCGTCATCATCGAGGATGACGCCGACATTCGCAACCGGCTCGAGGCCGTGCTCACCCAGGCCGGGGTCGAGACCATCGCCACGAGCAACGGCCTCGACGGCATCGCCGCGGTGCGCGCCTACGACCCGATCGTCACCACCCTCGACGTGAGCATGGGCAACCTGCGCCGCAAACTCGGTGACAGCAGCATGACCCCAAGCTGGTTGGAAACCGTGCGCGGCGTTGGCTACCGCCTGGCAGCCCAGGAGTAGCGGCCCCGGAATTAGACGGGAACTCGGCGTCCGGTGCCGTGCCGCGCGCTGAAGTTCTCACTCGCTGAAGGCCTCCGGGCCCACCTTGCGACCCCGGGCCCAGTTTATAAACTGGGCCCAGGGACGGGGCCCGGGCCCCGTGCGCCACCAGGGCCGGCCGGAGCTGCCGGGCCCAACTTGCGAAAGCTGGCCCAGCTTCTATCACGGGCCCACTTTCCGGGCCCGGGCGAGGCAAGCACAGGCGCGCGGCAGGGCAGTTCGGAACGGGCTAGGCGGCTCGTGCGGCGGCGATGAGTTCGGCGATCTGCACGGCGTTCAGGGCTGCACCCTTGCGCAGGTTGTCGTTGCTGATGAAGAGGGCGAGGCCACGGCCATCCGGTACGCCTTCGTCTTGACGGATGCGACCGACGAAGCTGGCGTCCTGGCCGGCGGCCTGCAGCGGCGTGGGGATGTCGGTGAGTTCGACGCCGGGGGCCACCTTCAACAGTTCCTCGGCGCGGGCGACGCTGATCGGCTTGGCGAACTCCACATTGATCGAGAGCGAGTGGCCGGTAAAGACGGGCACGCGCACGCAGGTTCCGGAAACCAGCAGTTCGGGCAGTCCGAGGATCTTGCGGCTCTCGTTCCGCAGCTTCTTCTCTTCGTCGGTTTCGAACTGACCGTCGTCGACGATGCTGCCGGCCAGCGGAATCACGTCGAACGCGATCGGCCGGGCGTAGATGGTGGGCTCGGGCAGGGTGACGGCACTTCCGTCGTGCACGAGCTGGAACAGGTTCTCATCCTGCGCGGCAACCCGCACCTGGCTGGCCAGTTCGAACGCTCCGGCCAGGCCACTGCCGGACACGGCCTGGTAGGTGCTCACAATGAGGCGCTTGAGGCCGGCTTCGTCGTGCAAAACCTTGAGCACGGGCATGGCGGCCATGGTGGTGCAGTTCGGGTTGGCGATGATGCCCTTGACGGCCTGCTTGATGGCTTCGGGGTTGACCTCGCTGACGACGAGGGGAACGTCGGGGTCCATGCGCCAGCCGCTCGAGTTGTCGACGACGAGCACACCGGCCGCGGCAAACCGGGGCGCCTGCGCTTTGGAGAGCGTGGCGCCGGCCGAGAAGATGGCCACGTCGAGCCCGGTCGGGTCGGCAACCGAGGCGTCTTCGACCGTGATCTGCTCACCCTTGAAGGTGAGGCTGGTGCCGGCCGAGCGTGCTGACGCGAAAAAGCGGATGCTCTTCACCGGAAAGTCGCGCTCCTCCAGCAGACGACGCACCACGGCGCCGACCTGTCCGGTGGCGCCGACGACGCCGATATTGATGCCGGGGGTGTTGGCTGAGCTGGTCACGTGTGGTTCCTAACGTCTGTGGGGCTGTCTCCCGTGGCTAATTCAGGAAATTCGGACTGCTTGCTGGCATTTCGGCCCCCGGAGCGGATGCCGGTGGTCGATTTTCTGATTTAGCCCCCGAGAGTCGGGGTGATGGGCTTCATTCTGTCAAAACGGGAGTTCCTCCCCCTGCCACCCGGCCTAACTCTCGCAATTTCTAAACCCGAGAAAGTGGACCCGCGTAATTACGCGGAAGTTGACAACCAACGGGACAATTTGCAGGAGTTATGACGGTGAGGCGGGGTATCCGTTTGGCGACGTGTGAGTTTTTAGGCCATTTGGGGCCTAGACCGGGTCAAAACTCACACCTCGGCGGGACTAGCGGCCGGAGCCACCGTGCACGACGGCTTCGATCTCACCGTCGAGCCCGAACGCGGTGTGTACCACGCGGAGGGCCTCGTTGATGGTGTCGGCGCGGGTGACGACCGAGATGCGAATCTCACTGGTCGAAATCATCTCGATGTTGATCCCGGCCTCGTAGAGCGCCTCGAACAGCTTCGCCGAGACGCCGGTATTGGTGCGCATACCTCCGCCGACCAGGGCGAGCTTGGCGATCTGGTCGTCGTACTGCAGGCTCTTGAAGCCGATGAGCTCTTTCTCGTTGGTCAGCGCGGTGAGCACCTGCTGGCCCTCCGACTTGGGCAGGGTGAACGAGATGTCGGTGAGCCCGGTGGCGGCGGCCGACACGTTCTGCACGATCATGTCGACGTTGGCGTTGGTGCGCGCGACAATCTTGAAGATGAGCGCGGCCTTACCGGGAATGTCGGGCACACCGACCACGGTGACCTTGGCTTCGCTCAGGTCAGCGGCGATTCCGGCGATGATTGGCTCTTCCACAATTACTCCATTTTCTCGCGCGGTCGCGGCGTTGTACACGATGGTGCCGGTGTTGTTGTTGAACGAGGAGCGCACGTGCAGGGTGACGCCGTGCCGGCGGGCATATTCCACAGCGCGAATGTATAGAACTTTGGCTCCGGCAGCGGCGAGTTCGAGCATCTCCTCGCTGGTGACGCGCTCGAGTTTGCGGGCATGGGGAACGACCCGCGGATCCGCGGTGAAGACGCCATCGACATCCGTGTAGATTTCGCAGATGTCGGCGCCGAGGGCCGCGGCGAGGGCGACGGCGGTGGTGTCCGAACCGCCGCGGCCGAGAGTCGTGATGTCCTTGGTATCGCGATTGAAGCCTTGGAAGCCAGCGACGATGGCGACGGCGCCCTCGTCGAGGGCCGAGCGGATGCGGCCGGGCGTGACGTCGACGATGCGCGCGGAGCCGTGGCGGGCATCCGTGATCATGCCGGCCTGGCTGCCGGTGAAGGAGCGGGCGTCGTAGCCGAGGCTCTTGATGGCCATCGCGAGCAGCGCCATCGAGATGCGTTCGCCAGCGGTGAGCAGCATGTCGAGCTCGCGCGGGGCGGGAAGCGGCGTGACCTGGTGGGCGAGGTCAAGCAGTTCGTCGGTGCTGTCGCCCATCGCCGAGACGGCGACGACGACCTCGTTGCCGGCCTTGCGGGTGTCGACGATGCGCTTGGCGACCCGCTTGATGCTTTCGGCGTCGGCGACGGATGATCCGCCGAACTTCTGCACGATCAACGCCATGGGACTCCTGAGATGGGGGTGTGCGGCTTGTTGTGCGGGCCGCGTCCAAGTTCCCATCCTAAATGCTGGTGCTGGCGGGCCGGTGCCATGTGACGTTGCGCGGCAGAGGGGGTGCGGCGGTGGGTGGGGTGTGCGGGGCCGGGTGGGGGTGTGCGGGGGTCGGTGTGCGGGGGTCGGTGTGCGGAGGCGGCATCCGCTCGCTGGGCCCACCTTATGGCCCGGGGCCCAGTCTATAAACTGGGCCCAGGGACGGGGCCCGGGCCCCGTCCACAAGAACGAGGGGTGCGCTAGGCGCAGCGGAGGCGACCGGGCTAGTGAGTGACCTCGCGGCGGCCCTCAAAGGCGCGGCCGAGCGTGACCTCGTCGGCGTACTCGAGGTCGCCGCCCACGGGCAGGCCGGAGGCCAGACGGGTGACCTTGATCTCCAGGGTGGTGAGCAGGCGGGAGAGATAGGTGGCGGTGGCCTCTCCCTCGAGGTTCGGGTCGGTCGCGATGATGACCTCCTGAACGGTGTTGTCGGCGAGGCGCTGCATCAGCTGGCGGATGCGCAGGTCGTCGGGTCCGACGCCGTCGATCGGGCTGATGGCCCCGCCCAGCACGTGATAGAGGCCCTTGAACTCGCGGGTGCGCTCGATCGCAACGACGTCCTTGGCCTCTTCGACGACGCAGATCGACGTGGGATCCCGGCGAGGATCCCGGCAGATCAGGCAGGTAGGCTGCTCGGAGACGTTGCCGCAGATGTCGCAGAACCGCACTTTGTCGCGCACCTCGAGCAGCACGTTGGCGAGCCGGGTTACGTCGAATTTCTCGGTCTGCAGGATGTGAAACGCGATGCGCTGCGCCGACTTCGGGCCGATACCAGGAAGCTGGCCGAGCTCGTCGATCAGTTCTTGGACGATGCCTTCATACATGGTTTAGTGGTCGTTTCTGGTTCGGGGCGCCGCGGAGTGCGGCTGTTCTTCGATGAAGGTGGCACCGAGAATCTCGCGCACGACGGCCTCGCCGTAGCGCTGCTTCTCAGCGAAGGACGGCGCCCGCGACGGGTCCTTCGTGGAGCCGCGCTGGCCGGACGCGTTCGGGTGCTGGCGGGGGGCTTGTGCGCTCTCACCGAGGTTGGGTTGACCGAGGCTGGAGCGACCGGCATTCTGCTGGACAGCGGTCTCGTGACCTGCGGTCTGCGGGCCTGACTTCCGCTGGGGCGCGCCCTGGGGCTGTCGACTCTGCTGGGCGTTCGTGGGAACAGCGCTTACGGGCACAGCGGATGCCTCGGCGTGCGCCTCGTAATTCGGCACGCGCTCGTCGGCGGGGGCGTCCATCTCGGGCGGAACGTCGTCGTCGAACGGCGGCGGTACGTCATCGTACGGCGGCTCGTCGTAGGACGTCGATACGAAAGCAGTCGCGGCCCAGGGTTCGTCTGACGCCACGCCCGCGGATGAACCCGCAGTCCCAACCGACTGTGCCGACACTGGCGATGACGATTCGGGGGCCTGAGCTGCTGGCGGTGCAGCGGTTTCGGGAGCCGGGGCATCCGTTGCGTCGTCGTCGAGAGCGGGCAGTGCCGGGCCGTTCGGTGAGCCGGGGATGGCTACGGTCGCCCATCCGCTGGTGGATGCAGCGACGGGCGACGCGCCTTCAGCGGCCGGCGAGGCTGGCTCGCGCGGCGCAGCGGGAGGGGCAGACATAGTGCGGGGAGTTACGTCGGGTTTCTGGGCAGACGGCGCGGTCGCAGTGTTCTCAGTCGCAGCAGTCGCAGCAGTCGCAGACGGCGCGCTTGTCGGGGACGCCGGCGAATCCGCTGCCTCGAGATTCGGGACGGCCGAGCCGACAGCATGCGCTGCTGCCGAGGGCGATTCGGGTGCCGGGCCTGCTGGCGCAGGCTCCGCTGCGGCTGCGGGTGCGGCACCGGACGCCGCGCTCGGCGAGGAAGTCTCGCGCCCAGCGTCGACGCGCGCGATGAACTTGACCCGCAGGCCGAGCACAGCGACGATCGCGGTGCGCAAGAAGTCGCTCGTTCCCATTCCGGGGACCTTTTGCTGCTTGAAGCTCTCGACATCGGCGTGACTCGGGAACGACAGGGCGAGTACGTCGCCGTTCAGGCTGAGTACGTGGGCGGTGTAGACGACAAGCCACGCGGTGGTCTTCTCGTTCTTGACCGCTTCGAGAATCTCGGGCCAGGCGCCCTTGAGCTGTTGCAGGGAGACCGGGGCACTGGGGACGATGGGCGGTTTGGGCGCGGAGGGCGCGTCCGCTGCCAACGGTGCTCGCGTTCCCGCCGCAGCCTGCGTTCCCGGAATGGCGGTCTCGACCGGCTCGACCGACGCATTGGCGGCGGACTCGCGGGTAGCAGCGGCGCCACCGGCAGCGGCAGCGACACCGGCAGCAGCAGCGACACCGGCAGCGGCAGCGACACCGGCAGCGGCGGAGCTGGCAGCCTGCGTTCCCGGGATGGCGGTCTCGACAGGCTCGACCACCGGATGGGGGGCGGACTCGCGGGCAGCAGGAGCACCAGCAACGGCAGCCACAGCGGGCACAGCCGCCACGCCGTCGACGCCGATACGACGCTCCAGGCGCTCGACCCTCGCGAGGGCGCCGCGAGTTGAGTCGTCGGTCGCGGGAATCAGGGACCGCGCGATCATGAGCTCAAGATGCAGGCGCGGCGAGGTGGCCCCGCTCATCTCGGTGAGCGCCGCGTTGAGAATGTCGGCGGTGCGCGAGAGTTCGGCCGACCCGAAGGCCGCGGCCTGCACGGTCATGCGTTCCAGCTCGTCTTGCGGCACGCCGCGCAGCACGGCCGCGGACCCCGCGACGCTTGTGGCCGCGACGATGATGAGGTCGCGCATGCGCTCGAGCAGATCTTCGACGAAGCGGCGCGGATCTTGCCCGGTCTGGATGACCCGGTCGACCGCGTCGAAGGCTGCAGCGGAATCACGGGCACCGATGGCCTCGACGGCCTCGTCGAGCAGCGATGCACTCGTGTAGCCGAGCAGCGCCACGGCGCGATCGTATTCAATGGACTGGCCATCAGACCCGGCCATGAGTTGGTCGAGCAGCGACAGGGTGTCGCGCGGCGAGCCGCCGCCGGCGCGCACCACGAGCGGCAGCACGCCGGGCGCGACGACCATCTTCTCGGTGTCGCACATCTGCTGCACGTACTCGAGCATCGGCCCCGGAGGCACCAGCCGGAACGGATAGTGATGGGTACGCGAGCGGATGGTTCCGATCACCTTTTCGGGTTCGGTGGTCGCGAAGATGAACTTCACGTGTTCCGGCGGCTCTTCGACAATCTTGAGCAGCGCGTTGAAACCCTGCGGGGTGACCATGTGGGCCTCGTCGAGGATGAAGATCTTGTAGCGGTCGCGGGCGGGCGCGAAGATGGCGCGCTCGCGAATGTCGCGGGCATCGTCGACACCGTTGTGACTCGCCGCGTCGATTTCGACGACGTCGAGCGAACCGCCGCCGTCTCGGGCGAGCTCGACACAGCTAGGACAGACACCGCACGGGGTGTCCGTCGGGCCCTCAGCACAGTTGAGACAGCGGGCCAGGATGCGCGCCGATGTGGTCTTGCCACAGCCGCGGGGGCCGCTGAACAGATAGGCGTGGTTCACCCGGTTGGTGCGAAGCGCCGTCATCAGCGGATCAGTCACTTGGGACTGGCCGATCATCTCGGCAAAGGTCTCTGGCCGGTAGCGGCGATACAGGGCGGTAACCACGATCTCAATGGTACTTGCCGCAACCGACACTCGCCCCCGCCGCGGCATCCGCTGCGACAATCGTGAAGCGGATGCCGCGGCGCGTTGAACCGACGACGGCGACATCCACGACGCTAACACCGGCCGGGCTGACCGCGCTTATGGTGGCGCAACCCGGGGTGCTCGCCGTGCTCGCGATCGGGGCTGCGGTGCTCGTGACCTGGACGTTCTGGCCCCGCAGAGAACGGGAAGACACCGACCGGGATGACGATCGTGATCGATCGTCTGATGCCGTTCCGGTTGGCGTCCGGGCCGCCGACTCCGACGCCGCTGGAGCCTCCCCCACTCCCCCGGGGTTAGCTCCGGATCCCTCCACTGCCGCGACGGAGGCCTCGGCCGCGTCCGCTCCCGGGGGCTCGTCAAACCATCCGAGCGGCCGGCCAGTGCAATGATCGCCCGGCAGCTCGTCCTCGCGGTTGCGGCGCTTCTCGCCGCCGCGCTCGTTCCCGCCGACTCGAGGTGGACCGACGCGACGTTTACGGATTCTGAATTCGTCGCATCCGCTGTGACAGCAATCGTGGTGCCAGCACCGGTGATCGACACCTGCACGGCGGCGAGCGTGCTCGTGTAGCTCAGCCTCGTGCCGCGGATCGTGCTGACCTGGCACTATCCGACCACCGGATACGCGGCGGCCAATGCCCGCTACTACAAATCGAACACCGGGTTCGGCGGGCTCATAGAGGTCTCGCTCGGCAGCGGGGTGAGCACGTCTGAGCCGGTATCGGGAACGTTCACGTCGACCTTCGAGGGTGCGCTGCTCGGCGGACTGCTCGGCGGGGCGGGCGACGTCGGGGTCGCTGCGGCCCACTCGAGCGGGCTCGCTCATCTCGAGCGCGCACGCCACGTTCCCGCTGCTGGTCGGCGCCGGAACCTGCACGATCGTGAACGCCTGACCCATTACCGCTGAGGTTCCCGCTTACAACTGCGGAGATTCGGCCGCGCTGGCCCAAAACGTAACGAAACTGGCCGCCGCCATGGAAAATCTCCGCAGTACTGAACGGGCCCGAGAGTAGAACACGTTGGAGCCTGCCGGTCGCCGCCATCTCCCGCATCTATCGCGTGCCGACCGGCCCCAGTGCAGGTCTGCGGAGATTCTCGGCGATCCCAGCCCAGTTAGGCCACAAGCGACCCAAGGAGGGCGTCTTCTCCGCACTTCTGAACCGCTGCTGAAGCATACGGGGCCGGCCTCTCCTCCCCAGTCACCGAATTCTGGTGGCAATCCACAACTTGCGCGCACCTCGCCGAGCACAGCGTCATTCGTCG
Organism: Cryobacterium sp. N19; assembly: GCF_002929595.1. Lineage (NCBI taxonomy): Bacteria > Bacillati > Actinomycetota > Actinomycetes > Micrococcales > Microbacteriaceae > Cryobacterium > Cryobacterium sp. N19. The sequence continues at coordinate 186,623 of NZ_PJJR01000049.1, read as the reverse complement.
CACTATGCAGTCATGAGCCACGACCTTGTCACTGTTTTGTGCCACTTGGGGCACGTCGCCACGTCACAGCAACTGGCGGGTATCGGGGCCAGCCGACGATCAGTGAAATCTGCAGTGGACTCCGGGCTGATCAGGCACGTTGCCCACGGCGTATTTTCCTGCGCGCACCTCGACGCGCCGACTCTCACCGCACTGCAAGTTGGCGGGCGGGTCGATTGTCTGACTCGCCTGTCGCAGCTCGGCATCTGGAGCGGAATCGCGCGGCCAGGACTGCATCTCCGCTTGCGCCCGCACCACCACCAGCGACGATTGGCCCCCGGCGCATCGATCCATTGGAGTCGCGCCTTCCACTGCTGGGCACCGGTGTTCGAAGTATCACCGTTTGACGCCGTGCTGCAAGCGTTGTCGTGCCTCGACGATGTCGACGCGCTGGCATGCCTGGAGTCCGCGCTTTTCATGAGGTTCATCACGGAGGACGACCTCGAAGAGCTCCTCCGTCTGGCCCCTGACCACCTGCGCGCGTTGCTGCGCCTCCTCGATCGCGGGGCGCAGTCCGGATTTGAAACGTTCAGCCGGGTGGGGTTCATCCGCGCGGGCTTTCGGGTCGCGACACAATTTTATGTGCCGGGTGCTGGCCGCGTCGACATGCTCGTGAATGGGTGCGTCGGAATAGAGACCGACGGTGAAGAATGGCACGGTCCGGAACGATTTCTGCCCGACCGCAGCAAAGATCGCGAAGTTGAACGGCAGGGGATTCGGGTCCTCCGCTTGTCCAGGCCACACATCTTCGACACGTGGCACACTACCCTCGAGACGGTACGTCGCATGGTGAACGACGCTGAGGACGCAGCAGCCTGGAAGCGCCGTTCGTAACGGCGGAGATATGGCAGAAATCGCCCCAATCACGCCAGATTCTGGGCTGAACGCGCGAATCTCCGCAGTTCTGCACGGCGAGCGCGGGAGGCCAAGCCTGGGGCGGGGTCAGCGCACCGTCGCCAGGGTCTGGCGGGCGATCTCGAGCTCCTCGTTGGTCGGAATCACGAGCACCGTGACCGCGGAGTCGTCGGCGCTGATCACGCGGGCGCCGCGCGCGGCGGCGGCATTGCGCTCGGGGTCGATGCGAATACCCAGGGCCTCCAGCCCGGCAAGGGCGCGCTCGCGCACGAGCGGCGCGTTCTCGCCGACACCGGCGGTGAAGGAGATCACGTCGACCCGTCCGAGCTGGGCATAATACGCCCCGACGTAGTCCTTAACCCGGTGCACGTAAACGTCGATCGCGAGCTGCGACGGCCCGTCGCCAGCGGTCGCGGCCACGATCACGTCGCGCATATCGCCCCGCCCGGTCAGACCGAGTAGTCCGCTGCCCCGGTTGAGTAGTTTGTCGATCTCGGGAAAGTCGAGTCCGGCCCGGCGATGCAGGTGGAACAGCACGCCCGGGTCGATGTCGCCGGAGCGGGTGCCCATGACGAGTCCCTCGAGCGGTGTCATGCCCATACTGGTCTCGACCGAGCGGCCGCCCTCGACCGCGCAGGCCGACCCGCCATTGCCGAGGTGCAGCACGATCTGGTTGAGGTCTTCGACCGGTCGCTGCAGAAAGTTCGCCGCCTCGCGCGCCACAAAGCCATGGCTGGTGCCGTGAAAACCATAGCGACGGATGCGATACCGCTCGGCCAGATCGGCATTGATCGCGTAGGTGAAGGCTTCGGGCGGCAGCGTCTGGTGAAATGCCGTGTCGAAAATGGCCACGTGCGGCACGTCAGCGAATGCCTCGACGGCCGCGACGATGCCCTGCAGCGCGCCCGGATTGTGCAGCGGCGCCAGCCCCGACAGCTCGTCGATGTCCTTCTCAACCTGCGGCGTGACGAGGGTCGGCTGGTGAAAGCGGGCTCCGCCGTGCACGACGCGGTGCCCGACGGCCACCGGAACGTGCCGCGCAAGCGACGGCCCGTGGGCCCGGAACGCTTCGAGCATCACGGCGAATCCGGCCGTGTGGTCGGGAATGGGCAGCTCGCGCTTCCACTTTCGATCAGCGGATGCCGGAACGTGCGTCTCCGCAGAAGCCTCCGCCGCCGATACCTCGGCCTTCACCCCGGCGATGGAGTGCACGGAATCGCCGACGACCTCGCCGATGCGCTCCACCATTCCGCTCGCCAGGGTGGTCTCGGTGTCCATCTCAATGAGCTGGTATTTGAAGGAGCTCGAACCGGAGTTGACGACCAGAACGGCGGTCATCGGGTGGCTCCGGCCGGGGTGGCGTCAAGGGCCGGCACCGCGGCATCCGTCAGGCCGGCAGCCTGGATGGCGGTGATCGCGACGGTATTCACGATGTCCTGTACCAGGGCGCCGCGAGAGAGGTCGTTGATCGCCTTGCGCAAACCCTGCAACACGGGGCCGATCGCGACCGCGCCGGCGCTCCGCTGCACGGCCTTGTACGTGTTATTGCCGGTGTTGAGGTCGGGGAAGATGAACACGGTGGCGCGCCCGGCCACGCTGGAACCGGGCATCTTTGTGGCGGCGACAGCGGCATCCGCTGCGGCATCGTACTGAATCGGGCCCTCGACCAGCAGATCGGGGCGGCGCTCCCGCACGAGGGCGGTGGCGGTGCGCACCTTCTCGACGTCGGCGCCCTCTCCGGAAGACCCGGTGGAGTACGACAGCATGGCGATGCGCGGCTCGATGCCGAACTGCACCGCCGTGGCGGCAGCGGAGATGGCGATGTCGGCGAGCTGCTCGGCGGTAGGTACCGGAATGACGGCGCAGTCACCGTAGACCAGCACGCGGTCGGCGAGCGCCATGAGGAACACACTCGACACCACGCCGACGCCGACCTGCGTCTTGATGATCTCGAAGCTTGGCCGAATGGTGTGCGCGGTGGTGTGGGTGGCGCCGGAGACCATGCCATCGGCGAGCCCGAGCTGCACCATCATCGTGCCGAAGTAGCTCACGTCGGTGACGGTTTCGTTGGCTTGATCCAGCGTGATTCCCTTATGTGCCCGCAACTGCATATATTCCTGCGCGAATTTGAGGCGCAGCAGGTCGTCATAGGGGCTCACCACGTGGGCCTTGGAGATATCGAGACCAAGGCCGATGGCGCGCGAGCGCACCTCGAACTCTTCGCCGAGAATGGTCAGCTCGACCACATCGCGGGCCAGCAAGGTGGCGGCAGCGCGCAACACGCGGTCGTCCTCCCCCTCCGGCAGCACGATGTGCTGGCGGTTCTGGCGCGCCCGCTCGAGCAGCGCGTACTCGAACATGAGCGGCGTGACGACTTCGGCCCGACTCACATCGAGCCGGTCGAGCAGGGCCGCCGCGTCGACGTGCGTCTCGAACAACGCCAGCGCAGTGTCGTGCTTGCGCTGCGAGTCGGCGGCGAGGCGTCCGCGGGTGCGGGTGATGCGCATGGTCGTGTCGTAGGAACCGAGCGAGGTGCGAATGATCGGCAGCGAGGGCGCGAGGCCCTCCATCAGCTGCTGGATAGCGTCGGGGAGGTCGAAACCGCCGTTCAGCACGATTCCGGCAATCGAGGGGAAGGTGGCGGAGGCGTTGGCCAGCAGCACGGCCAGCAGCACGTCTTCGCGGTCGCCCGGAACGACGACGACGGCGCCCTCGATGAGGCGCGGCAGTACGTTGACCATGGACATGGCGGCGACGACAACGCCGAGCGCCTCGCGGGCGAGCAGGGCGGGGTCACCCTTGATCAGGTGGCCCTCGGTGGCCTCCATGATGCTCTGCATGCTCGGGGCGACAAGGTAGGGATCTTCGGGAATGGCCCAGATCGGCACGCCGAAGGCTCCGCCCGAGCGCGCCGGCTGGGCGTTGGTCGTAGCCCGCACCGAGTCGATAATCTCGGCCAAGGCGGTTTCGTCGGCCCGGTTGACGATGATCGCCAGAATGGATGCGTGTTCGTCGCGCAGTTCCGCCAGCGCCACGTCGGTCTGCTGGCCGATGTCCACGGCCGAACGGGCGTCGCTCTGGCCGAGGCGTTCGCCCTCGCCGGGGCCGACGCGACCGCCGAGCACGAGTAGCACAGGGGCTCCGAGGTTCGCGGCGATGCGGGCATTGAAAGCCAGCTCGGTAGGACTGCCGACGTCGGTGTAGTCGCTGCCGATGACGACGACCGTGTCGCAGTTGGCTTCGATCGCCTTGTATCGGGCGACGATCACGGCCAGGGCGGCGTCGGGGTCGGTGTTGACGTCGTCGTAGCTGACACCGATGCTCTGCTCGTAGGTCTGCCCGGCCGCGGAACCGGGGCCGGCATTGGCCTGCAGGTGACGCAGCAGGAGCTCGACGACGTAGTCGGGTTCGGTTGCGGTGCGAGCGACCGGGCGGAACACGCCGACCCGTTCCACCAGGTGGGTGAGCGTGTCGACCACGCCGAGCGCAATCGAGGATTTGCCGGTATTACCTTCGGCGCTGGTGATATAGATGCTTCGAGCCACGATGTCCATTCAAGCGTATTCGGGTTGGGAGAGTGTGGGGCGTGGGTCAGACGCTGGGCGAGACATCCGGCCTTCGCGGTTCGCGAGCGAACGCGTCAAACCAGCCACGCGACGCGGTGCCGCGGCTAGACATTGTCGGCGCCGGTCTCGGCGGCGGCGGCATCCGCTTGGGAAGACCAGGACCAGTTCGTGATGGACGGAACGTCTTCGCCGTGGTCGCGGGTGTATTGGCGGGCGGCGAGGCGGGCATCCTGCATCTGCTGCCGCAGCAGGCCAGCGCGGGCGGCGAGCCCGGGGGTGCGGTCGATGACGTCCATAACGAGGTGGTACCGGTCGAGGTCGTTGAGCATGACCATGTCGAACGGGGTCGTCGTGGTGCCGATCTCCTTGTAGCCGCGGGCGTGCAGGTTCTCGTGGCCGTGGCGCTTGTAGGTGAGCCGATGAATGAGCCACGGATAGCCGTGATAGGCGAAGATGATGGGCTTGTCCGGCGTGAAGACGGCGTCGAAGGCGCTGTCGCTCAGGCCGTGCGGGTGGTCATCCTCGGACTGCAGGCGCATCAGGTCGACGACGTTCACGACCCGCACCATGAGCCCGGGCAGGTTCTCGCGCAGAATCTCGGCGGCGGCGAGCACCTCGAGCGTGGGCACATCGCCGGCGGCGGCAAGCACGACATCGGGGGCGAGACCGGCAACCTCGGTGCCAGCCCAGTCGAAGATGCCGAGGCCACGGGTGCAGTGCGCGACGGCCTGCTCCATCGTGAGCAGGTTCGGCGCCGGCTGCTTGCCCGCCACGACGATGTTGACATAGTTGACGCTGCGCAGGCAGTGGTCGTAGGTGGAGAGCAGCGTGTTCGCATCGAAGGGCAGGTAGACCCGCACGACGTCGGCGCTCTTGTTGACGACGTGGTCGATGAAACCCGGATCCTGGTGGCTGAACCCGTTGTGGTCCTGCCGCCAGACGTGCGAGCTCAGCAGGTAGTTGAGGCTCGCGATCGGCGCCCGCCACGGGATCTCGGCGGTCACCTTGAGCCACTTGGCGTGCTGGTTGAACATGGAATCCACGATGTGGATGAACGCTTCGTAGCAGTTGAACAGCCCGTGCCGCCCGGTGAGCAGGTAGCCCTCGAGCCAGCCCTGACACTGGTGCTCGCTCAGCATCTCCATGACGCGGCCAGCGCGGGCCAGGTTGGTGTCGCCGGGTTTCAGCTCGGCGTTCCACTGCTTGTCGGTTACCTCGTAGACCGGCGGGGCCAGCCGGTTCGACGCGGTCTCATCAGGCCCGAATATGCGAAAATTCTGCGGATTCAAACGGATGACCTCGGCCAGGTAGCCGCCCAGCACGCGCGTAGCCTCGTTCAGCGTTGCACCCGGCTCGGGCACGTCGACGGCGAAATCGCGAAAGTCGGGCAGGTGCAGGTCGCGGCGCAGGAGTCCGCCGTTGGCGATCGGGTTGGCGCTCATGCGCAGGTCGCCGTGAGGGGCGAGGTCGGTGATCTGTTTCACGGGAGCACCGTCTTGGTCGAACAGGTCTGCGGGACGGTAGGACAGCATCCACTGTTCGAGCAGAGCGGTGTGCGCCGGGGTGTCGCGGGCATTTGCCAGCGGAACCTGGTGCGCGCGCCACGTGTTCTCGACCTGCACATCGTCGATACGGGCGGGGCAGGTCCAGCCCTTGGGGGTGCGGAGGATGATCATGGGCCAGCGCGGGCGGGCGAAGTCCTCATTGTTTGCGGCAGCCTGGGCGGCGGCGGCCTTGATCTCGGCGATCTGGTTGAGCACCAGGTCGAGGGTCTCGGCCATGCGGGCGTGCACGAGCATCGGGTCTTCGCCGTCAAAACCGCCGCTCACTATATACGGAGTGTGACCGTAGCCGCGCATCAGATCGAGCAGCTCGTCTTCGGGGATGCGCGCCAGCACCGTGGGGTTGGCGATCTTGTACCCGTTGAGGTGCAAAATGGGCAGCACGACGCCGTCCAGCAGCGGGTTGATGAACTTGTTGGAGTGCCAGCTGGTGGCAAGCGGGCCAGTTTCGGCCTCACCGTCGCCGACCACCGCGGCCACGAGCAGGTTCGGGTTGTCAAACGCGGCGCCGTAGGCGTGGCTGAGGGCGTAGCCGAGTTCGCCGCCCTCGTGGATGGATCCGGGCAGCTCGGGCGAGGCGTGGCTGGGGATGCCGCCGGGAAAGGAGAACTGGCGAAACAGCTTCTGCACGCCGTGCTCGTTCTGCTCGATGTCGGCGTAGACCTCGGTGTAAGTGCCGTCGAGGTAGGCGTTGGCGACCATGCCGGGGCCGCCGTGGCCGGGGCCGGTGATGTAGATGGTGCTCTGGCTGCGTTCGGCGATCGCACGGTTCAGGTGCGCGTAGAGAAAGTTGAGGCCGGGCGTGGTTCCCCAGTGGCCGAGCAGGCGCGGTTTGACGTGGTCGCGGGTCAGCGCCTCTTTCAGCAGGGCGTTGCCGAGCAAGTAGATCTGGCCAACAGCGAGGTAATTAGCGGCCCGCCACCAGGCGTCGATGCTCGCCAAGGCCGCTGCACTGAGGGGTTTTGGCGCGCGCGAGGGCCAGGTCATGGTGCCGGAATCGTCGATCATCGGTCCTCCGCGTTGTCGCGCGGCGACACAGCCGCGCTCCTTCCATCCTATTGAGCCTCGCCGACCGGCCAAGTGCCAAAGGTCCCAACAACCGCGTACTCGGCTAAATGGGGGCCACGATCTCCACGCGATCGTCGCGCGAAAGCGCAAAAAGTGCCCGTTTGAGACCCTCAATCGGGCACTTTTTGCGCTCTCGCGGGCAGAATGGGCATAGAAAAGACTCCTCGCGCACCTCGGCACAGTGGCGCAGCCCCGGTTACCCTTGCGGGTCATGGATACGAAAAAGACCCCTCGCGCACCCGCCAGAGCCCGGTTACCCTTGCTACGTTTCCGTCCTGGGGGAATTGGCCAAGGTGGCGCCACACGAGGAGCCGAAGTTCAGTTTAGGGTACGACGCTGGGCGGCACCAACCGGGGGGGCGGTCTGCGGAGGTGGCGGCGGCATCCGCTGGAAACAGGTAAGATTCTCTGGTGCCGTTGCTTTATTGCAACGGCGGCCAGGAGAATTCGCCTAGTGGCCTATGGCGCACGCTTGGAAAGCGTGTTGGGTGAAAGCCCTCGGGGGTTCGAATCCCCCATTCTCCGCCACAGTGTTACCGCAGCGTGTTGGGTGACGCACAACGCCAATTCGCAGGGTCCGAATCCCCCATTCTCCGCCACAGTGTTACCGCAGCGTGTTGGGTGAAAGCACAAACCCCATTCGCAGGGCTCGAATCCCCCATTCTCCGCCACAGTGTTACCGCAGCGTGTTGGGTGAAAGCACAAACCCCATTCGCAGGGTCCGAATCCCCCATTCTCCGCCACACGGATGCCCGCAGCCCGCTCCCCCTCGGCGGAGCGGGGACGCTAGACGCCGGCGCGGTCGGCGAGGCCGCGCACGAAGGCGGCCTGTCCGGCGTGCTGCAGGTCGTCGGAGAGCACACTGGCCAGGCGCACACCGAGCGTGACGACGGGGGTCCAGGACTCGTCGATGACCCGGTCGAGGTCTGCCGCGCTCAGGGTGGCCAGGTAGGCGATGCTCGCGCTGTGCACGGCGTCGTAGTAGCCGCCGAGCAGGTCGGCGTCGGCGCGCACGGCGGCGACATCGGCGGAGGTATGCCCGTAGCCGGTCGCCGTCGGCCCGAACGGCAGGTCGAATCGTTCAGCCCAGCCCTGGCCGATGTACACCTGCTCGATACCGGCGAGGTCGGCGAGGTGGTCGTCCTGCACGCGGGACAGGTGCCAGGTGAGCCACGCAATGGTGTTGGCGTCGGCATCCGCTCGAAAGGTGAGCGTGGCGACGGTGGCATTTTTCAGGGTGCGATGCACCGTGCCCTGGATGCGGGAGAACTCTTCGATGAGAAGTTCGGTGGGGGTCATGGGTCTCCTTGGTCGTTCTTTTAACGTACCCCGGCTGGTCATTCTGCCGTCCTAGTACTCATCCGACGGATGCTGGCCCTCCTCCAGATCGAAACACGGTGAGAACGACGTAATTTTCAGTTCGGTGCCGGGAGCCCCGATCGACGCGCTGTAGAAGTCGCCTTGAGCGCCCGTCATATCCACCCGCGGTGCCCCCTGCCTGGTTTTGCGCCTTTCGACCACCACGCCGTCCTCCTTCTCCCATGCCGCGGCAATAATTTCGATCATGGCCTCAGAATCGACATCACCGATCAAAGTGACGGTCGTTCGACCGGGCCAAGCCAACTGATCATTCGCGCACCCCAAGAGATGCGCCTTCTGCGTCTGGGTCTGATCGCCGACATTTTCAACGGGAACGAAAGCCGCAGTCTCATCCTCCATCGCCATTGCGATGCCCTTAGCTGTCTGCAGATCCATGGAGGCATCACTTCCCTCATTCATCATTGTGCACGACGCCAACAACGCCGTAAGGGTAAGCATCCCGAGGACAGCCACGTATTTTCGCTTGGGATTCATCCGTAAATCAGCTCCTGAAGGTCTCTGACAACTTCTCGATTATTCACATCGTCAGTGGCGACGAGGTTGTGGCATCCATCGGAGAGACCTGTCTCGCTGGGCACATGGACTCCTCAGTACTTCATGCCCGGCTTCGTGCCGCCCTCCAGCTCGAAACACGGCGAGAACGAAGTAATGTACACTTGCGTGCCCGAATTCCAGATGGCCGCATTGTAGAACCCACCCGTGGCAACACGCATATCAACCTGGGCATCATCGCCCGTGGTGTCATCCTCCTCGACGGTGACGCCTTCCTTGACTTTCCAAGCCGCCGCGATGCGGTCGACAATACCTTGAGTGTCCACCTCGCCAGAAAATGTCAGAATCGTTCTACCCGACCACTGATAGGTTTCATCAGTACAGCCGAGCAGGAATGAAGATTTCATATGAGTCTGGTCCGCTACATCCTCCGGCGGCACCAAGAGTGCGGTCTCGTCCTCCATCGCCATCGCGATGCCCTTCGCCGTCTGGAGATCCATGGTGGCTGACTCGTTCGTTGACGCGCACGACGACAGCGCGACGGAGCACGCCACGGCAAGCATTGCGGCCCCGATGCGTCGACGACTCACTCGAGAAATCCGCCGTGCCGGCCGGCTGTTTGCGTTCACCATCCGACGCGCCTAATACTCATCCGACGGATGTTGCCCTTCCTCAAGCTCGAAACAGGGCGAGAACGACGTGATGTAGAGCTGCGTGCCCGAATTCCAAATGGCTGCTGTATAGAACCCGCCTGTCGCGACCGTCATGTCGACTTCGGCATCGTTACCAGTGTTGAAGGCATCCTGATCCACTGTGACACCATTTTTGAGCTGCCACGCCGCTGAAATGCTGTCAACAACGCTCTGGGGGTCAACGCCACCCGCAAAGGTCACAACAGTCCTCCCGGACCACTGATGACCTCCATTCCCACAACCAAGCAGGTGCGCAGTCTTCCGTTGAGTCTGGTCCGCTACATTTTCCGGCGGCACCAAGAGTGCTGCCTCGTCCTCCATCGCCATCGCGATGCCCTTGGCTGTCTGCAAGTCCATGGCGGTCTCCTTCTCTGCACCGGAAGGTGGTGCGCAAGCGGTGAGTCCCAGCCCCAGGACGAGTACGCCAGCTCCTATGCCAGCAATGATCGTCGATTTCACTTGTACATCCACTTCTCGAGGTCTCTGAAGACCTTATTGTTGCGCGGGTCGTCAGTAGCCACGAGGCTGTGATTGTCCACCATCACGGTCGGATACCATTTTGGCCCCTCATAATACGGCCCGGAGTCAAATGCGTCCCTGGACCGCGGATTGTTGCCGTCGCCGACGCCACCAGTGCCCTGTGCGACCTGCAGAATGTCTTCGTAGGAGAAGTCGGCGTAGGTAGTGGTTGAATCGGCTGTCCAGTCTTTTGGCATCCACGCTCCCGACAGGGAGACCACCGAGTCGTAGTGGGCTCCGGATACTTCCGCCGAGGTGATGTTGGCGAGCCCCCAGCTGTGGCCGATGGCGGTCGAGGTGGCGGCGGCGAACAGGGGGTCCGTGGCCAGGCCCGTTTCGAAGGCGGCCAGGACCGGGCCGGTTTGTTCGGCGAAGTCTGCGCTATTCGCATTGGGGATTCCTTTGGCCAGGCCACCACGAGTGCCGTCTGAGTCTCCGGGAAAGAGATCATCCTTGTAGATGAACGCAACAGTGTCCGGATGATTGTCGACGAACCACTGGGACACCGTTTGGACCGAGCCGTCGTAGAACATGTCCATATTGCTCATCGTGCCGGGCACGTAGGAGATGCGCTGACGCGTTTCACTTGACGGCGTTCCGCGCATTTCGATGATGCGCGCGCCCTCATGATCGTAGAGGTAGAGCTGATTCTTGCCGTCGACCGTTCGCTGCAGGTAGCTGCGCTCGTCCTCCAGCTGTTCGAGTTCCTTGGCGATCTGGTCACTTCTGCCGTAACTCTGCTTCCACCGGCCCCGCGTGCGGTCCATACCGGCGTTTTCAGCGTCGAGCTTGGCGGATTCGGCGTCGATTTCGGTGATTCTGGTGCTGGCGTTGAGGCGGTTGGCGGCGACGCGGGCGAGGGCTGGTAGTCCGTTCAACGATCCGAGCAGGGCCGGGGCCCCGGCGATGAGGGCGAGCTGAGCGGGTTCGCCCAGCTGCTGCCACCGCTCGGGGACGGTCTCGGGGGTGGCCGTCAGCATCCGCTTCACCAGGTCGGAATTGGTAGCGATCAGCACGGCCAGATCGGCTTCCGACAGCGTATTCATGCGGGCGATCAGGTCGTCGACCGAGCCGCGCACTGCTGCGTTCGTGCCGAACCACGCGGTCGCACCGAGCACTTGGTCCGACCCGAGGTCGCGCACACAGGTGGCATCGGCGGTGCGGCGCCGCGTCGCGAGTTCGTCCCAGAGCACATCGATGGCGGCGATCTGCGCGTAGGTGGTCTCGAAGGCCTCCTCCTGCCGAGTCTGGCGAACATCAGTGGGCATGAAGATGAAGGTGTCGCCCGGGGTGGTGAAGTCGGTTTTACCGAATTGCAGGTCGGAGAGGTCGCTGTCGGCGGTGGTGCGCCGCGCTGCGAGCAGGCGCTGCTCGCCCTGAAGTTCGTCGACCGTGACGGAATATGTTTCGAGGGCGGCGGCCTGCGCGTCCAGCCCGCGAATCAGCAGGTCTATCTCGGGAACCAGGCCCACGAGGCGTTCCACGAAGGCGTCGCGGGAGACCGCGGTCCAGTCGGTCGTTGCAGCCTGGGCTTGCGCGGCGGCGAGCGCTGTTTGCAGGGTGCGGAGGGCACCCGCTTTGCCGGAACGCGTACGGGCCTTGGACAGGATGCTGTCTGGCTCACCCAACCCCGGATTGGCGACGGTCCAAATGGTCAGTTCGCCTGCCGGCCGAGGGCGGAGTCGGTCGCGTGAAAATTTTCAGCCACGGTGCTCGGGAAGTCGCCGAGCGCGGTCAGCGCCAGCGCGGCCAGGTCGGCTCGTGCGCTCTGCTGGGACGTCGCGTCGCGCAAGGCAGCCGCGACCGAGTCGCTCTGCAGGGCACCCTCTGGCCAGCGAAATATCCAGTCGGAAAAGCTCAGCTGTGCCGCGGCCCCGGACAGGGTCGTCGACAGGCCGTCCAGCACCGAATCAGTCACCCGCAAAGTCGGCATCAGCATCCCCCGGCTACAAATCGACGTGCCCCCTGCTCGAGCTTAGCGGCGGAAAGCGCTGACCTCGGTGGCTTTGACCGAGAGCCAGACGGTGGAGCCGAGTTGCAGGCCGAGGTCGGCAACGGCGGCGGGGGTGAGTTCGGCGATGACCTCGGGGTCGCCGCTCGTGCGCAGGCGCACGCCGCCGCTGCCGGGCTCGATGCCGGTCACCCGGGCCGACCAGACGTTGCGCGGGCTCGCGTGACGCGGCTGTTCGGTTTGCACGACGACGGATGCCGGGCGAAAGACGGCCGCGGCTGGAACGTTCTGGTCGGCCCCGCCGAGGGTGATGGCGCTCGCCGACGCCGGAGTGCCGGAAGACGCGGGCGTGAGGGCGGCGGCATCCGCTGGGCGAACGTGGAAGATACGGCCGTCGGGGGCGGCGACCGCGCCGTTCTGCACGCTGCCGACTACGAGGTTGACGCCGGCGAGGGCCGCGACGAACGGGTTGCGCGGGGCAGCGAGCACTGCTGCGGTCGTGCCCTCGTCGATGAGGGCCCCGTCGTGCAGCACAGCGACGCGATCGGCGAGCACGACCGCGTCGACGATGTCATGGGTGACGATGATTGCGCTCGTGCCGGTTTCGGCCAGCTGCTCGCGAATGAGCTGGCGCATGAACGGCGCGGTCTCCGCGTCGAGGGCGGCCATGGGTTCGTCGAGCAGGAGCACGCGCGGCCCGGCCGCGAGGGCCCGCGCGAGGGCGACGCGCTGCTGCTGTCCGCCAGAGAGTGCCGCCGGTTTGCTGCCGCCGAAGCCGTTCAGGCCGACGCGGTCGAGCCAGCGGTCGGCCTCTTTTCGGGCCTGGGCGGCGCTCAATTGGGCCTCGCCGACGCACAGCGCGAACGCCACGTTGGATCGGGCGCTGAGGTGCGGAAACAGCAGCGGGTCTTGCCCGAGCAGCCCGATGGCCCGGCGCTCTGGGGCTACGAAGCGGCCGGGGGCGGTGAGCACGGCGCCGTCGATGGTGACCGTGCCGTGGTCGGGCGCGGCGAGGCCGGCGAGCAGATCGAGCACGGTCGATTTGCCCGAGCCGTTCGGTCCGAGCAGCGCCAGCACTTCGCCGGGCGCAAGGGAGAGCTGCACGTCGAGGGTGAACGAGCCGCGAGTGAGCTGCAGGTTCGCCTCGAGCAGGGCGTTGGCGGCGGATTTCCAGAGGGCCGGGGTCATGAGAGCACGCTCGCCCGGCGGGTTCCGACCAGCACGAGGATGATCACGGCGACCGCGATGAGCAGCAACGACAGTGCCACGGCCTGGTCGGTCGTGACGCCAGAACCGTTGAACGCGGTGTAAATGGCAAGGGGCATGGTGCGCGTGACTCCGGCCTGGTTGCCAGCGAACAGAGCGGTCGCGCCGAATTCGCCGAGGGCGCGGGCAAAGCTCAATACCGTGCCGGCGAGCAGGCCGGGACCGACGAGCGGCAGCGTGATGCGGGCGAAGACGGTGCCGCGATGGGCGCCGAGGGTGGCGGCGACGCGTTCGTAACGCACGCCGGCGGTGCGCAGCGCACCCTCGACCGCGATCACGAGAAAAGGGAGCGCCACAAAAGTTTGCGCGATCACGACCGCGGTCGTCGTGAACGGAATGCGCAGCCCGGCGAGCTCAAGGGTGTTGCCGAGCACACCATTGCGGCCGAGCAGGGAGAGCAGTGCGATGCCGCCGACGAGGGGCGGCAGCACGAGCGGCACGGTGACGAGTGCCCGCAGCACGCCGGCCAGGCGCGGTCTGGAACGGGCGATGACGACGGCGAGCGGCACTCCGAGCAGCAGGCAGAGCACGGTCGAAACGGATGCCGTCGCGAGCGAGAGTCCCAGCGGCTGCAGGGCTTCCGGCGAGAGGAGCAGGGCGGGCAGGCTGGGCCAGTCGACCTTGAGCAGGAGTCCGGCGAGCGGAAGCACGAGCAGAGCGAGGCCGATGCTCGCGGGCACATAAAGCAGGCGCGGGATCATGCGCTCGCCCTCCGGTGCGGCCTGCGCGAGTGCGCGCTCCGGGTCCGGTACGTAACGGACGGGGCCCGGGCCCCGTCCACGGGCCCAGTTTCTAAACTGGGCCCGTGGCCACAAGGTGGGCCCGGTGTCCCGCGGATGCTTGGGCGGCAGGGCAGAAGAACCCTCACGGAGCGAGAAAACCGTGGGCGGCCAGCACGGCCTGCCCGGCGGGCGAGAGCACGAGGTCGACGAAGGCCTGGGCGGTCTCAGCGTGCGCACTCTCCTTGACGACGGCGATCGGATAGTGCCCGACGACCGCGTCCGCTCCGGCCGGGGTCACGCCCTCGATGCGGCCGGGGTTCGCGGCGACGTCCGTCGCGTAGACGAGGCCGGCATCCGCTTCGCCGCTGGCGACCTTAGTGACGACAGCCGTCACATTCTGCTCCTCACTCGCGGGCGTGAGAATGACCCCAGCATTGGCGAGCAGGGTAGCGGATGCCGCCCCACACGGCACCTGCGCCGCGCACAGCACGGTGATCACACCGGAGCGGGCGAGATCTTCGAGGTTCTCGATGCCCAGCGGGTTGCCGGGGGCAACCGCGATGCGAAGCGTGTTGCCGGCGAATAGGGTGGCCGGGCCGGTGAGCCCGCCGTCGGCCAGCGGCTGCATGTTCTTCTGGTCGGCGCTCGCGAACACGTCGGCGGGCGCGCCGGCCTCGATCTGGGTAGCGAGGGTGGAGGATCCGTCGTAGGTGACCTGCACGTCGACGCCCGGGTTCTGCTTCTCCAGCAGGGTGGCGAGCTCGTCGAAGGCCGGGTTGAGGGAAGCGGCCGCGTAGACACTGAGGGTTTGGTCTGCGGTCGCGCTGGCAGCGGCGATATTCGGGGCGGTTGACGGCGCGCAGCCGGTGAGGGCCAGGGCGAGCACGGCCAGGGCGGCGAGGGACAGGCGGGTCACAGCATCCGTCCCGGAGTTTCGACGATCACGTTGGTGGCCTTGATCACGGCCACGCTGAGCGAGCCGATCTCGAGGCCGAGTTCGCGCACGGC
The DNA here is from genome assembly GCF_002929595.1 of Cryobacterium sp. N19. Classification (NCBI taxonomy): domain Bacteria; kingdom Bacillati; phylum Actinomycetota; class Actinomycetes; order Micrococcales; family Microbacteriaceae; genus Cryobacterium; species Cryobacterium sp. N19. The sequence continues at coordinate 171,504 of NZ_PJJR01000049.1, read as the reverse complement.
CTCGCTCGACATGAGCGAGACGACGCGATGCGGGCCACACTGCAACTCGACCTGGGCCATGACCGTGTCCGTGGTGATGGCGGTGACGATGCCGACAAACCGGTTGCGGGCGCTGCGGCCCACTGTGGACGGGTCGGTCGGGGTGCTTGCCTGGTCGACGGCGAAGGCGGCGAGCGCGGCTCCATCGACGGCGAGACGACCGGATGCGTCGGCATCCGCGGCGAGACGGCCACCGTCTACCCAGCGTCGCACGGTGTCATCGCTGACACCAAGCAACCCGGCGGCCTCACTGATCCGATATTGCGTCATAAATGGCACAATAGCACCGCATCTGCGGTTTGGGCAGCCTGTCTGTTGAACGGTGTCCCCCGGCGCCCGTGGCTACTTCAGGAAATCCCGGTCGAACCTGCCACGTTGACGCTGCATGGGCTCATCCGGCCGACGATTTCCTGATTTAGCCACCGAGGCATCCGTCATAACTCCTGCAAATTGCTCGCCGGGGCTCTCGACTACCGCTGAAACAGGGGCATGTCGGCTCGGGCCTCGAGAAATTGCAGGAGTTATGCCGGTGGAACACCGATGAACGGATGCGGGTGGCCGCGAGGCCCCGCAGCGCCTAGCGTTAAGCCATGGCTATTCCTCCCCTTGTTGAGCCCGTTGATCAGCTCAGCGCGTCCGAATCCGCGCGTACTGCCCGGCAGCGTCGCCTCCCCCAGCTCAATGAACTCGGCCAGCGCCGCCTCGCCAACGCCCGGGTGCTCGTGCTCGGCGCCGGCGGGCTCGGCTCGCCCGCCCTGCTCTACCTGGCCGCGGCCGGCGTCGGCACCATCGGCGTCGTCGACGGCGACGACGTGGAACCCAGCAACCTGCAGCGCCAAATTGCCCACGGGCAAGCGGATGTCGGCCGCCCGAAGGTAGACAGCGCCGCCGAGCGCATCATTGAGATCGCCCCCGAGACCAGGGTCGTTCGGCACGCCGAACGCCTCGTCGCGGCCAACGCAGCCGAGATCATCGGCGGCTACGACGTGGTCATCGATGGCACCGACAACTTTCCGACCCGGTTCCTCGTGAACGACACCTGCGCGCGGCTCAGGCTGCCGCTGGTGTGGGCATCCGTTTTGCGATTCGACGCCCAGCTCTCGGTGTTCTGGGCCACTCCGCCGGAGGGTTCCGGCGTGACCGGTGTGCACCTGCGCGATCTGTTTCCCACGCCGCCAGCCGCGGGCGAAGTGCCGAACTGCGCCGACGCGGGTGTGCTCGGCGCGCTGTGTGGCCAGGTCGGGTCGCTCATGGCGACCGAAACCATCAAGCTCATCACCGGGATCGGCTCGCCGCTGATTGGCCGCGTACTCGTGATCGACGCGTTGTCGGGCCGGTTCAGCGAGATTCCGTTGCTCGGGACCGGCATTGCCGCCGAGCCGACCGCGGCCGAACGAGCCGCCGAACAAGCCGAGGAAGCCGCTCGAGTGGCGATGACCAGCACCCCCGAGGTCACCAGCGTCGAGCTCGTCGACCGCCTCGTCGCCCAGGGCGCCGGTACCGACAACTTTCTCGTCGTGGACGTGCGCGAGCCGAGCGAATTCGCTGAAAGCTCGATTCCCACGGCCCGACTGTTGCCGCTCGGCGAACTGTTGACGGACGGCGTACTGTCGGCCAGCGGCCGCGCCGCGCTGCCGACGGACATGCCGCTGATTGTGCACTGCCACGCTGGCGGTCGGGCAGCGCGGGCCGCGAACGCCCTGCGTGAGGCCGGATTCGCCGATGTGTCGGTGTTCACCGGAGGGATCCTCGCCTGGGATGACCTCGTCACCGCCGGGCGAGCTCCCGGATTCGGTAGTCGCTGGGCCGCGCCAGAGCCCGCCCCGGCCGGGCGGCACGCCTCGGCGCGCGACGACGCTGGCAGTGCCAGCCAGTCCGACAGCCTGGTCTGAGCGGTGACCGACAACGAACGACACGCCGCCTCCTCGGAAGCTCCAGCTTCGACCGACGCGACTGGCTCCTCCGATTCACACGAGGTCAGGTCTGGCGATCACGCGGGGGCCGCACACCGTCACGCTGGACCCGACGAGGCATCCGATTCACGCGAGGTCACGTCCGGCCATCGAGAGAACGATCACGCACACCCCGACCGAGCGGATGCCTGTGCCCCCGCCGCGACCGCGCGCACCGTTTCCGAGCAACTCGCGGTCGTGCTCGGCAGCGTGGCTCCGCTGCTGCCCGTGCGGGTCGAGCTCGACGCCGCCCGCGGGCTGGTGCTGGCCGAAGACGTGCTCACGGTGACCGACACGCCTCCGTTCGACAACTCCGCGATGGACGGCTACGCCGTCATCCGCGCTGACCTGCTCAGGGCATCCGCTCAGAATCCGATCACCCTGCCGGTCGTCGCCGATCTCGCTGCCGGCACCGCAGAGAACCCACGCCTCGTTCCCGGGCAGGTGGCGCGCATCATGACGGGCGCGCCAATTCCCGACGGAGCGGATGCCGTCGTACCGATCGAAGACACCGACCAGGGCACCGAACTGGTCACGATCGTGCGGGCGCCCGATGTCGCAGCTCACGTGCGTCGTGCCGGCGAAGACGCCCACGCGGGCGATCGGGTGCTGCGCGCGGGCAGCGTGCTCTGGCCCACCCGGGTCGCCGCAGCGGCGAGCGCCGGAACCCGCTCTGTGCTCGTGCATCCAGCGCCGCGCGTAGCCGTCATCTCGACCGGGAGCGAACTCGTCACCCCCGGCAGCCCGACCCGTCGCGGCCAGATTCCCGATTCCAACTCCTTTCTGCTCTCGGCGGCCGTCGCTGAGGCCGGCGGTATTCCCGTGCGGATCGGCGCCGTGCCCGACGACGACGACGTGCTGCGCGCCCTGCTGACCGAGTTGGCCGGCACGGTCGACGTGATCGTGCTCTCCGGCGGTGTGAGCGTCGGAGCGTACGACGTGGTCAAAGCCGTACTGAAACCGCTCGGCACTGTGGATTTCGGCCCGGTCAAGATGCAACCCGGCAAGCCACAGGGCTTCGGACGCTGGCCCGCCACGGGCGACGTACCCGGACCGCTCATCTTCGCCCTACCCGGCAACCCGGTGAGCGCGTACGTGTCCTTCGAGGTGTTCGTGCGGCCGGCGCTGCGGCGTCTGCTCGGCCACGGCCTGGCTGACCCGATCGACCCAGCAGACGAAACGGCGACCGCACCGAACGACGGGGCCATGCGCACCGACACCGAGGCTCATACCGTCGGGACCACTGCCACGTCGCTGGACCAACCGTCACCAGACCACCCGGCCCTGCATCGCCGCACGATCACGGCCACCGTCGCCGACGGCTGGAACTCGCCGCCCGGACGCGCCCAGTACATGCCCGTGATCGTGACGCACCGAACCGTGATCGAGCATGCACCCGCCGTCATCACCGCCGAGGGGAGCACGAGTGCCAGCACCGGCAGCATCCGCTCCGAAGTACGCCCGGCCTCCCGCGGAGGGTCGGGTTCGCACCTCGTCGCCGGCCTGGCGCAGGCCAACGGACTCGCCATCGTGCCCGAAGACACGACTCACATTCGCGGTGGCGACCGCATCACTGTCATGCTGACATCATGACGCACACCACCGACACGGCCGGCGCGACCGTTCCCGCTCAGCTGTTCACCCACCTCGACTCGGCCGGACAGGCCCGCATGGTCGACGTGACCAACAAAGTTCCCACCGTGCGCAGCGCCACCGCCGCCGGCTTCGTGCGCTGCGGCCCGACCGTGATCGCGGCCCTCCGTGACGGCACCGCGCCCAAGGGCGACGTGCTCGCCGTGGCCCGCATCGCCGGAATCCAAGGTGCCAAGAAGACCGCCGACCTGCTCCCCCTCGCCCACGTGATCGGCGTGCACGGCGCCGTCGTCGACCTCGTCGTCGAGGATGACCGGGTGAGCATCACAGCCACAGTGCGCACCGCTGACCGCACCGGTGTCGAGATGGAGGCATTCACCGCCGTCTCGGTCGCCGCCCTCGCCGTGGTTGACATGGTCAAGGGCCTCGACAAATCGGTCACGATCGAGAACGTGCGCCTGCTCGCCAAGAGCGGCGGCAAGAGCGGCGACTGGCTGCGCGCGTGACCCTGCCGGCGTCTGCTCCGTTGATGACGCATTTCTTCGCCCAAAACGGATGCCCCGCACCCGCCACCACCGTGAGCGCGCCCGAAACGGTTGGCCGCGACGCCGGTTACCGTAGCGCGCACCAGTATCGGGCGCGGCCATCCGCTCGCCAAGCCTCATGACTGTACAACCCGACCTGATCGTACTCGCGGGCGGCCGCGGCACCCGCCTCGGCGGCGCATTCAAGCCGGCGGTCGAGGTGGCCGGACGCACGCTCCTCTCCCGCGTGCTCGACGCCCGTCCCCTCGCCCGCCACACGGTCGTGGTCGGCCCGCCCAGTGCTCGGGCCGCCGCGACGCAAGCCCCCACCGCGCCGACACCGGACTCCGCAATCATCTGGGCGCTGGAAGACCCGCCATATGGCGGACCGGTCGCTGGCATCGCGGCCGGACTCGCCGCACAGGGGGCACAGGGCGAGCAACATTTCGACGAACCGGCCGATTGGCTGCTCGTGCTCGCCTGCGACCTGCCCCGGGGAGCGGATGCCGCGCGCCTGCTGGTTGCGGCAGCATCCGCTTTCGAGAGCATCGGGGAGCAGTGCGACGGTGTGCATCTCATCGACAGCAGCGGCCACGCCCAGTGGCTCGCCGGGATCTATCGCGGCACCGCCCTGCGCGCTGCTGTGGCAAGCCTGGGCGACCGCGTCGACGGCGCCAGCATGCGGCAGCTGCTCGCCGGACTCAACCTCAAGGGACTGCTCGACGAATCCGGAGCCGGAATCGACGTGGACACGTGGCAGGATGTTGAGAGAAGTTCCGCACGTCTCACCGAGATTCAGCCCAACCCGAGGAGTGACCCCCAATGAGCTCAACACCGCTGCCTCCCGAAGCGCTCGACGGCTGGCTCACGGCACTCGCCGATCGGCTCCAGCTTGACCCGGCCGACGTTCCCGTCGGCGATCTGCTCGACGTCGCCCGCGACGTCGCCCACAATGTGGCGCGGCCGGCCGCACCGCTCAGCACTTTTCTGATCGGGCTCGCCGCCGCGAAGAACGGTGGAACCGGAGCCGACATTGAAGCCGCCTGCGCCGCCGCGAGCGAACTCGCCCGCGACTGGGCACCCGAGAAACTGTGATGGCGACCCTGCGCTTCTTCGCCGGAGCTGCCGAAGCCGCCCAGACGGAGACGGCCACGCTCGAGGCTGGCACGATCGGCGAACTCCGCGCCGAGCTCGGCGAGCGCTACGGCAACGAGTTCGTGCGCGTGCTCCGGCTGTGTTCCCTGCTCGTGAACGGTACGCGCGCCACGGATGACGCGGTCCCGCTCGCGCCCACCGACGCGGTCGACGTGCTGCCGCCCTTCGCCGGCGGCTGAGCACCGTTCACAACCGCGGAGATTTCCGCTGAATGCCCCTGATCGCGCGCTGAATCGGCCGATTTCGCGCAGGTCTCCGCAGTTCTGCACACCCACCCGGCTACAAACGCTACAAACCGACCCAGGAATGCGTTCCGTCGACCTCATACTGCTTCTTCCAGATCGGAACCTCAGCCTTCACGGCCTCGACCAGGCTCTCGCAGGCCGCGAAAGCGACGCCGCGGTGCGCACTCGCGACCGCCGCCACCAGGGCCAGGTCGCCGACGTCGAGGTGTCCGATGCGGTGGCTGACCGCCAAAACCACGAGCGGATGCTGCGCCCGCATCCTTTCCGCGATTTCGCCGATAATGCGCTCAGCGTCGGGGTGAGCGCTGTAATCGAGGCCCGTCACGCGGCCGGTGGCATCCGGGTCGTGGTCGCGCACCTGGCCGATGAAGGTCACGACTGCGCCGTGCGACCGGCCCGATACGGCCGAAATGTGCTCGCTGACGTCTAGGCGTGATTCGGTCACCCGGGCGAAGCCGAGCCCTGCCGCATCTGAGTTACCCGAGAGGTCCGAGGTGCCAGCGCCCATCAGTGGTCTCCTCCGTCGAGCTGATCGATGACGTGCCGCACCAGCGGCGCGAGAATGGCCACACCGTCGCGCACCGCGCCCACCGAACCGGGCAGGTTCACGACCAGCGCGCCGTTGTTGCCGACCGAATCGGCGATGCCGGCGATGCCGCGGGAGAGCACGGCGGTAGGGATCGTCGCGACGCTGACGGCGCGCATCCGCTCGGAGATGCCCGGCAGAATCGTGTGCAGCAGCGTGGCAGTGCCCTCGGGGGTGAGGTCGCGCGACGAGACCCCGGTGCCGCCGGTCGTCACGACGAGGCGAGCGCCGTGGCCGAGCGCGCCCGAGATCGCCCCGGCCACGCTCTCAATGCCGTCGGGCACTACGCGTGGTGGCCCGCAGGGAATGCCAACCTCCCCCAGCGCATCGACGGCGGCCGGGCCTGATTTATCTTCGCGTTCGCCGCGCGAACAGCGATCAGACACGGTGATCACGACGGCCCCGAGTTCGGCCCCGAGCTTGAGCTGAGTTTTCACCGTTCCACAGTACCGCGGCGAGCGGATGCCGCCCCCCGGCGACCGCAGACAGGGTCGCATTGGACGACGGCGATCTCGGCACGCTTGATCAACGGGTGGCGGCACCAGCAGATGCGTCACGGCACGTATTGGGGAACGTGGCACTGGTTTGAACACGTGCCAACGGAGCGAACGAGTGCCACGAGCGGTCGCAGCGGGGCGCACGCCAGCCATCGGCATCCGTTGGAATCATTTGTCACGGTGTTTGCCCAATGCACCCTGAAGCCCGAACGAACAAGCTGGTTGCGAACCGGGCGGCCTGCCCGACAACCAGCCGAGGAAAACATGTCAACCGTCTCACCCCCACGCGTCACGTCCACGCTGAAGCCGGACCTCTCCAACTGGGATCCGGAGAAGGAGGAAACGTGGGATTCCCATCTCGCCTGGCGCACCCTGTGGATCACTACCTTCAGCATGACCCTCGGCTTCGCGGCCTGGTACCTGGTCAGCGCGATCGCCCCGCGGCTAAATGACATCGGCTTCGACCTGAGCACCAGCCAGCTGTACTGGCTCGTCGCGTTGCCCGGCCTCGCTGCCGGCCTGCTGCGGCTCGTCTTCATGTTCTTGCCGCCGATTCTCGGCACCCGGGTGCTCGTCGCCCTGTCCAGCGCACTGCTGTTGCTGCCGATGATCGGCTGGACCCTCGTCGCCCGCGACGTCTCCACCCCCTACTGGGTGCTGCTCGCGCTGTCGTTCGCGGCCGGTATCGGAGGAGGCAGCTTCTCCGGTTTTATGGCTTCGACCAGCTATTTCTTCCCGAAGCGCCTGGCCGGAACCGCCCTCGGTCTGCAGGCGGGCCTCGGCAACTTCGGCATCGGCCTGATTCAGCTGCTCACCCCGTGGGTGGTCGGTTTCGGTCTGCTCGGCACCGCCGCCCTCACCCCGGAGAGCGACTCGAACGGCGAACTGGTCTGGCTGCACAACGGCGGACTCGTGCTCATTCCCTGGGTGATCCTCGCGGTCATTCTCGCCCTGCTCTTTCTGAAGCGCGTGCCGATCAAGGCCAACTTTCGTCAGCAGCTCGACATCTTCAAGGTCAAGCACACCTGGATCATGACCGCCATCTACCTCATGAGTTTCGGCGCCTTCAGCGGCCTGGCCGCGCAGATGGGCCTGATCATTCTCAACGTCTACGGCGACTTTCCGGATGCACCCAACCCGCTCGCCTTCGCCTTCATCGGCCCGGTGGTCGGCGCCCTCGTGCGCGCGGCCTGCGGCCCGCTCTGTGACCGGTTCGGCGGCGCCATCTTCACGTTCATCGGCGGCGCGGGCATGACGGTCGGCACGATCGTCACGGTGTTCTTTCTCACTCCGACGAGTGTTGACGAGTTCTACGGCTTTCTCACCGGCATGATCATCATCTTCTTCTTCTCCGGACTGGCCAACGCCGGAACGTTCAAGCAGATGCCGATGATCTTCCCCAAGCGCCAGGCCGGCGGCGCGATCGGCTGGACCGCTGCGATCGCCGCCTTCGGACCGTTCATCGTGGGCATGGCCCTCACCGCCATGAGCCCGACCGCCTTCTTCATCGGCTGCTCGGCGTTCTGCGTGCTCTGCACCGGCCTGGCCTGGTTCTACTACGCGCGCCCCGGCGCGCCCAACCCGAGCTGACGCTCGACGCCCACCCGAGGCCCCCTCCTCCTCCAGCGGGGGGCCTCGGGTCTTTTCATGCCCGCCGGGGTTCATACTGAAAGGAGGAGGTCAACGATGAGCAGATCTGACGAACCGATCGGCGGCGACCCGGTCTGCTGGCTTGAGCAAGTCTGCCCCGAGTGCGGCGCCTACGTTTCCGGCGAGCTCCCCGCGGCCTGCTGGCGCTGCGACACCGTGGTCTCGCCGTCGTGACCGGGGGCATCCACTTTTAGACGGATGCTTCCCCGCCGCCTGCGCAAACCGTCCTCCACCCGGCAACTCGCGTCACGACTGAGTTCCCCGGGTACGATTGCACCGCCCCCCAGCGGGCAAACTCTCGTACAGTCAAGAGCACACCTCCGAGGAAGGACCAGTCATGGCGGGCCAGCAGATTTTTGTCATCGTGGGAGCAGCGCTTGCGGGGGCCAGCGCTGCCCGAGCCTTGCGCGAGGAAGGCTTCGACGGGGAGATTCACTTGATCGGAGCCGAAGAGCACCCGCCATATATTCGTCCGCCGCTGTCGAAGGATTATCTGGCCGGCACGGCCGAACGCGACTCAGTCTTCGTGCAGAGTGCGAGTTGGTATCCCGACCATGAGGTGCAGCTGCACTCCGGCACCCGCGCGGTGACCCTCGACCTCGGCGCGCACCTGCTCGACACCGACGACGGCGCGCAACTGAGCTACGACCGACTGCTCCTGACCACCGGCTCCCGGCCGCGACGCCTGACGGTGCCGGGTGCAAACCTCGGCGGGGTGCACTACCTGCGCACCCTCGACCACTCCGACCTGCTGCACTCCGTTCTGGCTGACGGCGGCAAGCGGCTCGTCGTCGTGGGATCCGGCTGGATCGGCATGGAGGTCGCCGCGACCGCCCGCACACTCGGCAACGAGGTCACCATCCTGGAACGCGGCCCGGTACCGCTTGCTGCGGCTCTCGGCGACGAGCTCGGCGATATGTTCGCGAGCCTGCACGAGCGCAACGGAGTGGTCATCCGCCGCTCCGTGACCGTCGACGGCCTGGTCGGAATGGATGGCCGGGTGACCGGAGTGCTCCTGGCCGGCGGCGAAACCGTGCCGGCCGACCTCGTTCTGGTGGGCATCGGTGCGGTTCCAAACGTCGAACTCGCCCAGAAGGCCGGGCTCGCGGTCGACAATGGAATCCTGGTCAGCGCGAGCCTGAAAACCAGCGATCCCCACGTGTTCGCGGCGGGCGATGTGGCCAACGCGGAGCATCCGCTCATCAAAGCGCGACTGCGCAGTGAGCACTGGGCGAACGCCCTGAACGGCGGTCCGGCTGCGGCCCGAGCCATGCTCGGCCAGAGCGTTTCGTTCGATGCCATTCCCTACTTCTACACCGACCAGTTCGACCTCGGCATGGAATATTCCGGATTCGGCATATTGGCCGACGGCGCCGAGCTGGTCTACCGCGGCAACCGGGATTCCCGCGAGTTCATCGTGTTCTGGCAGCAGGCCGGCCGCGTCGTCGCAGGCATGAACGTTAACGTCTGGGACGTCAATGACACCGTTCAGGCTCTGATTCGTCGGGACGAGCCGGTCGATCCTGCTCGCCTCGCCGACGAGTCGATCCCCCTCGACCAGGTCTAGCGGCCCTGGCTCACGACGGCGGCAAGCGGATGCCCACGCACCAGCCGTGAGGGGGCGCAAATCGACCTTTTACGGCCGGTTTTAGATCGATTTGCGCCCCCTCGGTCCCCACCCAGCGCGGGTGAGCTAGACCCGAGCTTCGGCCCGCTCAGTCGGCGTCGATTCGATGGAGACGTCCGAATCGTCCGTAAAGGGCTGCGAGGTTCGCGGGGCGTTGTACAGCGTCTCGTCGAGGATGCCCTGGCGCTTGGCCACGATCGTGGGCACGAGGGCCTGTCCCGCCACGTTCACGGCGGTGCGACCCATGTCGATGAGCGGATCGATGGCCAGCAGAAGGCCAACCCCGGCCAACGGCAGACCCAGCGTTGACAGGGTCAGCGTCAGCATGACGACGGCGCCAGTGGTGCCGGCCGTGGCGGCAGAACCCAATACGGAGACCAAAACGATAAGAAGGTACTGGGTGAAGTCCAGCTGAATTCCGAAGAACTGTGCCACAAAGATGGCGGCGACGGCGGGGTAGATAGCCGCGCAACCATCCATCTTGGTCGTCGCTCCCAGCGGAACAGCAAAGGATGCATATCCGCGCGGTACGCCCATGCTGCGCTCCGTGACGCGCTGCGTCAGCGGAAGGGTACCGATGGATGAGCGCGACACGAAGCCCAGCTGAACGGCCGGCCAGACACCGGAGTAGTACTGCTTGACGGACAGACCGTGAGACTTGATCAGCACCGGGTAGACCACGAACAGCACCAGGATCAGGCCAATGTAGATGGTGACTGCGAACTTGCCGAGCGATCCCATGGTGTCCCAGCCGTAGACCGCGACGGCATTACCAATCAGGCCGATCGTGCCGAGCGGCGCGATGCGAATAATCCACCACAGCACCTTTTGAATGACCGCGAGGGCTGACGCATTGAGATTCAGGAATGGTTCGGCAGCTTTACCCACCTTCAACGCGGCAATGCCCACCACGATGGCGATGACGAGAATCTGCAACACGTTGAAGTTGACGGTGGTGCTCGCGACGCCATCAACGACGGAGGTATTGGCGCCGAGTCCGAGGAAGTTCTTCGGGAAGAGCCCGGTCAAAAATGCCCACCAGTCCCCGGTCTTGCCGGAGTATTCGGCATTCTCGGTGATGCCCGTTCCTGCTCCCGGTCGCACCAGAACGCCCAGCCCGATGCCGATCAGAACCGCAATCAGCGCGGTGATAGCAAACCAGAGAAGCGTGTTCCAGGCCAGCTTCGCCGCGTTCGACACTTCGCGCAGGTTCGCAATGGAACTGACCACGGCCGTGAAGATGAGCGGTACGACGGCAGCCTGCAGCAGCGAGACGTAGCTCGACCCGATAATTTTCAGGGTCGCACCGAGACCGTTGGGATTCGCTTCGGTACTGCCGGTGTATTTCGCCACGAGTCCGAGGCCCAGACCGATGATGAGAGCAGCGATGATCTGAACGCCGAACGAGCGCACCCATTTGGGAAATCTGCTGCCGCGGGTACTGACGGGAACTACTGAAGTCACTGGTTCGACACTTTCTATTGTCATTCGTGAGTCACGCTGACGCCCCCGGTCCCGCGAGACGGGAGCCCCTTGAGATTCCACCGCCGCGTGCAGACGCCTTTATCCCCAAGGCTGGAACGGGGCCCAGTATTCCTTCCAGCGGAATGTGACCTCGTGTGTCTACTTCTCCTGCAGGTATTCGGCGAGCACCCGCGCATGGTTCACCCGCGGGTCCTTGGCTCCGTAGATCAAGGTCGTCACGCCGGCCGCGGCGAGCGCACGAAGCTGCACGACGGCCGCCTGGGTCTCGGTATTGCCGTCTAGTTCAGCGCGGTAACGCACGGCGAACTCGTCCATGCGCTTCGGGTCGTGCTTCCACCAGGTGCGGAGCGCCGGTGACGGTGCGACCTCTTTCAACCACTCATCAAGGTCGGCGCTCTCCTTGGAGACACCGCGCGGCCAGAGTCGATCAACCAACACCCGGCATCCGTCGTCAGTGGATGCCTCTTCGTAAGCTCTCTTTATACGCACCATCAGAACAGGTTACTTTCGTAACCGCTCCAGCGGACTCTCGCTCTTCTCCCAGCCGCGACGCGGGGCCCGCGACCCGGCGCCGCGGGGGTCATCGCGCGAGCGGTAGACCACGTAGGGGCGCACGAGGTAGCCGAGCGGCGCCGAGAACACGTGCACCAGCCGGGTGAACGGCCAGAGCAGAAACAGCGTCGTGGCGGTGAGTACGTGCAGCTGAAAGAAGAACGGCACGTCGCTCATGAGCGCGGGGTCGGGCTGAAAGCTGTACAGCGAGCGGATCCACGGGGAGATCGACCCGCGATAGTCGTAGCCGCCGCCAAAGATTTGATAGAGCACGGTGGCGGTCGTGCCGAACAAGATGGTGCTGGCCAGGAACACGTACATGACCTTGTCCATCACGGTGGTGACGAGCAGCACCCGTTTGGTGAGGCGGCGCCGATAGATCAAGATGGTCAGCCCGGCCACGGTGAGCACGGCCGCGAAAGTGCCGAGCCAGGTGGCGCCGAGGTGGTACAGATGCTCGGTCACGCCGAAGAATTCCAGCCACGGCTTGGGAATGAACAGGCCAACGACGTGCCCGCCGATCACCATGAGAATGCCGTAGTGGAACATGGGCGATCCCCAACGCAGGAGGCGGTTCTCGTAGGTCTGGCTCGACCGCGAGGTCCAGCCGAACTGGTCGTAACGGTAGCGCAGCAGGTGCCCCACCACGAACACGCCAGAGGCGGCGTAGGGAAAGGCCACCCAGAGCAAGTAATCCCAGGCGGTCATCGGCTGACTTCCTCGTTGGGGTGCGCGGAAAACGGTTTCAGATTGCCGAGGTAGGTCATGCCGACCGTCTCGGTCGGCGGCCCCTCGTTGACGAGGTTGAGGTAGCGTTCCCGGGTCTCGTCGTCGATCAGCGGCAGCGACAGGCACACCGCCTCCACCAGGTGGGCGTAGGGGCTGTCGACCTTCTCCAGGGCGGAGCGCAGCACCTCGATGCCGTCACGATGCGCCGCGAGCAGCTCCTGCGCGATTGGCGAGTCGGACAGCGCCGAGAACTCAAGCACCATCGGCAGGTAGTCGGGCAGTTCGTCGGCGTCAACCTGCCAGCCGGCCGCCCGATAGGCCTCGACGAATCGCACGAGTGCCATTCCGCGGCGGCGCGTATCGCCCGCCGCGTAGTAGGTGAGGTACGGGCAGCACTTGCGTTTCAGGTCGAAGGTCGCGGTGAAGTGCGTTTCGAGCTGCTGCTCATTCCAGCCGGCGATCCCCGTGAAGAACGCATCGAACGCGGCCCGCAGTGGGTCGGGCAGGCCAACAACGCCTGAACGCACCAGTGAAAACTGCCGCTGCCGCTCCGGAGTGGGATAGTCCAGCAGAATCGAGGCCGCCATATGCGCGATGACCCCCTGATCCGCCGTCAACGGCACGGCGGCGATGAACCGCGGGGCCACCTTCGGCGCCCGAAAGCCGAAGTTCACCCGCGCAGCGAGTGCCGCGGGGAGACGGGTGGCGGTGCTCATGCCGCACTCCCGGCATCCGCTACCGGCGGGAACATGCCCTTGGGCACCCCACCACCGTTCCAGTTGAGCAGGTTGACCCGGCCCGGAGTGGTCGGCGCGGTCGGGCTGGCGCGCCCGGTCATCTCGTTGTAGTTGTCGACCGTGGCGCCAAGCGGCATGCCGACGGTGTTGCCGTAGGGGCCGCTGTGCCCGGCAGCGCCCGGCCCGCCCATACCGGGGCCGCCGTCGGTGTCGAGCGAGCAGCCGAGTTCTTCGAGCTCCCGCGCGGTCTCCACGTGCGCCTTCGGAATGACGTAGCGGTCTTCGTACTTGGCGATCGCGAGCAGGCGATACATGGCCTGGATGCTCTCCCCGGTCATTCCGACCGCGTTCGGGATGCGCTCGTCGGGCTCGTTACCGAGGTTGAGGTCGCGCATATACGCCCGCATCGCGGCGAGCTTGCGCAGTGACAGTTCGACCGGAACGACGTCGCCGGCCGAGAACAGTCCGGCGAGGTATTCCACCGGAATGCGCAGCTTGTCGATCGCGGCGAACAGGGTGCGGGCGTCTTCGCCGTCGCTGCCGGAGTTGCTGACCACGTCGACGACCGGCGAGAGCGGCGGGATGTACCAGACCATCGGCATGGTGCGGTATTCCGGGTGCAGCGGCAGGGCGATCTCGTACTCGGAGATGAGCTTGTAGATGGGGCTGTTCTGAGCCGCTTCGATCCAGTCGTCGGCCATGCCCTCCGCCTTGGCTGCGGCGATGACCTCGGGGTCGAACGGGTCGAGAAAGCAGGCACGCTGCGCATCGAGCAGGTCCTGATCGTTTTCGATCGAGGCTGCTGCGAGTACGGCATCGGCGTCGTAGAGCATGAGGCCCAGATAACGCAGACGTCCGACACAGGTTTCGGAGCAGATGGTGGGCTTGCCCTGCTCGATCAACGGGTAGCAGAGCGTGCACTTCTCGGCCTTGCCCGTTTTGTGATTGAAGTACACCTTCTTATAGGGGCAGGCGCTGACGCACATGCGCCAGCCGCGGCATCCGTCTTCGTCCACGAGCACGATGCCGTCTTCTTCACGCTTGTACATGGCACCGGAGGGGCAGGCGGCGACGCACGCGGGGTTGAGGCAGTGCTCGCAGATGCGCGGCAGGTAGAACATGAAGGTCTCTTCGAACTCCATCTTCACGTGCTCGCTCATCGTGGCGAGAATGGGGTCTTGGGCGGCCGTTTCCTGCGAGCCGCCGAGGTTGTCGTCCCAGTTGCCCGACCACTTGATGTCCATGTTCTGGCCGGTAAGCAGCGACTTCGGGCGCGCGACCGGGCTCTGCGTACCGGCCGGCGCTGTGGTGAGCATGTCGTAGTCGTAGGTCCACGGCTCGTAGTAATCGTCGATCTGCGGCAGGTTGGGGTTGTTGAAGATCTGCGAGAGCTTCTTCAGCCGCCCGCCGGCCTTGAGCTGCAGGCGGCCGCGCTTACCCAGCACCCAGCCGCCCTTCCACTTCTCCTGGTTTTCGTATTCGCGCGGGTAGCCGATGCCGGGCCGCGTCTCTACGTTGTTGAACCAGGCGTATTCGACGCCGGTGCGGTTGGTCCAGACCTGCTTGCAGGTGACCGAACAGGTGTGACACCCGATGCACTTGTCGAGGTTCATGATCATCGACATCTGGGCCATGACACGCATTAGTAGTCCACTTTCTGGCTGCGACGACGAATCACGGTGACCTCGTCGCGTTGGTTCCCGGTGGGTCCGAGGTAGTTGAAGGCGAACGACAGCTGGGCGTAGCCGCCGATCAGATGAGACGGTTTCAAGAGGATGCGCGTTAGCGAGTTGTTGGTTCCGCCGCGCATACCGCTGGTTTCGGCGACCGGCACGTTGATGGTGCGATCCTTCGCGTGGTACATGTACACCGTCCCCTCCGGCATGCGGTGCGACACGATAGCCCGCGCCACGACGACACCGTTGCGGTTGTACGACTCGATCCATTCGTTGTCGCGCACGCCGATCTTGTCGGCGTCCTGCGGGCTCATCCAGATGGTCGGGCCGCCGCGGGAGAGCGAGAGCATGAGCAGGTTGTCCTGGTATTCGGAGTGGATCGACCACTTCGAGTGCGGCGTCAGGTAGCGCACCGCGACCTCGGCGTGACCGGTCGGGGTCTTGCTGGTGGCGCCGACGATCGAGTCGTCGAACAGGCGGTGCATGTCGAGCGGCGGCCGAAAGATGGGCAGCTGCTCGCCAAGCTCGATCATCCAGTCGTGGTCGAGGTAGAAGTGCTGGCGGCCGGTGAGGGTGTGCCAGGGCTTCAAATGTTCGACGTTGATGGTGAAGGCGCTGTAACGGCGACCACCGTGCTCTGAGCCCGACCATTCCGGGGAGGTGAGCACCGGAACCGGCGCGCCCTGAACATCCGGGTAGCTGAAGCGTCGACCCTCGTTGTCGCTGGCCAGCTGGGCGAGCTTCACGCCGGTGCGTTCCTCGAGCTGCCGAAAACCCTGCGTGCCAAGGCGGCCGTTGGTGGTCCCAGAGAGGGCGAGCACCATTTCGCAAGCGTGGATCGCGGTCGACAGGCGCGGGCGGCCGGCGGCGGGTCCGCTCGGCACGAGACCGTTCTTCTTGCCGAGGTAGGCGACCTCGACGTCGGGGTTGAACTTGACGCCCTTGGTGACCATTCCGAGCTTTTTGGTGAGCGGCCCGAGCGCGCCGAGCTGTGCGGCGAACGCCGGGTAGTCGCGTTCGACCACGACGAGCTTCGGCATGGTGACCCCGGGAATGAGCGGCTGGTCGCTGCGCACGGTGCCGTGCGGGGTGGCCATGCCGTCGGGGGTGTCGTGCTGCAGGGGAGCCGCGACCAGGTCTTTGCGCACGCCGAGGTGCTTGACCGACATCTCCGAAATCTTCGCGGCGAGCACGTGAAAGATGTCGAAGTCGGTCTTGGCCTGCCACGGCGGAGCGATCGCGGGGTTGAACGAGTGAATGAACGGATGCATGTCCGTCGTCGACAGGTCATTCTTCTCGTACCAGGTGGCCGGCGGCAACACGACATCGCTGTAGATCGTCGTCGACGTCATGCGGAAGTCGCTTGTGACGAGCAGGTCGAGCTTTCCTTCCGGCGCGCTTTCGTGCCATTTCATGGTCTTCGGGCGGCGAGCCGGCATCGATTCCACGGCGCGCACAGCGGACGGCGCCCCGAGCAGATGCTTGAGAAAGTACTCGTTGCCCTTGCCGGAGGAGCCGAGCACGTTGGCCCGCCACACGACGAGCACGCGGGGAAAGTTCTCGGGGGCGTCGGGGTCTTCACAGGAGAACTCGAGCGAGCCGTCCTTCAGCGAGTCGACGACGTATTCGGCGGGCTCTACGCCCGCGGCCGCGGCGTCGTCGACGAGGTCGAGCGAGTTGCGGTTGAAGGTGGGGTAGCTCGGCATCCAGCCGCGCTTGGCCGATTCGACCATGGTGTCCGCGGTGGTGCGTCCCTTGAAGATCCCGGTGCCGAGCGGGCTCGCGAGGGTGTCGGCGCTCAGGCCGTCGTAGCGCCACTGGTCGGTGGCGAGGTAGAAGAAGCCGGTGCCGATCATCTGGCGTGGCGGGCGCACCCAGTCCAGACCGAAGGCGTACTGGCCGTACCCGGTGAGCGGGCGCACCTTTTCCTGGCCGACGTAGTGGGCCCAGCCGCCGCCGTTCACGCCCTGGCAGCCGGTCATGGTGGTGAGCGCGAGAAAGGCGCGGTAGATGGTGTCGGAGTGGAACCAGTGATTGGTACCGGCGCCCATCAGAATCATCGAACGCCCCTCGGAGTCCTCAGCGTTCTGCGCGAATTCGCGGCCGATGCGGGCGGCGGCCTGCCACGGCACGGAGGTGATCTCCTCCTGCCAGGCGGGGGTGCCGGGGGTGGAGGCGTCGTCGTAGCCGGTGGGCCACTCGCCCGGCAGGCCCGGGCGGCCGACGCCGTACTGCGCGAGCAGCAGGTCGAACACCGTCGTCACTAACACACCGGCGACGACGCGCACCGGCACGCCGCGGCGCACGATGCCGGCGGCTCCGGCGTGGCGCTCACCGACGCTGTCAGCACCCGGCGTGATGTCAAAGCGGGGCAGGTCGATCGCGACGGATGCACCGTCGTAGTCCGGGGCATCCGCTATGGAGAGCAGCGGATCGCGGCCCTCGAGGTCGAGGTTCCACTTGCCTTTGTCGGCCTCGCTGAACCGGTGGCCGATCGAACCGTTCGGCACGAACGCCTCGCCGTTCTCGTCGAGCATCACTGTCTTGAAGGCTGCACTCGAAACGGATGCGTCGGTTCCGGGCAGCGCGTCGGCCGTCAGAAATTTGCCGGGAACCCAGGCATCCTGGCGCGGGGTGAGGGCGATCAGGTAGGACGAGTCGCTGAACTTTTTCAGGTACCGGGCGAAACGCGGGGTGCGGCGATCGACCAGGAACTCTTTCAGAATGACGTGGCCCATGGCCAGGGCGAGGGCGCCGTCGGTGCCGGGGTGCACGGCCAGCCACTCGTCGGCGAACTTGGAGTTGTCGGCGTAGTCGGGCGAGACCGTGATGACCTTCTGGCCGCGGTAGCGGGCCTCGACCATGAAGTGTGCGTCGGGGGTGCGGGTGACGGGAACGTTGGAGCCCCACATGATGAGGTAGCTGGAGTTCCACCAGTCGGCCGATTCCGGCACGTCGGTCTGGTCGCCGAACACCTGCGGGCTCGCCACCGGCAGGTCGGCGTACCAGTCGTAGAACGAGAGCATGGTGCCGCCGAGCAGCGAGATGAATCGGTTGCCAACGCCCTGCGACACGATCGACATGGCCGGAATCGGGCTGAAGCCGACGACCCGGTCTGGCCCGTACTGCTTGATGGTGTGCACGTGGGCGGCGGCGACGATCTCGGCCGCTTCGTCCCAACTGGCGCGCACCAGACCGCCCTGGCCGCGGGCGCTCTTGTACTGGCGGGCGGTGTCTGGATTGCCGGTGATCTCGGCCCAGGCCAGCACCGGGTCGCCGAGACGGGCCTTGGCCTCGCGGAACAGGTTCAGCAGCACACCGCGCACGTAGGGGTAGCGCACCCGGGTGGGCGAGTAGGTGTACCAGCTGAAGGCGGCGCCGCGGGGGCAGCCGCGAGGCTCATATTCGGGTGAATCCGGGCCGACGCTAGGGTAGTCAGTCTGCTGGGTTTCCCAGGTGATGATGCCGTCCTTGACGTACACCTTCCAGGAACAGCTGCCGGTGCAGTTCACGCCGTGGGTCGAGCGCACCTCTTTGTCGTGGGTCCAGCGGTCACGGTAGAACGTATCGGCGCCGCGACCGCCGGTCTTGAACACACTGCGCAGGTCTTCGCTAGTTTCTGAGCTGCGCAGAAAGCGACCGAGCTTGATCAGCGAGTCGGCGACCGGGCCGTCGGTGCCGGGCTTACTGGTGGTGCTGGTTGTTCCTGTGCGCGTTTTCACGGCTGCCCCTTGCCTGCCGGGGAATACCGCAGTGGCACTCACCCTCAGAACGAGCTAAGCCGCTGCCTTCGAGGCCGACAACCGCAAACCACCGGTAATAATGTTTTACCCCGGTTCGCGAGAGCGCAAAAAGTGCCCGTTCGAGGTGTCCAATCGGGCACTTTTTGCGCTCTCGCGTTCAGCGGGAAGGGGAGCAACGTCGATCACGCAGAGGTGTGGGGCGTCGATGAGGTTCAGGCCGATCGCGCGCAGCGGGCCGTCGGCCTGTTCGAGCACGCCCTGGATCAGGCGATAGTGCACTCCGCAGACCTCCGGGTGGTCCTTGACCAACTCGGAGTACGGGCAGTCGCGCAGGTTGAGCTGTTCGCCGCTTGCGGCGACGCTCGCGTCGAAGCCGGCCTGGTCGAGATGGTCGTCGAGGGCATCGAGCTGCCGCTGGGCGGCCGGACCGGAGCAACCGGCCAACGCGCTCTGGCCTACGGGCAGAACGGGCAGCATCCGTCGCAGCTGGTCGGCGCGCTCCTGCGCGGCCTCGATCTTGCGAGCGCGAATAGACCCGAGCTCGGTACTGACCCCGCCGGCAGCGCTGTAGAGCATCTTCGGGCGACCCTTGCTGTCACGGGCTTCGGGCGCACAGGTGACGAACCCGTCGTTGATCAGCCGGTCGAGGTGTTCGCGGGCGGTGTTGGGGTGCAGGCCGGCGGCTTCGGCGAGGTCATTCACCGTCATCGTTCCGCGGCTTTGCAGCTGGTAGAGCAGGTTCATGCGGCTCAGACTGGCGAGCGTTTTGTAACTCGGGGGTTGGGCGGCCATGACTCCATTATGTGCCCCCATTTTGGGCAGCCGTAGAATTCTCGAATTCACCCCAACTCTCCCGTAGATCCTTCCGCTGACCGCTTAGAAAGGAAACTATTCAGCACAAAGTAATAGTCTTAACAAACGAAACACGCAGGAAGTGGGACCACATGGCGGCAAAAGCCCGCACGCGACCGAAGGCAGTAGTCGAGTCAACGGGTGGTGAACCCGCTGACACCCTGCGTGACTATTACGAACGGATGTCGCTGGTGCGGGCCTTCGAGCTGCGCTCCAGCGAGATGTACGCCCGGGCAAAGATCGGCGGTTACTGCCACCTGAACCTCGGCGAAGAAGCCACCGTGGTCGGCCTGATGGCTGCCATCGAGGCCCGTGACTACCTGTTCACCGGCTACCGCGACCACGGCTACGCGCTGCTCCGCGGCCTTGCCCCCGAACGCGTCATGGCCGAGCTGTTCGGCAAAGTCACCGGCGTCTCCGGCGGACGCGGCGGCTCGATGCACCTGTTCGACGAAGAAACGCGCCTGTTCGGCGGCTACGGCATCGTCGGCGGGCAGCTTCCTCCGGCCACCGGCGCGGCTCTCGCCTTGAAAACCCAGGAAACGGCAGGGCCCGACGCTGCGGCAGTCATGTGCCTGCTCGGCGATGGCACCACCAACATCGGCGCGTTCCACGAATCGCTCAACCTGGCCGGCCTGTGGAAGCTGCCGATCGTCTACGTGATCGTCAACAACGGCCTCGGCATGGGAACGACGGTGGAGAAGGCATCCGCTGAACCCGAGCTGTACAAGCGCGGCGCGTCGTACCGTATGCCCGGCATTCGGGTCGACGGCGACGACGTGCTCGCGGTGCGCGACGCCGCCCGAGACGCCCTCAAGCAGGCCCGCGAGCAGCGTCAGCCGGTGCTGCTCGAGGTCATGTGCTACCGGCTGCGCGGCCATTCCGTGGTCGATCCGGCCCGCTACCGCTCGCCCGAAGACACGACGATCGCCCAGCAGTCCGACCCGGTGCCGAGCTTTCGCGCCGAGCTGATCGCTTCCGGCGTGCTCACTGAAGCGGATGCCGCCGCTATCGACGAGGCCGCCGACCTGCGCGTCTCCGAGGCGGTCGTTTTCGCCGACGAGAGCCCTGAACCCGACGTGGCCGACCTGTTCAAATATGTTTACGCAACCCCGGTGGCGAATGCGCCATCCGCTTTGCCCGGAGAACCCGTTATGGACGCACTGTGAATACCAACGTAGAGTCAACAACCCGCACGATCACCTACCGCCAGGCCCTCAACGAGACGCTGCGAGCCGAGCTCGAACGCGATGAGAAGGTCTTTCTGGTCGGCGAAGAGATCGGGGTGTTCGAGGGGTCCTACAAGATCACCGCCGGGCTGCTCGAAGACTTCGGACCCGAGCGGGTGCTCGACGCCCCGATCGCCGAAGAGGGATTCGTGGGAGCAGCCCTCGGCGCCGCGATGCTCGGCATGCGGCCGGTGGTCGAGATTATGACCATCAACTTCAGCCTCATCGCGATCGATCAGATCGTGAACCATGCCGCCAAGATGCGGTCGATGTTCGCCGGTCAGGTCTCCATTCCGCTGGTGATTCGCATGCCCGGCGGCGGTGGCCAGCAACTGGCCGCGACCCACTCGCAAAACCTCGAGGTCTGGTACGCGCACATTCCCGGCCTCAAGGTGGTCGCCCCATCGACCCCGGCCGACGCGAAGGCGCTGCTCACCGCGGCCATTCGCGACGACGACCCGGTGATCTTTCTGGAAAACCTGTCGCTGTACAGCGCGAAGGGCGAAGTGCCTGACGGCGAACAGGTCGCCGAGATCGGCAAGGCCGCCGTCGTTGCGACCGGCACCGACCTCACCATCGTGAGCTACTCGCGTGGCACCACGACCGCCCTCGAAGTGGCGCATCAACTCGAAGCCGAGGGCCTCTCGATCGAGGTCGTCGACCTGCGCAGTCTGCGCCCGCTCGACCGCGACACCATCTGCGCCTCCGTTCGCAAAACCGGCCACGCCGTGGTCTTCGAAGACGACTGGCTCAGCTACGGCATCGGCGCCGAGATCTCGGCGACCATCGGCGAGGGCGTGTTCGATTTTCTCGACGCCCCCGTGCGTCGCGTCGCCGCCGCCGAGGTGCCGTTGCCCTACGCCAAAGCCCTCGAGAAGGTCGCGCTGCCCAGCGCAGCCGACCTTGCCAAGGTCGTGCGCGAGGTTCTCAACATTTCATCTACCCCGAACGACAAGTAGGAGCCGGCCATGCCCGACGTCATCATGCCCCGCCTCTCCGACACCATGGAGGAGGGCGAACTCAGCCGCTGGATGAAGCAGGTCGGCGACGAGATCCACAAGGGCGACGTACTCGCCGAGATCGAAACCGACAAGGCCACCATGGACCTCGAAGCCTTCGATAACGGCATTCTCGAGCAGCTGCTCGTCGTCGCCGGCGCCCTCGTGCCCATCGGGGCACCCGTCGCCCGTATCGGTGACGGCAGCAACATCGTCGAGGGCGCAACGACGCCCGCCGCGCCGGTAGCGGATGCCGCGGCTCCGGCCGCGCCCGCCGCCGCCGTTACCGCTGCGGCAACGCCCGCCGTCGTGGCACCCGCGTCGGCAACGCCCGCCCCTGCAGCGCCCGCTGCCCCGGTGTCAACCGGCGAGCTGCGCACGTCGCCGCTGGCCCGCAAGATCGGCCGCGAGCACGGCATCGACCTGCACACTATCGCGGGCACCGGGCCGCAGGGCCGCATCACCCGCACCGACGTCGACACGGCCATCGTCGCGCAGGAGGCCGCAGCATCCGCTTCGACGGCACCGGTCGGTCCCGTCGCAGCACCAGCCGCAGCACCAGCCCCAGCAGCCGTGTCGGCCGACTCGGTCTCCGTACCGGTCAGCCGCATTCGCGCCGTCACGGCCCGCCGGCTCACCGAGAGCCAGGCCGTGCCGCACTTCTTCCTCACCAGCGTCGTCGATGTGGCACGCCTGGTCGCGTTCCGCGCCGAGGTGAACGAATCACTCGCCGCGCTCGGCACCAAGGTCAGCCTGAACGACCTGTTCGTGCGGGCCAGCGCGGTCGCGCTCCGCGCACACCCCGAGGTGAACGCATCCTGGGGCGACGGCGTCATCCTGCGCCACAACCACGTCAACGTCGGCGTGGCGGTCGCGACCGATGACGGCCTGCTGGTGCCGGTCGTCGCCGACGCCGACCAGAAGTCCCTCGCCGCCATCGCCACCGAGACGCGCGCCCTGGCCGGCCTCGCCCGCACCGGCGGTCTGTCGCTGGCTCAAATGTCGGGCGGCACCTTCACGATCAGCAACCTCGGCATGTTCGGGATCGATTCGTTCACCGCCGTGCTCAACCCGCCGGAGGCGGGAATTCTGGCCATCGGTGCTGCCAGCGACGTTCCCGCCGTTCGTGATGGCGTGCTCGTGTCGGTGCCCACGGTGAAGATCACCCTGACCGTAGACCACCGGGTACTCGACGGAGCCGTCGCCGCCGCGTTCCTGCGCGACCTGACCCAGCTGCTTGAGGAACCGCTGCGCATCGTTCTCTAACGCGGGCCGCCCCGGCTCCCGCGCGGCTCGGGCGCCGGCGGCACCTCTTTGGCCGCCACGACGTCGGCCATGGCGAGCGTGACCAGCCCGCGCTTGGTCTCCACCGAAACGGATGCCGCGCCGCGGCCGCGCAGAAAGCCCAGCGCGTCGGTGTAACCACCAGGGATGCGGGTGCGCACGACGACCCTGGTGCCGAGCGGGGAATCCGCTAGAAAGGCGACGGGGGAGGTCATCGCATGAGGCTGTACTCTTCGACCCTCGCCGATTCGCCGGCGATGAGAATGATGTCGCCGTCTTCGATCACGGTGTCGAGCGAGGTGTAGCTCCAGCCCGCGCCGGGCCGGTGAAACGCCGTGACGGTGATGCCGTAGCGCGCACGCACCTTGGCCTGGCCGAGGGGCACGCCGATCAGCGCGCGCGGCGGCGCTGTCTTGACCAGCGCGAAGTTCTCGCCGATCTCGATGTAGTCCTGCATAGCGCCGCGCACCAGGTGGGCGACCCGCTGCCCCATGTCCTTCTCCGGGTAGATGACGTGGTTGACGCCGAGCTGGGTGAGGATCTCCCCGTGCGGGTCGCTGACCGCCTTGGCCCAGATGTTGGGAATGCCCAGCTTGAGCAGCAACGAGGCGGTGAGAATATTCGCCTGGATGTCGCCGCCGATCGCCACGACCACGCTGGAGAAGTCCGGCACCGAGAGCTCCCGCAGGGTCGCCTCCTTGGTCGAATCGGCGCGCACCACGTGGGTGAGCAGGCGGTTGTGCAGCTGCACGACCTCTTCGTCGCCGTCGATGCCGAGCACCTCGGTGCCGCTCTTCATGAGCTCGAGGGCCAGGGCGCTGCCGAACCGGCCCAGCCCGATGACGACGACCGACTCAGCCTCGGCCAGGCGGGAAGGGTCGCGATGCCCGAACATCGAATATTTAGCCAATGATCGGCCTTTCTTTGGGGTACTCATAGGTAGAACGCCGCTCGCGCAGAGCAATGGCCGAGGCGAAGGTGATGGGTCCGAGCCGACCGATGAACATGAGCAGAATCAAAATGATCTGCCCCTCCCACGGCAACCCCGCAGTAATGCCGGTGGACAGTCCCACGGTTGCGAAGGCGCTGATGGTCTCGAACAGCAGCGCATCCATGGAAATATCCGTCATGAGCATGAGTGCCGCGGTGGCCGCGATGATGACGCCGACGGCGAGCAGGACGATCGTGATGGCCTCCCGGTGCACCGCCCGCGAGAGCCGCTTGCCGAACACGTTCACGGCCACCTGGCCGCGCACCTCGGTCCACAGAATGAAGAACAGCACGGCGAAGGTCGTGATCTTGATCCCGCCAGCGGTTCCGGCCGGGCCCCCACCGACCAACATCAGAATGTCCATGCCGAGCAGGCTCGCGGAGTCCAGCTGACCAATGTCGACGCTGTTGAATCCCGCAGTACGAGTCTGCACCGCCTGAAAGAAGCCGGCCAGCAACTTGCCCGACCAGTCCAGCGGACCGAGCGTATTCGGATTCGACCATTCAACCGCGGTTATATATACCGTTCCGAGAACGAGCAGTGCGATCGTGCCGGCGAGGACGATGCGGGTGTTCATGGTCCAGGTGCGAATGGACCAGCTGAACGGACGCGTGCGCAACTGCCGCGTCAACTGCACGATCACCGGAAAGCCAAGGCCACCGAGAATGACGGCGGCGCAGATCGGCAGGCAGATCCAGGCATCCGTTGCGTAGCCCATGAGATTGTCGCTGAACAGGGCGAAGCCGGCGTTATTGAAGCTCGACACCGAGTGGAACACGCCCAGCCAGATGGCCCGACCCACGGGCTCGTCATAGCCAAGCATGAACCGCAGCGCGAGCACTACGGCCACGGTGAGTTCAATCGCGAGTGAGATGCGTACGACGCCGAAGACGAGCCCCTTCACGTCTTCGAGCCCGACGCTTTTGGTTTCGGCAGCCGCCGTGATGCGCGATCGGAGGGAGAGCTTGCGGGCGATCGCCAGACCCACCACCGAGGCGAACGACATGATCCCGAACCCGCCGATCTGAATCAGCAGCAGAATGACGATCTGACCGAACGGCGTCCAGTACACCGCGGTATCAACGACGGTCAGCCCGGTGACGCAGACCGCGCTCGTCGCGGTGAACAGCGCCTCGAGAAACGAGGCCCCGCCCGGTCCGACCTTGGCGTTGGGCAGCATCAGCAGCGCCGTACCACCGAGAATGGTCAGGGCGAAGCCCGAAACGACGACTTGCGCCGGATGCAGCCGGTGCCGCTTCGTTGTATTGCCGCGTTCGCGGACGGCCCGTGAGTGCACGCAGCCAACTCTACGCCGAGCGTGCCACATCGGGTCGTTGTCGATTCGTCGTCATAGAATTTACTCGTTTCAGACCGCTTCGTCTACCCCCTCGGGGTAGGAGAGGAATACCGCTCGAAGTGCGGGATACTGAACCTGAAGGGTGAGACGAAACACATGGTGCGCGAGGGGAACGAGCCGGACGGAATGCAGATTTTGCGACCCCGGCGAAAGCTGGTGGCGCGGTCGATCATCGCTGCGCTGTCATTCATCGTGCCCCTGCTGATCGTGCTGTATTGGCTCGCCATTCCCCGCGACACTTGGATGTTTGTCGCCGCCGTTCAGCTCGGCCTGACCGTTCTCGGAGCGGTCGCCGTGTTCGGAGCCCGCAACATGTGCGTCACCGTGACGGGTGCGCGCTTGGAGAGCCGAGACCTGTTGGGCCGACTGACCACGATTGGAACGGCTGATATTGCCACCGTCGTGCTCGTCGATCTGTACCAGAACGGGACGGTCGACACGCTCCCGCACCTGTACCTGCTGGACGCCGCCGGCGACGTGCTGCTCCGCCTCCGGGGTCAGTTCTGGCCCCGATCGGGCTTCGAGAACATGATCGATACGCTCGGGGTGACCGTCGTGCGCCCGCCCGACCCGCTCACCGCGGCCGAGCTTGGGCGACTCCGCCCGCAGCTGGTGCATCGCTGTACGCGGCACGCTGCTCGCCTGGGCCTCTAGAGCCTCCGCCGGTAAGTGCGGCTGGCCCCCGGTTTTAGTGCCCCCGGCCAGACACGACGTCGGCTACCCGCGCGAGCGGCGACGTCGTGCGTCGCCCGGCGAGCTCGGCTCGATCCGCCAGCGAATAGGCCCGGTAGAGTGCGGTGACGGCGAGCCAGCGCAACGGTTCCGGCTCCCACGCGCGCACCCGGTGGTTCACCCATGGCAGGTGCACGAGGTTGCTGTCGCGGCCGAGAATCAGATCCCCGTCAGTGTGCGCCCGGCCAGGTTCGTGGTGGCGACTCCGGTACCCACATAGCCGCCGGCCCAGGCCAGTCCGGTCTGCGGGTCGAGACCGACGGTGGCCGCCCAGTCTCGTGGTACGCCAAGCACGCCGGACCAGGCGTGGTCGATGCGAGCGCTTTTCGTCGCCGGAAAGAAGCTCACCAGAATGTCGCGGAGGGCGTCGACGGTGGCCTGCGGGGTCTGGCCGTCGGCATCCGTTTTCGAACCGAAGCGGTACGGCACGCCGCGCCCGCCGATGGCGATGCGGTCGTCGCTGGTGCGCTGTGCGTACATGTAGGCGTGGACCATGTCGCCCAGGGTTTCCTGGCCCGACCAGCCACTACTCGCCCACACGGATGCCGCGAGCGGCTCGGTCGCGATCAGCGACGAATTCATGGGGAGCCAGGTTCGGTGCAGTCCTCTGAGGCCGGCGGTGAACCCCTCGGTGGCACGCACGACGATGCGCAGCTGCGGTGCCGCTTTCTTGAGGTAGTACGCCGTCCACAGCCCGGTGTAGCCGGCACCGACTATGACGACATCGGCCCGGGTCGACCCGGCCAGGGGCGCGCGCGGCACTGGCCGACCGAGCTGGTTCCACCAGAATGAGACATCGCCGTTGCGCGCGGCGTGCCGCACGTCGGTCATGATCCCGCCCGACGCTGGCGCCGAGCGGGGAGCGGCACATCCGTCATGCTGGGGTCCCCTTCTGGCGTGCGCGCTCAAGTCTTCGCCGGGCGGCAAGTTCTCGTTCACCGTCGAGCTTGGCCGCAACCGGAGCCCACAGTACGACAGCGACCCCGGCGCCGAGCAGCAGGCCACCGATGGTGTCGGTGAGCCAGTGCGCGCCGAGGTAGGTGCGGCTGAGCAGCATCACGATCGTGTACGCGGCTCCGGCGAGCGCCACCCACAGGCGGGGAAAAATGATGGCGAGGCAGACGGCCATGGTCGCCGCATTCGAGACGTGTCCGGACGGAAACGAGCCGAAATCCGAGGTGACCAGCATATTTTCGGGTCGAGCTCGTCCGAACAATTGCTTCAGGAGTTGCACCCCGCCCGCACTCAGCACGGTCGCCACGAGGTAGTACCCGGCGGCCCAGGGCCGATTGATGAGCACAATCGCGAGGGTGATGGCCAGCGGAACGATGAGCACGCCGAACAGTCCGCCGCCGAGCGCGTTCATAAACAGCGACGGAATTTCCCAGATCGCCGAGCGGTGCTCGATGATCTCGTCCATCCACTCGGTGTCGACCTCGAGGGCGACGCCGTTCGCGCGCACGACCACGACGAGGCCGAGCAGGGCCGCCAGGGCCACGGCGGAGAGCCCGCTAATGACGGGCCAACGGCGGGAGATGCGGCGGGCCGCTCGGTCTGCGGCGCGCTCCGGGTTAGTCATCCCGCCATCGTAGGGCTGCCCGCTGTATTCGGCCACGCACCGGGCCGAGCCCGCGGCCATCCGCTCAGTATTCTGCGTGTGCTCGGGCCGCGCACATTGCGGACGGGGCCCAGTTTATAGACTGGGCCCGGGGCTACAAGGTGGGCCCGGGCGCCGAGCGGCCGCGGCCTAGCGGCCGAGCGCTGGCACGGTGCGCGGGCGCACGATCAGCCAGAGCGAGAGGAGCGAAACCACCGCGGTGACGCCCATAACGGATGCCATCGGTATCGCCGTTCCCACTCCGAGCACTCCCACAATCGGCGAGATCAGACCAGCCACCCCGAAGTTGGCCGCACCGAGCAGTGATGCCGCGGTGCCGGCCTCATGTCCGTGCGCGTTCAAAGCGATGACCTGCACGCTCGGCAGCGTGAAGCCGCAGGCCGCAATGAAGAACCAGAGCGGAACCAGGGTTCCCCACAGTCCCATGCCGGCCAGGTCGAGCAGCACAATGGCAGCGGCGGTGAGCAGCAGCACGACCGTGGAGACCGAGAGAATCCACTGGGGTCCAATATTGAACCGGTGCATCAGGCGCGAGCTCAGCTGCACGCCGGTGACCACACCGAGGGAGTTGACGGCGAACAGTAGACCGTATTCCTGCGGGCTGAACTGGTAGACATCCTGAAACAGAAACGGCGACGCCGACAGGTAGGAGAACAGCCCGGTGAACGTCATCGCCCCGATGATGGCGACACCCACGAAGGTGCGGTCGCTCAGCACGGCCTTGTAGCGCTGGGCCAGGGTGTTGTGGCCCTTGGCGTGGCGCTCGTTTTCGGACAGGGTCTCCACGATCCAGAAGGCGACGGCCAGAATCACGATGACACCGTAGGCGGCGAGCACCCAGAAGATGCCGCGCCAGTTCATCACGAGCAGCAGCTGCGACCCGATCACCGGCGCCAGCACGGGCGCGAGCCCGCTGACCAGGGCGAGGCGGGAGAGCATACGCACGAGCGGCTTGCCGCCGAACAGGTCGCGCACCATGGCCATCGCGACGACCGCGCCGGCCGCGGCGCCGAAGCCCTGCAGCACCCTAAATACAGCGAGCATGACGATCTCGTTCGACAGCGCAGCGCCGACACAGGCCAGAATATGCACACCGGTCGCGAGCATCAGCGGCAGCCGGCGCCCGACCTTGTCGCTCCACGGCCCCACCACCAGCTGCCCGAATCCGAAACCGATCATGGTGCCGGTCAGCGTCAGCTGAATGACCGACGGCAGCACCCCGAATTCGCTCTCCAAAGTCGGAAAGGCCGGCAGGTAGAGGTCGATCGTGAACGGGCCGAGGGCCGTGAGGGCGCCGAGAATGAGAATGTAGACGATTCGCTGACGCCTGGTCAGTTTGTCCCCGGGGTGCGCGGCTTTGGAAGCGAGTTGCGCGGCGCTAACCACGGGAATGCTGGCAGTAATCACGAAAGCGGATGTCCTTGGCTGGTTGAGAAAGTTGGTGCGGCAGTGTCGGCCGCTCTAAAGCCAAGCAGGGGTAGACCCGTAGTATTCCCTCGATCCTGCTGCGGGTCCACCAGCAGTGCCTCGAAAGCGAGTTCGGCCGCCCCGATCATGAGCAGGTTGGAGCCAAGCACAGCTGGCGCGATGCTGACCTCCGCGAATGCGGCGGGAAGAGTCAAGGCGGCGACGGCAACGTTCAAACGCTCCGGGTCAACCGCGTGGAGCGCGGCGAGAAAACCGCCGAGCACGATGAGCTGCGGGTTGAGCATGTTGACGGCGCTGGCCAGGGCGATGGCCAGGAAATCGAGCTGTCGATTCACCAGGTTGCGCACGATGAGCGAGTCGGAGGCGAGCAGCGCGCGTTCGAGGGTGTCGGCATCCGTTTCGCCGGCCTGCAGGCCGAGCGCGGCGAGCAACGCGTGACGGGTGACCTCGGCTTCGAGGGTGCCCGCGATGCCAGCCGAATCGGTGTCGATGCCGTCGCTCACCCGAGTGTGGCCGAACTCCCCCGCATACCCGGCCTGGCCACCAGCGGCGACGCCCCCGATCACGAGGCCGCCTCCGATGCCGCTCGACCCGCCGTTGAGATAGACGAGGTCGGTCAGGCCTTGACCGGAACCGAAATAGCGTTCGGCCGTGACACCAAGGCTCGCGTCGTTGGCCGCGACGACCGGAATGCCCGTCGCAGCGGCAAGCAGGTCGCACAACGGCTCGTCGACCCAACCGAGATGCGGAGCGTGACGCACCAGACCGTCACTCGCACGCACGAGACCGGGCACCGCCACTCCTATTCCGATTATGGAATATTCGCCGAGGTCGCGCTTCAGCTTCGCCACAATGCCCGCGGTGATCGTGACGGCCTCAGCGATTGACGGCGACGACGGCGTGGCATAGCGGATGAGCCGGTGGACGACGCCGCTGAGGGCGACGGCTCCCACGGTGATCGCGTCGATTTCAGGATTCACCGCAATGGCCACGATTCGGTCGCTTGCCGCCACGATCGGGCTCGGTCGCCCGGCGAGCTTCGTGGGGTCGGGAGTGCGTTCCTCGACCAGGCCGCGCTCGACCAGCTCCGCGACCAGCGCGCCGATCGTCGACCGGTTCAAGCCGGTCAGTCGGGTGAGCTGGGCGCGCGACGCTGCGCCGCCGCGATGCACGAGGCGCAGGATGATCGACAGGTTGTGCCTGCGCACATCGTCATGGTTATTGCCCTGCATGGCGTCCACTGCTCTCGGCTTCCGGCTCGCTTTTTTCGGTCAGAAGTCAGGTTACTGCGCCGGATGAGCTCGACGGGTGATACGTTGCCAATGTCAACAAATCATCAAGGGTGCTGACAGACTTGCGGCGCCAGACAGGGACGTCATGGAGTTTCGATACCTCGGCAACAGCGGATTGAAAGTTTCAGAAATAACCTACGGCAACTGGCTCACCCACGGGTCTCAGATTGAGAACGACACCGCGACGGCCTGCGTGCGCGCGGCCCTCGACGCCGGAATCAGCTCGTTCGACACCGCAGACGTCTACGCCAACACCGTCGCCGAACAGGTATTGGGCGACGCCCTACGCGGCGAACGCCGACAGTCCCTCGAAATCTTCACCAAGGTCTTCGGCCCGACCGGCCCCAAGGGACACAACGACACCGGCCTCTCCCGCAAGCACATCCTCGAGTCGATCGACGGCTCGCTCAGCCGACTGCAAACGGATTACGTCGACCTCTATCAGGCCCACCGGTACGACGTGGAGACCCCGCTCGAGGAGACGATGCAGGCCTTCGCCGACGTCGTGCGCCAGGGCAAGGCCCTCTATATCGGGGTAAGCGAGTGGAACGCGACGCAGCTACGCGCCGGCCACGCCCTCGCCACCGACCTCGGCATTCAGCTCATCTCCAACCAGCCGCAGTACTCGATGCTGTGGCGCGTGATTGAATCCGAAGTGGTTCCGGCCGCCGAGGAGCTCGGCGTCTCTCAGATCGTCTGGTCCCCCGTGGCTCAGGGCGTGCTCACCGGCAAGTACCTGCCTGGTCAGGCACCACTGAACGGCAGCCGAGCAACGGATGCTCAGGGCGGCGCCAACATGATCAAGCGTTGGATGAGCGAGCCGGTGCTCACCGGTGTGCAGAAATTGCGCCCGATCGCTGACGAGCTCGGCCTCACCATGGCGCAGCTCGCGCTCGCCTGGGTGCTGGCCCATAAGAACGTCGCATCCGCAATCATGGGGGCGTCCCGGCCCGAGCAGGTCGCCGACAACGCGAAGGCCGCCGGTGTGCACCTCGACGCGGACGTGCTCACGAGAATCGACACCGCCGTGCGCGACCTGGCCGAGTTCGACCCGCGCAAGACCACCTCGCCGGAGCAGCGCGAGGCGTAAGCCAGCGGCATCCGCTTTTAGAATCAAGGAGTATTCATGAGAATCGCCGTCACCGGTGGCAGTGGCAAGCTCGGGCGCAGCGTTGTTGCGCGCCTGACGAACGAGGGCCACGTCGTCACCAACCTCGACCGCACGGGTTCTCGCGGTTCGGGATTTACTACGATCGACCTTACTGATTATGGCCAGGTCATCGACGTGATGTTCGGCATCGACGACCGCACGGACGGATTCGACGCCGTCGTGCATCTGGGGGCAATCCCGGCTCCTGGCCTTCTGCCCGATGTGGCCACCTTCCACAACAACATGCTCGCGACCTTTAACGTCTTCCAGGCCGCCCGCCGGGCCGGAATCAAGACGATCGTCTATGCCTCGAGTGAGACGACCCTCGGTCTGCCATTCGATATCGACCCGCCCTACATTCCCGTCGACGAGGAGTACCCGGCCCGGCCGGAGAGCACGTATTCACTCGTGAAACACCTCGAGGAGCAGATGGCTATCCAGCTCGTGCGCTGGGATCCGCTGTTGAGTATCACGGCGCTGCGCTTCTCCAACGTGATGGACGAGGACGACTACGCGGCCTTCCCCACATTCAACGACGACGCCACCCTGCGCAAGTGGAATCTGTGGGGCTACATCGACGGTCGCGACGGCGCCCAAGCCGTGCTGCGGGCGCTCGAACGAGCCCAGCCGGGTTTCGAGACGTTCATCATCGCGGCCGCCGACACGGTGATGAGCCGGTCGAGCGCGAGCCTGGCCGCCGAGGTCTTTCCGAGCGTCAGAGTCGTCAAGGCGGTCGGAGAACACGAGACCCTGTTATCGATCGACAAGGCGAAGCGGATGCTCGGCTTCGCCCCCGAGCACAGCTGGCGCGATCACGTGTAATGCGCCACTATCGGTAGTCAACGTGGGCGCTCGACAAACGCGTTCCGAAACTTGTCCGCCGGATCAAGCCGATCAACAAGGGCTCGAAAATCGCCGAGCCGGGGGAAGCTGGTCGCAAGCGTCTTGGCATCCGTCTGAAAGAGTTTGCCCCAATGCGGCCGCACCGCGAAGGGGGCCAGCGCCGCTTCGAGGGCCGGCAGCAGCAGCGCGATCCGGGCGCATCGTTTCGATCGCTGCGACGGCATGCTCGCGCGGCACGTGGTGTTCGCTTTGCAACTTTTCGCCGTTGCTCGGAGTGAAGGCCATCCGAAAGTGCGCCAGTCGCTCGGACCAGGGTCCGGCCACGCCGAGTTGCTCGGTGCGAGGCCCCAGCCACGAGCTCTTGTACTTCATCGATCGATGTCGGATGCACGATCGGAGCCCCGTAGCGGTAGTTCCGAGCCCAATTGCGTTCATTCTCCTGCTTCATGCCGGCCGCTTCACGAGATTTGATGTTCGGGACAACTTACCGGACCAGTAGGTTCACCTGGGCTTGGTGGCACTCGAATTCTGGAGCTACCCGGATGCGGCGGATTCGCTAGTCCGGCTATTGACGACTGCACCCACTCTCGGTATATGTTTGAGTAATCAACAAATCATCGATGCAGCTGAATTGGACGTCCTGACATGACACCGAGCGACCTGACCCCCACCCGTGACGACAAGTTCTCCTTCGGGCTCTGGACCGTCGGCTACAACGGCAGTGACCCGTTTGGTGGTCCTACTCGCCCCAAGCTCGACGTCGTCGATGCCGTGACCAATCTGGCCGAGCTCGGCGCCTACGGCCTCACCTTTCACGACGACGATCTGTTCGACTTCGGTTCAACGGATGCCGCCCGCCAGCAGCAGATCGACCGCCTCAAGCAGGCGCTCTCCGACACCGGGCTCATCGTGCCGATGGTCACCACAAACCTATTCAGCGCCCCGGTTTTCAAGGACGGCGGATTCACCTCGAACGACCGAGCCGTACGCCGGTTCGCGCTCCGCAAGGTGCTGCGCAACATCGACCTCGCTGCCGAGCTGGGCGCGAAGACGTTCGTCATGTGGGGCGGCCGCGAGGGCGCCGAGTATGACGCGGCCAAGGACATCCGTTCGGCGCTCGAGCGTTACCGCGAGGCCGTGAACCTACTCGGGGACTATGTCACCGACAAGGGCTACGACATCCGCTTTGCCATTGAGCCCAAGCCCAACGAACCCCGTGGCGATATTCTGCTGCCGACCGTCGGCCACGCAATGGCGTTCATCGAAACGCTCGAGCGGCCCGACATGGTCGGCGTGAACCCCGAGGTCGGGCACGAGCAGATGGCCGGGCTCAACTTCGCCGCCGGCATCGCGCAGGCGCTGTACCAGGGCAAGCTGTTCCACATCGACCTCAACGGTCAGCGCGGCATCAAGTATGACCAGGACCTGGTCTTCGGCCACGGCGACCTGCAGAACGCCTTCGCTCTGGTAGACCTCCTCGAAAACGGCGGCCCGAACGGAGGCCAGACCTACACCGGGCCGCGCCATTTCGACTACAAGCCGAGCCGCACCGAAGACGTCGCCGGAGTGTGGACCAGCGCTGCGGCCAACATGCGCACCTACCTGCTGCTCAAGCAGCGGGCTGCGGCATTCCGCGCCGACCCCGAGGTGCAAACGGCCCTCGCCGCGTCGAAGGTACCTGACCTGTCGAACAACACCCTCGCCCCGGGCGAAAGCTACGACGATCTGCTGGCGGACCGCGCCTCCTACGAGGACTTCGACGCCGACGCCTACTTCGGCGGCAAGGGCTTCGGCTTCGTGCACCTGCAGCAGCTGGCCCTCGAGCACCTGCTCGGCGCTCGCTAGCTCCACCATTCCGCACCTACGTGGCAAATTCCAAAGAACCGAATGCGACCGCCCCGCTCACCATCGCAAAATCGGGGCCCGGGTCTTTTCTGAACTAGCCACCGTGTACCGGGGCATAACTGCCTTGGGAAGACAGCTTTCGCATGCTCAACACGATCGGCTACGACGGCCCACTCTCGGTGGAATGGGAGGATGCCGGAATGGACCGCCTGGTCGGCGCTCCCGAAGCGCTCGCCTTCGTGCGATCGCTCGCCTTTGACGCACCGACCGATGCCTTCGATGCGGCGTTCAGTACGCGCCGATGACCGCTCGCGTGCGCCGGGCATCCGTTTGTTACTGCCCCCCATTCGGGCCGTCAGGGCCGGCTCCCAGCCGCCTTTCAGCCAGCATGAACCTGGCCGTTAGACGGGAGCGCTAACGTCGTAGGCACGGCTGCTTCGGCAGCACAGCGACGAACGAATGGTGAACACCCGCATGAGCACTTCCGGCCAGGCCCGTCCGCCCAAGAAAGACCGCCGCGAGGAGGCCCGCGAACACGCCAGGCTGATGCGCGCCGAGCAGGTCAAGCGGGACAAGCGCCGTCGCCTCTTTCTGCGCGGCGGCATCGGCATCGGCTTGCTCGCCGTGGTCGCCATCGTGACCCTTGTCATCGTGAACAACGTCACCGCGCCGGCGGCGCAGGGCCCGGCCAACATGGCCAGCGACGGAATTCTGCTCGGCAGCGACGGAACCACGGTCTCCGCGGCCACCTCGACCCCCCTCGCCGCCGACGCCGAACCGGTTGCGACCGACCAGAGCGCCCTGACCGACACGGCGAACATCGTGATGTACGTCGACTACCTCTGCCCCATCTGCGGCAACTTCGAGACCACCAACAGTGAGCAGATCACCAGTTGGGTCACCGCGGGCAACGCCACGGTCGAGATCCACCCGATCTCGATTCTTGACCGTCTGTCGTCGGGCACCAAGTACGCCACGCGTGCCGCCAATGCCGCCGCCTGTGTGGCCGACTACGACCCCAACAACTTTCTGGCCTTCAACTCGGCCATGTTCGCCGACCAGCCCGCCGAGAACTCCACCGGCCTCACGGATGCCGAACTGACCACCCTCGTTGAAGGCGCCGGGGTGACCTCCACCGACGTCGCCAGCTGCATCAAGGATCAGACCTACGCCGACTGGGTCGACGCCTCAACCCAGCGCGCGCTCAACGGCCCCATCCCCAACTCGGACATCGAGAAGGTCAAGGGAACGCCCACCGTGCTCGTGAACGGTGTCAGCTACACCGGTTCCTTCACCGATGCCGCCGCCTTCGAGGCCTTCGTGACCGCGCAGACGACCGCCGCGGCAGGCGAGTAGCCCGCCCGCTTCCACTCTGCACGGGGCCCGGGCCCCGTCCACGGGCCCAGTTTATAAACTTGGCCCGTGGACGGAACATGGGCCCGATGCCGCGGCTGGGCTTTAGCCCTTAGCCGAGAGCGAGCCCGGCCCAGAGCCCGAGCGCGGCCGCCAGAACAGATGCCGCGAGCATACCGACTCCATTCACCAGTGCGGCCAGATACCGGTGCGCCTGGGCCAGCCGCACGGTCTCGAAACTGGCCGTGCTGAATGTCGTGTAGCCGCCGAGCAGGCCGACGCCGAGCACCAGGCTCCACTCCGGCATGAGCAGGAGGTTCATGGCGAGGCCGGTGACGAGGCCGAGCAGCAGCGAGCCGCTCACGTTGATGATCGTGGTTCCATACGGAAACGCGCCGCCCAGACGGGTGCGCACGAAGCCGTCCAGAAACAGGCGTGCGGACGCGCCCACGCCGCCGGCCGCAGCGATGCCTAAGAACAGGAGCGGGGTCATCCGTTTTCCCCCCGAGAGGATTCGCCGCGCCGGTGCAGTGCCGCGCCCAGCACGATTCCGAGCCAGGTCGCGAGGCCGCCGAGCAGAACCGTGCCGAGCGCATAGGCGATCGCCAGTCCGATGGCGCCGCCGTGAAGGAGCAGAGCGCTGTCGGTGGCGAGGGCGCTGTAGGTCGTGAATCCGCCGAGCAAGCCGGTACCGAGCAGCAGGCGCGCGGTGCGGCGGCCGCCGGCATCGTGGCCGAGGCGCACGAGCGCTTCGAGCAGCAGCCCGAGCAGCAGGGCTCCGAACAGGTTGATGCCGAGGGTGGTCAGCGGCAGGTGGACGCCGGCCAGATCGATGGGCGGCAGCACCAGACCGAGCACCTCGCGCAGGGCGGTGCCCACGGTTCCGCCGAGAAAGACGAGGCCGAGGTAGCGCCAGTTCAGGTGCACGGCTCGTGGCGTGATCGTGGCGATGGTTCACCTACCTGTTGCACTCAGTAGGAACCATCAGCGCAGGCAGTTTGAGCGGATGCTCGGGCGGGATCCATCGCCGTGGCCAGAATACACGCCCTAATCGGTGGACTCCCACGGCAGTTCGTCGCGAAAGGCCACCGGTGCCAGGGGAATGACCACGACGGGTCGGTGCTGCCGGTGCGCGAGGTGCACGGCCACGGAGCCGCCGAAGAATTCCTGCACGCTGGCTCGCACGCCCCGCTCGCGGGTGCCGACCACGATCATTGCGGCGTCCAGCGTGTCAGCGAGGTGGGCCAGGGCGCGGGCCGGGTCGCCCGCGACAGCCCTGGTCGACCAGGTCAGGCTACGGCCGTCGAGCAGCGTCGTCAGGTGGGCTCGCAGGGCAACCGGAAAGCCCTCGTCGTCCAGATCGAGCAGGTCGGGGTCGATCGGCAGCGACAGGATGCTGCCGTCGGCGAACTCATCGACCACATAGCGGCCGGGCTCGACCGTGGCGCAGACCAGCTCGGCGTGAAACCGGTCCGCGAAGGCGGCGGCCTCGAGCACGACCGCGTCGGGCTGGCCGGGTGTGACTCCAACAATCACGTAGGTGCTCACGACCGGCTCCTTTCAAAGGCTTCCGGTACCAGCTTGGCGGCTTTGCCGCCATAGGGATAGTGGCGCCGGGCGTCAGACGGCCGCGAGCACTCCGGCGACGGAGTTCAGCGAGCCGGGTACCAGGCTGTAGTACGACCAGGTGCCGCGTTTGGCGCGGGCCAGGAAGCCAGCCTCAACGAGTACCTTGAGGTGGTGTGAGATGGTGGGCTGGCTCAGGGTCAGCTGGTCGGTCAGGTCGCAGACGCAGGCTTCCTGGTCGGTGTGGGCCGAGACGATCGAGATAATGCGCAGCCGGGCCGGGTCGGCGAGGGCTTTGAGCGAGCGGGCCAGGGCGTCGGCATGGTCGGGGGCGAGGGTCGCGCGCGCCTGGGGTGAGGAGCAGGCATCCGCTTCGTCGGTTGAACGGCGAGAAATGTCGGTCAGTGGCAGGGTCTGGGTAAACGACACGTGAACACACTCTCCTTAGATTGACATCGGTCGATGAAGTGTTCTAGCGTAGACATCGACAACGATCAATGTTACCGCGAATCGCTGTCCAAGAATTGGAGATTCGTGAGCAGCACCGCCCCAGCCCCCACCCGACTCGGCGCGATCGACCGGCTGCTGCCGGTCTGGATCCTCGCCGCCATGGCCCTCGGCCTGCTGCTGGCCCTGTACGTTCCCGCCGTCGGCGAGCTGCTGCACGCCTTCACGATCGGGTCGATCAGCGTGCCGATCGCCATCGGGCTGCTCATCATGATGTACCCGGTGCTGGCCAAGGTTCGCTACACGGATGCCCGTGCCGTCGCCTCCGACAAGCGCCTGCTGGTCTCCTCCCTGCTGCTGAACTGGCTGGTCGGGCCGGCGCTCATGTTCGCCCTGGCCTGGATCTTTCTGCCCGACCTGCCGGAATACCGCACCGGCCTGATCATCGTCGGGCTCGCCCGCTGCATCGCCATGGTGCTGATCTGGAACGACCTGGCCTGCGGCGACCGCGAAGCCGCCGCCTTTCTCGTGGCCGTGAACTCGGTGTTCCAGGTCGTCGCGTTCGGCGCGCTCGGCTGGTTCTACCTGCAAGTGCTTCCGGCCTGGCTCGGCCTGCCCACGACGAGCGCCGAGTTCTCGATCTGGGCGATCACCGCGAGCGTGCTGATATTCCTGGGAATTCCGCTGCTGGCCGGGTATTTGTCGCGCCGCATCGGCGAGGCCCGCCGCGGCCGCGACTGGTACGAGGCGCGTTTTCTACCCCGGGTCGGCCCGTTCGCGCTCTGGGGGCTGCTGTTCACGATCGTGATGCTGTTCGCCCTGCAGGGGCAGCAGGTCATCGACCACCCCGGCGACGTCGCCCGCATCGCACTGCCGATGCTGGTCTACTTCGCGGTCATGTTCCTGGTCGGCTTCGTCACCGGACGCCTGCTGCGCCTGAGCTACGAGCGCACCACGACGCTCGCCTTCACCGCCGCCGGCAACAACTTCGAGCTCGCCATCGCCGTCGCGATCGGCACCTTCGGCGCGCTCAGCGGCCAGGCCCTGGCCGGCATCGTCGGTCCACTGATCGAGGTTCCTGCATTGGTCGCCCTCGTCTACGTGGCGCTCTGGCTCAAGCCCCGACTTTTTCCCGAGCGGATGCCGGCGGCCCCGCCGCCGACGCCCGCCGCGGCATCCACTCTCGTCTAAAGAAGGAAGACCCCAATGAAACCCTCCGTACTGTTCGTCTGCGTGCACAACGCCGGCCGCTCGCAGATGGCCGCCGGCTATCTGACCGCGCTCGCGCAGGGACGCGTCGACGTGTTCTCGGCCGGCTCCGAGCCGAAGGACCAGATCAACCCGGTCGCGATCGCCGCGATGGCCGAAGAGGGCATCGATATCGCGCACAACGTGCCGAAGATTCTCACGACCGAGGCGGTCAAGCAGGCCGACGTCGTCATCACCATGGGCTGCGGCGACGCCTGTCCGATCTTTCCGGGCAAGCGGTATGAAGACTGGGAGCTGGCCGACCCGGCCGGCCAGGGCATCGAGAGCGTGCGCCCCATTCGCGATGAGATCAAGGCGCGCATCGAGGCGCTGCTGGCCGAGATTCTGCCGGTCGCCTGACGATGCTGCCCGGCCTGACCTATCCCGAGGAGTCGCTGCGACGCCTCGCCGCCGATCTCGCTGAGCAGTTTCACGGAGTCTTCGCCGCCGAGACCGTTGAGCGCTACGTGCTCGAGAGCTATACCGGGCTGCTGCGCACGTCGAGCGTGAAGGCACACCTGACGACCCGCACCGCGCACTTTGCCCGGGAGCGCCTCACCGCGCTGGCCCAGGCCAAGGGTGCGATCGGCCGTTCGGTTCCCGAGGTATTGTTCGTCTGCGAGCAGAATGCTGGCCGGTCACAGATGGCCGCGGTGTTCACCAACGCTTTGTCGGGCGGCTCGGTGCACGTGCGTTCGGCCGGATCGATGCCCTCCTCCGCGCTGAACCCCACCATGGTGGCGGTTATGGCCGAACTTAATCTGTCGCTGGACGAGGCGTTCCCCAAGCCGCTCACCGACGACGTCGTGCAGGCAGCAGACGTCGTCATCACCATGGGCTGCGGCGACGCCTGCCCGATCTACCCGGGCAAACGCTACGTCGACTGGGAACTCGTCGACCCGGCCGGCCAGCCGATCGAGGAGGTGCGGCGCATCCGCGACCAGATCAAGGCACATGTCATCGAAATGCTCGCCGGCCTCGGTGTGACGCCCGTCGCCTGACCCACCCTGCGGTCGGGGCCAGGTGGGCCCGGCGAATGGATGCCGCCCCACCCGGACGGGGCCCAGGCCCCGTCCCCGGGCCCAGTTTATAAACTGGGCCCGGGGCTATAACGTGGGCCCGGTGGTCGCGGCATCCGTTGACTCACGGCAGCGATTGGCCGGCACTACGGATGCTCGCGCCCGATACGGGTGCGCGCCACGGTAACCGGCGTAGCGGCCACCCGTTTCAGGCGCGACACATGCGCAAACGTGGCGAAACGGAGGCCCGCCCCGCTACGCGAGCGTCAGGAACAGCTTCTCGAGTTCGGGCACCGTCATTGAGTTCTCGTTGTCGGGATTCGCGATGCAGTCGCGCATCGCGGTCGACACGATGACGAAGCCGGCCTTGTCGAGCGCGCTCGACACGGCGGCGAGCTGAGTGACGACGTCGCGGCAGTTGCCGCCACCCTCGACGGCGGCGATCACCGCCGTCAGCTGCCCCTGCGCCCGGCGCAACCGGTTGAGGATCTTCTTCTGCTCGGCAGCCCTGGCCGCCGTGTCATCGGTCACCGACGAGATCGCCACCTCAGGCCCCCTGCTCGGTGGGAAGCCCGGCCTGCTGCCAGGCCGTCGTGCCGCCGGCGATGTTCACGGCGTCATGGCCGTGGGCCGCCAGATACTCGGCGACCTGGGCGCTGCGACCGCCGAGGGCGCAGATGACGTGCACCGGGACATCCGCTGGGATCTCACCGATCCGCTCGACAACCTCGCCCATCGGAACGTGCACGACGCCGGGCACGTGGGCGGCTTCGTACTCCCACGGTTCGCGCACGTCGATGACGACGGGTTCGGTGAGCGCGTTCAGCTCGGTGACGGTGATCTCTTTCATACGAGGACCCTTTCAGCAATGGGGGAAACAACAAGGCTAGACGTTCCGGCCAGCCAGGTGCGATAGCCGCCGTCAAGATTGCGCACGTCGAATCCGTTCTGGGTGAGAATGCGCGCGGCGGTATGCCCGCGCTGGCCCACTTGGCAGTGCACGATCAGAGGCACGCGCGGCAGCTCGTCGAGCCTGGCGCGCAGGTCGTCGAGCGACACGTTGAGTGCGTCCGGAATGCTGCCGGCCGCGAATTCGCCGGCCGACCGCACGTCGACGAGCACGGCGCCGTGCGCGCGCGCGGCCGCCAACTCGTGCCACTGCAGGTTCACGCTCGTGCCCTCGGCGAGGTTCGACGCGACATAGCCGAGTTGGTTAATCGGGTCTTTTGCGGAGGCATATTGCGGCGCATAGGCCAGTTCGAGGCGCGTCAAAGCGGATGCGCTCAGCCCCGCCGCCATCGCGACCGCGAGCACGTCGATGCGCTTGTCCACCCCGGAGCCGCCCACGATCTGGGCGCCGAGGATGGCGTCGGATTCGGCGTCGATGAGCAGCTTGATGGACATCCCCTCCGCGCCGGGAAAATAGCCGGCGTGGTTGGCGGGGTGCGTGTGTGCGATGCGGTGGGCGAGGCCCGCTTCGACCAGGCGTTTCTCGCTCCAGCCGACCAGGGCTACGGTGAGACCGAAGATGGCCACGATCGACGTACCGAGCGCCGGGGCAGCCTGCCCGGGAGTGCCTGCGATGCTGTCGGCCACGGAGCGGCCGTGTCGGTTCGCGAGGCCCGCCATGGTGACGAGCGTGCCGGAGCCGCTGACGGCATCCGTTTTCTCGACGCCGTCGCCGACCGCGAAGATGTGCGGGTCGCTCGTGGCCTGGGTGCCGTCGACCCAGATGCCGCCGCTCTCGCCGATGCGGAGGCCGGCCTGCGCGGCCAGGGTAACGTCGGGGCGCACGCCGCTCGCGTCGATCACGAGGTCGGCGGGCACGGTGCTGCCGTCGCTGAGCATGATGCCGAGGGCCGACGTTCCGGTGACCGTGGCGTTCAGGCGCACGTCGACACCGCGCTCACGCAGGCGATCGAGTACGGGAGCGGCCATCTCGGGATCGAGCGGGGTGAAGATCTGCGGCCCGCGCTGCACGAGGGTCACGTGCACGCCACGGTGCACGAGGTTTTCGACGGCTTCGAGGCCGATGAATCCGCCGCCGATCACCACAGCGGATGCCGCTGCGACGCTCGCCAGCACCGCGGTGATGTGATCGACGTCATCGACCGTGCGCAGGGTGTGC
This sequence comes from Cryobacterium sp. N19, assembly GCF_002929595.1. Classification (NCBI taxonomy): domain Bacteria; kingdom Bacillati; phylum Actinomycetota; class Actinomycetes; order Micrococcales; family Microbacteriaceae; genus Cryobacterium; species Cryobacterium sp. N19. The sequence continues at coordinate 129,334 of NZ_PJJR01000049.1, read as the reverse complement.
GTGGGGACGGTGCTGTCTTTAGATGCGTTGGACCTGGCCGAAGCGCCGGCCGCGAGCACGAGCCGGTCGTAGTGTTCGACGCTCGTTTCATCGGTCAGCAGGTCGCGCACCGTGACGGTCTGGGCTTTGCGGTCGATCTGCACGACCTCGGTGCCGACACGCACGTCGAGTGCGAAGCGTGCCCCGAGGGATTCGGGGGTCTGCAGCAGCAGGTCACCGCGATCCCGAATGATTCCCCCCACGAAATACGGCAGCCCGCAGTTCGCGAACGACACGTAATGGCCGCGCTCGAACACGATGATCTCGGCGCTCTCGTCGAGTCGGCGCAACCTGGTCGCCGCCGACATTCCGCCCGCAACTCCGCCTACAATGATGATTTTCACGTGTGCCTCCGGGTCAAGGATACCCCAGGGGTATGCGCGCACAAACCTGCGGGCGGAGCAGGCGCCGGTGAGGGCCGCGCGGCCGCATCCGCTCCCCGGGCCCACGTTATGAACACGGGCCCAGTCTATAAACTGGGCCCGTGGACGGGGCCTGGGCCCTGTCCACAAAATGCTCAAGCGGGTTGGGCTCGGAAACCGCGCAGGCGCAGGCTGTTCGTCACCACGAAGATCGACGACAGGGCCATCGCGGCCCCGGCGATCAGGGGGTTCAGCAGCCCGGCCATTGCGAGCGGAATCGCCGCGACGTTGTAGGCGAAGGCCCAGAACAGGTTGGCCTTGATCGTCGTGAGGGTGCGGCGGGCCAGCCGTATCGCATCCGCTGCGGCGAGCAGGTCGCTGCGCATGAGCGTCAAGTCGCTCGCCTCGATGGCCACGTCGGTGCCCGACCCCATGGCAATGCCGAGGTCGGCGGTGGCGAGCGCGACCGCATCGTTCACGCCGTCCCCGACCATCGCGACCACGTGCCCCTGCGCCTGCAAAGAAGCGATCACCCGCGCCTTGTCGGCCGGCAGCACCCCGGCGGTCACGTCGGTAATGCCGACGAGAGCGGCCACGCTCTGCGCCGCGGCGACATTGTCACCGGTCACGAGCATCGGCGTCAGCCCGAGGGCACGAAAACGTGCGATCGCCGCAGCGCTCGTGGGCTTGAGGGTATCGGCGACGGTGAGCACGCCGCGCACCTTGCCCTCCCACGCCACCATGACGGCCGTCTTGCCGAGCGCCTCGGCCGTTCCCATCACGGCCTGCATCTCGATCGGCACCACCAGCCCCCATCGTTCGACCAGCCAGACGGGCCGTCCAACCAGCACCAGGCGTCCGTCAACCAGCGCCTGCACGCCCAGGCCCTGCTCCGACAGAAACTCCGACGCAGCCGGCACCGCGCCCAGGCGCGATACAGCGCCGGCCGTGATCGCCCGCGCGATCGGATGCTCCGACCCGCTTTCCGCGGCCCCGGCCAGCCCCAGCAGCTCATCTTCAGAGCCGCACTCGTGCATATCTGCGGTCGACAGCGTCATTCGCCCGGTGGTGACCGTGCCGGTCTTGTCGAGAACGATCGTGTCGACCCGGCGCGTGGATTCGAGAACCTGCGGCCCCTTGATCAGAATACCGAGCTGCGCGCCGCGCCCGGTTCCCACCAGCAGTGCGGTCGGCGTGGCCAGCCCGAGCGCACACGGGCAGGCAATGATCAGGGTCGCGACGGCCGCAGTGAACGCCATCGCGGCGCCGGCACCGACCAGCAGCCAGCCAGCCAGGGTCGCCAGCGCGAGGAGGATCACGATCGGCACGAACACGCCGGAAACCCGGTCGGCCAGGCGCTGTACCTCGGCCTTGCCGGTCTGCGCCTGCTCCACCAGCCGGCCGATGTGGGCCAGCTCAGTGTCGGCACCAACCTTCGTGGCTTGCACGACGAGTCGCCCGCCGGAGTTCAGCGTGGCGCCCACAACACTGTCGCCCGGACCGACCTCGATCGGTACGGATTCGCCGGTGAGCAGGCTCGCATCGATAGCGCTCGCGCCATCAACGATCACCCCGTCGGTCGCGACCTTCTCACCCGGCCGCACCACGAACTGGTCGCCGACCGCGAGCAACGCGGTGCTGATGCGACTCTCCACACCATCGCGCAGCAGCGTAGTCTCCTTCGCACCGAGCTCGAGCAGCGCCGTGAGTGCCGCGCCGGAGTTGCGCTTGGCCCGCGCTTCCGCGTACCGACCGGCCAGAATAAACACGGTGACAGCGGATGCCACCTCCAGGTAGATCTCGTGGGTGCCGGCCCCCGGGGTAGCCGAGAAGGTGAAACTCATGGTCATGCCCGGCATGCCGGCCATGCCGAAGAACAGGGCGTAGAGCGACCAGCCCAAGGCGGCGAGCACGCCGACGCTGACCAGGGTGTCCATGGTGGCGGCGCCGTGCCGGGCGTTCACCCAGGCGGCGCGATGGAACGGCCAGGCACCCCAGATGGCGACCGGGGCCGCGAGAGTCAGGGCCAGCCACTGCCAGTTCGTGAACTGCACCACGGGAATCATCGACAGGGCGGCGACCGGCAGGGTCAGCGCGGCGGAGATCAACAGCCGCTGCCGCAGCGACGCAAGCTCAGGGTCGACGGCGGCCGCGGCGGGGTCCACGGTGACCGGAGCTGGCAGCACGGCCGTGTAGCCGGTGGCCTCGATGGTCTTGATGGCGTCATCGACGCTCGTGCCGGCCGGCACGAAAACGCTCGCCTTTTCGGTGGCGTAGTTGACGCTGGCTTCGACCCCGGGCATTCGGTTGAGTTTCTTCTCGATGCGGGCCGCACACGAGGTGCAGGTCATGCCCCCAACGAGCAGATCAACTTGCTGGCCCACATCGGCAGACATCAGGCGGCTACCAGCTGGTAGCCCGCCTCCTCGACGGCCGCGGCAACCAGGGCGCGGTCCAGCGTGGCGGCGCTCGTGACGGTGACCTGCGAGGTACCGCCCTTGACGAGGTCGACCGTAACGTTCTCGGCGCCCGCGAGAGCTGTAATCTCTTCGGTCACGCTGGCGACGCAGTGGCCGCAGGTCATTCCATCAACGCTGTAGGCGGTCGTGGTGCTCATCGAAAATTCCTAACTGTTTTCTACCCCCGAATGGGTATTCATTCGAGCATACCCCTTGGGGGTACCTTTGCCCCTACTATACCCCGAGGGGGTACAGTTAAGCATGGGGTTCACGAACGACGCAAAGGACAATGTCATGACCGAGTCAGAGAGCCACGACGGCCCGCACGGCTACATCTCCAACAAGGACGCCTACCTCAAGCGCCTGCGTCGCATCGAGGGTCAGGCCCGCGGCCTGCAGAGCATGGTCACCGACGACAAGTACTGCATCGACATTCTCACGCAAATTTCGGCCATGACGAGCGCCCTCGAATCGGTCGCTCTGGGCCTGCTCGATGACCACCTCAACCACTGCGTATTGCACGCGGCCATGGCCGGCGGCACCGAAGCCGAGGCCAAGCTGCAGGAGGCATCCGCGGCCATCGCTCGGCTGGTTCGCTCCTAAAGGACCGGACCTTTGGCCCTAGTCGCCGGGCTGCGCCGCGCGCGACACTGTTAATACATATAGAGCTAGCGTGCCCATTCGGGAAGGACCACAATGAACCTGCCGCACAGCGCGCCCCAGACGACGGTCGAGGCATCATTCGCCGTTCCGATCCGCGTTTTCATTCTCGACGACCACGAACTGGTGCGCCGGGGCCTGCGTGAGCTGCTTGAGGGCGAGGGCTTCGACGTCGTCGCCGACACCGGTTTGGCGGTGGAAGCCACCGTGCTGATCCCGAAGCTGCGCCCCGACGTGGCCATTCTCGACGCCCGCCTGCCCGACGGCACCGGCATCGAGGTGTGTCGCGACGTACGCTCGGTCAATCCGGCCCTGCAGTGCCTCATTCTCACGAGTTACGACGACGAGCAGGCGTTACGTGGCGCCGTGCTGGCCGGTGCGGCAGGCTACGTACTGAAGGAAATTCGCAGCACCGACCTGCTCGACAAGATCCGTCGCGCGGCCGCCGGTGAGTCGCTGTTCGACCCAGCGGTCAAGGCGGGCATCATCACCGGCCTGGCCGACCCGCTAGACGCCCGTCTCGCGTCGCTCACCGCGCAGGAGCGCAAGGTGCTCGACCTGATCGGCGAGGGACTGACCAACCGTGAAATCGGTCAGACCATGTTCCTGGCCGAGAAAACGGTCAAGAATTACGTGTCGTCGATGCTGGCGAAGCTGGATTTTCAGCGCCGAACCCAGGCTGCCGTGTACGTTGCGAAACGTGGAGACGAACACCAACGGTAATCTCCGGCACCGGCGCAGACCAGCGCAGCCGGGTGCCCTCGCCGGGGGCGCTGCGCACCGAGAATTTGCCGCCGAGCAGCGCCGCTCTTTGTTTGAGGTTGTCCAGGCCGCTGCGCCGGGTGGGTTTACTGAAACCACAACCGTTGTCGGCGATGACGAGCTTGATGCGGTCGTCTTGGGCATCGACCGAAATGTCGATCATGCTCGCCTGCGAATGCCGCGCAGCATTACTGAGGCCTTCCGAGATCACGGCGAGCAGGCTGCTGGCGAGGTCATCGGCGAGCGGCGCATCGATCGGCCCGGACAAACGGATGCGCGGCGCATACGGCAGGCTCGCCGCCCCCTCCTTGATCACGGCCAGAATGCGACTGCTGAGCGTGCCGGTGTCTTGCGCCATGCCGCGCAGCGAATAGATCGTGTCGCGCAGTTCCCGAATGGTGTCATCGAGCTCGTTCGTGACGGCGTTGATGCGGTCGAGCGCTACGGAATCGTTGGTAAACCGCCGCAGGCTCTGCATGCTCAGCCCGGCGGCGAACAGCCGCTGAATGACCAGGTCGTGCAGGTCGCGGGCGATGCGGTCGCGGTCGCCGAGCACGGCCTGCTCTTCGCGCATACGGTGCACGGAGGCCAGTTCGAGCGCGAGTGACACCTGCGTGCCGAAGACCGCGCTCATCTCCACATCGGTGACGCTGTATCGAGCGGATGCCGGTGCGCGCGACAGCAGAATCACGCCCTGCCCGTCGCCGGCCGGCCCCAGGGCGGCAATGAGGGTGGACCCCAGGTGCGACCACTTTGCGGCCGAGCCGGGCGTGGCATCCGCTATCTGGAGGGGCGGAGTGGCGAGCGTGGCGGAGCGGCCGGTGGCCTGCATCTCGGCCAGCACACCGGGTTGCAACAGCACGGTCGTGCCGAGCAGTCCCGCCGCAGTCGTGCCATCCGTGCCGGCCGCAGCCGCACAGTACAGGCTGTCGTCGGTGGGAAAACCGATCACGGCCAGTTCGGCACCGGAAGCCACGAGTACGCGCTGAACGACGAGGTCGAGGCCGTTGTCTTCACCGTCGACCGGTCGCAGCAGGTCGCGGCCCATCGCGGCGACCGCTTCGAGCCAGCGAGAGCGAGCACGGGCCTCGTCGTAGAGGCGGGCGTTCTCGATCGTGACGCCGGCGGCCGCGGCGAGTGCCACGGCCAGGGTCTGATCTTCGTCGGTGAAGTCCCCTCCGCCCTCTTTCTCGGTGAGGTAGAGGTTGCCGAAGACCGTGTCGCGCACCCGCACCGGAACCCCGAGGAACGACTTCATTGGCGGATGGTGGGCGGGAAAGCCGAAGGAGTCGGGGTGATCGTGCAGGTCGTGCAGGCGAATAGGGTTCGGTTCTCGAATGAGCAGGCCGAGCACGCCGTGCCCGGTGGGTAGCGCGCCAATCTGGCGCACGGTCTCTTCGTCGAAGCCCACGGTGACGAAGTGACTGAGCGCCTGGCCCTCGCCGATCACGCCGAGCGCGCCGTAGCGGGCCTGCACGAGCTGGCAGGCCGCTGTAACGACGCGTTCAAGCACCGCTTCGAGGCTGAGGTCTTCAGCCACCGAGACGACGGCGTCGAGCAAACCGCGCATGCGATCCTGGGTGAGGGCAAGTTCGGCGGCGGTCTGATCCGTCATCGTCGTCCCCCACCCTCATGCCATCCGGTGGTCTAACCTTGGCATGATTTCGGGTGCATGAGGCTACTTATGGGTGGTTCTGGTGACAATTGTCGGGCAGGAGATGTGCAGCAGCACTTCGTGGCTGACCGAACCCATGAGCAGGCGCTGCAGTGAGCCCCGGCCGCGACTGCCGACGACGAGCAACTGGGCGTGCTGCGCGGCCGCAACGAGTGCGCGGGCCGGCGATTCGTCGGTCTCCAGAACCTGGTGCACCACGAGGTCGGGGTACTGCGTGGTGAGGCCGGCGACGGACTCGGCGAGCACAACGCGCTCCTCTTCCATGCGCTCGGTCACGGCGTCGGCCGGAATGCTGCGCAGAACGCGACGATTCGGCAGGTGCACCGCATAGAGGGCGTACAGTTCCTGGCCGGTGCGGTCGGCCTCGGCGGCGGCGAACGCCACGGCGGTCAGCGAGTCGGCCGAGCCGTCGACGCCGACGTAGACGCCGGTTCTCTCGGTCTCGGGCAGCGAGGGAATCACGGCGACCGGGCAGGTTGCCAGCGCGGCGATCTGCAGGCTCACGCTGCCGAACAGTTCGCCCTCGACCCGGCCCTTCTGGTCGGTTCCGACGACGACCAGGTCGGCGTCCTTGGAAAGTTCGCTCAGCACGCGCGGTGCGCTGCCGGTGCGCAGTTCGGTGTGGGTGGTGACGCCGGGGGCGAGGGCCACGGCGCGGGCGCCGGCTTCGGTGAGCAGCTTCTTCTCGGCGTCGAGGATGGAGTCGTAGTAGCCGTAGCCATCGGCCAGCCAGGTTTCGTACACGGTGTGCATGAGCGTCACCGGGCTCTTGACGTTCTCAGCGCGGGCCATGGCCCACGCGAGGGCGGTCTCGCCGGCGTCCGAATCGTCGATGCCAACCACAATCATCCGGTTCATTGCTCTACCTCGTTCTTGATCACAGGTCGCAGCAGTGGAGTCCCCCGCCACGAGCGCGGAGCTGATGCCCCATCGCCTCACACCCATCCTGTCAGCAGCGGGTTCCAACAAGTAGGGCCGGAAGTCCCGATTAGGTGCCCAATCTGTGGCCGCACAGGGCGGGACTTTCGGCCCTAGCCGCCCTCGGCCCGCCGGTCTTAACGTAGTTCTGACGGGCCTTCTGCCCGCCCACATTCTAAGAATCAAGGAGATACCCATGAAGGCATTGGTTTATGGCGGTCCCGGTCGAAAGAGCTGGACCGACGTTCCCGACCCGAAGCTGCACAGTTCGACGGATGCCATCGTGCGCGTGGACACCACCACGATCTGCGGCACCGACCTGCACATTCTCAAGGGCGATGTGCCCGCCGTCACGGTCGGGCGCATCCTCGGCCACGAGGGCGTCGGCACGATCACCGAAATCGGCTCAGCGGTGAGCAACCTCAAGGTCGGCGACCGCGTCATCATCTCCTGCATCAAGAGCTGCGGCCACTGCAGCAACTGCAGCAATGGGCTGTACTCGCACTGCCTCGGTGATGAGGGCGCCTCCGGCATCGGCTGGGTCTTCGGCCACCTCATCGACGGCACCCAAGCCGAGTTCGTGCGCGTGCCCTACGCCGACAACTCCCTGCACAAGCTGCCCGAGGGCGTCAGTGACGACCAGGGCGTCATGCTCAGCGACATTCTGCCGACCGGTTTTGAAATCGGCGTGCAGTACGGCCGGGTCAAGCCCGGCGATGTCGTCGCCGTGATCGGCGCCGGCCCGGTGGGGCTGGCCGCCATCGCCACCGCCGGACTCTACGGGGCCGCGAGCATCATCGCCATCGACCTCGACGAAAACCGCCTCGAACGGGCCCGAGACTTCGGCGCCACCGACACGGTCGTCTCCGGTGCGGCGGATTGGAAGGAACAAGTCCTCGCGCTCACCGACGGCGCCGGCGTCGACGTCGCCATCGAGGCCGTCGGCATACCGCAGACCTTCACCATGGCCACCGAGATCGTGCGCCCCGGCGGCAACGTCGCCAACGTGGGCGTGCACGGCAAGCCCGTCGACCTGCACCTGGAGAACCTGTGGATCCAGAACATCAACATCAGCATGGGCCTGGTCAACGCCAACACCACGAAGATGCTGCTGAAGCTCGTTGCGAGCAAGAAGCTGGCGGCCGAGAAACTCGTCACGCACCACTTCAGTTTCGATCAGTTCCTCGAGGCCTACGACACCTTCGGCCGCGCGGCCGAAACCAAGGCCCTCAAGGTCGTCCTTTCCCGCTAGTTCCGCGCCCACTGCCTGGAGGTTTCATGCGCGCCCTGATCGTCTACGAATCGATGTACGGCAACACTCGTCTCGTCGCCGAGGCGATCGGGCGCGGCCTGGCCCCGGCCGAGGTGATCCTCGTGCCCACGAATCAGGCCGCGGGCGTTGACCTGTCGCAGGTCGACCTGCTCGTGGTCGGCGGCCCCACCCACGTGCACGGCATGAGCCGACCGAGCACCCGTCAGGGCGCGATCGACGCCGCCATCACGCCCCAGCACACCCTGCACCTCGAAGCGGATGCCGCCGGCTCCGGCGTGCGCGAATGGCTCGCGTCCCTGAACGGGCTGGCCTGCCGCGCTGCGGCGTTCGACACCCGGCAGGAGGGCCCGATCCTGCTGACCGGGCACGCCGCCAAGAGCATCAGCAAGAACCTGCTCGCCGCCGGCGCCGACGTCATCGCCGACGCGACGAGTTTTCTGGTGAACAAGAGCATTGCGCTGGTGCCGGGCGAGGTGCGGCGCGCCGAGGCGTGGGGCACCATGTTGCGGGAGCGGTCGGCGCCGGGCCCCCAGCATCCGTTTACGGGCGCAATCACCACCGCCTGAATCACTCGGGATGTGACTTAAGGCCCTACTCGGGGGTGCCGCCGATGGCTAACGTGAAGAACACTCGTTGGTGACGCTCACACGACATTCCCGCTCGTGGCCCGCCCCCGAAGAAGGGATTTTCTCATGACACACACGCTCACACGGAGCCAGACGGTCGTCGCCTGGGACGGGTCGGAACCCGCCAGGGCAGCCCTCGATTGGTCGCTCGCCCGCAACAACGACGGCGAACTCAACCTGGTGCGCATCCTCGATCGCACCGTGTCATCGGCTGATTACTTCACCGAGGAATCCGCCACGGTGCGCGCCCGGGAGGTGCTCAAGGACGACGCCGACCGGGTGAGCGCAAAATTCCCGGATCTCACCGTGCATGCCGATCTGCGCTCCGGCGACCCGATCACCGAACTGCGTGCCCTGAGCGGAGCCGATACCCTCGTCGTGGTCGGAACGCACCGCCGCCGCGGGTCGACCCTGCGCTACGAATGGTCGATGGGGGCCAGGCTGGCCGGTTCGGCCAACGGACCGATCGCGATCATCCCGGAGGGTGACAGCAAACCTCACTCGGGCATCGTTGTCGGCGTCGACGGTTCGGCCGCGTCGAATGCCGCCGTGGACTTCGCCGCCGAGGAGGCCGACCGCACCGGTCAAGAACTGTACGCGATCCACGCCTGGCAGGAACCGCTGGTCTGGCGCGACACGACCGAACCCGACGCCTGGTTCCTCCAGACGCTCGAGACCTCCCATCGGCGCATCCTCGACGAATCGCTGCTGGCCGTGGCTCGCCGCTTTCCGTCGCTCGTTATTCGGGCCTCACTGGTGCGGGGAGCCCCGCAATCGGCGCTGCTCGATGCGGCCCGTGGGGCTGCGCTGCTCGTCGTCGGTGATCACGGGCAGAAGGGCATCTCGAAACTGCTGCTCGGGTCGGTGAGCCACTCGATCGTGCTCAACATCCAGTCGCCCATGGTGGTCATCCCCGCGCCGTCCGCGTGAGCGGTCGCCGGGTTCTCCGGCTCGCTGCGCTGGACTTGCGCCGGTGCGCGGGAGTTGTGGCCTGGCCGGTACTCCCGCGCGTCGCGCCGCGCTGGACTTGCGCCAGTGCGCCCCAGTTGCGCCTCGCGCGCAGCGGCGCAGCTCCCGCGTAGGCAGAAACAGGGCTAATAGACCTCGCGAAAGTGCCCGATGAAGGTGATCGTGTTGCCCTCCGGGTCGACGATGGTGGAGAGCTGCACGCCCTTGTTCGCCTGCACGATCTCGCCCGGTTCCAGCCCGCGACCGTGCAGTTCGGCGGGGTGCGCTGGCAGGTCATCGACGGCGAAATTGAGCAGGCCGGTGCCGGCGCGGGTCTCATCGTGAGTGAGCTGCAGCCATCCGTTGTCGGTCATCCGCCATTCCACGAGCAGACCGGCCATGGGAGCATTGTCGGCCCGACGGCCGAGGAGTCGTTCGTACCAGCGGTGTGCGGCCTCAAAATCGGCCACCGGAACGACGGCGAGAAGATGATTGATGGTCATGGGGCCTCCTCGGTTCACGCTTGGTGTCGCCACCGCACCCCGACCGGCCGCGCATGGCCCGGGTCGCGTCGGTCGGAGCCGCCGGGCGAGCTCGCGGCACTCGTTGGAGATGGCGGCACCCGTAGGAGTGAGTGCCCGGTCCTCTGAGGAGTGCCACGACGAGCGGATGCCCGGCTCCCGCAAGTGCCACAAGCTTGCCGAGCCCGGTTAGGGTTTTGATATGAGCTCCTTTGCGCTGCCCCGCCGTTCCCTGCGCATTCTGGCGACCGGAGTGGCCCTCGTCGGGCTCGCGGCGACGCTCATCGCCAGCCCGGCCCCGCCAGCCACAGCCGCCGCTCCCACTTCCACAGTCGCCCCAGCCGCCGCGGCCACCGCCCGGGACGCCTCCGACCCCACACTGATCGACCCCGCCACCTTCGACCCCGGCCTCATCATCAGCGACTACAACTTCTTCAACCCGGACGCCCTCCCCGAGAGCGGCATCCAGGATTTTCTCGAGGCTCGCTCCTGCCGGCCGAGCGACGGCGTGCCGTGCCTCTGGGAGTACCGCGAGACGACGACCAGCCAGCCAGCCAAGGGCGACGGGCACTGCCTGCCGTACACCGGCGCTGAGAACGAATCGGCCGCCCGCATCATCGCGAAGATCGCGGCGGCCTGCACGATCAGCCCAGAGGTCTTGCTGGTGCTGCTGCAGAAGGAGCAGTCGCTGCTGACCCGGCCCAGCGCATCCGGTTATCTGCGCGCCACCGGCTACGGCTGCCCGGACACCGCGGACTGCGACGCCCAGTACTTCGGCTTCTTCAACCAGGTCTACAACGCGGCCTGGCAGTTTCGGCAGTACACCCAGGAGCCCGACCGGGCGTTCCAGATCGGCAGCGTCGACGTGGGCTTCAACCCCAACGCCGAGTGCGGCGCCTCCACCGTCGCCATCAAAAATCAGGCCACCGCCAATCTCTACAACTACACGCCGTACCAGCCCAACCCGGTCGCCCTCGCGAAGGCCGGCGACGAGGGCGACGGATGCTCGACCTACGGCAACCTCAATTTCTGGCTGTTCTACAACGCCTGGTTCGGAGTCTCCACCCTCGAACCGTTCTCAGTGCTGTTCGACGACTGCCTCAACTATGTCGGCGGCCAGGGCTGCCGTGTTCCGACGCTGATCCCCACACCGTGAGTCAGTTCGCGCGCGGTCCAAGCCTGCGGCGATTGGCGCAAGTGACCTGCCTCGCCGTTGTCCTCGCGTCGATCGTTGCAGCAGCGCCCTCGGCGTCGGCAGCCGACGATTACCCCACCTGGGCCGAGGTTGACGCCGCCCGGTCGAGCGAGACCGCCACGGCCGCCGAGGTGAAACGGATCGAGTCCGCGCTCGATGGCCTGCAGGCGCGCGCGGCCGCTCTCGGCGATACGGCCGTGACCGAGACCGCGCTCGCTGCGGTGGCTCAGGCTGAGCTCGAGAAGGCGACCACCCAGCAAACGGTGCTGACGGCCCGAGCGGATGCGGCATCCGCTCGGGCTGATGCGAGCGGTGAGCGCCTCGGCGTGCTCGGCGCCCAGCTCTACCGTTCCGGCGGCAGCAGCCTCGCCGTGGGCGCCCTCTTCGATGGCGGGAAGGCCAACGACCTGCTCTTTCAGCTCGGCGCCATGTCCCGGCTCACGGAGCAGGCGGGCCTGATCACCGAGCAGGCCGATACCGAGCGCAACGCGGCGGCAGCCCTCACCGCTCAGGCCGACATGAAGACACGGGAGCGCGATCGCCTGCACGACGAGACCCTGTCAGCTCTGGCGGCTACCGAGACGGCGCAGCAGTCAGCGGATGCCGAAGTTGCCCGCAAGCAGGCGTCCAGCGATGTTCTCTATGCCCAGCTGGCCTCCCTCAAGAACACGTCCGCGGAGGTGGAACGGCAGTACCGCACCGGCGTGACCGCGCAGCACGACTACGAAGAGCAACAGCGGCAGGCCGCAGAAAACGCCGGAGCCGGGGATGCGGGCGAGCAACCGACCGTTCCCAGTGTCCCGACCAGCCCGGTCGTTCCGGTCGTTCCCCCGACCGGCGGTACCGTCGACCGCCCCGGCGCCCAGCGCATTGCTGCGGCCCAGGTGGCAGCCAGGGGCTGGGGCGACGCCGAGCTGACCTGCCTGGTCTCCCTGTGGCAGCGCGAGTCCGGCTGGCGAGTGAACGCCTACAACGCCAGCAGCGGCGCGTACGGAATTCCGCAGTCCCTGCCCGGAAGCAAGATGGCTTCGGCCGGCGATGACTGGCAGACCAACCCGGCCACTCAGATCAGCTGGGGCCTCGGCTACATCGCCTCACGCTACGGCACGCCCTGCGGCGCCTGGGAGCACTCCGAGACCAACAACTGGTACTGAGAAGGTCACTCCCGAACGCTGTACACCCACGGTACCTGGCCGATTTCGAGACGGTGCCGCCCGCCATCCCGCTCAGCGAGCGCGTCATCGGCGTACGCGACGTCCCCCGCCCAGAACAGCGCCGGCCCGCGCTCGCTCGCACCAAGCCGGGTTTCGTAGTGCGCCAGTCCGCGCCGCCCGGCACTGGCCACGATTTCGGCCACCGTCCCGTACCCCTGCAGCCCGTGCAGGGTCACCCAGGTCGGCGCGACCAGGGTCATCACAGCGGATGCGTGCCGCTGAAGCGCCGCTTCCGGCCGCAGCCAGGCGTAGTCGATGACTTCGTCTTCGGCGAGCGCGATGGAACCGGGCGGTGCCGTCGTGACGTAGAACCAGGTGCGCAGCCGCTTCGGGGCGCTCGACGGCGGAACCCACAGCGCCGTCGCCACGAGAGAGTCTGGCTCGACCTCGAGCCCGGTCTCCTCTCGCACCTCGCGCACGGCCGCCCGACGGGCGGCGAGTTGCTCGACGGTCTCGGCCCAAGCCGCCGAGCGGCGGTCGGGAGCCTGCACGGCGCGGCTGGCGCTGCCGGCCGGCGCTGCGGCATCCGCTTGCCGTCGATCGCCCGGGTCGACGCCGCCGCCCGGAAACACCCACGCCCCAGCGAAAGACCCGCGGTGACGGGGGCGTTCGAGCAGCAGCACTTCCGGCCCGGCGGAGCTGTCACGCAACAGAACGACGGTCGCCGCGACCCCCAGGGGCACTGGTTCGGTATCGTGCGTCATCGCCGGTCCTTTGGTGTCAGGTCGTGCAGTGTGATCCACCCTAACGCCCGGTATCGGAACGACCCGGCCAGTAGGCTGAAAGTGAGCCGAAGCGTATCGCCGGTGCCACGAGGGTACCGTCGCTGTTTCGGTGCAAGGAGTAGTGAAGCATCATGAAGGCAGCTCGTTTTCACGGCCCGGCAGACATTCGCATCGAGGACATTCCCGCACCCGAACTTCGACCGGGAGCCGTCGCCATCGACGTCGCCTGGTGCGGAATCTGCGGAACCGACCTGCACGAGTACCTCGAAGGGCCGATCTTCATTCCGGCCGAGGGACACCCCCACCCGCTCTCGCACGAAGAAGAACCGGTCACGCTCGGGCACGAGTTCTCCGGCACCGTCACCGCGCTCGGCGAGGGTGTGACCGACCTCGCCGTCGGCGACAACGTCGTGGTCGAACCCTATTTCGTCTGCAACGAGTGTGCTCCCTGCCTGGCTGGCAACTACCACCTCTGCACGAAGATGGGCTTCATCGGCCTGGCCGGCGGAGGCGGCGGACTCAGCGAGAAGGTCGTCGTCGACCGCCGCTGGGTGCACGCGATCGGCGATATCCCGCTCGACGAAGCCGCGCTCATCGAACCGCTGTCCGTTGCCCACCACGCTTTCGTGCGCAGTGGAGCCAAGGCCGGCGATGTCGCCCTCATCGGCGGGGCCGGCCCGATCGGCCTGCTCGTCGCCGCAGTGCTCAAGGCCGAGGGCCTGACCGTGATCATGTCCGAGCTCAGCGAGGCTCGCAAGGAGAAGGCGCGGGTCACCGGGGTGGCCGACCACGTGCTCGATCCCAGCAAGGAAGACGTCGTCGCCCGGGTGCGCGAACTCACCGGCGGCAACGGAGCTGACGTCTGCTTCGAGTGCACCAGCGTGAACGTTGTGCTGGGCCAGTTGTTCGACGCGGTTCGGCCCGCCGGCGTCATCGTGAACGTGTCGATCTGGGGCAAGCCGGCCAGCATCGACATGCAGAAGCTCGTGCTCAAGGAGATCGACCTGCGCGGAACGATCGCGTACGTGCGCGATCACCCGGCCACGATCAAGCTCGTGCAGGACGGCCGGGTCAAGCTGGCTCCCTTCATCACCGGGCGCATCGCCCTCGATGACCTGATCACACAGGGCTTCGACACGCTGATCAACCACAACGAGACCGCGGTCAAGATCATCGTGCACCCGTAATCCGGGTTAACCGGCGGCGCCTCCAGTCGGGGACGCCGCCGATCGCGGCAGTAGGCTGCCTTCTATGCCCGCCATCCTGCGCACGAGCCCGCTCACCCGCAGTCTGCTCGCGCCGAACGCCGGGCCGATGACGCTCGACGGCACCAACAGTTATCTCATCGGAGCACCCGACTCGAGCGGCATCGTCGTAGTCGACCCGGGGCCGCTCGACGAGGGCCACCTCGCGGTCCTCGCCGCGGCCGGCCGGGTGGAACTCGTGCTGATCACGCACCGGCACGCCGACCACACCGCGGCGAGCGTTCGTTTCGCCGAGCTCACCGGAGCCCCGGTGCGGGCGTTCGATGCGGCCTTCTGCGTGAATGGTGACCCACTCAGCGACGGGGAGCTGCTCGCGGTCGCCAGCACCAGCATCCGCGTTCTCGCCACCCCCGGCCACACCGACGACTCGGTCTGCCTATACCTGCCGGGCGACGGCGAAGCCGGCTCTATACTCACCGGCGACACCATTCTCGGCCGCGGTACGTCCATCATCGACGACAGCCTCGCCGACTACCTGGCCTCGCTCGAGACCCTGCGCGCGCTCGGGTCTGCCACCGTTCTGCCCGCGCACGGCCCCGTATTGCCCGACCTAGCGGCCATCTGCACGGTCTACCTGGCGCACCGCCACGAGCGTCTCGATCAGGTGCGGGCCGCGCTTGGCGAACTCGGTTCCACAGCGACGGTGGCACAGGTCACCGATCTCGTTTACGTCCAAACGGATGCCGCGGTGCGGTTCGCAGCCGAGGCCTCCGTCACAGCGCAGCTGGCCTACCTGCGCGCCGAGCGCTGACTGAGCTCGCGAGCCTACTGGTCGGGCTTTTTGTCGTCAGTAGTCCGAGCCGCACGTGCCCGGGCCTCGAGGGTCCGGGCCGTCAGGGCGCGCGCCCGCGCAGCGGCAGTGTCCGCTGCAGCGCTAAATCGGGCATTTCTGCCCCCTGAGCTGGCTGCGCGGGCAACCTTGTTGCTCTGTTTGGGGTTTTGGGCCATGGTGCATTCTCCAATCACGTGAAAACGGGAGATGACTCCTGGTTGAACCCTATCCGCCCGACGCCGACGGCGCCTATGTGACGTTCGTCGGCGCCTCGCTCATCCCTCCACGTCATAACTCCTGCAATCTGTCTCGTTGGTTTTCAGTTCTCCCGTCATTACGCGGGTCTAATCGTCAAGGTCCAGAAATTGCAGGAGTTATGCGGGAAGCCTCAGACGTCCCCCGCAATCTGCCGCTTCGAGGCGTTACCCAGGGCCGCCTTGCATCCGAAACAGACCGAACGGTATGGTTACTGTAGCGCTGCAACTTGGCGTTCACCCCTATTCGCCGTCGCGATGCGCTAGCTTATGGGGAGATCGGGGGCGGCGATCGATACCCGGCGCAGCCCAGACCATGCTCAAAGGGGAACTTCATGCGCCATCGCTCACTACTCACGACCATCGCCGCCGCCGCTCTGCTGTCGTTGACGCTCGCGGGCTGCAGCGCCGAGAAGGCCGCCGAGAAGCTCGACCCGGCCGAAGGCCCTCTGCAGAAGTACATGTCGGGAATCTACGAAGGCTTCGACGAAGACTCGGCGATCGCGGGGCAGAACGAGCAGGAAGAACTCGTAGCTGCCTGCATGTCCGACGAGGGCTTCGACTACTCTCCCGTCGACGCCTCGCAGTACAGCGGCATGATGACCGACACCGACGAATACGGAACCGAGAAATGGGTAGCCGAAAACGGCTACGGCATGAGCCAGTCCCCGGAGCAGATCGCCGAGCAGGAGGCGCAGAGCGCGGAATTCGTCGACCCGAACCAGGACTACCTGGCGTCGCTGTCCGAGAGCGAGCAAACCGCGTACAGCGAAGCACTCTACGGTCCGCAGCCCACCGAAGAGGAGCTCGCCGACGGCTCCTACGTCGACAGCTACGAGATGGCGGGCTGCTACGGCTCCGCCAGTCAGGAAGTCAACGGCGACCAGCCATCGCAGGAAGAACACGCGGCGGTCTACGACGCGATGAGCCTCATGTATGAAGACCTGCAGGCGTCCCCCGCGATCGTGAAGCTCGACGCCGAATGGGCGGCCTGCATGGCCGATGCCGGGTATGCGACCTTCGCGAAGAAGGCGGACGCCCAGGAGTCGATCATGAATGAGCAAAACGCGCTCTACGAAGACCAGACGGGCGCTGCCCCCGACGAGACGATCCTCGCTGATCTGCGAGAGAAGGAACTCGCACTGGCCATGGCCGACTTCACCTGCGCGGAAGACCTTGGCTACACCGAAGCAACGACCAAGGTACAGTTCGAGTTGGAAGAGCAGTTCATCACCGATCACAAGTCCGAGCTCGACGCGCTCATCGCGGACTACGAGCAAGGCAAGTAGGTGTCGCGCCTGTTCTGGCGACGAGCAGCTACAGAGCAAGACGCGACCGAGGTGATCGACGCGATCGACCCCGGCACCTCGCCGGCCCGGTCGCGCAGCCAGGGCTGGCGACGCCTGTTCGCCGGTAACCGGGTGATCTGGGTCATGGCCACGGTGGCCATCATCGCGCTCGTGGCCGGCCTCGGGCTCGGCCAGTTGATCGTCTCACCCGGGCAGGCGGCAGCGGATGCCGATGCTCCCGCCGGCGGTCTCATCACCGTGCCCATCGAAAACCGCACACTGGCCAACGACGTCACCATGCGCGGCGACGCGACCTATGCCGATTCGGTGGAGGTCAGCATTGAAACCGGCGAACTCGCCGGCGCGCCGATCGTCACCGGGCAGGTTCCGGAGGTCGCCGCCATATTCGATACCGCGTCGATCGCGCTCGAGGTCACCGGGCGCCCAGTGATCGTCTTGCCGGGCGACCTGCCGGTCTATCGCACCCTGCGGGTCGGCGTTTCCGGCCCCGACGTTCTGCAGTTCAAGCAGGGTTTGAACGCGGCCGGAATCGATGCCGGCGCGCTCGACTCCGACGTGTTCGACGCGAAGACGGCGAGCGCGGTCACTGCCCTCTACGCCAAGGTCGGCTATCCGGCACCTACCGGCGGCGCCGACGTCGCGAGCGCGGTGAGCAGTGCCGAAGCCGGGGTGACGAGCGCGCAGGCATCCGTTGACAGTGCCAACGGCGCGCTGACCATCGTGCAGGGCACGAGCGCGAACGTTGACGTGGTCGAACAGGGCAACCTGGTGCGCAGCGCTCAGCGCGCCCTCGCCGACCTGCAGGCCGCGGGCACTCCGACCCAGATAGCGGATGCCGAGGACGCCGTCACCCTGGCCCTCGCACGGCAGGCCCAGGCCCTCGCTCCCCGCGACGCGAGCGCCGAGAAGGCCGCCGTCACCGCGGCCAAGGCCGAGTTGACCCGCGCCGGCGAAACCCTGAGCGACGCCCGTGACGGCGCGCTCGCCTACCTGCCGGCCGGCGAAGTGCTCTACCTGCCCGGCCTGCCCCGCCGCGTCGACGAGATTAGCGTGAAACGCGGATCGAGCATCACCGGACCGGTCATGCGCGTCTCCGGCGCGACCTTGGTCATCTCCGGCTCGGCCACGGCGAGCGACGCCGCACTGCTCGAAGTCGGCGCCCCGGCCATGCTCGCCATGCCCGACGGCGACCAGCCCGCCACGATCAGCTCGATCCTGCCGGCCGAACCGGCCAGCGGCGAGACGGCTAGCGGCCGGTTCACCGTGCTGTTCGCGCCCGACGCGCTCACCGACGAACAGATCCAGGCCGTGCAGGGCAGCAACGTGCGCGTGCGCATCCCGGTCAGCTCGACCGAGGGCGAAGTGCTCGCCGTTCCGCTCGCCGCGCTGACCGCCGGGCCTGGCGGTGAATCCCGGGTCGAGTTCGACCCCGGCGACAACGCCGAGACCGTGCTGGTCGAGGTGACGACCGGGCTCGCCGCCGAAGGGTTCGTCGAGATCACCGCCGTCGATGGCTCACTCACGGCCGGCGACCTCGTCGTGGTGGGCCGGTGATGGGCCGGTGCTGACAGCCCCGGTCGTCGAACTGGTCAACGTCACGCGGTCGTTCCCCGGTCCGCCCGAGGTGCAGGCGCTCAAATCGGTCAACCTGCGGGTGGAGCGCGGCGACTACCTGTCGATCGTCGGCCCCAGCGGCTCGGGTAAGTCGACCATGCTCAACCTGCTCGGCCTGCTCGACCGGCCGAGCGTGGGCGAATACCACCTCGACGGCCGGGACACGAGCCTGCTCGACGAGAAGCAGCGCGCCATCGTGCGCGGCGGCACCATCGGCTTCGTCTTTCAGGCCTTTCACCTGCTGCCGCACCGCACCGTGCTCGACAACGTGCTGCTCGCCACCCTGTACAGCGGCGTGCCGCGCGCCGAACGCGAGGACCGCGCCCGCGCCGCCCTTGACCGGGTGAAGCTCAACCACCGCCTCGACTTTCTGCCCGGCCCCCTCTCCGGCGGTGAACGCCAGCGCGTGGCGGTGGCCCGCGCCGTCGTCGCCTCGCCCGAGCTATTGCTCGCCGACGAACCCACCGGAAACCTCGACGAGACCACCGGCGGCGAGGTCATGGATCTCTTCGAGGAACTGCACGCCGACGGCCTCACCCTCATCGTCATCACCCACGACCAGGCGGTGAGCGATCGGGCCGAGCGGCGCGTGCGCATCACCGACGGTCGCCTGAGCGAGTTGTCGTGACGTTTTCCTTCAAGCGGATGCTGCGCCGCCGTTCCCGCGCCGCCGCCGTCCCCGAGACTGTCTCGGGGGACGATCTGACGGCATCCACTGAACTGGCACCTGGCGCCGCCAGCATCGTTCCGGTCATTCGCCGTGCCGACCGGTTCTCGGTTCAGGACCTGCTGGTGGAGGCGAGCTACGGCGTCGGGGCACGTCCCAGCCGACTCATCATGACAACCCTCGGAACCGTGCTCGGCATCGCCTCGCTCGTCGTCACGATCGGGTTCGCGCAGACCGCCGCCGGGCAGATTTCCAGCCAGTTCGACGCCGTTTCGGCGACCCAGGTCATGATCGAACCGGCCACGACCCGCAACTCGAGCGGCGCCGAGCAGGCCACCAGTCGGCTGCCGTGGGATGCCCCGGAGCGGCTCGATCGCCTGGCGGGGGTGGAACGCGCGGGTCTCGTGGCCGATATCGACGTGGCCGGCCAGCTCATCACGTCTGTTCCGGTGAACGATCCCTCGGCCGCGCAGACTCTGAGTCCCGCCGTCATCGCCACCTCGCCGGGCCTGCTCGCGGCAGTGCGCGGCAACATCGTCACCGGGCGCTACTTCGATGCCGGCCATGACGAGCGTGCCGATCGGGTGGTCGTGCTCGGCGCGCGGGCGGCCGAGACGCTCGGCATAAACCGGGTCGACTCGCAGCCGTCGATCTTCATCGGCGACGTTCCCTACACCGTCATCGGCATCATCGACGGCGTCGAACGCCGCGCCAACCTGCTCGACGCTGTGATTCTGCCGATGGGCACCGCCCGCGCCGACTTCGCCCTGACCGCTCCGGCCGAACTGCACGTGCAGATCGCTGTCGGCGCCGGCACACTCGTAGCGCGGCAGGCACCGATCGCGCTCGACCCGAATGCTCCCGAGAACTTCACGGTGCAGGCACCAGCCACCGCCTCGTCACTGCAAGACAACATTCAGGCCGACATCAACGTTGTCTTTCTCACGCTCGGCATTCTCGCCCTGCTCGCTGGCGGTCTCGGCATCGCCAACGTCACCCTGCTCTCGGTGATGGAACGGGTCGGTGAGATCGGTCTGCGCCGGGCCCTCGGTGCTACCAAACGCGACATCGCCCGGCAGTTCATCGTGGAGTCGGCGGTGATCGGGCTGCTCGGCGGCCTGATCGGCTCGGCTCTCGGGGTGTTCGCGGTGGTCGTCGTGTCGCTGCTGCAGGGTTGGACGCCCATCCTCGATCCCGTAGTCGCCATCGGCGCGGCCCTGCTCGGAACCGTCGTCGGCCTCGCCGCCGGCGCTTACCCGGCGGTGCGCGCCTCCAACATCGAGCCGATCACGGCCCTGCGCGGCGGAACCTGAGGGGTTCCGGCCGCCGCACGTTGAACCGTTTTCTCACCGAGCCGGGCTACGGTTACGGCGTCCACCACGACCGCAACGGCAGTTCGCCGACACCGCCACGTTCGTCGGGCCTGGTCATCAGCACCTGGTGCAGTTGGATCCCATTGCTCTCGAACCCGAGCCTCGAGCCCGCCATGTACAGCCCCCACACCTTTGCCGTGGGCAGCCCGACCTCCTCGACCGCCTCGTCCCAATGCTCGACCAGGTTGGCGCACCAATCGCGCAGCGTCAGCGCGTAGTGCTGGCGCAGGTTCTCCTCGTGCAGCACCTCCAGACCCACATCCTGCGCCTCGCTGATGATCCGGCCCGAGCCGGTGAGCTCTCCGTCGGGAAAGACATAGCGATCGATGAAGCCTCGGGTCGCCGGCTCGGTGCGGTTCTCTGGCCGGGTGATGCAGTGGTTGAGCAACAAGCCTCCGGGGCGCAGTCTGTCCTGCAGAAAACGAAAGTACGACGAATAGTTGCGCACGCCGATGTGCTCGAGCAGCCCAATGGATGACACGGCGTCAAAGCCGGTTTCGGTGATGTCGCGGTAGTCACCGAATCGAACCTCCGCCAGATCGCTCAGGCCCTCGTCGGCGATGGCCCGCTGCGCCCACTCAGCCTGCTCTCTCGACAACGTCACACCGGTGGAGCGGATGCCGCGGCGGGCGGCGTAGCGCACCATACTGCCCCAGCCGCAGCCGACATCGAGCAACCGGTCGCCGGGGTTCAACCGCAACTTCTCGAACACGAGCCGGTACTTGTTCTCCTGCGCCTGGTCGAGGGGGGCGTCGCTGTCTGGGTAGCAGGCGCAGGTGTACGTCATCGATGGCCCGAGCACCCACTCGTAAAACCGGTTCGACACGTCGTAGTGGTGGTGGATCGCTTCGGCGTCACGTGTCTTGCTGTGCCGCAGCCCGCTGGCGACGCGGCGCCATCGAGCCTGCGCTTCTTCCGGCGGCGGACTGATCGGGCGCAACTGCCTCACACCGATAGAGCGGATGATGTCCACCATCATCCGCGCGCGTGGCCGGGTGAACTCGAGGCTGTTGGCGAGCGCCTTGAGCAGCTCATAGGGGTCACCGGGGTGCACACCGTGGATGTCGAGGTCGCCGGCGATATAGGCGCGGGCCAGTCCGAGGTCACCGCGGCCGGTAGCGAGGTAGGTCGTGCCGCGCGGGACCAGAAGGTCCAGCCCGAACGGCGCATCCGGTGGTCCCGCCGTGCTCCCGTCGTAAGCGGTGAAGCTCACCGGGAGGCGACCGCCGGCCAGAATCTCCAGAACCTGCGCGAGGGTGAACTTGCCCGCCGGGGCATCCGTCGTCTGTATCGACTGATCCTTGAACGTGGTCACTGTCGTTGCACCGCCTTCGCATAGAGGTCGAGGAGGCGGGAATCGGGGTCGTACCGCTTCTTCGCGGCCCGATAGACGTCCCCGCCGTAGAGTTCGTCGAACTCCTCCCGTGAGTAGTAGGAGTCGGAGTAGAGCGATTTGTGCCCGTGAAGGTCGCCGATCTTGCGTTCGATCAGCCGGTTCGTCTCGCCCTCGACCTGCCCAACCGGCACCGTCGACCAGAACCCGACGTTCACGTAACTCTGTCGCGGTCGAATCGGGTAGAGCGGCCAGCGATCGTCGGCTCTCAAGCGCAGCGGGCACAGCCAAATCGGAGCGATCGGTACGGTCTCGAGGAACCAATCCAGAAATTCCGTGCACCGCTCCAGGGGCAGCTCGACGTCTTGCACCACCCGCTCACGGGGCGGCTTGCCGTGCAGTTTCTCAAGGCGATCGCCAAGGTGGAACCGCTGTTCGATCCGCATCAGCGTGGCGTAGAAGCTGCTGCGGCGGTAGCGCGCGGGCCAGAACCGACGAATAAGCGGATGCTGCGCGCCAAACGCCTCAGAGCACCAGAACCAGTCCGTGTCCCAGCGCCACAGGTAGTCGTAGATCGTGAGGCGGTCGGTTGTCACGCCGCGCTCGTGCCGCATGGAGCGATAGTAGATCTGTTGGCCGGTGTAG
The DNA here is from genome assembly GCF_002929595.1 of Cryobacterium sp. N19. NCBI lineage: Bacteria > Bacillati > Actinomycetota > Actinomycetes > Micrococcales > Microbacteriaceae > Cryobacterium > Cryobacterium sp. N19. The sequence continues at coordinate 106,724 of NZ_PJJR01000049.1, read as the reverse complement.
TCGCTGACCGGGCCGGGCGCGCCAGTCTGTCTACCCACGCAGAGGTAGCTTTCGTCGGCGCTGAACACCACGCCGTCGAGATAGTCAACCGCGACGCCGTCGAGGCTGCCGGTGGCCATGATGCCGTCTATAGCGGCGACCAAATCGACGGGCGAGTGGAACCGCACGTGCGCGAGAGCGACGAAGGGTTTGACGGGTTCGAGTTCGATGCGCAGGCGCACCGCGTAGCCCAGAGTTCCGTAGGAGTTGGGGAAGGCGCGGTACAGCGCGGTGTTCTCGCTCGATGATACGGTCAGCACTTCTCCGGCGCCGGTCAGGACGTCCAGTTCGAGCACCGACTCGTGGGGCAGGCCGTTGCGGAACGACGTCGACTCGATGCCGAGGCCGGTGACCGCGCCGCCAAGGGTGATGGTCTTGAGCTGTGGCACGACCAACGGCACCAGCCCGTAGCGCAGCGTCTCGGCGACGAGGTCGTCGTAGGTGCACATGCCGGCCACGTCCGCCGTTTGCGCCGCAGCATCCACTGAGATGACGCCGGTCAGGCCGGACGTGTCGAGGCCTGTCGCCCCGGTCTTCGATCGGGTTCGGAACAGATTCGAGGTGCGCTTGGCCAGTCGAATCGGGGCCGTTGCCGGGACGGCCCGATAGCGCTGCAGAAGGCGCTGCACGCCTGCGGCGTGAGCGCTCTGGGCGTTGACCACAGCAGCGGGCACACCATCACGTTAGTCCCATGCGGCATCCGCCGCGACCGGTAATTCACTAGGCGAGCAATAAGAGCGGTGGCCCAAGCCTCCGCCCTTCCCGCACCAGACGCTCCTCTAGAAGTCCCAGTCGTCGTCCTCGGTCACAACAGCCTTGCCGATGACATACGACGAACCCGAACCCGAGAAGAAGTCGTGGTTCTCGTCGCCGTTGGGTGAGAGCGCCGAGAGAATCGCCGGGTTCACGTCGCAGACGTCCTTCGGGAAGATCGCCTCGTAGCCGAGGTTCATCAGCGCCTTGTTGGCGTTGTAGTGCAGAAACATCTTCACGTCTTCGGTCAAGCCGACCTCGTCGTACAGGTCCTGCGTGTACTGCACCTCGTTCTCGTACAGCTCGAACACGAGGTTGAAGGCGTAGTCCTTGATCTCGTCGCGACGTTCCTGAGTGGCCTTCTCAAGGCCCTTCTGGAACTTGTAGCCGATGTAGTAGCCGTGCACCGCTTCGTCACGAATAATCAAGCGGATGAGGTCGGCCGTGTTGGTGAGGCGGGCCCGGCTGGAGAAATACATGGGCAGGTAAAAGCCCGAGTAGAACAGGAAGGACTCGAGCAGAACCGAGGCCACCTTGCGCTTCAGCGGGTCGTCGCCCTGGTAGTAGTCCATCACGATCGAGGCCTTGCGCTGCAGGTTCTCGTTCTCGGTCGACCAGCGGAACGCCTCGTCGATGTCCTTGGTGTTGCTCAGGGTCGAGAAGATCGACGAGTAGCTTTTGGCATGCACGGATTCCATGAACGCGATGTTCGTGTACACGGCTTCCTCGTGCGGCGTGATCGCATCGGGGATGAGCGAGACGGCGCCGACGGTGCCCTGGATCGTGTCGAGCAGGGTCAGCCCGGTGAACACGCGCAGGGTGAGCTGCTGCTCCACCGGGGTGAGCTGGTTCCACGACTGGATGTCGTTGCTCAGCGGGATCTTCTCGGGCAGCCAGAAGTTGTTGGTGAGGCGGTTCCACACCTCGACATCTTTCTCATCTTCGATCTTGTTCCAGTTGATCGCATCAACATGCGACACCAACTTGACCTTGGGGCTACTCATGATTCGTCCTTCATAGACATTCCGGTGTTCAGAAAAGTTACAGCGCGCACGAGACGCAACCCTCAACCTCAGTGCCCTCAAGGGCCATTTGACGCAGACGGATGTAGTAGATGGTCTTGATGCCCTTTTTCCACGCGTAGATCTGGGCGCGGTTGATGTCGCGGGTGGTGGCGGTGTCCTTGAAGAACAGCGTCAGCGAGAGGCCCTGGTCCACGTGCTGCGTCGCCGCCGCGTACACGTCGATGACCTTCTCGTAGCCGATCTCGTAGGCGTCCTGGTAGTAGTCCAGGTTGTCGTTCGTCATGAACGGCGCCGGGTAGTACACGCGGCCCAGCTTGCCTTCCTTGCGGATCTCGATCTTCGCTGCGATCGGGTGGATCGACGCGGTGGAGTTGTTGATGTACGAGATCGACCCGGTGGGCGGCACGGCCTGCAGGTTCTGGTTGTAGATACCGTGCTTCACAACGGATGCCTTGAGCTCGGCCCAATCCGCCTGTGTGGGAATCGACACCCCGGCCTGGCTGAACAGCTCGGCGCCGCGGGCGGTGGTCGGCTCCCAGACCTGGTCGGTGTACTTGTCGAAGAACGCACCGGAGGCGTAGGTGGAGTTCTCGAAGCCCTCGAAGGTGCCACCGCGCTCGATGGCGATGGCGTTGGAGGCCGTCAACGCGTGGAACAACACCGTGTAGAAGTAGATGTTGGTGAAGTCGATGCTTTCTTCGCTGCCATAGTAGATGCGCTCGCGGGCCAGGTAGCCGTGCAGGTTCATCTGGCCAAGGCCGATGGCGTGCGAACGGTCGTTACCGTCTTCGATGGAGCGAACCGAGCTGATGTGGCTCTGCTCGGACACCGCGTTCAGGCCACGGATGGCCGCGTTCACGGTGCGACCGAGGTTGCCGGAGTCCATCGCCAGGGCGATGTTCATCGAGCCGAGGTTGCAGGAGATGTCCTTGCCGATCTCGTTGTACGAGAGGTCCTCGTTGTACGTGGTCGGGGTGTTCACCTGCAGAATCTCGGAGCAGAGGTTCGACATGTTGATACGACCCTCGATCGGGTTCGCCTTGTTGACGGTGTCCTCGAACATGATGTACGGGTAGCCGGACTCGAACTGGATCTCCGCGAGGGTCTGGAAGAACTCGCGCGCCTTCATCTTGGACTTCTTGATGCGGGGGTTGTCGACCATCTCGTGATATTTCTCGGTCACGGAGATGTCGGCGAAGGGCACGCCGTAGACCTTTTCCACGTCGTACGGCGAGAAGAGGTACATCCACTCGTCGTTCTTGGCGAGCTCGAAGGTGATGTCGGGAATGACGACGCCGAGCGAGAGGGTCTTAATGCGAATCTTCTCGTCGGCGTTCTCACGCTTGGTGTCGAGAAAACGCATGATGTCTGGGTGGTGCGCCTGCAGGTAGACCGCTCCCGCGCCCTGGCGGGCACCGAGCTGGTTGGCGTAGCTGAAGGAGTCTTCGAGCAGCTTCATCACGGGAATGATGCCGCTGGACTGGTTCTCGATCTGCTTGATCGGCGCGCCGGCCTCACGAATGTTGCTCAGCAGCAGCGCCACGCCGCCGCCACGCTTGGAGAGCTGCAACGAGGAGTTGATGCCGCGGGAGATCGACTCCATGTTGTCTTCGATGCGCAGCAGGAAGCACGAGACGAGCTCGCCGCGCTGAGCCTTGCCAGAGTTCAAAAACGTGGGGGTCGCGGGCTGGAAGCGTCCGGCGATGATCTCTTCGACCAGGGCGACGGCGAGCTTCTCATCACCGGAGGCGAGACCCAGCGCGGTCATGACGACGCGGTCTTCGAAACGCTCGAGGTAACGCTTGCCGTCGAAGGTCTTCAGCGTGTACGAGGTGTAGTACTTGAAGGCACCGAGGAAGCTCTGAAAACGGAACTTCTTCGAGTACGCGAGGTCGTTCAGGCTCGTGATGAACTCGAACGAGTACTGGTCGAGTACGGCCTGTTCGTAGTATTCCTTCTCGACCAGGTAGTCGAGGCGCTCGCGCAGCGAGTGAAAGAACACGGTGTTCTGGTTGACGTGCTGCAGGAAGAACTCGCGGGCAGCCTCGCGGTCCTTGTCGAACTGGATCTCCCCGTTCGGGCCGTACAGGTTGAGCATCGCGTTGAGCGAGTGGTAGTCCATGCCCGACGGTGCATCGATGGGCGTGATCTTCACGGCTGTTGTTTCCAAAATTCTTCCAATCCGTCGTGAACGATGCGCACATCATCCGGTGTTCCAAATACTTCGAAGCGATAGAGGTGGGGCACCTTGCACTTGGCGGCGATGATGTCGCCAGCCAGGCAGTATGCCGTACCGAAATTCATGTTGCCGGCGCCGATGACGCCGCGAATCAACGACCGATTGGTCTCGTTGTTCAAAAACTTGATGACCTGCTTGGGCACCGCCCCGCCCACACTGCCACCACCATAGGTGGGCACGCAGAGCACGAACGGCTCCTGGGCGACGAGCGGCTCCTCACGCGCATGAAGCGGGATTCGCGCTGCCGTTCGACCAAGTTTCTCGACAAACCGGGCAGTGTTGCCCGAGGTGCTCGAGAAGTACACGATGTCAGTCATCTAGTCTGGCGATTCTGATCGGGCGGCGCGTTGAGGCGGGGGTGTGCTGGTGGTGGCTACGCGAGGCGAGCAGCGAGTGCGTTGATCTTGTCTGGACGAAAGCCCGACCAGTGCTCTTCGTCGGTGATCACGACGGGCGCCTGCAGGTAGCCCAATGCCTTGACAGCTTCGAGGGCGTTTTCGTCGACCGAGAGGTCGAGCACCTCATACTCGATGCCCTTGTTGTCGAGGGCACGGTAGGTGGCCGTGCACTGCACGCAGGAGGGCTTCGTGTAAACGGTGATTGCCATGATTATGGCCTTTCTTCTTGGCAGGTCAAGTCTAAAACTGTTCGATATACTTCGCAAGTATGTTCGATGAAACTCTTCGATTTCCGGCGAGTATTCGTCAGAAATCGTCGTTCAAAGTGAGCAAGCGTACTGTCGGGCTGTAGTGCCTGACTAGAGTTTCAATACTACATCTAGTGATCGCTACGCTCAATAGCCACTACATGCAGTAATTACATTTGTGTAGTTATCCACCGACATTCCACACGTTGCCCACAGTCCCCCGGCGCAAAACCGCCGACATTCCGCGGAACTGCACCGGGTTATCCACAGGCACCGCCCGGAACATTATTTTGCCTGTGGAATCTCGGGCGGCGTGTCGTATCGGCTGGCCCCAGGCACACGAGAGCCCCGACGTCCGAAGACAGTCGGGGCTCTATCGTGAGTCGAATTCGGTCAGTGACTGCCGGAACGACGCTTGTTGTAGACGTCGAAAGCCACGGCGCCCAACAGCACGAGCCCCTTGATGAGCTGTTGGAACTCTGTTCCCACACCGAGAATCGACATACCGTTGTTCAGGATCCCAATGATCAGGCCACCGATGATGGCACCGGTCACCGTGCCGATACCGCCCGTAACCGCCGCGCCACCGATGAATACGGCCGCAATTGCATCAAGTTCGAAGCCATCACCGGCCTTGGGATTGGCGAGGTTCAGCTGTGCGGTGAAGACCAGGCCGGCGAGGGCCGCGATAACGCCCATGTTAACGAAGAGCAAGAACGTGACCCGCTTGGTCTTTACACCCGAGAGGGCCGCCGCGAGCCTGTTCCCGCCAAGCGCGTACACATGTCGCCCGAAGACGCTTCGAGACATCACTGCGGAATATCCCACGGTGAGAATGCCGAGCACGACGAGCACGATCGGAGTGCCACGGTAGCTGGCGAGCAGGAACGTTATCAATAGGATCAGTCCAGCGGTGAACACGAGCTTGACCAGGAACCACGCTAGCGGTTCATCTTCCACGTCGTACTTCCTGCGCGCCATGCGAGATCTCACGCCCTGAGCCACCAGCAGGACGGTTGCGAGTAATCCCAGCCCCACTGTCAGCGGTTCCAGCAGACTCGTTCCGCCCCCGAGGTCCGGCAGGAACCCACTGCCAAGCGCACGGAACTCGTCAGGGAACGGCGAGATTTGCTGGTTTTGCAGAGCGATCTGAGTGAGACCACGGAATGTGAGCATGCCGGCCAAGGTGACGATGAAGGCCGGTATGCCAAAGTAGGCGATCCAGAACCCCTGCCACATTCCCACGAGCGCACCCAGGATCAGGCAGAGAATGATGGCCCCCCACCACGGAATATGCCATTGGGTGATCATGACCCCCGACATCGCGCCAACGAAGGCCACAACCGAGCCCACCGACAAATCGATATGGCCCGCGATGATCACCATGACCATACCGACCGCGAGGATAAGGATGTAGCTGTTCTGCACGATCAGGTTCGACACGTTGATCGGCTTCAGCGTAATTCCTGAAGTCGCCACTTGGAAGAAAATGATGATGGCAATCAGAGCGATGAACAGGCCGATCTGGCGGAGCTGTCCGGCGAGATAGTCGAGTGAGGATCTGAAGACAGTCATCAGCTTTCCTTGTCCCTTTCCTGGGTCATTCGTTGCATGAGATATTCGGCTGTGGCCTGGCTGCGTGGCACATCCGCGGTGATACGCCCCTCCGCCAGAGTGTAAATACGATCGCAGATACCGAGTAGCTCCGGCAGCTCGGAAGAAATGACGATGACCCCCTTCCCCTCATCGGCGAGCCGATTGATGATTCCATAGATTTCGTACTTAGCACCCACGTCGATACCACGGGTGGGCTCGTCCAGGATGAGCACGTCGGGGTCTGAGAACATCCACTTCGAGAGCACGACCTTTTGCTGATTCCCGCCAGAGAGCTTGCCGGTAATTGCTTCCACGCTCGGTGCCTTGATGTTCATACTTTTGAGAAAGCCTTCCGCGACGGTGGACTCGCGGTTCGCATCGACCCAGCCGCTCCGTGCCAGCTTCTGCAGCGCGGCCAGCGAGATATTGCGCTGGATGTTTTCGATCAGGTTGAGACCGAAGTGTTTGCGGTCCTCAGTGGCATAGGCAAGGCCGTGGCCGATGGCCGCCGAGACCGTGTTGGTCTTGATCAGCACCCCATTCTTGAACACTCGCCCCGAGATTTTGGCCCCGTAACTGTGGCCGAAGACGCTCATCGCCAGCTCGGTGCGCCCGGCCCCCATGAGGCCAGCGATGCCTACAATCTCGCCCGCTTTCACGTGGATATTGGCGTCCTTGACGACCATACGATCATGGTGCAGTGGATGGTAGACAGTCCAGTCCTCTACGCGCAGGATCTCTTCGCCGATGTGCGGCGTGTGGTCCGGATACCGACTCCCCAGGTCTCGGCCAACCATCCCCTTGATGATGCGCTCCTCCGAAATCTCATCCTTGTGCATGTCGAGGGTCTCAATGGTCTTGCCATCTCGGATGATCGTGACCTTGTCGGCGATTGCCTTAATCTCATTCAGCTTGTGGCTGATCATGATCGAGGTGATCCCTTGGCCTTTCAGGTGCTTGATCAGATCAAGCAGGTGCGCTGAGTCCTCGTCATTGAGAGCGGCGGTCGGCTCATCCAGGATGAGCAGCTTCACCTCCTTGGAGAGCGCCTTCGCGATCTCCACGAGTTGCTGCTTGCCGACGCCGATGTCGGTTACTTTCGTGATGGGGTTGTCTTTCAGCCCCACTCTGGCGAGGAGTTTGGCCGCCTCGCGGTTGGTCTTATTCCAGTCGATCCAGCCATTCGTCTGCTGCTCGTTGCCGAGGTAGATGTTCTCGGCGATCGACAGGTAGGGACTCAGCGCGAGCTCCTGGTGGATGATAACGATGCCCGTGGCCTCGGACTCGTTGATGGTCTTGAACTCGACGGTCTCGTTCTCGAAAACGATCTCGCCGTCGTAACTGCCGTGCGCGTAAACGCCACTCAGCACCTTCATCAAGGTGGACTTTCCCGCACCGTTCTCACCACAAATAGCATGAATCTGGCCGCGTTCGACCGCGAGGGAGACATCCTGGAGTGCCTTGACACCTGGGAAGGTCTTCGTGATGCCGCGCATCTCGAGAATGTTGGTTGTCACCGTTGCTCCTTCTTTCATGCCTGAGGGGTAGTCGTGGCGGCGGTTCCCCACCGCCACGACCTGTTGAGGAGGGGGACTTACTTCAGGTCGGCTTCGGTGTAGTACCCGCTATCGACGAGAACCTCCTTGTAGTTGTCGATGGTGACCACGGTGGGCTGGAACAGGAAGGTCGGGACGTCCTTGACCTTGTTGTTATAACTCTTCGTGTCGTTGACCTCCGGGATCTTGCCGTTCAGGATGTCATCGGCCATCTTCACGGCTTCCTTGCCCAGTTGGCGAGTGTCCTTGTAGATCGTTGAATACTGCTGGCCCGAGATGATCGACTTGACCGACGCAGCTTCAGCGTCCTGGCCGGTGATGACCGGCAGGGCGTCCGCGGAGTAACCCGAGCTTGTCAGCGCCGAGATGATGCCGATGGAGAGGCCGTCATACGGGGACAGCACACCGTCAACCTTGCTGCCGTCCGAGTATGTGCTGGCGATGAGGTTCTGCATCCGTTTCTGTGCTGTCGAGGGGTCCCAACGCAACGTGGCGACCTGCGTGAAACCAGTCTGGCCACTCTTGACGTTGAGAACGCCCTTGTCGATGTAAGGCTGCAGGGTCTCCATCGCGCCGTTGAAGAAGAACGTCGCGTTGTTGTCGTCGGGGCTTCCGGCGAACAGCTCAACATTGAACGGGCCGGCCTCGCTGGTGTCCTTACCGGAAGCATCGAGGATGCCCAGGCCGGTGAGCAGGCTGGATGCCTGGTCGACACCAACCTTGAAGTTGTCGAACGTGGTGTAGTAGTCGACGTTTTTGTTGCCGTTAATCAGGCGGTCGTATGCGATGACCTTGACGCCCGACTTGCCGGCCTGGTCAAGCTGGTCGCTCAGCGCTGTTCCATCGATTGAGGCGATAATGAGGATCTTCGCGCCCTTAGTGAGCATGTTGCTGATCTGCTGCACCTGCGTGGGGATCTTGTCATCCGCGTACTCAAGGTCGACCTTGTAACCGAGCGCCTCCAGGTCGGCTTTGACGGCGTCGCCGTCTTTGATCCACCGCTCGGAGGTCTTGGTTGGCATGGCCACCCCGATGAGCGCACCCTTGTTGGCTCCCGCAGCGTCAGTCGTGGTGGTCGAACCACCACGGGTTCCCGAGCAGGCCGCGAGCGTGAGTGCGAGTCCAATGGCAGCAATGCCGATAAGGACCTTTCGTGTCTTCACTGTGTTTCCCTTCGAATTTCTATATTTTCGACGATGATGTCAAGGCGGCGATTGAGATATTGCTGGTAGTGCTGGTCCCGCTACAGGCCTTGCGCCAGTCGGTAGTAGGCTTGGTTCCAACGCACCTCACGCGTGAAATCCCGCTGGGTGGTGGTCTTATCGATCACAAGAAGCTCGGTTCGAGCTATCTCGGCGAAATCGTGGAAAACCTCGATGCCGACGGCGGTCGACATCACGGTGTGGTGGGCGGCGCCGGCGGTGAGCCAGGCAGCGGCCGAGGTTGCGAAGTCGGGTTCGGGGCGCCAGACGGCGCGTCCCACCGGCAGGTTCGGCAGCGCGGCTGTCGGCTCGACAACCTCGACCACATTCGCCACCAGGCGGAACCGATCGCGAATGTCGCTCATCGCCACAACCACGGCGGGGCCGGGGTCGGTGTTGAAGACCAGGCGCACGGGGTCTTCGCGGCCGCCGATACCGAGCGGATGGATCTCGAGCGTCGGCCGTTCGCTGGTGAGCGAGGGGCTCACCTCGAGCATGTGAGCACCGAGAATCAACTCGGCGCCGGGGGTGAGGTCGTAGGTGTAGTCCTCCATCAGGCTCGCGCCGCCCGGAAGGCCGGAACCCATCACATTGGCAACACGCACCAAAACGGATGTCTTCCAGTCGCCCTCTGCGCCGAAGCCGTAGCCCTGGGCCATCAGGCGCTGAACGGCAAGGCCGGGCAGTTGGCGCAGGGCGCCTAAGTCTTCGAAACTCGTGGTGAACGCGGCGAAGTCGCCAGCCTCGAGGAAGCTCTTCAGCCCCAGCTCGATCGCGGCGCCGTAGCGCAGCGACTCGTGCCGTTCGCCGCCCTTGCGCAGTTCGGGAACCACGTCGTACAGGTCGTCATATTCGGCGACCAAGACGTCGATGGCGGCATCCGTTGCGGAGTGCACGGCCTCGGCCAACTCGTTCACAGGCCAGGTGTTGACCTGCACGCCGAAGCGCAGTTCGGCCTCGGTTTTGTCGCCCTCGGTCACGGCCACGTAGCGCATGTTGTCTCCGAAGCGGGCGAGCTTCATGCTGCGGCTGGCTGCCCAGCCAGCCGCGGCGCGGGTCCAAGAGCCGATGCTGCCGGACACGGCCGGGTTGGACACGTGGCCGACCACGGTCTTGCGGGTCACGCCGAGACGAGTCTGGATGTAGCCGAACTCACGGTCGCCGTGCGCGGCCTGGTTGAGGTTCATGAAATCAAAATCGATCTCGGCCCAGGGCAACTCGACATTCGCCTGCGTGTGCAGGTGCAGCAGGGGCTTGGTGAGCGCGTCGAGGCCGGCGATCCACATCTTGGCCGGGGAAAACGTATGCATCCAGGCGATCAGGCCGATAACGCGGTCGTCGGCATTGGCATCAAGGGCGGCACGGCGGATGGACTCGGAGTCTTTTAGCACCGGCTTCCAGACCACATTGACCGGGACGGCGGTCGATGAGTGGAGCGCCCGAGCGATTTGCTGGGATTGCTCGGCCACCTGGCGTAGGGTCTCTTCGCCGTACAGGTTCTGGCTTCCGGTGAGGAACCAAACCTCGTATTGGTCGAGGGTCGTGGTGAGAGATGCCATTACTTCAGTGCTCCCTGCGGTGCTTGTCCGTAGACGTTCTGGTATCGGGCAAATAGGGAATCGATGGAATCCTGCGAAATGGGAACGAGGTCGCCGCCCGCTCGGGCGAGCTGCACCGTGCGGGCCACGTCTTCCACCATCACGGCGGCCTTCACTGCGTCCCGGGCGTCCTTACCAATCGTGAACGGCCCGTGGTTAGCCATCAACACGGCCCGCGAACGGTGGCCGGCGAGGGTCTCCACGATGCCGCGGCCGATCGAATCATCACCGATAATCGCGAACGGTCCCACCGGAATCGGGCCACCGAATTCATCGGCCATGGCCGTGATCACACACGGGATGGCTTCGTTACGGGCGGCCCAGGCCGTGGCGTAAGTGGAATGCGTGTGCACGACGCCCCCAACGTCAGGCATGTTCCGATAGACGTACGCGTGCGCCGCGGTGTCACTCGACGGCGAACGGTCGGCGCCGGGCGTGCCCGGTATGACATTTCCCTGGAGGTCGCAGAGAATCATGTTCTCGGGAGCCAGGTCGGCATAGTCGACTCCGCTGGGCTTGATCACGAAGAGCTCCGCGCCCGGCACACGGCCGGAAACGTTGCCACCGGTCCAGACCACGAGTCCATTGCGGAACAGCTCGGCGTGCAGGCGGGTGATCTCGGCGCGAACGCGGGCGATCGCTACTTCGATCTGGGGTCCGTAGGTACTCATACCGACACCAGCGCTTCCCGTGCGGTGACCGCAGCCCGACGTTTGAGGGCCTTGAGGCGGTGCATAACGTCGTTTTCGCCGCGACCAAAATAATCGTGCAGCCGCGTGTATTCCGCGAATAGCTCGTCATACGCCGCCGAAGACGCCTCGTTGGGCACATAGACGTTTTTGTTGAGCTTGCCCATCTTCTCGCCGGCCGCGCGCACGTCGGGGTAAGCGCCGGCAGCAACGGCGGCGTGAATAGCCGCGCCAAGCGCGGGGCCCTGATCGCTCGCGATAGTGCTGATGGGCATGCGAAGGATATCGCTGTAAATCTGCATTAGGAACGCGTTTTTCAACAGGCCGCCGGCCACGATGAACTCGGTCACCGGCACGTGGCTGTCGTTGAATGTTTCCACGATGGCGCGGGTGCCAAAGGCCGTTGCTTCCAGCAGTGCACGATAGATCTCTTCGGGCCGGGTAGTGAGGGTCATGCCGATGACTAGCCCGGAGAGTTCGTGGTCGACGAGTACTGAGCGGTTGCCGCTGTGCCAGTCGAGCGCCACGAGCCCGTGCCCGCCAACGGGTTGGTCTTTGATGAGCTCGGTGAGGTACTCATGCACGCTGCGGCCGAGCGCGCGGGCCTCTTCCACGTATGCCGCCGGTACCTGGTTATTGACGTACCATGCGAAAATGTCGCCAACGCCGGATTGGCCGGCCTCGTAGCCGTAAAGCCCGGAGATGATGCCGCCGTCGACGACGCCGCACATCCCCGGCACCTCGGCGAGACGGTCGGAGTTCATCACTTGACAGGTGCTGGTACCCATGATGGCCACCATTTGGCCGGGATTCACAGCCTGCGCGGCCGGGGCTGTCACGTGGGCGTCCACGTTGCCGACTGCCACGTGAATGCCTTCGGGGAGCCCCGTCCAGGCTGCGGCCTCGGCCGACAGCGAGCCAGCGGATGCGCCGAGCTGACCGATCTCGTGCGCCACTTTGTCGAGGGCAAAGCGGGAAAAGGCCGGATTGAGCGTGCCGAGGAAGGCCTCGCTCGGGTACTCGCCGTCCTGCAGGATGCCTTTGTAGCCAGCAGTGCAGGCATTGCGCAGGTAACGCCCGGTCAGCTGCCAGACGATCCAGTCGGCGGCCTCGACCCAGTGGTCCATACGGTTGTAGAGCTCGGGGTCTTCCTCGAGAAGCTGGAGTCCCTTGGCGAATTCCCATTCGCTCGAGATCAGCCCGCCGTAACGCGGCAGCCAGCTCTCACCGCGCGAGGTCGCGAGGTCATTGATGCGGTCGGCCTGGCCCTGTGCCGCGTGGTGGCGCCAGAGCTTCACATACGCGTGCGGGCGGCCCGCGTATTCGGCGAGCTCGTTGAGCGGCGTACCGTCGGCGAGTACGGGAACCATCGTGCATGCAGTGAAGTCGGTCCCGATTCCGATGACGCGAGATGGGTCAATGCCAGCGCTTGCGACGGCGGCCGGAACGGCACTCTGCAACACGGCCACGTAGTCCGCGGGTACTTGAAGTGCCCACTCGGGAGGAAGCGCCTCACCAGTCGCGGCGAGGGTCGTGTCCATGACCGCGTGGGGATAATCCAGGACGGCGGAGCCAATCTCGACGCCATCGGAGACGCGTACGACCACGGCCCGGCCGGAGAGAGTTCCGAAGTCGACGCCGATGACGTAAGACTCGGCGTCAGCCACCGCCGCAGCGCTTGCTGCAGGGTTGACCGATTCTCCGGCAGATGGGCGGGGCGCGGTGGTCACGAAATTGACTCCTTTGTCGATTCTGGTGCGAACGCAAGGCGACGTCCCGTCGCGATGGATTGCCACAGGTCATCATCAAAATGTGAACGGTCACATTGATGAGTTCACTTTGGCCCAGACTCGATTCGCCTGTCAATGCCCTTTTATCTCGTTTGGATAACGACGCCGAAACGAGGCTGGTTAGCGCAGGGAAGTCCGACTGGCCGCTACCACGCGGGCGGGGCCGTAGACGACCGCACCACGAGCTCGGGGATGAGCGGGCTCGACGAAGCTTCGTTCGCGCCACCGGTGATGTTGGCCAGGAGCAGGGCGATGCAGCGACGTCCGAGCTCGGCGAAGTCCTGGCGCACGGTGGTCAGTGGCGGCCAGAAGTGTGCGGCCTCAGGAATGTCGTCGAATCCGACGATGCTGACGTCGCGCGGAATATCGAGCCCGGCGTCGCGGATGGCGTGCATGAGCCCGAGCGCCATCTGGTCGTTGGACGAGAAAATGGCAGTGAAATCGCGCACCCGGAGCAGCTCGCGCCCGGCATGGTATCCGAAGCCGGCGGTCCAGTCGCCCAGGATTGGCGCGGTGGTTGGGACGTCATTCGCCCCCATTTCCTCGAGGAATCCGCGCATGCGCGCCTCCGCCTCGATCCAGTCCTGCGGTCCAGCGAGGTGATAGATGTTGCGGTGTCCGAGGTTGATGAGATGTCGAGTGGCGAGGCGGGCGCCAGCTATCTGGTCAACAGAGAGGGCGTGCTTGTCTGCAACACCGGTGGACTGCAGCGTCACATACGGCACGGCGATGGACAGCTTTTCGATGGCTTCAATGACCCGTACCTGGGGTGCGATGACGACGATGCCCTCCACCGACTGGTCCATCAGGTGGTCAACGGCAGCCTGGATCGACGAGGGTTCCCCTCGAGAGATATTGGCTGTGTTCACGAAATATCCAGCTTCCCTGGCAGCATCCTGGATCGCCGCAATACTGCTCGCCGGACCGTATTCCGCGCTCATTGCCGACAGCACGCCGATCGTGCGGGACTGCCCCTTGACCAGAGCCCGTGCGGCGCTGTTCGGTCGGTATTGCAGGTCGTCGATGACCTGCTGAACGCGCAGTTTGGTCGATTCCCGGATGCTGGGGTGGGCGTTGAGTACGCGTGACACAGTCTGGTGCGAGACCCCGGCTAGGCGTGCCACGTCGCGAATGCTCGGGGCGCGTCCCGTGGGCGGGTTCTCGGACACCATCACCCCCGTTGGAATGTGCACGGTCACAATTGCGACCCACCCTATTATGCCCCGGCGCACGACAGATGTGACAGTCACATGCTGGCCAGCTGGCGGCCGACGTCTCTATCCAGAAGGTGGCTCGATCCGCCAGCTACTCCACTTTGTGCGCTCCATCCGCTGCCCGAACCACGAACATGACCGGGGCGACGTAGCCCCGCGCGGTGAACGCGGCGCCGACCGCGGCTTCGATGACGGGGCGCAGTCCGCTGGGAATGAGCGCGATCGCGGCCCCGCCAAACCCGCCGCCGGTCATTCGGGCGCCGATCGCACCGGCCGCGCGCGCGGTCTCCACGGCGAGGTCGAGTTCGGGAACCGAGATTTCAAAGTCGTCCCGCATCGACAAGTGCGAGGCATCCAGCAACGCACCGATCGCGGTCGGCCCCTGCTCACGGAGCGTCTGCACTGTTTCCAGAACGCGCTGATTCTCGGTCACGATGTGACGCACCCGGCGAAAGGTCTCGTCATCGAGCAACTCGGCCGCCCTGGCGAGGTCACTGACCCCCAAATCACGAAGGGCCGGCACGCCCATCAGTCGCGCGCCCAGCTCGCAGGATGCTCGGCGTGAGGCATAGCCGCCGGTTGAGTGGGCGTGGCTCACCTGGCTGTCGATGATCAGCAGGTCGAGACCGGCCGGGTCACAACCCAACGGAATGACCTCGGCGTGCAGACTCCGACAGTCCAAAAACACGACGGCGTCGACGCGGCCGAGCAGCGACGCAGACTGGTCCATGATGCCCGTGGGTGCGCCAACTACCTGGTTTTCGGCGAGCTGCCCGGCCAGTGCGAGGGTGCGCAGCTCGAGACCGAGCTGCCAGAGGTCATTCAGGGCAACCGCCACGGCACACTCGATCGCGGCGGACGATGACAGGCCGGCACCGACCGGTACGTCGGAGACGATGTACGCGTCGAAGCCGGTCACCGCGCCGAGATCGGCGCCGAATTGCCCGAGCGCCCAGGCGATGCCGAGCGGGTACGCCGACCAGTCGGCCAGATTCTCCGGGATGAGGTCGTCCAGTCCAAGCTCGACGGTCCGTTCAGCGAAGGAACTTGCGACTCGCATCAGCCGGTCGTCGCGCGGAGCGAGAGCAACAATCGTGCGCCGGTCGATCGCAAGAGGCAGCACGAATCCCTCGTTGTAGTCGGTGTGCTCGCCGATCAGGTTGACCCGACCGGGGGCCGACCAGAGTCCATCAGGCGCACGCCCGAACCGGGCTGCAAATCCTGCTCTCGCACTGCTGCACAGGTTAGTCATGGTGGGGCTTCTCCGGGGTCGCTGTGCGGGCGGGCGGAGTAGCGGCAGCGGATGCCGCGGCATCCGCTGCGTCGGCCCGCTCGATCGCCTCGCGAATCGTGGTCGCGGCCTGTTCGGGGGTGACGTCGCCGATCCAGGCCCCCATCGCGGCTTCCGACCCGGCGAGGTACTTGAGCTTGTCCTCGGCTCGACGCGGGCTCGTCACCTGCAGCATCAATCGAATCTCCGAGCGTCGGACGTGCACGGGTGCCTGGTGCCAGGCCCCGATGTACGGGGTCGGCGTCGAGTAGATGGCGTCGATTCCACGCAGGAGGCGCCGGTAGAGCACCGCCAGTTCGTCGCGCTCTGCGAGGGTGGTGGCGGCGAAGTCAGGCACGTGCCGGTTCGGGAGCATATGCACTTCGATCGGCCAACGAGCCGCGAAGGGAACAAAAGCAGTCCAATACGCCCCCTGCAGAACGACACGGTCACCGGCCTGCTCAAGAGTCAGGATATCCGCGAACAACGTCGGCCCATAGACGTCGAGCGACTCGATCAGCTGCCGCGTGCGCGGGGTCACGTAGGGATATGCATAGATCTGGCCGTGCGGATGCCGTAGCGTCACGCCGATCGCCTCGCCGCGATTCTCGAACGGAAAGACCTGCTCGATGCCGGGCAGGCTCGACAGTGCATACGTGCGCTCAGCCCACGCCTCAATCACCGTGCGAGCACGAGTGGCCGAGAGGCTCGCGAACGATCCCTCGTTTTCCGGGCTGAAGCAGACGACCTCACAACGTCCAACGGACGTGCGGGTGCGCCCCAGACCGATCGTGGCGAGATCCGCGAGACCGGCCGGGGCGTCGGCATCCGTTAGTAGCGGGCCGAAAGACGGGGTCTTGTTCTCGAAGACTGCCACGTCATAGTTGCTCGGCACCTCGGACGGATTGTCCGGGGTTGACGGTGCCAGCGGATCAAGGTGCGCCGGCGGCAGGAACACCCGGTTTTGCCGGGCGGCAGCGATCGACACCCATTCCGCGCTCAGTGGGTCCTGCCGCATGTTGGCAGTGGCGGGGCGCTGATCAAGTTCGCGCACATCGGCGGCCCGATCCGGCGACAGCGTGGTGTCAGGATCGTCGAAGTAGAAGAGGTCTCGACCGTCGGCCAGGGTGTGCTGCTGTCGAGCGATGCCGGCGTCGGCGATGAAGTCTGCGTGTCTCATAGCAGTTTCTACAGTATCTGATTTTACTTTCCGAAACCAGAGACTTTCGAATTGAAAGAAATGACGAAGTAAGTAAAGATGGAGGCATGGCTTCCCTCGACCCCTTGCAGAGCCCGACGACCGCACCGTCGACGTCACCCGACCGCGACGGGCTACCGGGGCCCGTCAGGCGCGAGCAGATCCACAGGCTCATCGACGAACGCGGTTTCGTGCAGGTTCGCGAATTGCGGGAGACCTTTGGCGTGTCCGGTGTCACGGCCAGAGCGGATCTCGATGCGCTCGAAACTGCAGGAGCGGTCCAACGCGTACACGGCGGGGCAGTGCTCGCCCGAGGCTCTTCCGGGCAGCCAATGATCGAGTCCTCCTTCGAACAGGCGCTCGCTTCGTCCGTCATACCCAAACAACAAATTGGCTCGCTCGCGGCCGGCCTCGTCTCAACCGGGCAGAGCGTCATCCTCGACGTTGGCTCGACCACCCTCGCGATCGCCCGTGCCCTCGTGGCCCGCCAAGAATTGACCGACGTAGTGATTATCACGAACGGGCTGAGCATCGCACTCGAGCTGGAGCCAGCCATCCCCCGCTTCACCGTGATCGTGACCGGCGGTTCCTTGCGCCCGCGTCAGCACTCGCTCGTGGAACCACTCGCCTCCTCCGTGCTCAGCCAGGTACACGCCGACCTAGCCTTCATCGGCTGCAACGGTGTAGATGCCGAGCACGGCGTCACGAACATCAACCTGCCCGAGGCGGGCACCAAGAAGCTCATGCTCGCGGCGACGACCCGCTCCATCATCGTGGCCGACGCGTCCAAGCTCGGCCAGGTACACCTCGGCCAGGTCGGGCCACTTCGTTCCTTTGACACCCTGATCACGGATACCGCGGCGGACAGCGCTGCGCTCGCGCCTTTTCGTGAGGCCGGCCTCGCCGTGTTGCAACCGCAACACACACTTTCCTGACGTGGTTGCGCCCAGCGGGGAGTTTTCTCACGGGGCCGGCTTCTGCTGACGCCCGCCCTTTAAGTAGCCCCTGAAGCCTGGCTGCCAGGCCGTTGGATTGTTGCGACCGGGCAAGGACACCGATCCGGCGCGGTCCGCAAACAGGTCACACTGGAGTCATGCCAATTCTGAACAAGGACACGACCCTGTGCATCTCGCTGTCGGCCCGGCCGAGCAACCTGGGCACCCGGTTTCACAACTACCTCTATGAGGAGCTGGGCCTGAACTTCATCTACAAGGCCTTCGCTCCAACCAACCTGGCCGATGCTATCGCTGGTGTGCGGGGGCTCGGCATTCGGGGCTGTGCGGTGTCGATGCCCTACAAGGAAGATGTCATCGCCCTCGTCGACGACATGGATGCCTCGGCGTCAGCCATCAACTCGGTCAACACCATCGTGAACGATGGCGGCCACCTGACCGCATACAACACCGACTATTCCGCCGTGCAGCGGCTGCTGGCCGAGCACGAGGTGCCGCGCGAATACTCCGTCATTCTGCGCGGAAGCGGCGGCATGGCGAAGGCCGTCGCAGCGGCATTGCACGATGCCGGCTTCGACCGGGGAACCATCGTGGCGCGCAACGAGGTCACCGGCCGCGCCCTAGCCGCGCTGTACAGCTATGAGTGGGCATCCGAGGTGGGCGCGCTCACCGCCGACCTGATCGTCAATGTGACGCCGGTCGGTATGGCCGGCGGCGCCGACGCCGACCACACGTCCTTCCCAGCCGCGGCGATCGACGCGGCGAGCGTGGTCTTCGACGTGGTGGCCTCCCCCGCTGAAACGCCACTCATCGTGGGGGCGCGAAAGCTCGGCAAACCGGTCATCACCGGCGCCGAGGTGGTGGCGTTGCAGGCCGAGGAGCAGTTTTACCTGTACACCGGCATCCGCCCCACCCCCGACCAGGTGCGTCGAGCCTCCGCCTTCTCCCGCCAACCCTGACCCCCGTTTTCGGGACGGGCCCGGGCCCCGTCCCAAGAGCAGGCGGGGTCAGGCGCGCGGCAGGGCGGCCTCGAGGTCGGCTATGAGGTCGGCGACGTCCTCGATGCCGACGGACAGGCGCACGATGTTGTCGGGCACCTCCAGCTCGGTGCCGCGCACCGAGGCGTGCGTCATTTCCGAGGGATAGTTCACGAGCGACTCGACGCCGCCGAGCGATTCGGCCAGCTGGAACAGGTGCATCGACTCGGCGAACAGGCGCGCGGCGGCCGCGCCACCGACGAACGCGACGGAGATCATACCGCCGAAGCCGGACATCTGCTTCTTGGCGAGGTCGTGGCCGGGGTGGCCGGGCAGTCCCGGGTAATAGACGGCAGCGATCGCGGGGTGGCCGTCGAGGTATTCGGCGATGGTCTGGGCGTTCTTGCAGTGCCGTTCCATGCGCACCGAGAGCGTCTTGATGCCGCGCACGGTGAGCCAGGAGTCGAGCGGTGCTGAGACGGGACCGGCCGCGAACTGCAGAAACTGGGCTTTCGCGTAGAGCTCGTCGTCGTTGATGATGAGGGCGCCGCCGAGCACGTCGGAGTGACCGCCGAGATATTTCGTGGTCGAGTGCACCACCACGTCAGCGCCGAATTCAAGCGGATGCTGCAGCGCCGGTGACGCAAAGGTGTTGTCGACGATCGCGACCACGCCGTGTCGGTGCGCGATCTCGGCGAGCGCCGCAATGTCGCTGATCTTCATGAGCGGGTTGCTCGGCGTCTCCACCCAGAGGATCTTTGTTTCGGGGCGGATGGCCGCCTCGACCGCCGCGAGGTCGCTCATCTCGACGGTGGTGTTGAGCACCCCCCAGGCACCGTGCACCTTGCTGATGAGGCGGTGGGTTCCGCCGTAGACATCATTGCCGAGCACGACGTGGTCGCCAGGTGCCAGGATGGCGCGCAGGATGGTGTCTTCGGCGGCGAGTCCGCTGGCAAAGGATAGTCCGTGCTTGCCGCCTTCCAGCGCTGCGAGGAGCGATTCGAGCACGGTGCGCGTGGGGTTGCCGCCGCGGCTGTACTCGTAGCCGCCGCGCAGGTTGCCGATGCCGTCCTGCACGTAGGTGGAGGTCTGGTAGATCGGCGGAATGACGGCGCCGGTGGTCGGGTCGAATTCCTGACCGGCGTGGATGGCGATCGTGTCGAAGTTCATGATTACTCCCTCTGTAGAAATTAGACGCTCAGGTAGCTGAGCAGGTCGTGCCGGGTGATGACGCCGAGCGGCTTGCCGCCGTCGGTGACGAGCAGCGCATCGTGCTCGGCGAAGGCGGCGCGCGCGGCGGCGACCGGCTCGTTGACGCCGATCAGCGGCAGCGCGTCGCCGACGATGGAGCCAACCCGATCGGTGAGTTTCGCGTCGCCGGAGAAGACCAGGCCCATCAGGGCGCGTTCGTCGACCGCTCCGAGTACCTCGCCCATCACGACGGGCGGCTTGGCGCTCAGCACGAGCAGCTGCGACACACCCTGACTGGTCATGGTTTCGATCGCGTCGTGCACGGTGTCGCTCGGGTGCACATAGACCAGGTCCGGCAGGCTCCCGGTCTTCGATTCGAGCAAATTGGCGACGGTGTGACCGGCGGGGGCGTTGCTGAAACCGTAGCTGCGCATCCACCCGTCGTTGAAGATTTTGCCGAGGTAGCCGCGACCGCCGTCGGGCAGCAGCACCACGATCGTGTCGCCTTGGCCGAGCTTCTCGGCGGCGCGTAGGGCGGCCACGACGGCCATGCCGCTTGAACCGCCGACGAGGATTCCCTCTTCGAGGGCGAGCCTGCGGGTCATGGCGAAGGAGTCGGCGTCGGAGACGGCGATCACCTCATGCACGACCGTGGGGTCGTAGGCGCCCGGCCAGAAGTCTTCACCGACACCCTCGACCAGGTAGGGGCGGCCGGTGCCGCCGGAGTAAACCGAGCCCTCAGGGTCGGCGCCGATGATGCGTACGGCGTCATTCGACACCTCGCGCAGGTAGCGACCGGTTCCGGTGATGGTGCCGCCGGTGCCGACGCCGGCAACGAAGTGGGTGACCGTGCCGTCGGTGTCACGCCAGATCTCAGGGCCGGTCGTCTCGTAGTGACTGAGCGGGCCGTTCGGGTTGAAGTACTGATTGGGCTTGAACGCGCCCGGAATATCCCGGGCCAGCCGGTCGGAGACGCTGTAGTACGACTCGGGGTCTTCGGGGGCAACGGATGTCGGCGTCACCACGATCTCGGCGCCGTACGCCGTGAGCACGTTGCGTTTGTCCTCGCCGACCTTGTCGGGCAGCACGAACACGCACTTGTAGCCGCGCTGCTGAGCCACCAGGGCCAGGCCCACTCCGGTGTTGCCCGACGTGGGTTCGACGATCGTGCCGCCGGGTTTCAGAAGGCCCTCGCGCTCGGCGGCGTCGATGATGCGCACGGCGATGCGGTCTTTGGCCGAGCCGCCCGGGTTCAGGTATTCGAGTTTCACGAGCACCGTCGCGGTCAGTCCGGCGGTGACCTTGTGGAGTTTAACCAACGGGGTGTCACCGATGAGGTCAAGGACGGTGTCTGCGATTTTCATGGGGAATTCCTTTGGTCAAGCAGCAGGGTCGAGCCGCGCGCGTTCAAACAGGCGCGGCCTCGGGGATGCACACCGAACGGCGGCCGAACGGGTTCGTGGAGGGTCGGCTAGCGACAGCAGCAACACGGCGAATGAACGGGCACCCTCCCAGTCTATCGGGCGCCGAGAGCCGCCGACCAGCCTGACAAAGAACTGTGAGAGCGGCATCGGGGGAAGCCACAGGGGCGACTGTTACGTTCGAATGGAAGTAGCTCCAACAGAGAGGCCCTCGTGACCCCCCAGCCCGGTTCCCCCGTAAACCAAGCGTCGCTCAAGCAGGAACGCGCCGCAAAGCGCACGAAAAAGCTGGAGGAGTATCACCGCCAGCAAAAGCGCGGCAAGCGTAACCGTCTGATTGGCATCGTCGGCGGCGCGGTGGCCGTGGTCGCGATCATCGCACTCATCGTCACGGCCTTCGTGCTCACCCCGAAAGCGGCCAACTATGCGGGCGGCGGCGCCGGCGATGCGTCGACGATCGAGGGCGTTGAAACCTTCACCAACACGGCCGGTCACGTGGAAACTGCCGTCACCTACGAGCAGACACCCCCCGCCGGCGGCGAGCACGCCTCGGCCTGGCTCAACTGCGGAGTCTACGATCAGGTCGTTCCCAACGAGAACGCCGTGCACTCGCTCGAGCACGGCGCCATTTGGGTCACCTACGACCCGTCGATCTCCGATGCCGAGCTCGCCACGCTGAAGGCCGAACTGCCCTCGACCTACGTCGTGCTCTCTCCCTTCGAAGGAATTCCGGCACCGATCGTGCTCAGCGGCTGGAACGCGCAGCTTCAGGTGGACAGCGCCGGCGATGCCCGTATTGCCGACTTCTTCAGCGAATTCTGGAAGAGCGTCAACGTGCCCGAAGACGGCGCTCCGTGCTCGGGCGCGATCGACGCCCCCGGCAAGGTCTCCTAGAACGCACGACCCCGTGACCGCTGACAATCCGCCGTCCGCCAGCACAGCGGATGTTCATCCCTCACGCCGGCGTCGCACACTTTTCATGGTCGTCACGGTGGTCGTCACAGCGCTCGTCGTGGGCGCCGCAGCCTTCTCGGCGGGGCGGCTCAGCACAATCGCGGACGCCACGCCGGACACGACGAGCGCCGAGGCGGGCTTCGCCCGGGACATGCAGGTGCATCACGACCAGGGCGTCGAACTCGCCCTGATCATTCGCGATCGCACCGAGGATGCACCGGTGCGGCTGCTCGCCTACGACATCGCCACGACGCAGGCCAAGCAGAGCGGGCAGATGGCCGGGTGGCTCGCTGTCTGGGGCCTGCCGCAGTTCTCCCCCGAACCCTCGATGACCTGGATGACACGGCCGACCCTGGCTGGGGAGTCGCACGACGGATCCCATACTGCTGGATCCGACGCCGCGCACGTGGCGGGAGAACCGATGCCGGGGCTGGCGACGCCGGCGCAGATTGCGGCGCTCACCGCGGCATCCGGTGTGGAAGCGGAACGACAGTTTCTGGTCATCATGATCGCTCACCACCGTGGTGCCATCGAGATGGCCGACGCGGTGCTCGACCGAAGCACCAACGCGACCGTGCGGGCCTTCGCGACCGCCGTCGTGCTGAGCCAGAAGTCCGAGATCGACCTCATGACCAGCATGCTCGCCGCCCGCTCGTAGCCTGTCCGCTGGGCATTTTCGCGCCGGGCCCACCCTATGGCCACGGGCCCAGTTTATAAACTGGGCCCGCGGACGGGGCCTGGGCCCCGTCCGGTTAGAGGACGGGGCTCGACGTGATTTGGCGGGCGTAGAGGGAGGCGTAGACCGCGCCTTGGGCGAGGAGTTCGGCGTGGGTGCCGCGCTCCACGATTCGGCCGGCATCGACGACGAAGATCACGTCGGCATCGACGATGGTCGACAGGCGGTGGGCGATCGCGATGGTCGTGCGGCCGTGGCTGGCCGTGTCGAGGGCGGCCTGCACCACGCTCTCGGAGATGGAGTCGAGCGCGCTCGTGGCCTCGTCGAGGATGAGCACGGGCGGGTCCTTCAGCAGCACCCGGGCAATAGCGATGCGCTGTTTCTCACCGCCGGAGAGTCGGTAGCCGCGCTCCCCCACCATGGTGTCGTACTTCTCGGGGAACGAGTCGATCGTGTCGTGGATGTTCGCGGCGCGCGCGGCCGCGACCAGCTCGGCATCCGTCGCCTCCGGCTTGGCGTAGCGCAGGTTCTCGGCGATCGTCGCGTGGAACAGGTAGGTCTCCTGGCTCACGATGCCAATGTGCGAGACGAGCGATTGCTGCTGCAGGTCACGCACGTCGAGGCCGGAGAACAGCACTCGGCCGGCCGACACCTCATAGAAGCGCGGAATTAGGTAGGACACCGTGGTCTTGCCGGCGCCGGACGGTCCGACGAAGGCGGCGAACTGCCCCGGCTCGATCGTGAGGGACACGTCGTCGAGGGTCGGGCGGGCGTCACGACCGGCATCCGGATAGTTGAAGCGCACCCGGTCGAACTCGACCCGCCCGCGCTCAGAACCGACAGACGGCACCAGTGCTGCATCCGGCTTGTCGCTGATCGCCGGCTTCAGGTCGAGGTATTCAAAGATGCGCGCGAACAGCGCCGACGAGGTCTGCAGGTCGAGCGCAACGCGCATCAGGCCGAGTAGCGGAAAAATGAGCCGAGCCTGCACGGTGGTGAACGCCACGATCGTGCCCGGCGTGACGTCCGTGGTGCCGTTGAACATGAGGGCACCGGCCACAAGGTACACGATCGCCGGAATAGCCGACAGGAACACGCTCACCGTGGCGAAGAACCACTGGCCGCTCATCTGCTGGCTCACCTGCAGCCGCACCTGGTTGCGGTTCTCTACGGCATACCGATCGATCTCGTTCTGCTGCCGGGTGAAACTTTTCGACAGCAAAATGCCCGACACGCTCAGGGTCTCCTGCGTGATGGCGGTCATGTCCGACAGCGATTCCTGCGTCTTGCCGGCGATGCGCGCGCGCACCTGGCCGACGCGGCGCTGGGCGAATACCAGAATCGGCATGAGCACGACGGCCACGATGGTCAGCTGCCAGTTGAGCAGCAGCATCGCCACGAAGGCCGCGATAACCGTGACTGTGTTACCCAGGATGCTGGAAATTGTGTTGGTCAGTACCGTCGCGACACCGCCGACATCGTTCTGCAGCCGAGACTGAATCACGCCGGTCTTGGTCTTCGTGAAGAAGCTCAGCTCCATCGCCTGCAGGTGCGTGAACAGCCGCACGCGCAGGGCGCCCATGACCTTGTTGCCGACGCTCGCGGTGAGCCAGGTCTGCCAGACGCCAAGCAGCGCATTGACCAGAAAAACACCGAGCATGAGGGCCACGAGAACCCCGAGCACCGATAGGTTGGGGGGGCCGGCGGGCGGAAACAGCCCGTCGTCGAAGGCGCGCTGCGTGAGCAGCGGCGGCACGACCGACAGCGCGGCACTGACCAGAACCAGCACGACGGTGACGATGAGCGTGCTGCGGTGCGGGGCGAACAGTGCGCCGATTCGAGCGAGCAGGTGCGGGATGCGCGGGGCGAGCGCGTTCTCTGCGCGCTGCGCCGCAGCATCCGCTCCGCTGACCCGTTTGCGCGGGCGTTCGACGCCCGCCTGCTGCCGCGGGCCGTGGCCAGGGGCGCCGTGCATTCCACTCATGCATTCACTCTAAACGTCGCCGCTGACCCGGCAGAACGGATGCCCGTGGTCGGGCCGGCCACGAGCATCCGTTCTCTCGAAAATCCGCCTGCTAACCCTTGGTAGAACCGGCGAGCAGGCCGCGCACGAAGAAGCGTTGCAGCGAGAAGAACACGATCAGCGGCACCAGAATCGAGAGGAACGCGCCGGCCGTGAGCAGATGCCAGTCCTGCCCGCGGGCACCGGAGAGTTCGGCGAGCAGCTTGGTCATGGGAGCGACCGCGCCGTCGGCGAAGATCAGCGCCACCAGGAGGTCGTTCCAGACCCAGAGAAACTGGAAGATGGCGATCGACGCGATGGCGGGCATGGTCAGCGGCAACACGATGCGAAAGAAGATCTGCCCGTGGCCGGCGCCGTCAACCCTGGCCGCTTCAATGACCTCGCTCGGTATCTCCGAGACGAAGTTGTGCAGCAGGTAGATGGCCAGGGGAAGAGCGAACATGGTGTGCGCGATCCATACCTGCGAATAGCCGCTGCCGGGGTTGAGTGCCGCGACGACCGGGAAGCCAAAAACAGTGCCGCCGGAGAAGAATTGCAGCAGCGGCACGAGGGCCATCTGAATCGGCACGATCTGCAACGCAAAAACACCAATGAACATGGCATTCTTGCCCCGAAAGTCAATCCAGGCGAAGGCGTAGGCGGCGAGGCTGGCAATCATCAACGGGATGAGCGTGGCCGGCAGGGTGATCGCGATCGAGTTAATGAATGCCCCGGCCAGGTTCAGCTGGCTGTTGCCCGCGGCCAGAGCCGTCGTGTAGTTGTCGAAGGTGACCCCGGTGTTGGTGAAAATGGTCCACCAACCGGTGGTGCGCACCTGCTGCGCCGGCCGGAAGGACGACACCAGCAGGCCCAGGGTGGGGATCGACCACAGCACCGCGATGATGAGCGCCCCAATGGTCGCTCCGCGGCTGGTCAGCCGTTTCTTGGTGTTGCGGGCGAT
This sequence comes from Cryobacterium sp. N19, assembly GCF_002929595.1. Taxonomy (NCBI): domain Bacteria; kingdom Bacillati; phylum Actinomycetota; class Actinomycetes; order Micrococcales; family Microbacteriaceae; genus Cryobacterium; species Cryobacterium sp. N19. Next base: position 80,774 of record NZ_PJJR01000049.1, on the reverse strand, counting down.
GGGCGACTCCATCCGGCGAACGCCGCGTCGGAGTCGCCGTGTGGTCTGGGCGTCTACGGGAAGTCTTACGGGCATGACGGAGCTCATCGGATTTCCCTCTGCTTCTTGATCTGGCGGGCGTTGTAGACGACGATCGGCAGTACCAGCAGGAACAGCACCAGGGCGAAGGCGGCTGAGCGGCCCTGCTCGAAATTCTTGAACTGGGTGTACATTTCGTTGGCGACGACGCTGGTCTCGTTGGACCCGGCGGTGGTGGTGCGCACAATGTCGAAGACCTTGAGCGACACGATGGAGATAGTCGTCAGAACGACCACGAGGGCGCTGCGGATGCCGGGGACGGTCACGTTCACGAACTGCTCCCAGGCGTTGGTGCCGTCGAGTTCGGCCGCCTCCATCTGCTCGGTCGGCACGCCTTTGATGGCGGCAGACAGCACCACCATGGCGAACCCGGTCTGCACCCAGATCAGAATCACGATGAGAAACAGGGTATTGAACGGGGATACCGAGAGAAAGTCGACCGGCTGCCCGCCGAACATGACCACGAGCTGGTTCAGCAGGCCGATCTGCTCCTGGTCGGCCGGGCGGGCCGTGTAGACGAAACGCCAAATAATGGATGCTCCCACCAGGGAGATGGCCATCGGCATGAAGACCAGAATCTTGAAGTACTTCTCACCGCGGCTCTTGTCGATGAACACCGCGTACGCGAGGCCGGCGATGGTCGAGATGGTCGGAACGATCAACACCCAGACAATGGTGTTGAGCACGATGCGCACGTTCTCGGGCTGGGTGAAGATCCAGGCGAAGTTGTCGAGGCCAACAAACCGGTCACCGCGAGCGCTCATGAAGGCCTGCACCGTGGTCTGAATGGTCGGAATGACCAGGCCGATGCCGAGCAGGATAACGGCCGGGGCGAGAAAACCGACCAGCTGAAACAGGTAGCCAGCACCCTTGCGCGCGCGGTAGTCGATGTAGAAGAAGCCGAGGCCGAGCACACCGGCGCCGATGATCGCCCAGGTATACGAGTTGGCAATGAGCAGGATCAGCAATGGTGCGAGCACGCAGACGGCGAGGCGGATGATCGTGTACAGGCGGCCGGAGCGTGGGGCAATCTCGACGAAGAAGAGGATGGCGCCGACCACGACGCCGAAAGCCAGGATGACGATGGGGACTTGCGCCAGTGCGGGTAACTGCGCCAGCCAGGAGAAGAAAGCGGACATCTGAAACCTTTCGAGTACGACAGTAAACCCTGGTATTCGCTGGCAACCGATGAAAACGTATCGATAACGCACACCTGCCACGCACGATGTGCCGCCCGGTATTCGAAGCGGACGGCACACCGTTTTCATGCCTGAGTGATGGCTGCCTCAGTTATTTAGACGGCCAGCCCGCTTCGATGCTCGTGAGCACCTCGTCGGTCGGTGTGCCGTTGATCCAACTGACTATGCCCTTCCAGAAGGTTCCCGATCCCACAGCGCCCGGCATCAGGTCGGAACCGTCGAAGCGGAAGGTGGTTTTCGGGTCCTGCAGGATAGTGATGGCTTCTTGCAGAATGGGGCTCGTTGCCTTGGAAGCGTCGAGGCCCTTGTTCGCGCTGATCACGCCGCCGAGACCGACCCGGCTGTTAGCCCAGTCAGCGCTCGAGAGGTATTCCAGCACCTTCTGAGTGTCAGCGTCATCCGAGAAAGCGCCGACAATCTCGCCGCCACCGGTGACTGCCTGGCCACCGGCCTTGACCGAGGGAGTGATGAAGGCCCAGACGTCGGCGTCCGGTCCGACTGTTCCGCCGGCATCCTTGATGAATCCATCGAAGAAAGAGGCCTGGTGGGTCAGTGCACAGGTGCCGTTGGAGATGGGGGTGGCCACATCTCCGAACGGGGTGCTGTTGATCGACTTGACGTCGCCAAAGGCGGCGTTGACGTACTTGGGGTTGAGCAGAATTTCACCGACGGAGTCAAAGGCCTTTTTGATGGCCGGGTCGGTGAAGGGGATCTTGTTGGCGACCCATTTGTCGTAGGTCTCGGCGCCGGCCTGGCGCAGCACGAGGTCTTCGACCCAGTCGGTGCCGGGCCAGCCGGTGGCGTCACCGGAGCCGAAGCCGGCGCACCAGGGAGTCGTACCGGTCTTTTCCTGGATGGTCTTGGTGAGAGCGAGCAGTTCGTCCCAGGTGGTGGGAACTTCAACGCCCCACTCCTTGAATTTCGCCGGTGAATACCAGATGAAGCCCTTGACGCTCGCCATGAGCGGAGCCCCATAGAGGGTGCCGTCCGACGTGCCGTAGGCCTTCCAGTCAGCGGACCAGTTCTTGTCAACGTTGGCCGCAACCGCGTCGGGTGCCGCCTTGAGGAATTTGCGCGACGCGAGGTCTTTCATGAGCCCGGGCTGCGGGAAGATCGCAATGTCGGGAGCGTTACCGCCCTGGGCGCGAATGGAGATCTGCGATTCGAATTCCTTCGACGATTCGTATTGAATGTCGATGTTATTGTCTTTCTCCCACCCGGCCCAGGACTTTTCCAGGAGCTGGGCTTCGGTGTCGGCGATCGTGCCGTAGACGGTGACGACGCCATCGCCCTTAGCTCCCGACGTGGAGGCGGTAGTACCGGGACCGCCGGAACAACCGGCCAGGGCTAGACCAGCAATCGCCGCCATGGCGATCGGTGCTGTAAATCGACGGTGCAGGGAAGGCCGCATCTTGTTTCTCCTCATTGAGTGGTGCCGGGTCGTGTGGTGCTAAACGGTGGTGAACTCGGTGGATCAGCTACCCGTAACGTTCCCGTAGCCACAGATCGGGAACCGGTTCCAGACCATAAAGTACGTCACCCGTTTGGGGATAGCAAGCCCGCAAATGTAACGGAATGGCAAAGATATCGAAGCCTCCGTCACCGGGTACGAGATTCTAATGACGAATTGACCACAAAATCAAGAGGCTTCATGGAACCGGTTCCATGTTGCTCCAGAGCAGGCTAGTCTGAACGCATAGTCCCCAAGGATGGAGGCCCCATGAGTGCAATCGGCGATGTAGCGCGCCTCGCCGGCGTGGCCAAAGCCACGGCCAGCCGAGCGCTCAGCGGCCGGGGTTACGTGTCGACCGAGACCCGCGCCAAGGTCGTTGCGGCCGCGCAGGAGATTGGTTACGTCGCTTCACCCAACGCGGCCAGCCTGGTAACCGGCCGCACTCAAAGCGTCGGCGTGATCATCCCCTTCATCAGCCGGTGGTTCTTCGGCGAGGTGCTCGAAAGCGTGGAGCAGGCTCTGCTCGACCAGGGCTACGACATGACGCTGTACAACCTGCCGCCCGAGTCCCTCGAGCGCGACCGAGTATTCGACTTCTTTCTGGCCCGCAAGCGCTTCGATGGCATCATCTCGGTCGGCGTCGCCCTCAGCGAGCGCGAGGTTGAGCACCTGCACCGGCTCGGCCGGCCGCTGGTCGGCATCGGCGGGCCGATCCGCGGCACCACCACGATCGAGATCGACGACGTTGCGGCTGCCCGTCTGGCCACCGAACACCTGCTCAGCCTGGGCCACCGTGACATCGTGCACGTGGGCGGCAGCCAGGTCGATGAGATGGACTTTCACGTGCACAGCAATCGCCTGCGCGGATTCCAGGCGGCGATGATGGCCGCCGGGCTATCGGTGAGCGGATGCTTCTACTCGGCCGAGTTCACCATGCCGGGCGGCTACGAGCGCGGCCTGGCCATTCTCGGCGATCCGCGCCGTCGCCCCACCGCGATCTTCGCGGCGAGTGACGAGATTGCGTTCGGGCTCATTCTGGCGGCGCGCGAGTTGGGCATCCGGGTGCCCACCGAGCTCAGCGTCATCGGGATCGACGGCCACCCGTATGCCGAGATGTTCCGCCTGACCACCCTCGCGCAGCATCCGCGCGCCCAGGGTGGACTCGCCGTGCGCACCCTCCTCGCCGAACTCGCCACCAAGGACGGCACGAAACTCCATACCCGCCGAGAGAGCACAGCCCCCGACCAGACTGACACCGACGGTACGAGCGACTCCATCGTTCTGGCGACCAACCTGGTGATTCGATCCAGCACGAGCGCGCCGCGGGCCAGGGTGACGCACGGGTCCTAGGCCGGGCGGCGGCATCCACCCGGCGGTGGAGTATTACTTTTGCGAGCCGGCCAGAAGGGCCTGCACGAAGAAGCGCTGGAACGCGAAGAACACAATGAGCGGCACGATCATCGATAGAAAGGCTCCGGCCGACAGCACGTCGATGTTCGATCCGAACTGGCGCAATTGACTCTGAATCGCCACGGTCAGAGGTTGCGATCCGGAGTCAGTGAAAATGAGGGCTACGAGCATGTCGTTCCAGGTCCACAGAAACTGGAAGATGGCCAGCGAGGCGATAGCCGGGCCGCCGAGCGGCAGAATGACCTGCACGAAGATTCGCCAGTCACTCGCACCGTCGATGCGAGCGGCTTCGAGCAGTTCGGCCGGAATCTGGGTGAAGAAGTTGCGCAACAGAAAAATGGCGAACGGCAGCCCGAAGGCCACGTGGAACAGGATCACGCCAAAGATAGAACCGAAAATTCCCAGGGTTCCGAACATGCGGGCCAACGGAATCAGCGCGACCTGCAGGGGCACGGCGAGCAGCACGATCACCACGATGAGCAGCCAGTCCCGGCCCGGAAACGTGAGCCAGGCGAAAGCGTAGCCGGCCAGGGCACCGAAGATGACCACGAAGATCGTCGTGGGAACGGCGATCAAAATGGTGTTCCAGAACGACCCGGTGATGGTCGGGTTGGCGAGCAGGTTCGCGTAGTTCTCAATGGTCAGCTGCGCCGGGGTGGTGAATATTGTCCACCAGCCGCTCGACGCGCTGTCGCCGACCGTGCGCAGGCTCGACAGGAACAGGCCGAGGGTCGGCACCAGCCAGAAAATCGCGACGATCACGAGAACAGCGTTGACCACGCCCTTGTCGACAAAGCCGAGGATGGTGCGGGCGAGGGTTTTCTTGCCGCGCACGTGCGTTGCGGCGCCGCTCACGATTTTCTCTCCTGACGGAACTTGCGCACGTTGATGATCATCGAGGGCAGCACGAGGATCAGCAGCAGAATGGCCAGAGCGCTGCCGAGGCCCTGATTGCTGCCGCCGCCAAACGACACGGTCCACATCTCCACCGCGATCACGTTCGCCGCGGGCTTCGAGGCGCCGGGAGGAATCACGTAGACCAGGTCGAAGATCTTCAGCACGTTGATGATGAGGGTGACGAACACGACGATCAGCACCGGAGACAACAGGGGCGCCGTGATGCGGGAGAACACCTTCCACTCGTTGGCGCCGTCCATCCGGGCGGCTTCCTGCAGGGAGCGGTCGATCGCGCTCAGACCGGAGGCGATCATGATCATGGCGAAGCCGGCCCAGATCCAGATATAGGAGAGGATGATCACGGCGGTGATCAGGCCCGAGCTCAGCCACGACACCCCCTGGTAGCCCTCGTCGAAGTTCGACGCCGGCAGGGCTATGCGGTAGGTCTCGGTGCCGAGGCCGGCGAGAACGTAGCGGCCGGCGGCATCCGTTTCGGTCGTGGCGGCGATCGTGCCGGAGGCGTCGACCGCGTCGACACGGATGCCGGGGAGCCCCGTTTTGCCGTCGTCTATCTGCCCGTTCGTACCACCGCCGCCGATGACCACGTCGAGCCAGACCGTGCCGGTGATCTGGTCGGCAGACGCGGTGTCGGCGCTCTCGGCCTGCGCGGCACTGGCCGGAACGTTGTCGGCGCGCACGCCGACGAGGGGGAAGTTCACCTCGGTGCCAGCCCCAACGGCGGCTTCGCTCGCGATGACACCGCCGTCGTTGATCAGACCGACGTCGGTGCGCGGATTCGCTCCCGGATAGGCCGCGTCACCGCCGCCGAACGCGCTGTTCACAGCCACAACGGCCGCGTTCACAACCCCGAGGTTCGGGCTCTCCTGGAACATGCCGCGAAAGATGACGCCCGCGGCGAGCATCGAGATGGCCATGGGCATGAAGATGATGAGCTTGAACGCCGTTGACCACTTGATTTTTTCGAGCAGCACCGCGAACAACAGGCCGAGCACGGTGCAGGCGACCGGGGCCACGAGTACCCAGATGACGTTGTTGCGAATCGCCGTGAAGGTTGAGTCGTTCGTGAACATGGTGACGTAGTTGTCCCAGCCCACGAACGCCCCGCCGTCGGCGCTGAAGAACGAGCGCACCACCGTGTACAGAATGGGGTACAGCACCAGCCCGGCCAGCAGCACGAGCGCCGGCGCGAGAAAACCGAGGGCGATCAGGAACATGCGTCGGCGGCTCGCACCCATCCGGGGACGGCGACTCCCGGATGGTGCGTTACGGCGTGCGGGTACGGCCTTGGAACTCATGGTGCTGGTCACGGTGACGGTGGTGATTCGACTTATTGGGGTTAGTCGACGTAGGCCGCGGCGGCGGCGTCCTCGAGGGCCTGCTGGGTACCGGCGACGTCGCTCGGGTCCTGCAGGAATTGGATCATGATCTGCCAGAAGCCCTGGCCGGGAGTGCCGCCGAATGCACTCGGGGTGAGGTCGGACATGTCGAAGCGGAACGTTTCAGCACCGGTGAGGGCTTCGGCGATCTGACGGCTGGTCTCGTCGGGATAGAGCGCGGTGTCGACGTTGTTGTTCGGCGATGTGAGGCCGCCCTCTGGCACCCAAACCTCGGCCGCTTCGGGCGAGGCGAGGAACTGCATGAGAGCGTCGGTGGCGGCGTCATCGGTGAAGGAGACGGCCACGTCGCCGCCGCCGACGACGGCGGGTGCCGAGCCGTTCACGGAGGGGAAGTCGAAGAACAGGGCGTTCTCGCCGACGACCGAGTTGCCGTCATCGGTGATGTTGCCGGCCACGAAGTCACCCTCGTAGATGGTGGCGGCCTGCGGGGCGGCACCGAAGACCTCGGTGACCGACTCCGGGAAGGTGCGCTGCGCGGCTCCGGACTGCACGAGTGCGTCGTTGCCCCACAGGGTCGCGAGGGCGTCCAGCGCCACTGTGACGGAGGGGTCGGTCCAGGGAATTTCGTGGTTGGTGAGCTGGTCGTACATCTCGCCGCCGGCGGTCTGCAGGTAGACGTTCTCGAACCAGTCGGTCAACGGCCAGCCGACATCCGCTCCGATGGAGATTCCGGCATAGCCGGAGTCGGCCACGAGCTGCAGTTGCGCCAGAAAGTCGTCCCAGTCTGCGGGAGCGGCCGCTCCGGCGGAGTCATAGAGATCGGCGTTGTACCACATGGTCGATTTGTTCGAGGCCTTGAACCAGACGCCGTACTGGGTGCCGTCGCTCGTGCCGAGGTCGACCCAGCTCTGGGAGTAGTTCTCGGCGACGGCGGCACTGGCCGCCTCGGACAGCGGCTGCAGGTTGCCATCGGCGGCGAGCTGGTCCATCAGGGCGGGCTGCGCGAGCATCGCGACGTTGGGCGGGCTGCCACCCTCGATCTGGGTGCCGAGCGTGGTCGCGGCATTGTCGCCGAAGCTGGTGTAGTTCACCGTGGCACCGGACTGCTCCTCGAAGGCGGCCAGGACGGCCTCGAAGTTGGCCTGCTCGGCGCCGGACCAGGCAGCGGAGACCTCAAGGGTGTCGCCGGTGAATTCGCCGGAACCGGCGGCATCCGTTGTGCCTGACGAGCACCCGGCGAGGGTCAGAGCCAGGATTCCGGCGCCGGCCAGCGGCGTGAACAGTCTGTGGTGTGTGGTGGAGCGCAAGAGAGCCTCTTCGTCGAGTCAGGGGTCGCGCTCCCGAAAAATCGGCCGGTTAAGTGGTCTGGGTCAGCACTTCCTCTTTCAAACCTAGAGTCGCTCTTCGTTCACACCAAATTCACGACAAAGCTTCAGCTTTGCGAAGGCCCCAGTACTGGGGTTGTACACGTGCGGGCACGACAATAGGGGCGCCGTCTCCTTACGGAAACGACGCCCCTTGCGCAGGATGAGTTTGAAAACCGCATCGGCTACGCCTCAATCAGATCCCCTTGCGGGGAGAGACTACTTGAGGGTAACGGTTGCGCCGGCCTCTTCGAGGGAAGCCTTGGCCTTCTCGGCAGCGTCCTTGGCAACGCCCTCGAGGACGGCCTTCGGCGCGCCATCGACAACGGCCTTGGCCTCGCCGAGGCCCAGGCTGGTGAGCTCGCGCACGACCTTGATGACCTGGATCTTCTTGTCGCCAACGGCGTCAAGGATGACGTCGAACGCGGTCTGCTCTTCGACCTCTTCAGCAGCAGCGGCGGGGCCAGCGGCTCCGGCAGCGGCGACGGGAGCGGCTGCGGTGACCTCGAAGGTCTCCTCGAACGCCTTGACGAACTCGGAGAGCTCGATGAGGGTCAGGCCCTTGAACTGCTCAAGCAGGTCTTCAGTGGAAAGCTTTGCCATGATGTACTCCTATAGTTTCTAAAAAATCGTGAACCGTGAATCAGGCAGGTGCCTAGTTCGCGGACTCCTGCTTCTCACGCAGCGCGTCGATGGTGCGAACAGCCTTCGACAGCGGTGCCTGGAAGAGATAAGCGGCTCCGAACAGCGATGCCTTGAAGGCGCCGGCCAGCTTGGCCAGCAGCACCTCGCGGGACTCGAGGTCGGCAAGCTTGCCAACCTCCGCTGCGGTGAGCGGGTTACCGTCAAAGTAACCGCCCTTTACCACCAGGAGAGGGTTTGCCTTGGTAAAGGCACGCAGGGTCTTCGCGACGGCGACGGGGTCTCCGTGCACGAAGGCGATAGCGGACGGACCGACAAGTTCCTCGTCGAACGAGGTGATGCCGGCCTTGTTGGCCGCAATCTTGGTGAGCGTGTTCTTTACCACGGCGTACGTGGCGTCCTCACTGATGGACTTACGCAGGCTCTTGAGCTGCGCAACAGTGAGACCGCGGTACTCGGTGAGCAGAACGGCGGTCGAGCTTTCGAATTTCTCCGTAAGCTCGGCGACCGTTGCTTCCTTGTTCGCCATGGTGCTCCTCATTAATAATCATGTGCCGGGTAGCCCGGGGCGCAGACATGAAAAAAGCTCCAGCGCAGGGCGCCGGAGCTTGGGGAACAATCCAAAAGACTGTAACAAAACTACGAACACCTGCGCGGGCCGTTCACGTGAATGAACCTTCGTCTGCACTTGTGTCTTTCGACATAGCGCAGCAACCGGCGGTCTGTGGCTGAAATGTACTGTACGGCACGATTCGGGCGCGTGCAAATCGACGGCGGAGCGACATCCGCTGATCGAGATGGTTGACATCCGTCAACTACCCACCTATCGTTGATAGCTGTCAATCACTTAGGGAGTCGCATGGGCCGCGCCAGCCGCACCGTTTCCGAACCGGTCACCGAGGGTTCAATGAGCCACCGCCAGGTACTCGAAGCGCTGTCGGGACTACTGCTGGGCATGTTCGTGTCGATCCTGGCCAACACCGTGGTGAGCACGTCGCTGCCACTCATTCTCAGCGACCTCAAGGGCTCGCAATCGGCCTACACCTGGGTGGTCACGGCCACACTGCTGGCGACCACGGTGAGTACGCCGATCTGGGGCAAATTCGCCGACCTGTTCAATCGCAAACTGCTCATTCAGCTCGCCCTGGCCGTGTTCGTGATCGGCAGCGCGCTCGCCGGGTTCTCGCAGGACGCGGGAACGCTCATCGCCTTCCGGGTGCTGCAGGGCCTCGGCGCCGGCGGCCTGGTCGCCCTCAGCCAGATCATCATGGCCGACATCATCAGCCCGCGTGAGCGCGGCCGCTACGCCGGCCTGTTCGGCGCGGTCATGGCCCTCGGCACGATCGGCGGCCCGCTGCTCGGCGGTGTCGTGACGGATGCCTTCGGCTGGCGCTGGAATTTCTTCATCGCGCTTCCGGTGGCAATCGTGGCCATCGTGCTGCTGCAGCGCACCCTGCACCTGCCGGCACGGGTGAAGCGGGTCGTGCGCATCGACTACCTCGGGGCCGCGCTGATCACGTGCGGCGTCTCGCTGCTGCTGATCTGGGTAACCCTGGCCGGCACCCAGTTCGAGTGGCTGTCACTGACCTCGTGGGCCATGGTGATAGGTGCCGTCGTTTTGCTGGCTCTGGCGATCATCGTGGAATTTCGCGCCGCCGAACCGATAATTCCGCTCAGCCTGTTTCGCAACCGCACCTTCGGCCTCGGGGCGATTGCGAGCCTCGCGGTGGGTGTCTCCCTGTTTGGCACCTCGGTCTTTCTCAGCCAGTACATGCAGCTCGCCCGCGGCGCCACGCCCACCCAGTCGGGCCTGCTGACCATCCCGATGATGGGCGGCCTGCTCATCTCGTCGACCCTGTTCGGAACAGTAATCAGCCGGCGCGGCACGTGGAAGTCCATCATGGTCTCCGGCTCCGTGCTCATGCTCGTCGGCACCACACTGCTCGGTACCCTCGATGTGCACACGAGCCTCGTCTTCGTCGGCGTCTACATGTTCATCCTCGGCGCCGGCGTGGGCATGGTCATGCAGAACCTCGTTCTGGTCGTGCAGAACACCGTTGAGGTGCGGCACCTCGGCGTCGCCACGAGCTCGGTGACCTTCTTCCGCAGCCTCGGCGGCGCGGTCGGGGTCTCGGTGATGGGGTCCATCCTGGGCAGTGTTGTCGCGGCCCAAATCACCACCGGCGTGGGCGGGCTCAGCCCGACCAATCAAGCGGATGCCGGCCGCCTGCTCGGTGACGGCGTCATTCCGCAGGTCAACCAACTGCCCGACGTGCTGCGCATCATCGTCGAAGCCGCCTACGGTTCCGGTGTCGGCACGATCTTTCTGATCAGCGCGCCGCTGGCCCTTGTGACCCTGCTCACGGTGTCGCTGCTGCCGAATCATCCGCTCGGCACGGAGACCGGAATCGACCGGGCCCGCGATACGGCCCTGGTGCCGGCAGCTGTGCCGGCTATCGTTGCGGCAGACTTGGCCTTTCACCGGGAGGGGGACGACGTGCAGGAGATTCTCGTGGAGGTGAGTGCGGCATCCGCTGGCCTGCCGCCGGCCGGGCTGGCCCAAACACCCGCAACCCGCGGACCTCGTGATGAATGAGCTGGTCGAACGACCCAGCGTGGATGGCGACACCCTCGAGCTCGCCCGCGTCGAGGCGCAGATGGCCATGCTGGCCGCCAATATTCGAGCCAGCACACGGTCGACCGCGGCCGTGATCGATCCGACCCTCGAACCGTTCGGACTCGCGCTCTTGCGCGTACTCGCGCGGCGGGGCGAATCCCATGCCAGCGTTGTCGCGGATGTGCTCGCGGTGGACCGCAGCATGATCAGCCGCCAGGCCAAGCTGCTCTGCTCGCTTGGGCTCGTGGAGACCCGGGTTGACCCGCTCGATGGGAGGGCACGATTTCTGGCCCTGACGCCTCTCGCCACGGAGAAACTGGCCGAGGTGCGCCGCAACCGCACGGCCCTGGTGCATCGGCGACTCAGCCGGTGGACTCCCGCCGAACTCGACCAGTTCGCCACCCTGCTGGAACGGCTGAACGAGCCCGACTAGGTCTACCGCTTCTGACCCCGCGCCGAGCCACGAGTTTCGTCCCCGGCTCATCGTCGTGCCGTGAGTTTCACCCCCATTTTCACCCTGGAACGAGTCGAGACTCACAGCTCGGCGAACAGAAATCACGGCTCGATGGATGAGGGGGCGCGAGGTCGATCCGGCGCCGCCCTGGCCGATACTCCTAGTCCGTGGCGAGGGGCAGTTCGACCCGAAACTGGGTGCGGCCGGGGACGCTCTCGACCGACACAGCGCCGTGGTGCGCGGCGACGACCGCGGCCACGATCGCCAGCCCCAGGCCGGTGCTGCCGGTTCCGCGAAAGCGTGAGCTGTCGCCGCGGGCGAACCGTTCGAACAGGATGCTGGTGAGGTCTTCCGGGACGCCCGGGCCGTTGTCGGTGACGGTGATGACGGCCCGGTCGCCGACGGCGGCGAGGGCGACGACTACCGTGGTGCCGGCATCCGTGTGCAGTCGCGCGTTGGCGAGCAGGTTGGTGATGACCTGGCGCAGACGCGGTTCGTCGCCGATCGCCTCGATCGGTACCTCGGGCAGGTCGAGGTCCCAAATATGATCACGGCCGGCCGCGTGGGCATCACTCACGGCGTCGACGAGCAGCATGGTGAGGTCGACCGGTTCCATTTCGAGTTCGCGGCCCTCGTCGAGACGGGCGAGCAGCAGCAGGTCTTCCACCAGCCCGGTCATGCGCACGGACTCGCTTTCAATGCGGCCAAGCGCGTGGATGGCGTCGGGCGGCAGCTGCTGGCCGCTGCGCCGGGTGAGTTCGGAGTAGCCCCGGATGGACGCGAGCGGCGTGCGCAGCTCGTGGCTCGCGTCGGCGACGAACTGGCGCACCTTGCGTTCGCTTTGCTGTCGCGCTTCGAGGGCGAGGTCGACGTGGTCGAGCATGCGGTTAAGCGCCGCACCGACCCGGCCTACCTCGGTGCGCGGGTCGGCATCCCCGGTCGGAACCCGATCGTCGAGGGAGACTTCGCCCTGGTCGAGGGGAAGTTGCGCAACCCGGGTGGCGGTCGCGGTCACGCGTTGCAGCGGGCGCAGGGCGAGGCGAACTACCCAGGCCGCGATAATGGCCACCACAATGAGCCCGGCGAGTGAGACGAACGTGATGATCAGGGCCAGCTGAGCCGCCGTGGCCTCGACGCCCGACAGCGGCAATCCGACCAGATACAGGGTGCCGCTGCCAGACGTTTCGGCTTGCACTCGGTATTCGCCGAGTTCGCCACCGAGGTTTACCGTGACGGCGGCCGACTGGTTGACGTGGTCGGCGAGCTGCTGCACCTGCTGCGCGGAGAGTTCTTCGATGGCGCCGCTCTGGTCGTCGGTGTAGCCGGTGGTGATGCTCGATCCGTCATAGACCAGGGCGAGCAGCCCGGGTGGTTGGGCAGGGCCGCTGAGAATGCTGTTGGCGGTGGGGGTGCCGAAATAGGTGCTGCCGGGGGTATCGCCGAGGCGGTCCCCGTCGTTGTCTCCGCCGCCGAGCACGGCGCCGGAGCGGTCGGCGGCGGATGCGAGTTGCACGTCCAGGCGATCGAGCAACGAGGCGCGCAGGATGACCACGCTCACCACGCCGATCGTGATGCTGACGAGTGCGAGCAGCCCGACCACGGTGAGCACGAGGCGCCGCTGCAGGGTCCAGGGCGAGCGGGGTCGGCCGCGGCGGCGCGGCATCCGTTCGCGCTTCTTGAGATGCGCCATCAGGCAGTTTTCAGCATGTAGCCGGCGCCGCGCACCGTGTGAATCATAGGCTCCCGGCCAGCATCGATCTTCTTGCGCAGATAGGAGATGTAGATCTCGACGACGCTCGACTTGCCGCCGAAGTCGTAGCTCCAGACCCGGTCGAGAATCTGCGCTTTGCTGAGCACGCGGCGCGGGTTGCGCATGAGAAAGCGCAGCAGCTCGAACTCGGTGGCGGTCAGTTCGATGGCCGTTCCGTCGCGGAAGACCTCGTAGCTGTCTTCGTCGAGGGTGAGGTCTCCCACGGTGATGCGCGGGTCGATCGAGTCGGCCACGGCGAGGGTGGAGCGGCGGATAAGGCCGCGGAGGCGCGCGACGACCTCCTCGAGGCTGAACGGCTTGGTGACGTAGTCGTCGCCGCCCGCGGTGAGCCCGGCGATGCGGTCGTCCAGCGAGTCCTTGGCGGTGAGAAAGAGCACGGGTGTCTCGTAGCCGTCGGCGCGCACCCGCTGCAACACCTGCAGGCCGTCGATGTCGGGCAGCATGATGTCGAGCACGATGGCGTCCGGCCGAAATTCGCGGGCGATGGTGAGCGCCTGGCGGCCTTCACCGGCGGTGCGCACCTCCCAGCCCTCGTAGCGCAGGGCCATGGAGAGCAGATCGGTGAGGGTGGGTTCGTCGTCGACGACCAGGACCCTAATGGCGCTGCCGTCGGCCTTGGTCAGGCGCGGGCCATGGCCGGTGCGGGTGCTCTCACGTGTGCTCATTCTGATGAGTATCCGGCAGTTGTCTATGAACGCCCTATGAGTGCGCCCTCGAATGCCTGTGGCCGGCCTTAGCCGATCAGGGCCGCCAGTAGGGCCGGCGCGGGCACGAGCGGGTTGCTGGCCGGAACGAAGAGTCGCTGGCAGCCGTTCAGTTCGACCTGGATCGGGGTGTCGAGCTCGGTGCCAGCCCGCTCGGGCCAGAGCACCGCGAACCGGGTGGGCTCAATCGCGCACGCGGGCGCTTGCAGAGCGGATGCTGCGGAGGGCAGCAGCGCTGCGGCATCCGCTTCAAGGGTGGTCGCGCTGGTGAAGGTGCCCGACCTGAGGGTCAGCATCGAGCCGAGCATGCCGTCGTCGAAACCCTCGATGGATTCGAGTTCGCTGAGGTCGGGTTCGGTAACCGGGTCAACCGTGTAGATACAGACGCTCGCGCCGTCGACGCCGGCGTAGGAGGGGATTTCGGCGGGCGGCACCGGAATCGGTTCAGGGTCCTGCCCGATCTGGGTGGTGTAGGTCTGCAGGCCGGTCGTGCCGAACAGCAGCGACTGTTCGGGGGTTCCGGTGCTCATGGCGCAGCCGGCGTCGAGAGCGGGTCGGGCGATCTGCAGCACGAGCGGCAGTTTCACCGTGTCGGTCAGCTCGAGTTTCTCGAGCGCTTTGCTCGTGGCCGGCTTGGTTTTGCCGCAGGAGGTGCGCGGCCAGGCTGCCCGCATGGCTTCGCCTGCGGCGTTTTCGAGCCAGAGTTCGGGCACGATCTCCATGTCGGCGGTGCAGGCCTGGTTGAGCCCGGGTTGGTCGTTGGGTTGGGCGAGCGCAGCGAGCAGGGCGCTGAAGTCGCCCTTGCGGGTCTCGATCGTCACGGCCGACCAGCGGCCCTCGTCGTCGTCGATGCTGCCGGAGAAGGTACAGAGGGAGGCGACGACGGGTTCGAAGCCGTCGGGGACCATGCCAGGCGCCGGGGCGTCCGGGTGGGTTGCAGTCAGATCCGTTTGGGCTGGGACGCCGTCCTGAACGGGGATCCAGTTGTTGAGGTTGGGCGCCTGGCAGTCGACACCGGCGACGAACTGTGCCATCGGCGTGTCGGTGGCGGCCGGGTAGCCGGGTAGGCCGGCGCATCCGCTGAGCAGCAGGGCCAGCGTGGCGGCCCCGGCGAGCGCGAATCGAGCTGGGTACTGCTTCATGCGTTCCCCCGATTGGTTGACGTTCCTTCAGGCTAGCGAAGCCAGGTCTCTTCGCGATAACGATTCTCACAGCGAGCGGATGCGCGACCTCGGCCCGGCAGGCGAGTGGCGGCCTCCAATCCCGCGGCTCCCCGTGGCGGTGGCGCGCCGACCGGGCGCGCGGGCACACAATAGAGGAGTGCCGAATTCCACGCTGTCCCTCTTCGATCTGGACCAGCCTTCGGCGCACCCCGCGGCATCCGCTCTGGTACCGCCGCCCGCACCGCACACGCTGCGCATCGTCGCCGACTCGAACGACCGCGTCGCGTGGCTGCGGGCCCGCAACCAGGGCATCACCGCAACGGATGTCGCCAAACTGTCGACCCCCAAGTCGATCCTGAACGCGGCGCACGACAAAATGCACGGCACGAGCTTCTCCGGCAACAGCTACACCGACCATGGACGGGCCCGGGAACCGGTCATTGCCGCGTGGGTGCTGGAGAACTACGGCATCGAACCGAGTACGAACCTGTTTCGGTCGCTCGGGCATCCGCGGCATCTGGCCACGCCTGACGGGGTCGGCTTGATCGGTGCAGATTTACACCTGGCCGAGATCAAGACCACGAGCAAGCCGTGGCGCAGCGTTCCGCGCAGCTATCTGCGGCAGGTGTGGTGGCAGCAGTACGTGCTCGGCGCGGATCGCACGCTGCTGGTCTGGGAAGAGCACCTCGATTTCGTGCCGGTCGCCGCAGTGCCCGAATGTCGCTGGATCGAACGTGACGAAGACCAGATCGCGATTCTGGTGGGCCTGGCCAATGCCCTGATCGACAATCTCGACCAGCAGGCCCGCCGCTAGCCTGCTCTCGCTTCGTGGACGGGGCCCAGGCCCCGTCCACGGGCCCAGTTTATAAACTGGGCCCACGGCTCGGGCCCAGGCCCCGTCCGCAATGCACCGAGGCGGGATGCATCAGAATGAGGACATGGCTCCTGACTTCGAACTTCCGCTGACCATGCGCGCCCTCGTCATCGACCAGACCGGCGACCCCGACGTCTTGCACCTGGCCGAGAGGCCACTACCACGCCAGATTTCTGACGAGGTTCTCGTGAAGGTCGTCGCCGCCGGGCTGAACCCGATCGACGCCAAGACGCGCTCCGGCAAGGGCGTCGCCGCCGCGATCGAAAGCTACCCGGCCATTCTCGGCAACGATTTCAGCGGCATGGTTGTGCGCGCGGCGTTCGAGGCCTCTCCGCTGCAGCCCGGGGATGCTGTCTACGGCATGGGCCGCGTGCCGCGCACTGGCGGCAGCTTCGCCGAGTACGTCTCGGTGTCGAGCATGAGCGTCGCGCACAAGCCGGCCAGGCTCAGCCATGCCGAGGCTGCCGCAGTGCCGGTCGCCGCCCTCACCGCGTGGGGAATGGTCAAGCTCGCCGGGGCGGCCCCCGGGCAGCGGATGCTCGTGCACGCCGCCAGCGGCGGCGTCGGTCACTTCGCGGTACAGTTCGCCCGCGTTCTGGGCGCCCACGTCATCGCCACCGGATCCACCCGCAACCTCGACTTTCTGCGCGAGCTTGGTGCCGACGAGGTCATCGACTACACGACCACGCGCTTCGAAGACGAGGCCCACGACCTCGACTCGGTCATCGACCTCATCGGCAATGTGCACGATGACACCGGCACCCGTTCCCTCGCCGCGCTGCGCCCAGGCGGCCTGCTCGTGAACGCGCCGACCGGCAGCTGGCCCTCCATGGCAGCGGATGCCGCTGCCGCCGGCCGCCGCGCGACCGGTTTCAAGGTGTCCCCCGACGCCCGAGCCCTCGACGAGATTTCGAAGCTCCTCGACGCGGGTACCGTGCGCGTGCACGTCGACGCCGTGTTCGAACTCGCCGACGGCGCTGCGGCACACCGAGCGATCGAAGAGGGGCACACTCGCGGCAAGATCGTGCTGCGCGTCTCGTAGCGGGCATCGGCATCCGCTGCCCGCCGGCAGTGCCGGCGGGATCTAGTTCTCGTTCCGTTCGCGGCGACGGCGGAACGTCAACAGCACGCCGAGGCCCAGCAGAAGAACGCCCCCGACGATGGCGGGAACGGGCAGGTCAACCCCGGTGCGGGATAGGGCGGCCGGCCGCGTCGCCGCTGACGAAGCCCCCAGAACTGCGACGACCACACCCGTGTCGGCGCAGGCCGATGACGAAAACGGCCCAGCGACCGCGTCGCGCAGGGACACCACGAGGCCCAGATTCGCCGTCTCGTTCTGCCCGGTCAGCCCGGTCACGTTCGTCATGTCGATCCTGACCTCGGCTCTCAGCGTCGCGCCGGCGGCGAGCGGCTGAACCGGCGCAAGCACCGCACAATCCGCGTCGCCCGCGAACGTCACGGTGGGCGCGGTGGGGTCGGCAGGGGTCGTGACGCCCAGGGTGAGGTACTGATTCAGCCCAGCGGATGCCCCCTCCGCACTACGCAGACTCACCCGCACGACCGCGGGCTGGTCGCTCGGGTTGTGGATCCACAGGGACGCCCGCATCGACCCATTCGGAATCAGCGTCCCATAAGCGTCGAACAAATCGGCCGGCAGACTGCTCGCGAAGTGCACACCGTCCGAGCTGACCTGTACGTCGCCGAGCCGGGCGTT
The DNA here is from genome assembly GCF_002929595.1 of Cryobacterium sp. N19. Lineage (NCBI taxonomy): Bacteria > Bacillati > Actinomycetota > Actinomycetes > Micrococcales > Microbacteriaceae > Cryobacterium > Cryobacterium sp. N19. Next base: position 63,076 of record NZ_PJJR01000049.1, on the reverse strand, counting down.
GCTGGCCTGAGCAGCATTGGACAGAGATTTGGGTGCCGCAGCCGATGCCGGCACGGCCGCACCGGCAAGTATCGGGAGCGCCAGCAACAGCGCCGAGGCCACGGCACCGAGCAGGCGCCCGCGCCGAAGGGCACGTGCGCTGAAGTCGCAAATAGGGGGCTGGGTATAACGTGGCTGCATCGATCAGACCACCGAGTGGCTATGGGCGCCGCGAGGACGACGGCGGCCGGCACGGACTCCAGCGACGAGCATCACAGCCGAGTATCCGAGCAGGGCCACGGCCACTGCCGGAATGATCAGCGCTCGGCTCGCCCCGTTGACGAAGTTATTGGCATAGCCGATCAGCGGAACGGAATACCACAGTCGTCCCTGAATCTGGGCGGAGAGCACGAGGTCGGGATCGGGAAGGCTGTTGTTGTCTCCCTGAAACTGAAATCTCCGAGTACCGTCCGTGGAGGAGCTGATCGCGGTGATGCGGTGGGTGATCATTGCCGGCTCGCCCGAGTGAATCTGATAGGTCGCGATATCTCCGATTACGAGGTCGTCGGTGTTGACCGGGCCGACCACGATCAGGGTGCCGGGCGGCAGGTGTGGCTCCATTGAGCTCGTCAGCACCGTCAGGGGGGTCGCGCCGGTGATCTTGGGCACGATGACCAGCAGAGCGAACAGCATGAGCACCAGCAGGAGCAACGCACCACTGACGGCCAGGCCCAGGGCGTGCAGCAGTCCAGTCGGCCTGGCCCCCTTCGAACCGTGCCCCATCAGTTCGCCGCCGTCAATGTGAACTGCTGGGCGCTGCCGGCGCTGCAGCCTTGCGTCTGCAGCGCGGTTCCGGCTGTGTAACTAGGCACCGTGATGCATTCCGTTTTGTTCTTGTTCACTTGCATGACGAACTGGTACAAACCGTTTCCCGACAGTGTGCCGCCCCACTGCTGGCTGGAGTCACGCGTGTTGCGTGTCGCCATCACCACAGCTGCCGTGGTGGTGCGCTGCCAAGCCAGCCCGGCCGCTGCCTGCGAGTTGATGAGGTAGTCGCTCTGGTTGACCAAGTCATATTGCCAGAGCTGAGTGGTCAGCGACTCGTTGCATACCTGCACTGTCACGGGTCCGTTCGCGTTGGTGGAACCCGTGACGCACAGGCCCCCACTCTTGACTCGGTACCAGCTGGTCGACGACGGTGACTGGCTGGTGGTCGCAGTGACGGCCGATGACATGGTCGAGAAGTTGCCGGCCGCGTCGACAGCGTCGACCGTGTAGACGTAGGTCGTGCCAACATTGAGTCCGGTATCGGTGTAGGTTCTGCCGGTGATGTCCGGCCCGACCCGCTCCCCGTCGCGATAGAGGCGGTAGATGGCGACACCGACGTTGTCGCTGGCGGCCGTCCAGGTGAGTGTGGCGGCGGCATCCGTTGTCGATGTGGCGGTCAGATTAGTCGGTGAGGTCGGCCGGGAGACATCGGGAATAGTCTGTATCACGGTTACCGACTCGGCCTGGGCGTTCCAGTTGGTACCGACGGCGGCGCTCGGATCGAGTCGAACCGCGACCTGGCCTCCGGCGTAGGTCGACATCGACGTGGACGACATCGCAGTGCGTACGCAGAGCACGACGAACCCATTCGCGGCCAAAGACCCGGTCATCGGCGTTGCGCTCGCCCAGGTAAAGACGGTCTGGTTTCCGGGCAGGGTCGTGCTCGCGGTGCAATTGGCGGCGGCGGCGACCGGCCACGTCGTGACGGTGACAGCTCCGGCGAGCGCCGCGGGCGACGACACGGCGCTGAACGTCAATGTGTACGTTGACGGCACGGATCCGCTGGTGAGCGTGATGGGCTTGGTCGTGGTGGAGCTGCCCGTCGTGTAATCGAATTTCAGCTGGTCGTAGCCGGATTGTGTGATGCTGACCTTGCCCGAAGTCACGGATCCGGTGGCTGGGGATGCCGCGGTGGTCCAGGCGGCATGGGCGGCGCCGGAGGCTGCGAGCACGAGAAAGAGCACGGTGCCGAGCAGGGCGGCGGTGTGGCGCTGCCGGCGAGGTCGAGCGACAGCCTGGCGGCGTGAACGGGTCATGGTTTAGGCCTGCACTCCGGTGAGAACGACGGAAAAGTTGGCAGCAGACGACGACTGGCTCACACTCGGGGCGCCCGCGGGCAGCGCGATCAGCACGCAGACTGTTCGGGACTGGGCCTTCGCGAGCGTCAGGCCCACCGCCGTCGACGGCGCACTGGCAAATGTTCCGCTGGTGCTGGGGATGACCGCGCTCGTGCACGCAGCCGAGCTGTCGACGACGGCGAGACCGATGGTGAGCGAATCGGACAGGGTCGAAGTAACAGCCGGCGCGAGGAGCGAGGAGCGGGTCACGGCCAGTGGCACGTCACCGGTGTTCGTGACGGTGACCGGGGCGGCAATAACCAGTCCCGGGTACAGGGGCACGGCGGGAAGGGCGAGGGCCGAGACCGTCATCGTGGCCGTTCCCGACGCTATCGTGGCCGAGGAGGTGGCGGCACTCGAGTTCAGGAGGGCGTAGGTGCCGCTGGCAGCGGTCGTGGCCAGCACGACTGCCAGAAGAGTGGATGCTGCGGCCAAGACCAAGGCCCGCGCGCGTAGCCGCAGGGTCGGCACGGCACGGTGGCGACGACGCTCGGCAGGCGAAGCGGTGTGGCGGCCACGGGTTGTTTTCATGTGATCACCGCGCTTTCTGGTCGAACGGAGGAGCTGGAGGGAGAATCGCACCGCCCGGGGTGCCCATCGTCGGGTGATGGGCACGCCAGGGACAGTGCAGGAGGTGGTGAAGACTAGGTGGTCTGCGTCAGGGTTACGGCGAGGGCGCCGAGGTTGACCGAGCCAAGCATGGCGTCGTTCTCGGCTCCTGCACTGCTGCTCTTGGGGAACGTCAGGATGACGGTGACCACGGCAGCGCGAGAGATAACACCGGTCCCGGTCGGTGTGATCGTGTAGGTCGGGCCGGCACCGCTGATGCCTACGCCACTGATCGACACCTGGGCGCTCTTCGTGATGTAGCCCGCGAGCTTCCCATCAGGTGTGCTGGTTGCGCTCGTGGCGGTGATGCTCGCTGAAGCAACGGCCAGAGTCGCGACCATGTTGTCGCCGGTCGCCGTGATGTCAACCTTCTTCGTGTAGGTGAGGACGTCACCGGGCACGATCTTGTACGTGCTCAGGATGATTTCGGTGGCACCGCTCTTCCAAACACCGGCGGCGGCATTGTCGACCACTGTCAGGGCGCCGGCGGTGATCGTTCCGCCGGCAATCGATGTACTCGAATTCCAGAGCGCGAACGTTCCCGCGCCGCCGAGCAGCAGGGTCAGTCCGGCGGCACCGGCGATAGCGCTAACGAGAAGCTTGTTCATAGTGGAGACCTTTCGGAAGATCGACTCAGGGGCGAGTGGTAACCACACTATGTAGGACAGACAGATTTGTCTGTCCGTCGGTAACCCCCAGAATGGGGTTTAGGATAAAAGTCCATTCGGTACTGAATTAGTTGAAATCAACAGACAAATCAGAGTATTTCGTGATCAATCAGGAGGAAAGCAACGAAAAAGCGACAGACGGGCGGGGAGACGAGTTCATTGTCGATCAGACGGGACAGACCGTTCTACCTCCGAATTGGTCTGGCCCGTCGCATGGTCCAGACTGGAGTTTCACGAGGAGACCGCATGACTTCAGATCAGATAGCCGACCACGTCGGGCCCGTCATAGTGTGGTTTCGCGACGATCTGCGGGTTGCCGACCATCCAGCCCTGCACGCGGCGATCAAGCAGGGGCAGCCGATTGTGGCCCTTTACCTGCTCGACGAGCAATCCGACGGAGTCCGCCCGCTCGGCGGCGCGGCCCGTTGGTGGCTGCACCAGAGTCTGCGATCCCTCGCCGGCTCCATCGCCGCCCTCGGTGGCCGGTTGATTCTGCGCCGCGGTGCGGCCGGCCCGATCATCGCCCGTCTGGTGCACGAGACGGATGCCTCCGCCGTGTTCTGGAACCGCCGCTACGGCCTCGCCGAACGCACGATCGACACCGCGATCAAGAGCGACCTGCGTGAGCGCGGAATCGACGCCCATAGTTTCGCCGGTTCGCTTCTGTTCGAACCCTGGACGATTCAGACCGGGCAGGGCGGCTCCTACTCCGTCTTCACCCCGTTCTGGCGGGCCTGCACCGCGGGTGCGCCGCCCCGCGTGCCCTATCCCGCACCCTCCGCTATTCCCGGCTGGGCGGGCGACCCCACCACGGCAGCCCTCGTCTCCGACGACCTCGACGACTGGGGACTCGAACCGTCGAGCCCCGATTGGGCGGGTGGGCTGCGCGCCGCGTGGACGCCGGGCGAAGCATCCGCTCACGCCCTGCTCAACACCTTTCTGGCCGAGTCACTCGCCCTCTACGCCACCGAACGCGACGAACCGGCTCAGAACGCGACATCGCGCCTGTCTCCGCACCTGCGCTGGGGCGAGATCAGCCCCCACCAGGTGTGGGCGGCGACAAACAATGCCCGGCGCGGGCTCAGCGGTAGCGAGTCGGCCAGCGCGACCCGTTTTCTGACCGAGGTCGGCTGGCGGGAGTTCGCGTACCACGTGCTTTATCATGCGCCAGATATCGCGACCGCGAACCTGCGCCCCGCCTTCGACGCTTTTCCGTGGCCGCCACTCGATCGGGATGCCCTGGCGGCCTGGCAGCAGGGTCGCACTGGCTTTGCCCTGGTCGACGCCGGCATGCGTGAACTGTGGCGCACCGGAAGCATGCACAATCGGGTACGCATGGTGACGGCATCATTCCTGATCAAGAATATGTTGGTCGATTGGCGTGAGGGCGAGCGCTGGTTTTGGGACACCCTGGTGGACGCCGACGCGGCGAGCAACCCGTTCGGCTGGCAATGGGTGGCCGGTTCCGGAGCGGATGCGGCACCGTATTTTCGTATTTTCAATCCCGACCTGCAGGCAGCCAAGTTCGACCCGCACCAGCAATACATTCGGCAGAACGTTCCCGAATACGGCACGGATGCCTATCCGGCGCCGCTCGTCGACCTCGGCGAGACGCGTCGCGCCGCCCTGGCCGCCTACGAACGGGTCAAGGCGCAACCGGCAGGCTAGGCAGCGCGAACGGAGATTCGGGTCTTTCCCGCTGACTCCTTCGTCGACCTCGCACCGGGCCCGGCTTCAGACGACCCGGCGTACCAGATGCTCAGTACGCACATGATGAGGGAGCCTACGGCGAGCGGGTTTTGCAAGTACACAACGAGATAGCCAAGGTTGAGCACGAAGGCGGTCACGCCGCCAATAACATCCGCGCGTGGCACCGTGAACGGATCGCTCGTGTCGTTCGCGTCACCCTTGGTCGTTAGCGTTGCATCGTCATTGAAGGCCATGAGGCGGTGGGTGGCGCGATCGCCGGCACGCCGAAAAGTGATGACTTGCCCGACCTCGTATTGGTCAGTCTCAACGATCACGACGCTCGCCGGCGGGATAGCGGGGAACATCGACCCCGTACGCACGACGTAAGCCCCGTAGGGCAGGACACCCGTCGCCATGATGGCGATCGGGGTGAGCACGGACGCCAGAATGAGTAGCAGAACGACGATGCCTTTGAATCTCTTCACGGTGCGCCTCCCGGCTCGGAAAAAATTGGGGAATTGCTCGGACGTCGCTCACCAGCAGCGACGTCCGAGCCATTTCATCGGGCTCTACAGGCCCGGCGTCTGGCCGACCTGTGTGGCTACAATTTGGTAGGGGAGACCGTTACCAACGATGACCGGGTTCGGGGCCTGAACAGTCTTCACCGGGTAGGAGTTCCAGACTCCGCCGCCAAGCTCCGACTGGCCGGACATCTTTGCCGCATAACCGAAGCTGAACGAGACCGACCCGACAGCTGTCGGTGCCAGGTTCGATGCCAGCTTGATCATCTTCGGAACGGGCCAGCATCCGGTCGGCGCGAGGGTCCCGCAGCTCAGGTGCGCAGTGGCGTCCTGATCATCGCTGAGATTCGCGGAGTCGAAAAGAGCCGTGCCGTTGGCAGCCACATGGAACTCGCCGTAGGTGCCGAGGTCGTTCAAAGCGTGCAGGGCGTCCTTATTGTTGAACACAACCCAGACGTCCTGAGCGTTCAGACCCGTGTTGACGTAGCGGGACGAGACGGTCTGGGTCGTTCCCGGCAGCAGGTTCGAGAAGGCCCGGTTGAGAGAATCGGTGCCGGTTCCGTCAGGGCCAGCGCCAGCGATCTTGATCGAGCCGATCGTTCCGCTCACTGCGCCCTGTGCCGTGTCGCTGAAGTACGCGCCGGTCGGTCCCAAGGCGGCGAGGGCCATCGTCAATGCAACGGCAACGCCTCCGGCCCCGATGATCATTTTCTTGCAGTTTAAAGTTTCACGTCAGTCTCATCTCAAATTGTCAGTTCCGAAGTGAGATAATGAAATTCTTTCATTATCTATATTCAAAACAGTAGAGATGACATTAACTCCCGTATGCCCTTCATTGGGCACTGCTGTCCCCTTAATCTGGGGGATGGAACGGCGGCAGAACACGAATAACGAAAAAGCGGGCAAACAGTTGCTGCCCCTGTGATGATGCCGGGGCCAGACAACCATTTGCCCGCTTTCGCGAACTCGCAGCGCTAGCTGCGAAAACTAGCTAGAAGAATCGAGCGTAGGCACCAACCGTGAGGAAGGTCGGGAACTCCGGCTCGAGTGCCGAGGTGCGCAGCACTGTGAGGGCGTCATCGAAGCGGTCGGTGGGGGTGCGCTCGAGGCCGTCCACGACCTCGTCCAGCACCTCTTCAACCCAGTCGGAGTCGATCCGGCGGCCCTCGGCGGTGACCGAGTTCTCGTGAATCCACTGCCAGAGCTGCGAGCGGGAGATTTCCGCGGTCGCGGCGTCTTCCATCAGGTTGTCGATCGCCGCTGCTCCCACGCCGCGCAGCCAGGACTCGATGTAGCGGAGCGCTATGAGCACGTTGCCGCGCACGCCGGCCTCGGTGATCTGGCCGCCGACCGAAGCAACGTCGAGAAGCTGGGCGGCCGTCACGTTCACCGCGGGGCGGGTGCGCTCGAGCTGGTTCGGGCGGTCCCCGAGCACCTTGTCGAATTCGGCCTGAGCGGTCGGGATCAGGTCGGGGTGCGCAACCCAGGAACCGTCGAACCCGTCGGTGGCTTCACGCTTCTTGTCCGCGGCGACCTGGGAGAGAGCCTGCTCGGTGACGGCCGGGTCGCGACGGTTCGGAATGAAGGCGCTCATGCCGCCGATGGCGAAGGCGCCACGACGGTGGCAGGTGGCGACGAGCAGTTCGGTGTATGCGCGCATGAACGGCACCGTCATGGTGATCTGCTTGCGGTCGGGAAAGACGAAGCGGCTGCCGCGGGCACGGAACGTCTTGATGATGCTGAAGATGTAGTCCCAGCGTCCGGCGTTGAGGCCGGCGCAGTGGTCGCGCAGTTCGTAGAGGATTTCTTCCATCTCGAAGCCGGCCTGGATGGTCTCGATCAGTACCGTGGCGCGAATGGTGCCGTAGTCGATGCCCAGGCGCTCTTCGGCGTAGGTGAAGATGTCGTTCCACAAGCGCGCTTCCTTGTGGCTTTCGAGCTTGGCCAGGTAGAAATACGGGCCGGTACCGTTCTCAATGAGCTTCTTCGCGTTGTGAAAGAAGTACAAGCCGAAGTCGATGAGGCTGCCAGAGGACTTCATGCGGCGGTTGGCACGGTCGATGAAGGTGATGTGCTTTTCAACGAGGTGCCAGCCGCGCGGACGCATCACGATGGTCGGCGTCGACTCGTTCGTGATCTCGTACTTCTTGCCCTCGGGGCTCGTGAAGCTGAGCTGGCCGCGCACCTGGTCGAACAGGGTCAGCTGGCCCTCGATCACGTTGGTCCAGGTCGGGCTCGTGGCGTCTTCCTGGTCGGCAAGCCAGACCTTGGCGCTGGAGTTGAGCGCGTTGATGGCCATCTTGCGGTCGGTCGGGCCCGTGATCTCCACACGGCGGTCTTCGAGGCCGGGTCCGGCTCCCGCAACGCTCCAGGTTGGATCGAGACGGATGCTCTCGGTAACGCTTAGAAACTTGGGGTCGCGACCGTTGGCGGCATCCACTCGGGTCTGCAGCCGGGCCGCCAGCAGGTCGTGCCGGGTGCCGGCGAAACGCTCGTGCAGTTCGGCGAGAAATTCGAGGGCCTCTGGGGTGAGGATCTCGTCATACCGATCGCCGAGCGGGCCGGTGACCTCGAGGTGCGGGCGAATGGTGGCGAAGGTGCCGGTGGTCGTTTTCACCGTCTCGGAGTTGACCGTCTGATCGAGGGTCGGGTTGGGGGTATTCATGGTCTGGCTCCTTGCGAAAGTAGGTGATACCGACAGGGGGCGAGCCGCAGCTGCGCGGTTCGCCCGATCTCAGGCGGAGGATGGTGGAGCGGTTCTGCTTCGGTCGAATCGGTGAGCGCGAGGGGTGAGCGGTCGCAATTCGAAAGTTGGTGCTTGCCTGTGCCTCCACTCTGCCGGGTCTAGGCACGGCCAAACCACAATCCATGCACAGAAGAAACCCTGTTTTTCTAATTGTGGAAACTTTTGTGATCTGCGACACTAAGGCCATGGTCCCCGCAGAAGCCCTCGCCGCGCTGTCCTCGCTCAGCCTCGATGAGCCGGAGCTTGACGCGCTCACCCTCGGCCGCCGTATCCGGGAACTGCGCACCAACCGCCGCATGACGCTCGATGCCCTCGCCGCCGCGATCGACCGCGCGCCCTCCCAGGTGTCGATGATGGAGAACGGCAAACGCGAGCCACGCCTCTCCATGCTGCGCACGATCGCCCTGGCGCTCGGCACTACTGTCGAAGAGCTGATGCGAACGGATGCCCCCTCGGAGCGTGCCGCCCTGGAAATCTCGGTGGAACGTGCCCAGCGCGGGCCGGTGTTCCAGGCCCTCGGACTCCCCCGCATCCGGGTGAGCAAAGGCCAGAGCGACGACACCCTGCAGACCATCCTCAGCCTGCACAATGAAATCGACCGGCTCAACCGGGAGCGAGCAGCGACTCCGGAGGAAGCCCGTCGGGCCAACTCCGCGCTGCGCCAGATCATGCGCCAGCAGGACAACTACTTTCCCGAACTCGAAGCACAGGCCCTCGAGTTGCTCACCGCGGTCGGGCACTCCGGTGGCCCGGTGTCTCAGCAGCTCGTCGCCGACATGGCCACCCACCTGGGGTTTTCGCTGCACTATGTGAATGACCTGCCGCACTCCACCCGGTCGGTCACCGACAAGCGCAACGGACGTATCTATCTGCCGACCGAGCGTTCGGCCTCGCGGGATTCCCGCTCGCCGATCGTGCAGGCCTTCGCGAGCCATCTGTGCGCGCACGAAGAGCCGAAAAATTATGCCGAATTTCTGCGCCAGCGGGTGGAAACCAACTATCTCACCGCGGCGATCCTGCTGCCGGAGCGAGATGCAGTGCGCATGCTGACCGAGGCGAAGACCCTGCGGCGCATCTCGATGGAAGATCTGCGGGACGCCTTCGCGGTCTCCTATGAGACGGCCGCGCACCGATTCACCAACCTCGCTACCGCCCGCCTGGACATTCCGGTGCACTTCATGAAGGTGCACGAGTCCGGCACGATTATCAAAGCCTACGAAAATGACAATGTTCGCTTTCCGAGCGACGCCCTCGGTGCGGTCGAGGGCACCACGGTCTGCCGCAGCTGGACTGCCCGCACCGTGTTCGACGTCGAAGACCGCTTCAGCGCCTGGTACCAGTACACGGACATGCCGGCCGGCAGCTTCTGGTGCACCTCCCGCATTGAAAAGGCCAAGGAAGGCGAGTACTCGGTGAGCGTTGGGGTGCCGTTCGCACACGTGAAGTGGTTCCGCGGCCGCGAGACGGCAAACCGCGCCGTCTCCAAGTGCCCCGATGAGTCCTGCTGCCGCCGGGCTCCCGACAACCTCGCCGGGCGCTGGGCCGGGCAGTCCTGGCCTGCCGCACGAACCCCGACGAGCCTGCTCGCCGCCCTGCCCACCGGAACCTTTCCCGGCGTCGACCAGACCGAGGTGTACGAGTTTCTCGAAGCCCACTCGCCGCGCTAGCGCTGAGGGGCGGGCGCGGGGGAGGGATGGATGCGCATCCGCTCTGAAACAAACAAACCGGAACGTTGTAGGCAATACTCTTAGCTAACATTGTTATGACGTGAAAATGCTGGAGCAAGTGGCTTTTTGCGGTACCACGCACCAGAGATTATCGGTTGGGCTTGTCCCACGCGTCGCCGCTCGTCTCGACCTACTGAAATGCGAGCCGACGATGTGTGACGCTCGCAGTGTGATACGTCGTCTCAATCGTGCCGTGCGGGCGGGACTTCCCTCGGCGGCACCGCCCATGAACGAGCTGCACGATCAGGTCGTTACTCCGTCGCCGGCTGAAACGACCGCGCCCATGCCGTCACACTGGTTTCGCTCCGCGGCACTGCTCGATGTGCGCGGGCTTCAGGTCGCGGCGGCGGCGCACTCCGACGCACCGCGTGTGGTGCAGGGCATCTCGCTCTCCATCACCTGCGGCGAGGTCGTCGGGCTGGTCGGCGATGCGTCTTCCGGTGCTCTCGAGGTCGCCCAGTGCATCGCTGGCGTACTTCCGGCGCCGGCGACCATCCGATCCGGGTCGATACTGTTCAACGGTGTCGAACTGGTCGGGCTGCCGCCACGATCGTTCTCCCGGCTGCACGACGCCCAGGTGGCCTACCTGCCGCGGAGCCCACTCGACGGCCTCGACCCGAACCTGACCGTGGGAACCCAGCTGGCCACACCGCTGCGTTCCGGCGGCGGCCTGTCGAAACCGGCCGCCTACGAACGGTCACTGGATCTGCTGGGCCAGGCCGGCGTGGAGAATCCGGAACACACCTTCACCGCGTACCCGCGCGACGTGTCGGCGACCTTGGCGCAGCGCGTGCATATCGCCAATGCGTTGGCCGGCAGCCCGAATCTGCTCGTGGCCGACGACCCGACCGACACCCTGAACGCGTCGGACAGTTCCGACATTCTTGAGCTGCTGAGCAGATTGCAGCGCGAACGCAAACTGACCATGATCTTCGTGACGCGCTCGGTACGCGTCGCGGCACTGATCTGCAATCGTGTTGCTGTGGTTCGCACCGGTGCGATCGTCGAATACGCGTCGGTCGCCGACCTGTTGGGTTCCCCTAAGCATCCGTACACCCGCGAGCTAATCTACGCGGCCGAAAATGAGTCGCTGGGGAGCCGGGGCTTGTAGATTAGGCGCATGGAGGCACACAACCGGCCAGGCGCACGCGAAGCAATTTTCGCTCAGCTCGTCGACGCCGGCCGCACCGAGCAGGTAACCATTCGCCTCACCGACGCCATCATTCTCGGCGTTCTTGCCCCCGATGAACGCCTGCCGAGCGAATCGGATCTGGCGCGCCGCTTCGGCGTGGCCCTGATCACGGTGCGTGAGGGCCTTGCGGTGCTGCGCGATGCCGGCCTGGTCGAGACTCGGCGCGGTCGCGGCGGCGGCAGTTTCGTGATGAAAGCGGATGCCCCGCACAGCACGCTCGTGCAGGCCCGGCTCCACGGTCTGGCGCAGGTCGACCTCTCTGACATGGCCGTCCATTTCGCGACGATTGTCGAGGGGTGCGCCCAACGGGCTTCGCTGCGCGCCTCAGAACCCGACTCCGACCGCCTCGATCTGTGGCTGCGCGGCGCTGACTTCGCAACGGTCGCCGGGGCTCGCACCAACGCCGGCGGGTTCTACCTGGAGTTGGCCGTGCTCAGCCAGTCCGCCCGACTGGTGCGGGAGCTGATCCGGCTGCAGGCCGAGTTCGGCCCTCTGCTGCTTCTAGGCATGACGGATGCCCGCGCCCGCCGGTCGCTGCTTGCGAGCAACCAGGCCATTGCCGGCGCCGTGCGCGCCAACGACGCAGCCGCCGCCCGGCAGTTCGCGACCGAGCAGGTGCGGAGCCTGGCCGAATGGCTGTTGAACGCGAAAGCCAGAGTCGAACGAGGCGGAGCCTGGGATGCCTGAGATTTCTCAGCTGCCGGAAGTGACGATCTCCGATTGCGCCGCCGCGGTGACTGCCTCGTTCGCGGACGCCTTCGCCGAGCTAGATGGGTGGCGAAACGAACTCGCTGGCGGCGAAACCTCGGTGCGGCCGACAGACCTCGATGCCCACGTGGAGGGGCTCGTGATTCCGGCCCTCACCGGTGCCAGCCCGCTCTTCGTCGGCGCCGGATTCATTGCCGCGCCCGGCTACGTGCACGGCCGGGACATCCACTTTGCCTGGTGGCTGGGCCCGCAGGCCGGCAACCCGCTGCTCGGCAGCAGCAGCGCGGCCACCCGTCTCGACCTCGCCACCCGCGCATACACCGACTACGTGCGCGATTTTCGCACGCTGGAGTGGTACCAGGTGCCGCAGTCCACCAACCAGACCCACGTCACCGGGCCCTACGTCGACCGCCTCTGCACCTGCGAGTACATTTTCACCCTGACCATGCCGGTGCGCATCGGCGAAGGCACCCCGATGCTCGGCGTGGTCGGAGCGGACATCTCCGTGCGCCGTCTCGAGAGCATTGTGCTTCCGCTGTTTCTCGCGGCCGACCGGCCACTCGCCCTCGTCAACGCTGTTGACCGAGTGGTGATCTCCACGGACCCGACCGTACAGGTCGGTCAGCTCGCCTCGCATTCCGGTGGCTCTGTGGCCTGCTCCGGCCTGCCGTTTCGAGTTCTCGTTGGTCCGGACCGGCTGCCTCGTTTTTAATCATCCGTTGCTATATCTTTGACAAACCAGAGTTTGTATCGGCGCCGGTTTTTGAGGTGCCCGACCAGTGAAGGATAAAGCCTATGACCAGCTACGCAGTCATCAACCCGGCCACCGGGGAGACAGTCAAGACCTACGACACAATCTCGGATGCCGACCTCACCGCCGCCATCACCACGGCAGACGACGCCCACACCTGGTCGCGCTCCATCAGCGTCGAAGAGCGCGCGGCCCTCGTGCGCCGCGTGGCCGAACTGCACGTCGAACGCCGCCAGGAGCTTGCCGACATCATCGTGCGCGAAATGGGTAAGCCCGTGGAGCAGGCCCTCGGTGAGGTCGACTTCAGCGCCGACATCTACGCCTACTACGCCGACAACGCGGTGGAGCTTCTGAAGGACGAGACCATAAGCCTGCTCGCCGGCGAGGGCTCCGCGCTCATCCGCCGCAGCTCGCTTGGCGTGCTTCTCGGCATCATGCCGTGGAACTTCCCGTACTACCAGGTTGCCCGTTTTGCCGGACCAAACCTAATCATCGGCAACACCATCCTGCTCAAGCACGCCGAGCAGTGCCCCGAATCGGCCGCCGCGATCGCGCAGATCATGCTCGACGCCGGTTTTCCGGTGGGGGCCTACACGAACCTCTACGCTTCCCATGATCAGATATCCACGGTCATCGCCGACAAGCGCGTGCAGGGTGTCTCGCTCACCGGCTCGGAGCGCGCCGGAGCGGCGATTGCGGAGATCGCCGGACGCAACTTGAAGAAGGTCGTGCTCGAGCTCGGCGGCTCAGACCCGTTCATCCTGCTATCCACCGACGACCTCGATGAGACCGTCGGCGCCGCCGTGGCTGCTCGCCTCGACAACAACGGCCAGGCCTGCAACGCGGCCAAGCGCTTTATCGTCATCGAGGAGCTGTACCAGCCTTTCTTGGATAAGTTCACGGCGGCAATCAATGCCGTCGAGCTGGGCGACCCGACCAAGGACGGCACCGGACTCGGGCCACTTTCCTCGAAAAAGGCCACCGAAACTCTCACCGAGCAGGTTGCGCGCGCTGTGGCTCAGGGTGCCACCCTCGTCACGGGCGGAACCTCTGAGGGCAACTTCTACGCCGGAACCGTGCTCACCGACGTATCGCCCGGCTCCGATGCCTTCCACGAAGAGTTCTTCGGCCCGGTCGCACAGATCTTCAGCGTTCCCGACGAGGCCGCCGCAGTCGCACTGGCCAACAACACCCCGTTCGGCCTGGGGTCCTACGTCTTCACCACCGACCCGGAGCAGGCACTGCGCGTGGCCGACGGCATTGAGGCTGGCATGGTGTTCATCAATTTGGTCGGTGCCGACGGTGCCGAGCTGCCCTTCGGTGGCGTCAAGAGGAGCGGCTCGGGGCGCGAACTGGGCCGTTTCGGCGCTGACGAGTTCGTCAACAAGAAGATGATCCGCATCGGCTGACCCAGCCCCAGCTCCAGCCGCTCCGCGGATGCACGCATCGTCGGGTCGAACCGAACCCGACCGGGACAAGCGGCGGCGGGTTGCTTGCGGGGTGACGAGTTCAAGGTTTGAGCTGAGGGGCAAGTGACCGGCTGCCGCCGCGACGCACGCCCGCCTGCCTGCCTGCCTGCCTGCCTGCCTGCCTGCCGAAAATCAATCATCCGGTTCTATAGCTTTGGGGGCAGGCATCCGTTATGTTAAGGCTCACACATTGACGTGTACCGCCGGGTGGGGGGCGTTTCGGCTGGATTGAAAGGGCATCATGTCCGTCGAGGCTTCCTCAAGAAGGGCATCGGCGACGTCGACCACCTGAAGGTGCTCGGGTACGACGATTCGTTCCACCGGTCCATGTCGTTGTGGGCGAATTTTGCGCTCGGATTCACCTACCTGTCACCGCTCGTGGGTGTCTACTCGCTGTTCGCGCTGGCCATGAGCACGGGTGGCCCGCCTTCGCTGTTCTGGCTCTTCATCGTGGGCACCGGGCAGCTGCTCGTGGCGCTGGTGTTCGGCGAGGTCGTCTCGAAGTATCCGATCGCGGGCGGTATCTACCCCTGGACGCGACGCCTCTGGGGCAAGCGCTACGCCTGGATGGCGGCCTGGGTCTACATCTGGGCGATGCTCGTGACCATCACGGCCGTCGCCGAATTCGGCACCGGGTTTCTGGCCAGCCTGATCAATGCCCCGGCGACCAAGGAAGTCACCCTCGGCCTCTCGATCGCTTTCCTGGTCGCGGCATTCGGCCTGAACTTTTCCGGCACGAAGACACTGGCCCGCGTGGCCCGGATCGGGCTCGCTGCTGAACTCATCGGCGTCGTCGCCGTGGGGCTGTATCTGCTCATCTTTCAGCGCCACCAGGAATTCAGCGTGTTCTTCGACTCCATGGGCGTGCAGGGCAACGGCAGTTACGCCACGGTATTTCTCGGCGCGGCACTGACCGGACTATTCCTCTTCTACGGTTTTGAGGCGTGCGGCGAAATGGCTGGCCAAAGTGTCGCCGCGCACCGCGGTGCCGACCAATGCGTTGATTGTGGCGTGCTCGATTCCGGTGGTGCTGTGCCTGATCATCTACGTTGGCAGCGACCAGGTCCTGACCCAGTTCACCTCGTTCGCCGTCATCGGCATCTACGTGGCATTCCAATCCGTGGTGCTCGCTGCGTTGCGCCAGCGCATCAAGGGCTGGAAGCCGGCCGGTCCGTTCAGCCTGGGCCGGGCCGGTTTCGTGGTCAACGTGCTCGCCCTCGCCTACGGCATCTTTGCCATGGTGCTGCTCGCGGTGCCGGGCGCAAGCGGTGAGTTCTTCAGCGACTACATCGTGCTCATCGGTCTGTTTGTCGTCATGGGGAGCGGCCTCATCTACCTGCTGGTGGCTCGGCCCGACCGCAAATCGCTGGCACCAGAGGGAGACGCCATTGAAGTCGCAACGCTCCTGCGGGCGCACCCCGACCACTAGACCCCGCCCGAGCTGGTGATCACCCAGCGGATGCGTGCGCCCGATGCACCCATCCACAGGGACTCGGCGCAGGCGCGGGCATCCGCTTAATGCAAGCAGGGCCCGTCCGAGGACGGGCCTTGCTTGGTGAAGCTGTTGCTTAGATGCTGTTGACGTCGAGCTGGATGCCAGGACCGAACGTAGTCGAGACGACACCCTTCGTGATGTAGCGGCCCTTGGACGAGCTCGGCTTGAGGCGGTTGATCTCCTCGAGCGCAGCGGAGATGTTCTCGTTCAGCTGATCGGCCGAGAAGGACGCCTTGCCGACGACGAAGTGCACGTTAGAGTGCTTGTCGACGCGGAATTCGATCTTTCCGCCCTTGATGTCGGACACGGCCTTGGCGACGTCGGGCGTCACGGTTCCGGTCTTCGGGTTGGGCATGAGGCCACGCGGGCCGAGCACCTTACCGAGACGGCCGACCTTACCCATGAGCTCGGGGGTCGAGACGGCGGAGTCGAAGGAGGTGTAACCAGCGGCTACCTTCTCGATGAGCTCGTCGCCACCGACCTCGTCGGCGCCGGCTGCGATAGCGGCTTCGGCGGCGGGGCCGGTTGCGAAGACGATGACGCGGGCGGTGCGGCCGGTGCCGTGCGGGAGGATGACGGTTCCACGAACCATCTGGTCGGCCTTGCGGGGGTCGACTCCGAGGCGGAGAGCGACCTCAACCGTGGAGTTGAACTTCGCGGAGCCGGTCTCCTTGGCGAGGGCTACGGCCTCGGCCGGGGTGAAGACGTTGTCTTCGCCGATTTTGGCGGCGGAGGCGCGGTACGCCTTTGACTTGGTTGCCATGTTGAATCTCCTGTATGTACTTCAGAGTGTGGTGCGAACCTGGCAGGCTCTTCCACTAAATGCTGAGGGTGCTTCCGGCGCCGTGGGGCGCCGATGCGGGGGGTGCTTAGGCGCTGACCGTGATGCCCATAGAGCGGGCGGTTCCGGCGATGATCTTCGCGGCGGCGTCGATGTCGTTGGCGTTGAGGTCAACCATCTTCGCTTCGGCGATCTCGCGGACCTGAGCCTGGGTGAGGTTGGCGACCTTGACGGTGTGCGGGGTTCCGCTGCCCTTGGCGACGCCGGCGGCCTTCTTGATGAGCTCCGCTGCGGGCGGGGTCTTCAGGATGAACGTGAACGAACGGTCGTCGTAGACGGTGATCTCAACGGGGATGACGTTGCCGCGCTGGGCTTCGGTCGCTGCGTTGTAGGCCTTGCAGAATTCCATGATGTTAACGCCGTGCTGACCCAGTGCCGGCCCGATGGGCGGTGCGGGGTTGGCTGCGCCGGCCTTGATCTGAAGTTTGATCAGACCTGTAACCTTCTTCTTCGGTGCCATTGTGTTGTCCTTCGTATTGATGTGCGAGCAGCCCGGGGGCTGCTCTCCCGGTGGCCCGGATGGGCCCCGGTGGTTTGGGGGAACCAGCGTGGATTGCCTTGGTCGGGCATCCGCTGTGCTGGTTAGAGCTTGGTGACCTGATCGAAGCTGAGCTCAACCGGAGTCTCACGCTCGAAGAGCGAGACGAGCACGATGAGCTTGCCGCTCTCCGGCTTGATCTCGCTGATCGAACCGGGCAGGCCCGCGAACGAGCCTTCCTTGATCGTGATGGTCTCGCCGATCTCGTAGTCGACCTCGGCAGCGATGACGCGCTGCGCCGACTTTCCGGGGGCACCGCCAGCCTTGGTCGGGGCTTCGACGATCTCGACGAGTCCCTTGAGCATGCCGAAGGCTTCTTCGAAACGCAGCGGGGTGGGGTTGTGGGCGTTGCCAACGAAGCCGGTGACGCCCGGGGTGTGGCGAACAACCGACCAGCTGTCCTCGTCGAGGTCCATACGAACGAGCACGTATCCGGGGATGCGCACGCGGGTGACCATCTTGCGCTGGCCGTTTTTGATCTCGACGACATCTTCCATCGGAACTTCGCACTGGTAGATGAAGTCTTCCATCGCCATGGACTGCTTGCGGTTCTCAATGTTCGACTTCACCCGACGCTCG
This sequence comes from Cryobacterium sp. N19, assembly GCF_002929595.1. Classification (NCBI taxonomy): domain Bacteria; kingdom Bacillati; phylum Actinomycetota; class Actinomycetes; order Micrococcales; family Microbacteriaceae; genus Cryobacterium; species Cryobacterium sp. N19. Next base: position 45,399 of record NZ_PJJR01000049.1, on the reverse strand, counting down.
AAACCGGCGTAGGAGTGAATGACGTACCACTTGCCTGGCAGAAAACGCAGTTCCTTGCGGAACGCGTCGTACGGGTCGACCTCTTCATCGGAAGGCTCGGTCTCGCCTGCAGTTTCGGCGGTGACGACCTCGTCTTCGTCTTCGACGGCTTCGACGGACGCGTCGGCTTCTTGCGCCGAATCGATGTCGAGTGCGTCGTCGACGATGGCGTCGGCTTCGGGATCGGATGACTCGGCGAGGGCGTCGAGTGCAGCGTCGAGGTTGACCTCCACGTCGTCGTTCTCGTCGATGACGTGCAGAGCGACCTGCTCGGCCGCCTCTGCGGAAGTCTCGTCGGCGGCGAGGGTGTTGCCTTCCTGCGCCTCGTCTTCCTCGGAGGACTGCTCGGCGGCAGTGGCCCAGTCGACATCGTCGTGCTTCGTCTCAGTCACTAAATCTCAATCCCTAATTTTTGTACGTGTGCAAGTTGTCTGGGCACGTTGCGTGCCGGTGGTGTGGGCGTTCCGCCGGAGCGGATGCCTTCGCTGCGGATTAGCCCGGCGTGCCGAACACATAGAGAACCGCGAGGCCGAAGACCCAGTCCATGGCCGAGACGATGCCCATCATGATGATCACGAAGACCAGCACGACGCCGGTGTAGCTCAGCAGCTCTTTACGAGTCGGCGTGACGACCTTGCGCAGTTCCGCGAAAACCTGCTTGATGAACAGGGACAACCGAGCGAAAGGACCGCGATTGGACTCGCGGGCAATTCGTGCGTTCGCGACGACTTCCTCACTAGGTTCGTCGACAACTTTTCGGGCCACCTGTTACACCTCTCATGGTCGGCAGACTTCTACCGATGTGCAGGGCGGACAGGACTCGAACCTGCAACCTGCGGTTTTGGAGACCGCTGCTCTACCAATTGAGCCACCACCCTATGGAAGCAAACCCGCCACGCAGAAGCCACTTTCGACCGAGCGTGAACACTCGGAAAAAGGCGCAAAAAAGCATGGCAGAATTCAACTACCTGTACCAGTCTAGATCACGGACCGGCCACTGTAAAGCTGAGACGAGTTCGCGCAGAAGCGCGATCCCTGTTCCAGTGCCAGCTTGCCACACTATCGCGGCGGACGGGATTGCGACCGTCGACTGGTCAGCGACCGTCCAGTCGCCCGATCAGCTTCTGCATCGCGGTCATGGCTCCTCCGAGCACGGCCGGGATCCCGCCGCCGGGGTGTACCGACGCGCCCACCCGCCACAGCCACGGGCGCGCCAGGCTGGTGTAGCCCGGCCGGTGGAACGGGCCGCTCTGCCAGAGTGGGTTGGTCGCGCCGTACAGCGCACCTCCCGCGGAGCCCCAGCCTGCGAAGTAGTGCGGGTCGAGCACGACATGATCGCGGAACAGCTCGGTGATGGGCCGGCTCAATCCCACGGCCGCGCTGACCCGGTCGATCTCGTGGGCGACCCAGGGAGTGTCGAGATCGTAGTGTCGGCCATCGGCAGGCGCCGTGAGGAGAACGGCCACCGTCGCTCGATCGTTGGGATAGATTTCGTGTGGCCGGTAGTAGTTCAGGAATGCCATGGTCTGGTCCGGCGCAACGACCGTGTCCAGACTGCGGTGGAGGGCGGCCGGGTCGTCGGGCAGTATCACCGAGTGTGTAGCCGTTCCACGGGGCAACGGCGTATCCAGGGACGCGTAGATGGCCACTCCGGAGCAGGACAGTGGCCGCTGCCGTGCGCGCGGTGCGCCCAGGAGCTCGTCGAGAACGCCGCTGTCGAGACCGCTCACGATCACATCAGCTTGGTAGGTCGCCGACGTGGTGGTCACACTCCCCTGTTTGACTGATTTGACGGGCTCACCCAGGTGCAGATTCGCGCCGGCGTGCACGGCGAGCCGGTAGAGCGCCATCGGCAACTCGTTCACGCCTCCCTCGGGCACCCATACGCCGTCCGTGGCCATAATTGCTGGCATGCTCGCATACAGCGCGAGGGTCCGTCGGGGCGAGACACCCGCGTTGAGGGTGTGTATGGCGATGATTTCCCGCAGGCCGTCGGGCATCCAGGTCAAGCCATCGAGAAAGCCCCGTGTGGTCAGCCGTCTGCCGTAGAGACGGAAGACCCGGCGCACGGCCGGCAGCGAAGCTGGGCTGGCTGGGTCGGTTGTGAGCATGCTCGTGACTTCGGGGCCCAGCCCACCGTGTTCACGTTCGAACCGGGTCCAGGCCGCATGCCACGGATGCCCCTGCGGAACCGGCAGGGTGACGCTGTCCCCCGCAAAGAAATACCGACCGACTTCGGGCAGTCTCTTCAGGGTCAGCGCGGCGACCGCCGCAGCCTCGGCGGGAGCGGGCCGGCGGGCACCGAGGGCGTCGTAACGAGCGAGTAATTCTTCCCAGACCGGCGGGAAAGTGACTAGCGCGGGCCCGGTATCCACCCGCTGCCCGTCGATCTCGAGGCGCCTGCTCTTGCCCCCGATCCAGTCGGATCCCTCCAGCACGGTCACCGCATGCCCGGCGCGGGCCAGCAGCGCGGCGGCGGTCAGCCCGCCGATGCCGGCGCCGAGCACGACGATGCGCAGGGGAGTCGTTGCCGTGCCGGATCGCTTCATGGGTATGTTCCTAACAGAATGGCGGCCACGACCTGGGCGCCGGCGACGGAACCGGCGACGTAAGGGAACACGATCGAGTACCGATAGAGCCGGCGGGCCGTCGCGGGTATCGGGTCGCGCCCCAACGACATCACGAGCCAGCCGGCGATGAGCAGGTTGACCAGCGCTACCGGCCAGCTAATAAGGGCGAAACCTACGGTGGACAGGGCCCACCAGATGGCGCTCCACACCGTTGCGCCGCGCGCGCCGAGATGGACCGCAGTGGTGCGAATACGCGCCGCGCGATCCTCATCGATATCCTGGACCGCGTCATAGGTGTGTTTGGCGACACTCCAGGCCATCAGCCCGATCGCCGCCGACCAGATCGGCCGCTCACCGACCGCAAGCGGCACGAACACCAGCGGGAAGGCATAGGCAGCGTTACTGAGCGAATCCACGTACCGCCGGGCCTTGAAGCGCAACGGCGGCGCGGAGTAGAAGACGAAGATGAGGGCATAGGCCATAATCCAGGCAAGCGCGGCTGGCGGCAGCGTGAGCAGGAAGTAAGCCACGAAGGGCACGTTGGTCAGCAGTACCCCGATAACGATGGGGCGCACTTCGGAGCCAAGGATGCGTGCCCCCTCAAGACCACCCTTTCGGGTGTTCTGGGCATCCGTTGCCTGGTCGAAGATGTCGTTCACACCGTAGATCAGCAGGTTGAAGGGCAGGGTCACCCAGAGGAGTAGAGGAAACACATCCCAGCGCCACAGGTCTCCCATCAGCCACATGGCGATGACGGTGGTGCCGATTGTGTTCACCCAGAGCACCGGACGGGAGATATGAATCAGGCGGGTGAGCATTTTCTCACTCTAGCTAGCCTGGCGAGAGATCTCGCCGCTTGAGATCTCGCGCCGGGCGATCAGCAGCCTGGCTATCTACGCAATTGCGCCCCAAAGGCCCTCTAAATCGGCCCGCGCGCCGGCCCGACGAGTGCAGCGCTGGTTCACTCGCGGGTGCACTGGCTAAGCTCAAGCTGTGGCTCATGAACTCAAGCGAATTTCTACTCGGATCGGCTCTATCGCGGAGTCGGCGACCCTCAAGGTCGACGGAAAAGCCAAGGCCCTGCAGGCGGCCGGGCGGCCGGTGATCAGCTTCGCCGCCGGGGAACCCGACTTCCAGACACCAGAACACATCGTGGAAGCGGCCTTGGCCGCCGTGCGCGATCCGAAGAACTACCGCTATACCCCGGCAGCGGGTCTTCCCGAGCTGCGCGATGCGATTGCCGCCAAGACACTGCGCGACAGTGGACTCGTGGTTTCGCCCAGCCAGGTCGTCGTCACGAACGGCGGCAAGCAGGCCGTCTACCAGGCGTTCGCCACCCTGCTCGATCCGGGCGACGAGGTCATCGTGCCGACCCCGTACTGGACCACCTACCCCGAGGCGATCCGGCTGGCCGGTGGCGTGCAGGTCGATGTCTTCGCCGGCAGCGACCAGGGCTACCTCGTGACGGTCGAGCAGCTCGAAGCCGCGCGCACCCCGCGCAGCAAGGTGCTGCTCTTCGTCTCACCCTCGAACCCCACCGGGGCGGTCTACTCGCCTGAGCAGACGCGGGCCATCGGCCAGTGGGCCGAAGACAATGGCCTCTGGGTCATCTCCGACGAGATCTACCAGAACCTCACCTACGACGGCGTGCGAGCAGTCTCCATCGTCGAGGCCGTTCCAGCGCTGGCCGACCGCACGATCCTGGTGAACGGTGTCGCCAAGACCTACGCCATGACCGGCTGGCGCCTCGGCTGGATGGTCGGCCCCGCCGACGCCATCAAGGCGGCGGCGAACCTGCAGTCGCACCTTTCCTCGAACGTGTCAAACATCTCGCAGCGCGCCGGAATCGCCGCGCTCAACGGCCCGCAGGACGCCGCCGAGGCCATGCGGGTAGCCTTCGATCGCCGCCGCAAGCTCATCGTCGCCGAGTTGAACAAGATCCCCGGCGTCGTGACCCCCACCCCGCAGGGAGCCTTCTACGTCTACCCCGATGTGACCGGGCTGCTGGGTCGTTCGTGGGGCGGCGTCACCCCGACGACCTCACTCGAACTGGCCGACCTCATTCTCGACCAGGCCGAGGTGGCCGCCGTTCCCGGCGAGGCCTTTGGTCCTAGCGGATTCCTGCGCCTGTCGTATGCCCTCGGCGACGATTCCCTGCTCGAGGGTGTGCAGCGCCTGCAGCGCCTGTTCGCTTAGTACGGCATCCGTCGACTGATGGATGAGGGAGACAACCATCGGAGGAGGTACGGGGGGCGCGGAAGTGGGATCATGAATCCATGACAGCCACACCCCCGGTCGTGCAGGTGCGCGACCTGCAGAAATCGTATGGCAGTGTCGAGGCCGTGCGCGGCGTGAGCTTCTCGATCGAGGCCGGGGAGACCTTCGCCCTGCTCGGCCCGAACGGTGCCGGCAAGAGCACGACCATCGAGATTCTCGAGGGCTACCGCGACCGCACCGGCGGCGAGGTGAGAGTGCTGGGCGTTGATCCGCACCGCGGCGGCCTGGATTGGAAGGCCCGCATCGGCATTGTGCTGCAGACCAGCAACGAGAGCGGCAATGCGACCGTGACCGAGCAGCTGCGCCACTTCGCCGGGTTCTATCCCCATCCCCGCGACGTCGACGAGGTCATCGACGCGGCGGGTCTGCGCGAGAAGGCGAAAACCCGCATCAGCAAGCTTTCCGGCGGGCAGCGCCGCCGAGTGGATGTCGCCCTCGGCATTATCGGACGCCCCGAGCTGCTGTTTCTCGACGAACCGACCACAGGCTTCGACCCCGAGGCCCGGCATCAGTTTTGGAACCTGATTCGAGGACTCAAGGCGGAAGGCACCACCATCCTGCTGACGACCCACTACCTCGACGAGGCCGCGCAACTCGGCGACCGTGCCGGAATCATCGTCGGTGGCCGGCTCATCGACATCGGCCCGCTCGACACAATCGGCGGAGCGGATGCTCGCGTTCCGGTCGTGCGCTGGCGTGACGGCAACGGATTGGTGCACGAGGAGCGCACGAGCCGCCCGGCGCAGGTCGTGGCGGACCTGGTCGCCAGCGGCAAGGGCGCCGAACTCGAAGGTCTTGAGGTGATCCGACCAAGCCTCGAAGACGTGTACCTGTCCCTCGTGCGCGGTCACGAAGCGACGGCCGCCGGGAACGAAGCTGCCATGTCCGCCCCTGAGGCTCGGCCCGATCCAAGCCGGCTCACCGACAAGGACGTGCGAGCATGAGCGCCACGATGATAGGCACCCGCCCGCAGCACACAGCTCCGAGCACGCTCGCGCTCGGCCTGTCCCGCATAGGCTATGAAACACGCCTGTACTTTCGCTCCCCCGACACCCTGTTGTTCACGTTCTTTTTCCCCTTCATCATGCTTGGCATTTTCACCGCCGCGTTCAGCTCCTCCGGAAATATCGGTGCCAATCCCGACGGTACCGGCGGCGTCAACGTGGGCGCCTACTACCTGCCCGGAATGCTCGCCGCCGGCATGCTTCTCTCCGGTGTGCAGAACCTCGCCGTTGATATCGCCGGCGAGAAAAGCGACGGCACCCTCAAACGCCTGGGCGGCACCCCGCTGTCCCCGCTGAGCTATTTCCTCGGCAAGATTGGACAGGTGTTCGTCACCGCAATTCTTCAGGCCGGCCTCCTGCTTCTCGTGGCGCGACTGGTGCTCGATATCGCGCTGCCGAGCGAACCGGAGAAGTGGGCAACCTTCGCCTGGGTGTTTGTGTTCGGCGTGATCACGAGCGCGTTTCTCGGCATCGCGCTGTCGGCGGTGCCTCGGTCGGGGCGCAGCGCCACGGCTGTTGTGGCTCCCGTGGTGCTCGTGCTGCAGTTCATCTCGGGCGTCTACCTGCAGTTCACGACGCTGCCCGAGTGGATGCAGAACCTGGCGAGCATTTTTCCGCTCAAATGGATGGCGCAGGGCATGCGTTCTGTCTTTCTTCCGGAAAGCTTCGCTGCTGCCGAGCAGAGCGGCACCTGGGATTTGCCCTGGGTGGCCGGCGCCCTCGGCGTCTGGCTGGTGCTGGGGCTCGTGCTGAGCCGGGTGACGTTTCGTTGGATTCGACGCGACGCGTGAGCCTGGCCTGAGGCCCGGGGGCTAAAGCAGCTTGCGCTCGAGCGCCCAGGCGGTCAGCTCGTGCCGACTCGACAGCTGAAGTTTACGCAGCACGGCCGAGACGTGCGTTTCGACGGTCTTGGCCGCGATGAACAGGGTACTGGCGACCTCCTTGTAGCTATAGCCGCGAGCAATGAGGCGCATCACCTCGGTCTCGCGGGCGGAGAGCCGGTCGAGTTCCTCGGTCGTCTCGGCCGTCTCCCCGGCGACGGCGCCGAATGCGTCGAGCACGAATCCGGCCAGGCGGGGCGAGAACACGGCGTCCCCCTCGGAGACCCGACGTGCCGCCTCGGAGACTTCAGCCCCGGAGGCGCTCTTGGTGATGTAGCCGCGGGCGCCGGCCCGAATGACGCTCACGACGTCGTCGGCGGCGTCGGAGACGCTGAGCGCCAGGAACAGTGTGTTCGGTGCGCGCGGCGCCGCCTCCCGAATGACCTCGGCGCCGCCCCCACCGTGACCCCCGGGCAGATGCACATCGAGCAGCACGACCCGCGGCTGCAGGTCGATCACCCGCGCGATCGCCTCGTCAACTGTCGCCGCCTCGCCCAGCACGGTGATGTCGGCCTCGAGTTCGGCGCGCAGTCCCGACCGAAAAATAGAGTGGTCGTCGACGATGAGAACCCGCAGGCCAGCGGATGCCGCGCTCGGTTCGGTGGCCGCCCGGTCGCTCGGATTCTGGTCGGTCATCGCACGCTCGTTTCGGTGTGGTGTTCATCGGTGACGGGCGCGGTCGCCGCCGGCAGGGTGAGCAGGATCTCGGTGCCGGCGCCGCCGGGCCCTGGCCGCACGGCGGCGGTTCCGCCCGCCCGACGCATGCGCCCGAGAATGGATTCGCGCACGCCGAGGCGGTCTTCGGGGATCTGGTCGAGCCGAAAGCCCGGGCCCCGGTCGGTGACGCTCAGTTCGATGCCGCGAGCCCCCGTCTCGAGGTAGACCGACACCGCGCCGCCGGCATGCCGAGCCGCGTTGAGCATGGCCTCGCGGGCGGCGGCGACGAGTGATTCCGGGGCATCCATGCTGCTGGAATCGGTGCTGGCGGCCGAGCGCACGCCGACACCCGCCCCGACCGTCACCACCTCGAAGTGCACCGCAAAGTCGGCTTCGATCTCCCCGGCGATGCGACGCAGCGCGGCGGCCAGATCGGTCGCCGGTTCGGCGCCCGCGGCGCGACTCCCGGTGAAGAGCCACTCGCGCAGTTCGTGCTCCTGCGCGCGGGCCAGCCGCGCGGCGTCGCTGTGCGGCCCGGCCTTCTGCTGAATGAGGGCGAGGGTCTGCAACACCGAATCATGCAGGTGCGCGGCGATGTCGGCCCGTTCCGCTTCACGGGCGCGCGCGGCACGCTCGTCGGCGAGGTCACTCCACAGGCGCAGCAGCCACGGCGCGGTCACCACCGCAACGCCGAGCAGAACGGATGCCGCCGCCAGAATAACCGTCCATGCGTTCGGGTTCGTGCCGGTCACGAAAAACAACAGAATCCCGACCGCGACCAACACCAGCGCCCCCAGAATGCGCACGAGCAACGCCGAGGATTGCTGTGCCGCACCGCTGCGAATGTCGGCGAACTGGCGCCAGGCGAGCGCGGTTCCGGCGAGTACGACAATGGCGGGCACCACCACGGCGAGCGGAATGTCGGCGCCAAGGCGGCTCGCTACGAGGGCGCTACCGGCAGCCAGCAGGGCCAGGCCGAGCAGAATCTCGGTGACGGGCGCGGCACGGGCGGAGTCGCCATCCGCTCGGGCGAACCCGCTCCGGCCGTTTGTGGCGTCGGAACCCGGTAGTGCCGCAGCGGCCTGAACCGGCTCAGCGGAAGCGGGGGACACGACCGGCGACCGGGCGAGGCTCGACTTGGGCAGCGGGTCGACTGCGGCCGCTCCAGAAGGAACTGTCACCCACAGCCAGGCATAGAGCAAGGCGCCGAAGCCTCCGCAGAAGCTGAGCAGCACCGTGACCAAGCGCACCGTGGAGAGGGGGACCCCGGTGTGCTCGGCGAAACCCGCACACACTCCGCCGACGAGGCGGAGCCGGGGCCGGGTCATCCGTTCGGTTCTCACGTGTTTATCCAAGCACGCCCCACCGACAGGGCGGAACCCGGCAGGAATCAATCAGGGTTCAATCAGGGTCATCCCCCATGGCAGCGGTCTCAGCGCGCTGTCAGACTCGGATCATGACCGACACACCGAGGGCGCAAACACCTCGCCCTGACCAAATCACCCGCTTCTTCGACTGGATTCGCGGCAGCGGACTACACCGTGACGGCGACCGCTGGATCGCCGGAGTCTGCGGCGGCATTGCCGCCCGCACCGGGCTCGACCCCCTGATTGTGCGCGGCATTGCCGTTGTGATCGCCATCCTCGGCGGCCCCGTCGTCTTCGCCTACGCCGTCGGCTGGGCGCTGATGCCCCGCGGCGCCGGCCGCATCTATGCTGAAGACGCCATTCGCGGGCGGTTCCAACCGGCCATGATCGCCATCGGAGCGCTGCTCCTGTTCACCGTCGTGCCCCTGTTCCGCGGTTTCTGGTGGAACGGCCCGGCCGGTTTCTGGGCCCTCCCCGACTGGCTCTCCGGCATCTTCTCGTTCGGGTGGGGGCTGGCCATCACGGCCGGTATCGTCTGGCTGATCGTGTATCTGGTGCGCCGCAGCAAGAGGTCTCCCGATTCGAGGCCCGGTTCCGGGCCGTTCGCTCCCCCGGCCGGCCCCACTGGACCAACGGGCCCGTTCGGTCCGGGCAGCGTCTACGACCCGCGACCGGATTCCGCCCCCGACGCGGTCGTGCACGCCCAAACGGATGCTCCGGCCCCGGCGCCGGATTCCGCCCCGACGAGCATGTCAGTGGCGACCGCCACCGACACAGCCGCCCCGAGCCTGGCTTTCGCGGCCACGAGCACAGCCACGGCCACCCCCTATGCCCCGACCAATCCGTACGCGGCCGATTCGGCCAGGAGCATCCGCTCGGAACAGAATCGAGCGTGGCAGGAACAGAACCGCGCCCGCCAGCAAGCCCACCGCGCCCGGGTGCGCGCCCGCCGTCCCGGTGCCGGCTACAGCGCCATTGTGCTCGGCCTGGCTTTGGCCATCGGCGCCGTGACTGCCTGGGTGAATTCGAGCGGCGTCTGGTCGCAGGACGCAGTGATTCTCGGCCTCGCCTTTGCACTCGGAGTGTTGGCCCTCGGCATCGTGATCGCCGGCATTCGCGGTCGCACCGACGGCGCCATGGGCGGTTTCGCCTTTCTGGCGGCGGCGACCCTAGTCGTGCTCGGCGTGTTTCCGCAGGGCACGCAGTTCTCCGCCGTCGGCAACACCGTCTGGGTGCTCAGCGCCAATTCGGCCATGGCGAACCCCGACACGAGCTACGCCATGATCGTGGGGCAGTCCACCCTCGACCTGAGCGATTTCGACAACCCCGGTCTCGACGAGGACGCCGTCATCGACGTCTGGCTGCTCGCCGGCGCCACCGACATTCAACTGCCAGCGGATGCCCCGGTGCGCGTCGAATCGCACGCCCTGGTCGGCGGCGTGGAATATTCCGGCCGCGCTGTGGCCGCTGAAAACGGCGAGCACACGGGCGTGTTCGCCGTCGATGCGCGCACGTTCAATGCGAACAGCCGCAGTGATGGGCCGCTCGTGCGCATCTGGACCCTCGCTGGCGTCGTCACGCTCGATTCCTCCAACAACTAGGACCTCATCATGACTACTCCGCTTTCGCCCACGAGCCCCAACGCTGATCACACCGGGGCCAACACCCCCACCGAAGATTTCTCTGCAACTCCGCTGGTTGGGGGCGAATCCGGCGCCGATTACTCGGCCGAATCCGGTACCGCGACGACCGGCGCGACCCTGTCGGACAACCCGACTATCCCCTACCCGGAATCGAGCCGTGCCCCGCGGGAGAACGACTTCTTCGCCCCAAACACCGACCTGCCGACCGCTGCCACTGCCACACCCCGGCTGCGCCCCCGCTTCGGCACGATTCTCTGGGGCATCCTGCTCCTGGCCTTCGCCACCTACATGGTGGTCTTCACGCTGCTTCCGGCACCGCCGGATCCCACGCTCTGGCTGCTCGGCGGTGTGATCGCGGTCGGGCTCGGCCTGGTCGTGGCCGGCATCGCCGCCGCCGCTCGCCGCGCAGACTGACCAACACGCCTGTCGATTAGAGCGTCAGCCCCACGAGCACCGGCTCGGGCTGCAGGTTCACGCCAAACTCGGCCTGCACCCGGCCGAGCACGTACCGGGCCAGTTCGGCAACTTCCTCGGCGGTGGCCCCGCCGGTGTTCGTCAAGGCGAGGGTGTGCTTGCTCGACACCGCTGCCTTCGATCCCGGCAGACGAAAACCCCGACCGACCCCGGAATGCTCGATCAGCCAGGCCGCACTGAGCTTGACCAGGCGCACGGGTTCCTCGCCGGGAATGGGTCCGACGCCCATATATTCCTCGAGTGGAATAACTCGGTCGGCCGGCTCCGCCTCGAGCTGCCAGCGCGGCGCATCCGTCGGCAGTGAGCGCGCAAAGGTCTCGGTGACGATCGGGTTGGTGAAGAAAGACCCCGCGCTGTAGGTGTCGGGGTCGTCGGGATCGAGCACCATGCCCTTGCCGGCCCGCAGGCCGAGAACGGTGGCGCGCACGATCGACAGCGGCACCCGGTCACCGAGCTGCACGCCGAGCGCTCCGGCGAGTTGGGCATACTTCAGGGGCTGGCCGAGGGTGCTCCCCAAAACGGATGCCTCGGCTGCGGTATCGTGCAGCTCCAGTTCGATTGCGAGCACCACGCCGCGCAGGCCCTGCTTGAGCGCCGAGGTGCGGTAGCCCAGCGCCAGGTCTGCGCGTTCGAGCCGATCGACCTCACCGGTCTCGTAAGAGAGAAAGTCGATCGCGATCAGGCTGTCGGAGAGCTCCTGACCGTAGGCGCCAATGTTCTGCACCGGGGCGGCGCCGCACGATCCGGGAATGCCCGAGAGCGCCTCGATGCCGGCCCAGCCGTGATCGACGGCGTATGCCACGAGGTCGTCCCAGGGTTCGCCGGCCTGTACGCGCAGCCGTACCCGGGCGCCAACGTCGGCGCCGGCGTCAGAGACGGCCGCATCCGCGGCATCCGCTTTGCTGCTCTCAGGTGCAGCGGCGAGTACCTCGATGCCGCGGGTCACCACGCTAATCACGATGCCGTCGAAGCCCTCATCAGCGACGACGGTGTTGGAGCCGCCACCAAGCAGGAGCCAGTTTTCGTCCAGGCCCCAGACCACGAGCGTCTCAGTGATGAGGTCCTGCTCGGTGACCGGCGCCACCAGGGCGGCGGGGGGTCCGCCGACCCGAAAGGTGGTGAGTGTGCTCAGGGCAACGGGTTCGATCATGGTTCAGGCCAGGTTGACGCGTGCCTGCGCCTTGCCGAGAACGGTCGAGCCGTTGAACGTCACGGTCAGGTCGATGCGGGCCACGCCGGCTTCGAGATCGAGCGCGCCGACCTTGGCGACGACGGTGACGGTTGCGCCATCCGTTGCGTCAACGAAGACCGGGCGGGTGAATCGCACCTGGTAATCGATGACCCGGGCGGGGTCGCCGGCCCAGTCGACGACGGGTTGCACGGCCAGGCCCATGGTGAGCATGCCGTGGGCGAGCACGCCGGACAGCCCCACCGACTGCGCGATATCGTCGCGATAGTGAATGGGATTGAAATCACCGGATGCTCCGGCGTAGTGCACGAGGGAATCGCGCGTCAGGGCGAAACTCGCCTCGGCGACGACGTCGCCGACCGTGAGATCGGTCACTGATCTGATAGGTGCGGCGGGGATCATTCGTCTCCCCTGACGACGAGGGTGGAGACCGCGGTCACGACGTGTGCGCCGCTCGCATCCACAATGGTGGACTCGGCGGTGACCATGGAGTGGCCGCCGAGGCTCTTGATGCTCGTCACCGCGAGGGTCGCCGTGAGTTCGTCACCGGCGACAATCGGGCGGGTATAGCTGAAGCGCTGGTCGCCGTGCACGACGCGGGTGAAGTCGATTCCGCCATCGGGTTCGGCCAGAAGTTGGGCCAGGATGGCCTCCTGCACGACCACGGCGAACGTGGGCGGAGCGACGACGTCGGTGTGGCCGGCCGCGCGGGCCGCCTCGGGATCGTGGTTGATCGGGCTGGTCGCGAACACGGCGCGGGAAAATTCGCGCACCTTTTCACGGCCGACAAGATACGGTGCGACCGGCGGAAAGACCCGCCCCTGCAACTCTGGGTTCACTGACACCCGTCGAGTCTACTAAGCGCGGTCACGAGCACCCGGCAACAGGGCGCACACTATTAACCGTGAATTGTGTATCCGTGCGCCTCGGTGACCCCGAGGTAGCCCCTCTTCTGCTTGACCTGCACCGCGAATACGAAACGCGCTACGGCGACGGCGATTCCGTGCACGACGTCGACGGGGCCGAGTTCGATCCGCCCAGCGGCGGCTTTCTCGTGCTCGTCGACGGCGACGTGACCGTGGCCGGCGGTGGCCTGCGCCAGTTCAACGACACGACCGCCGAGGTCAAGCGCATGTGGACCAACCCGAACTACCGCCGCCAGGGTCACGCGAAAACGATTCTGCGCGAGCTCGAATCCCTCGCCCGAACCCTCGGCTACGAGCGGATGCGCCTGGAAACCGGCTACGCCCAGCCCGAAGCGCTCGCCCTGTACCGCAGCCTCGGTTTCACCGACATCGGCAACTACGGCATCTACGAGCGCGCCTCCGGCTTCGAACTAGACCTCAGCTGACAGGTGCAGTGGGCGCCCGGCCCGGTCGAGGCGCGGTACCCATTCACCGTAACGGCTCCAGTCTTCTGGCTACCGCGAGCCTCCGCAAATTACGGCCACGTCTATTGCACACTGTTACCCCGTTTCGCGGGTGGGAAAGGGCGCCGGGGAGGTAGCGTTAGAGGGCTATGCAAAACAAATTGACTCCGCACCCCGACCTTCCGATCGACCTTCCGACCGAGGAACGCATCCGCGCCGCCGTCGCGCACTACGGCGAGTCCGTCGTCATCGACAATTCCGTGGCACTGTTGCGCGCCAAGAATGCCGGAAAGGACTTTCTGCTCTACGCCGGCGGGCGCCACGCCCTCGGCATCCTCGAGGGCGCCCCAGCCCTGTACTGGCCCGAGCTGTGGGGCGCTCGCGCGCTGCTGCACGTGTGGGGAGAGTCGGCTGCACCGTACATCGTCGTCGGGCTGAACAACCAGGCTTGGCGGGTGCGCGAAATGTGCGCCAAGGTCGTGCTGCTGCGCGGCCTGCAGGTCGTCCCCAAGCTCGTGCGCCTCACTACCGATGAGCACCCCCGGGTGCGCGCGGCGGCCCTGCACGCCCTCGCCGACCAGGGATCCACCGCCAACATCGCCACGATCGAGGTGCGCCTGCGCGACCCCGACAAGGAGGTGCGCCGAGCCGCCCAGCAAGCGCGCGATGCAATTCGCACCCGGCTCAAGTTCACCGACGCGGTTCCCGAGACCATCGCGTCTGAAACAACAGCGCCCGAAACGAACGCGCGTGCAACGGACGCCGAGGCCTAAGCAAGCCGACCGACCTGCCTACGGCCGCCGGAGCAGCGCTCCCTCGTGCCGACAGGTCGCCGCTGCGGTCAGCATGGCGTCGGCCAGCAGCGACTGCCAGCTGGCGGCATCCTGCGGTACACCGTCGTGAACGATCGTGCAAACGGATGCTGCCAGCGTCGCATCCCCGGCACCCATCGTGTCGATGACCGGGCCATCGAGCATGGCGATGGGCACGCTGATCTGGCCTTTATCGGCGAAGGACACCGAGGCGCCGAGGCGCCCGGCTGTTGCCAGCACCGTGTGTGCGCCGCTCGCAACGAGTCGCAGTCGCAGCTGCTCGAGCGTGCTGTCGTAGAGAAGGTCAGCGTCTTCGTCGCCGACCTTCACGAGCAGGCTGCGCGCGGCGAGTGCCTCGAAGTTGCGCACGAATCGGGGGCCGTCGTGCAGCATGCCGGCCCGCGGATTGGGGTCGATGAAGAGGCGTCGTTCCGGGTCACTCACGCAGGCCGCGAATGCCTCGGTCTGCGCGGTGTCGTCGAACGGAAAGCAGCTCACGACGACCAGCTCGGCGCTCTCGAGGGCCGCGCGCTCCGCCGCACCGAACTCGATGCGGCGTGCCTTCGCTGCCGGGTTGAAGAAATAGCGCGGCTCGCCGTCGGTGCGGTCGGACACGGCCCGCGACGACCCGAGCGGGCCGGTGGTTGCGATCAGCTGCACGCCGTATTTCTCGAGAAATTCGCGAATCACCGCGCCGTCAGCATCGTCGCCGACCATCGCGATCAGGGTCGTCGGCAGGCCGAGCACCGCCAGTCCGACCGCGACGTTGAGGGCGGCTCCGCCGGCGAATTCCCGGCTCGCCTCCGAATCACGCAGCACGTCGATCAGAGCATCGCCGACGACAACGACGCGGGTTGGAGCGTTCTGTTCAGGCATGGGGTCCAATCTCTGCGAAAGGCGCGAACGATGAGCTCGGTCGGTGCACTCTAGGCTAGGCCCAGCTCACGGCACGCGCGGCCCCGACCAAGCGGTGCCCGCACAGCAGGTATGGGCACAGCAACGGCCGCCAGCAGGAGTCCAGTCTCCTGCTGCCGGCCGTCAGCGGTTATGCCGGGTTAGACGCTCTTGCGCCCCGACATCGATCGCATGAGGAACATGATGACGGCAATGACGGCGAGCACAATACCGACCCAGAGTAGAAACTGAAGCGACTCCACCAAGCCGCCAGTAATGAGCAGCACGACCGCAATAATGGCCACAATGATGAGCAGCGGATTCATGGTCCAACCTTTCATTCACGCGCGGGAAAATCCCGAGTGCCCAGATACTACCCCCCTCACGGGGCCGCAAGCAGATCCCGCGGGCGGCATCCGCTTCGTGTCGCGTGGTCCCACCACGACCAAAAGCAGCCACCCGATTACTCTCGTCGTTACCATTGAGCAATCCGCACGCTCGGGGCTGGATGCTTTCGCTCCCGGCTGCCGCCCTGTCTGGAGCCCGATGCGACACTTCACCCTCACCCAGTTGCGGTACTTCGCCGTCGTGGCCGAGCTGCAGAGCATGACCCAGGCCGCCGCCCGATTACTGGTGAGCCAGTCCGCCGTCTCTACGGCGATGGCGCAGCTGGAGCGCACCCTCGGCGCCCAACTGTTCCTGCGCAACCCATCGATGGGGCTCAGGCTCACCCCGACCGGGCGCAAGTTCGCGCTCGACCTGAAGGGGTTCCTCGACCACGCCGATTCCCTGTTTGAATCGGCCTACGGAACGGCCGAAACGCTCATCGGCGAGCTGACCGTCGGGGTGTTCTCACCGCTGGCTTCGTTTCGGCTGCCGGCCATTCTCAAGGCGTTCGAGGCCACCCATCCCGGCGTCGACGTGACTTTTCTGGAGGCCGACCTCGCCTCGCTGCAGACGGCGCTCCGCGAGGGGCGATGCGACCTCGCATTGATGTACGGGCACGGACTCGGCGCCGGGTTTTCCAGCCAGGTGCTCGAACGTGTTCCTCCGCACGTTATTGTTCCCGCGGGCCACTGGGCCGCGAATATCCCCGGCCAGGAGGTTGCCCTGCGCGACCTTGCCGGAGAGCCGCTCATACTGCTCGACCTGCCGCACAGCCGGGAGTACTACGAGAGTCTGTTCGCCCTGGCCGGGGTGGCACCCAACGTGCGCCACCGGTTCGCCGGCTATGAAACTGTGCGGTCGTTCGTGGCCCAGGGCCACGGCTATGCCCTGCTCAACCAGCGGGTCTACAACGACGTGCCGTATTCTGGCGGTCGGGTCGTCCCCCTGCGCCTGGTTGACGAATTTCCGCCGAGCGAGGTCATGCTCGTGCGGCTGAGCACCGCGCTGCCGACCCGCCGAGCGCTGGCCTTCGAAGATACCTGCCGACGCTTGTATGGGGCGGCGCACCCCTGACCCATCACCAAAATCGATGCGCTCGGCCATGAGAATCAATTGGACACGGGTGTTTCGCAGCGCGCAAGCTTGACCAGAATCGGCCGCGCACTCCCGGCAGCGCTCGTCTTTGACCGGGATCCCGGCTGCAGTGATCAAGAAGGATCAGTGTTCGAGCAGATAATTCACGTGTCGTCCCGGTTACAGACCAACGGATGCGCCGCAATATGACCGACACACGGCTCGCCAAGAGTTCACCGGCCAGAAACGCAGCGGCGAGCGCCGGAATCATCGCGATCGTACGGTGGGTGTCGTGACCACGACCGCAGCCACCGCCCCGATCAGTCCGCCAGCCGAGACCGCTCCCCCGAAGAAGTTGACAGGCCTGCAGAAACGCGTCCTACTCGGCGGCAGCATCGGCCAATTCATCGAGTTCTACGACTTCACCCTGTACGGATTGACGGCCGTGATCTTCTCCCAGCTGTTCTTTCCGAGCACGAACCCGATCCTCGCCCTGCTGGCCACCTTCGCCACCTTCGGTGTCGCGTTTGTCGTGCGCCCGCTCGGCGGCTTGTTCTTCGGCTCCCTCGGCGACAAGATCGGGCGGCGCAAGGTGCTCGCCATCACCCTGCTCGCCATCGGCACCGCGACCGCCTGCATGGGGTTGCTCCCCACTTTTCACCAGATCGGCTTCTGGGCCCCCGCGCTTCTGCTGCTCCTGCGCCTCGTGCAGGGTTTCTCGGCCGGCGGCGAATCGGTCGGCGCCCCCTCCTTCGTGTTCGAACACGCCCCGATCGGCCGCCGCGGTCTCTGGCTGAACATCACCATCGCGGCGACCGCGCTGCCGTCGGTGTTCGCCGGCACGATGATCCTCATCCTCAGCCAGAGCATGTCCGACGACTCGTTCACCGCCTGGGGTTGGCGCCTGCCGTTCCTGATCGCCCTGCCCCTGGCCCTGTTCGGCGTCTGGATTCGCAGCAAGACCAGCGAGAGCAAGTCGTTCACCGACGCCCAGGCAACAAAGACCAAGGAGTTCAGCCCGGTCAAGGAGACCTTCCGAGAGAACAAGTTGCGCATGGTGCAGGTCATCTTCGTAATGGGCCTGACCGCGATGGGTTTCTACTTTCTCTCGGCCTACTTCGTGGCATACGTACAGACCACCGGAAACCTCAGCCGCGAACAGTCCCTGCTGGCCAACGCGGCCGCCCTCGCCCTGTACGCCGTGCTGCTGCCAATGGGCGGGCGCATTGGCGACAAGGTCGGGCGTAAGCCGATGCTCATCGCCGGGTCGGCCGCGATCGCGGTGCTGGCCATCCCGAGCTTCATGCTCGTCACGAGCGGCAGCCTGCCGCTCGCTCTGCTCGGCCAGATGCTGTTCGTGATCCCCCTGTGCATCTACGGCGGCGGCTGCTACACCTTCTTCGTCGAGATCTTCACGACCAGAACCCGCTTCACGAGCGCTGCCGTGAGCTACAACCTCGGCTACGCCATCTTCGGCGGCACCGCGCCGCTCGTCGGCACCGCCCTCGTCGCCAGCTCGGGCGTTTCGTTCGCCCCGGGCTTCTACATGGCCGGCGCGGCCGCGATCGTGCTCCTGCTTGTGACCCTCACCAAGGTGCCCGAGACGCGGGGGCGTCTGGGCTGAGCGTTTGCAGCATCCGTTCACGCATTACTCGCCCAATAAAAGGAGTCCATATGTCATCTGCTGACTTTCTCACCGACTTTCACCACGTTGCCACCATCGGGGCCACGCCCCGCAACGGCGTCGACCGTCAGGCGGCCACCGCCGAAGACGCGCAGAGCCGCGCCTGGTTCGCGAATTGGGTGACCGACGCCGGCTACACCCTGCGCGTCGACGGTATCGGCAACATGTTCGGGCTGATCGAGTGGACGCCAGGCGCCCCCTACGTGCTCGTCGGTTCACACCTCGACAGCCAGCCGCTCGGCGGGCGCTTCGATGGCGCTTACGGCGTGCTCGCCGCATTGCACGCGGCCCGCAACGTCGACGAGCTGGTGCAGGCGAGCGGTACCGTGCCGCCGTTCAACCTCGCCGTCGTGAACTGGTTCAACGAAGAGGGCGGCCGTTTCGCTCCGAGCGTCATGGGCAGCAGCGTCTTTGTCGGCCTGTTCGACCAGGAGCAGATGCTGGACGTGACCGACCTGGCCGGCGTGACCGCCCGCGCCGCCCTGGCCGAAATCGGCTATCTCGGCACCGACCCGCGCCCGGTCACGGTGAGCTACGCCGAGATCCACATCGAGCAGGGTCGCATCCTCGAGCGCGAGCAGATCGCGATCGGCGTCGTCGACCGCAGCTGGTACACCCAGAAACTCGACATCGAGGTGCTCGGAGAGCAGTCCCACACCGGGGCGACCGCCATGGCCGACCGGCACGACGCCCTCGTGGCCGCCGCCAAGATCATCCTCTTGGTGCGCGAGGTCACCAGCGACTTCGCCGACGAGGCCATCGTGTCGTCCGTCGGGCAGCTAACCCTCGAACCCAACTCCCCCATCGTGGTCGCCCGCCGGGTACGCCTGGTCGCCGACCTGCGGAGCGGCGACCCACAGATCGTGCAGGCGGCCCGCGCCACCCTGCTCGAGAAGATCGCGGCGCTCGCGATCGAGCACGAGATCAAGATCAACGTGACCGACTTCGATGTTCGTCCGATCAGGTATTTTCCTGAAGGAGGCCTCCAGCTGGCCGAAGCGGCCGCCGCGCGCGCCGGGCTGTCCACCCGCCGAATCCAGACCATGGCCGGCCACGACTCGGTCGCGATGAACACCATTGTGCCCTCGATCATGCTGTTCATTCCGAGCGTCGACGGTGTCTCGCACTGCGAACGCGAATTCACCACGGATGCCGACATGGTCTTCGGGCTCGCGCTGCTCACCGAGGTGACCACGGCTCTGGTCAGCGGGGCGCTGGTCGACGGGGCTTTGGTCGATCCGGCCGAGGCTCCCGCACTGGCCTCTACGGCCCGGGCGTAGTCGGGCCGGGCGTGATCAGCCGCACCGAACCCGCTCCCACCCAGTCGAGCGCTACCACCACCAGCATGACCGACCTGGCCTATCTGGGCGCAACCGAGGCGCTCGGCCTGTTCCGGTCGCGCGACTTGTCACCGGTGGAGCTGCTCGAGGCCGTGCTGCAGCGTATCGACGCGGTCAACCCGCGCGTCAACGCGCTCACCGAACAGCTGACCGATGAGGCCCGAATCGCGGCCCGCGACGCCGAGCGGCAGTACCGGTCCGGCGGTCAGCTCGCCCCGCTGCTCGGGCTGCCGGTCGCGGCGAAGGAGAAGCATTCCCTCGCCGGGCACGTGCTGAGCAACGGGCTCGTCGCCCAGCGTGACGTGGTTGCGAGCGCGGATCATCCGGTGATCAGCCGCATACGCTCGGCCGGCGGCATCGTGCATGCGCGCACCACGACGCCTGAATTCTGCTGCGCCACGGTGACGCACTCCCCGCTCTGGGGGGTCACGCGCAATCCGTTCAACCACGATCTCTCTCCCGGCGGCTCCTCGGGCGGATCCGGCGTCGCCCTTGCGGCGGGGTTTGCGCCGCTCGCCACCGCCTCGGACATCGCCGGATCGACCCGGCTGCCAGCGGCCTTCACCGGCACCGTCGGGTTCAAAGCACCCTACGGTCGCATTCCGGGCGTCGCGCCGCTGTCGGCCGACCACTATCGCGGCGACGGGCCGATGGCCCGCACGGTAGCGGATGCCGCCCTGCTCGCCAACGTGATGGCCGGCCAGCACCCAGGTGACCATGCCTCGCTCGCCGCCGCTGCGCCGCTGCCGAGGATGTGGCCCGCGGTCGCGGGCCTGCGCATCGCCCTATGCATTCGCCTCGGCGACTACCTGGTCGATCCCGACGTAGAGGCCAACACCCGCGCCGTGGCTGCGGCCTTGCAGAGCGCCGGCGCGATCGTCGACGAGGTCGAACTGCCCTGGACCACGGCCGAAATTCACCGAGTGTCCTTCACTCACTTCGGCCATATTCTGGGCCCAGCGATGGAGGACGAGACCCGTGGCGCCGAGAGAGCCCTCGCCGCCTACACGGTGCAGTTCATGACGGATGCCCGGGCTGCGGCCGCCGATACCCGCTTTCTTGACGGTCTCTCCGCTGAAACCCGCATGCAGGGCGAACTAGCCGCGGCGATGACCGGGTTCGACGCCCTGATCTGCCCGACCTCGGCCGTCGCCGCGCTCACGGCCGAGGGTCATTATCTTGACGGCATCACGGCCGGCGGCGAGCGCCTTGAACACTACTGGCAGGGCCACATGACGGTGCCGTTCAATATCGCGAACCGGTGCCCGGTGCTCGCGGTGCCGAGCGGCCTGGCCGACTGCGGCATCCCCACCGGGGTGCAGATCGTCGGGCATCCGTTTGATGACGGCACGGTCTTTCGCGTCGGCGCCGCCGTCGAACAGGTGCGCCCGTGGGCGCATCGCTACGCACTGATCGGCGGCTGACGCTCGTGGCACGTGTTTGAGAAGACGGCCCCGGTTCAAACCAGTGCCACGTTCTCAAACACGTGCCGCGAGGCCCGGCTCGCTCAGTAGGTCGGCAGCGCGGGCTCGATCTCCCTCACCCAGGCCAGAATGCCACCCTCGACCTGGCGCACATTCTCATAGCCGCGGCGCTGTAGCTCGGCCAGGACAGCAGCAGAACGCGGCCCGGCCTTGCAGTGCAGCACGATGTCGCGGTCGCGGTCGAGAACGGCCTCCTCCGAGAGGATGCCGCCGTGCGGAATCAGCAGCGCCCCCTCGATGTGCACGATGTCGTATTCCGCCGGTTCCCGAACATCGATGAGGTCGAAGTCGAGCTCGCTGCGCGCCCGGGCAGCGAGCAGGGTGGCTAGTTGCTGCACCGAAATCGCATCCGTGGTGGATGTTCCGCAGAACAGGTCATAGTCGATCAGCTCGGTGACCGGTGGCGTGGCCAGGTCGCGTGCGATGCTGATTTCGCGCCAGGTCGCGTCGAGGGCGTTGAAGAGCACGACCCGGCCGAGCAGCGTGCGGCCCACCCCGGTGATCAGTTTCACCGCTTCGGCGACCATCGTGGCGCCGATGATTCCGCACAGCATTCCGAATACGCCGCCCTCGCTGCAGCTCGGCACCGAGCCGGCCGGCGGGGCTTCCGGATACAGGTCGCGGTAGGTCGGGCCGTGCGTGTTCCAGAACACGCTGATCTGCCCGTCGAAGCGCAGAATGGACCCCCAGACACACGGTTTGTCGAGCAGCGCGGCGGCATCACTCACCAGGTAGCGGGTGGCGAAGGTGTCGGCGCCGTCAATGATCAGGTCGTACTGGGCGAACAGGTCGAGGGCGTTCGCCGCCGACAGCCAGACATCGTGTTGGTGCACGGTGACGAGCGGATTCAGCTCGGCGACGGCCGCGGCGGCGGACGCCAGTTTCGAGCGGCCGAGTGCCGAAGTGCCGTGGATGATCTGGCGTTGCAGGTTGCTGAGATCCACCGTGTCGTGGTCGACGATGCCGAGCGTGCCGACCCCGGCGGCCGCGAGGTAGAGCAGCACCGGCGAGCCGAGACCGCCGGCGCCGATCACGAGCACGCGCGCATTCTTCAGCCTGCGTTGGTTGAGCGGGCCAATTTCGGGCAGCAGAATGTGGCGCGAGTACCGCTCGCGCTCGGCCGCCGTGAGGGCCGCGCCGGGTTCGACGAGTGGTGCGAGCATCCGCTTCACAGGTCGGGCCGCCCGGCCATCGGTGACGACGCCAGGGCCAGCTCACGCCGCGGGATGCGGCCGGCCAAGGAGGCACGACGGCCAGCGATCACAGCGTGCCGGAAGGCGTCAGCCATGAGAACTGGGTTCTGCGCGCGCGTCACCGCGGTGGCCAGCAGCACGGCATCGCAGCCCAGCTCCATCGCGAGGGCCGCGTCAGAGGCGGTGCCGATTCCGGCGTCCAGCACCACGGGAACGCCGGCGCGGGCCACGATCAGCTCGATATTGTGCGGGTTGAGAATGCCGAGGCCTGTGCCGATCGGCGCCCCGAGCGGCATCACGGCCGCAGCGCCCAGGTGTTCGAGCCGCAGCGCGAGCACGGGGTCGTCATTCGTGTAGGCGAACACCGTGAAGCCCCGCGCGACGAGCTGTTCGGTGGCCTCGACCAGCTCGACCGCATCGGGCAGCAGGGTCTGCTCGTCGGCGATGACCTCGAGCTTGATCCAGTCGGTCGCAAGCGCCTCCCGCGCCAGCTCGGCGGTGAGCACGGCCTCGCGAGCGGTGAAACAGCCGGCCGTGTTGGGCAGCACGCGGATGGAATTCTCCATCAGCAGCTCGAACAGCGAACCGGTGGCGGCCACACTGTGGCGCCGCATCGCGACGGTGGTCAGTTCGGTTCCGGAGGAACGCAGTGCAGCCCCGAGACCATCGACGCTCGGGGCTCCCCCGGTGCCCATGATCAGGCGTGAGGTCAGCTCAACGCCGTCAATGACGAGGCTGTCCGGGGTCGTCGGCACGGTCATCCTCCCTGCACCGCGGTCACGATTTCGATCTCATCGCCCGCTGTCACCGCGGTCGACCACCAGAGGCTGCGCGAAACGACCGCGGCGTTGCGGGCCACGGCCACCCCGACGCGGCTTCCGTCGACTGCATGGCCGTCGGTCGCGATGGCCCGGCCGGTGATCTCGGCCACGAGGTCGGTCACGGTGCTGCCCGGTTGAACAGATCGTCGCTGGCCGTTCACGGCGATGGTTACGGTCACGAGTGGCCTCCTTTCAGTGAAACGGATGCGGGAGCGCGGCTCGAAAATCGGTCCGGTCGAAAGGCCCGCCACCGATCGTCGGCAATTCCCTCGATGAGCTGGAGACAGCGCTCGGCGGCGACCGGGGTGAGCAGTACGCCGTGGCGGAAGAATCCGGTGGCGACAATGAGGCCGGAAATGTCACCGTCAGCGCCCCCGACGCGACCGAGGAGCGGCGCGTTGTCGGGGGTTCCGGGCCTGGCGCGGGCGGTCGTTTCGATCAGTTCGAGTTCACTGACCGCGGGCAGCAGCACCTGGGCGTCTCGCAGCAGCTGATAGACGCCGCCGGCTGACACCACGCCCGAGCCGTCTTCGCGCTGGGTGGCTCCGATCACGAGCGTTCCGTCGGTGCGCGGAACCAGATACACCGGCACACCGTGCACCAGTCCGCGAACGGTGCAGGTGAGCAGGGGTTGCAGGTGCTCGGGCACCCGCAGCCGAAGGATGTCCCCGTAGACCGGGCGAAGCGGCAGGTTGAGGTGTTCGGGCAGCCCGCCCAGTGCTGCGGCTCCGAGCCCGTTGGCCACGACCACCTCAGTGGCTGTGACCGTTGAGCCGTCGAAAAGGGTGACGCCGGTGACGCGGGAGGAGGCATCCGCTGAATTCTCGTGCAGCAACCCGCTGGCCTGCACGCGTATGACGGCGTCCTGGCCGTGGCGCGCGAGCTCCAATTGGATGCACTCGGTGAGCCGGCGCGGGTCGACCTGATGGTCTTGCTCCACCACAAAGGCGCCAGAAATCTGGGGGCTGAGCAACGGTTCGAGCACCCGCGCTGCGCGAACGGTGATGGCCTCGACGCCCAGTCCGTTGACTACCTGCACGCCGCGCAGGTCGGCGAGCGCCTGCCGGTCGGCCGCGTCTGCGCCCACATTCAGGGTTCTCGTACGCTGGTAACCGGTCAGGTAGCTGTCGGGCGCGAGCGAGTCGATGAAGCCGGGATACAGGTTCGAGGAGGCAAGCATGAGCTCGAGCAACGCCTCCTCCTGGTAGTGCAGTTCGCTGACCGCGGCGAGCATTCCGGCCGCAGCAAAAGTGGCACCACCGGCCGGATCCGGGTCAATGACGGCCACCGTGCGGCCGGACTGCGCTACAGCCCAGGCGATGCCGAGCCCGATCACGCCGCCGCCGATGACGGCTACGTCGACCGTACGCTGTGCGCGCCGCTCACTCATGGTCTGCACCGAGGCCGGGCTGAAGCCCTTTAGGGTTGGTCGCATGGACCCGATCACCGCCCGGCTGTATCTCTGCACCGATGCCCGTACGGAGCGCGGCGATTTCGCCGACTTCGTGACGGCCGCGTTCGCCGGCGGGGTCGACATCATCCAACTGCGGGACAAGACCATCGATGCCGCCGAGGAGCTCGACTATCTTGAGATTCTGCGTTCGGTCGCCGACCGACACGCCCGGCTCTGGGCGGTCAACGACCGCGCGGATATCGCCGTTCTCGCTGGAG
The DNA here is from genome assembly GCF_002929595.1 of Cryobacterium sp. N19. NCBI lineage: Bacteria > Bacillati > Actinomycetota > Actinomycetes > Micrococcales > Microbacteriaceae > Cryobacterium > Cryobacterium sp. N19. Next base: position 20,569 of record NZ_PJJR01000049.1, on the reverse strand, counting down.
CGCCGGTTTTTCATGTCGGCCAGACGGACCTGCCGCTGCCCGCCGCCCGTACGCTGCTCGGCGACGCGGCCCGCATCGGCTTGTCGACCCATACCACCGGACAAGTGGATGCCGCTCTCGTCGCTGACAGTCTGGATTATTTTTGCGTCGGCCCGGTCTGGGCCACGCCCACCAAACCCGGTCGGGCAGCGGTCGGAACCGGTCTGCTGCGCTATGCGGCCGAGCAGAGCGCATCCGCTGGCAGCCTTCGCCCGTGGTTTGCGATCGGCGGGATCGACCTCGGTACCATCGACCAGGTGGTCGAAGCCGGCGCCACCCGGGTGGTCGTGGTGCGCGCGATCACCGACGCCGATGACCCGACGGATGCCGCCGAGCGGCTTCTCGCCAGCCTCCCGCCGCTCGGCTAGTCGCGCCCACGTCGTCGCCCCGTTCATCTCATGCCCGCAATCAGGGCAGAATTCGCACGGTCGAAAAGTCGATGAAAGTGGTGGATCGGCCCGTTTCCCTGCCCGACCTCGAGCTCGTCGGCGTGGGCCAGGGCGTCGTGGAGCCAGTCTTTCACTTCGGCCAGGGACTTCGCCCAGTTACCGGTTCTGGCCTGCACCGTGGCCATCGCCGAGGAGAGTGAGCATCCGGTGCCGTGGGTGTTTGTGGTGCGGATGCGCGGCAGGGCGACCTCGACCACGCACTGGGCAAGCAGCCCGTGGGTGTTGACTAGGGCATCTGGGCAGCTCGTTTCGTTGAGATGGCCGCCCTTGACCAGTACGGTAGCACCCGTGCTGTCCGACAATCGTTTGCCCTGCGCGAGGGCCTCCGCCCAGTTGGCGGCCGGCGGCTCAGCGAGCAGAACGGCCAGCTCGGGAACGTTGGGCGTGACCAGGTCAACGTGGCAAATCAGGTCGCGCAGCGCCTGCTCGGCTGCCGGGTCGAGCAGGCGGTCGCCGCTCGTTGCCACCATCACCGGGTCGAGTACGACCAGCGGCGGACGGCACCGGAAGAGCCAGTCGCGCACCTCGGTGATCACATCGAGCTGCGCAAGCATGCCGATCTTCACGGCGTCGATGGTTACATCGTCACTCACGGCGTTCAATTGCTCGCGCAGAAAATCGATCGGCGGGATGTGAACCGAACGCACGCCGCGCGTATTCTGCGCCACCAGCGCACTCACCACAGCCATTCCGTAGCCGCCGTTGGCCGCGATGCTCTTGAGGTCGGCCTGGATGCCGGCACCGCCGGTCGGATCGGTACCCGCGATACTGAGGACTCGGGGAATCTGCCGCAGGGCAAGCCGGGTACGATCGATCATCCGTGACATTCCTTCGCTAGTACTAACTAGACAGGTTCAACGGGTATTGATCTCAGCACGCACAGTATGTGCGGCACCCCGTGTCAAGACTCCAGCCTATACGCGCGCCGGCCGTCAGTACACAAGGGGGCGGGCGGCCGCAACCGCCTGCCCTGATAACACGGATCTAGTGCACCGATTTGCGCTCGTAGAGCGCCCGTGACCAGCCGTAACTGGCGGCCACGATCACGACGCACCACCCGATGGCGAACACGGGGTTCCAGCCGAGTGGGGTGCCGAGCAGCAGCCCGCGAATTGTCTCGATGAACGGAGTGAAGGGCTGGTACTGCGCGAACCACTGCAGCCACACCGGCATCGAGTCGGTCGGCACGAAGCCGCTGCCGAAGAGCGGCAGCACGGTGAGAACGAGGGGCATATTGCTCGCCGTCTCGACGCTCTTCGCCTGGATGCCCATGGCCACGCCCAGCCAGCTGATCGCGTAGGCGACGAGCGCGATCACGCCGGCGACGGCCATCCACTCGAGCGGTGTCGCGGTGGGGCGAAAGCCGATGGCCACGCCGACGACCAGAACGAGGGTGCGGCTTGCGGGCGGCGTCGACGAGGTCGAATTGCTCGAGCAGTTCGGCCACTCGGGTCTTCGACTGCTTCGCTCCGAGGTGGCGAAGGCGCGCCATCAACAAGAGGTTTTCCTCGCCGTTCAGGAGCTTGTCGACCGCCGAAAACTGGCCGGTGCGGCCAATCACGGCGCGCACGCCGTCCTGGTCGCGCACAACGTCGCATCCGTTCACGAACGCCATGCCACCGTCTGGCCGCAGCAGCGTGCTGAGGATGTGCACGGCCGTCGTCTTGCCGGCGCCGTTCGGGCCGAGCAGGGCGGTCACGGTGCCCGCGCTCACTGCGAGGTCGACGTCGTCGAGCTCATTGCGCACGTGACCGTCTTTGGACGACAGGTCGAGCCAGGCCGGCACGCCCGGCTTGACGCCGATGGTGACCTGGCCGAATCCGCTCTCGACCTGCACGGAACCGCGTGAAACCTCGCGGAGCTGGATGCTTCCGTACGCGGTTTTGGCCGAAACGGATGCCTGCGCTCGCGTGATTTCCAGATCGCCGTAGGACAGTTTCGCGTCGAGGTCACCGCCGACCTCGTCGATCTGCACGCTGCCGTGGGACGCCTTGAGTACGGCGTGGCCGGAGACCGTTCCGACCCGGATCTGACCGTGGTCGCTCGCGAAGATCTCGATAGCGCCGACGGGCAGGTTGATGGCCAGGTCGATCGGGGTCGGTGTGTCGTAGGTGGGCATGCTGAAGCTGCCTTTCTGGAGGCGTGTCGGTGTGGCCCTGCGGGTTCGCGGGGCCGGCTGTTGCTGCGGGTGGGCGCCTTAGCGCGCCCAGCTCGCGAAATTGTCGCCGGCGCGCAGCGTGCGCTGCGCGGAGCGGCGTTGCCGGGGTTGCACGGCGGCGGCGACCGCACGCACCAGCCAAGTGTTGACCGACAGTCCGTCGGCGGCGGCCGCGTCGTCCACCCGCGCTTTGAGGGCGTCGGGCAGGCGCAGCGTCGTGCGCGAGGTGCTCGTGTCGTCAAGATCGACGGATGCCGCGGGTCGCTCGTCGCCGTCTACCTCGATACTCGACTGGGTCACCACGAATTCGATCTCGCGCCCGCGCAGCCGCAGGTCGACCGGTCCGGGGGCGAGGTCACGGGTGATCTCGGCGGCCGCCGCCGACAGCACGTCGAGCAGCACGAGCCGCGTTGCCGCATCGAGCCCGGCAGCAAGTCGCTCGGTCGCAGCGCGCGTGTCTGCGCTGCCGTTGTCGGCGGCATCCGCTAGCTGGTGCTGCAGGTCGTTGACGTACTGTCCGAGTTCCATATCACCATGGTGATACCACGGCGGTTAGTCATAATAATGTCATGCTAGTCGGGGCTTCGGCCGACAGCTCGCGGAGCGCCGCCAGATGGCCGTCGATGGCCGCGCTGCCGCGCCGGGTGAGGGCCACGCTGGTGGTGCGGCGGGCATCCGCTCGTGCTGGCGAGGCTTGTTTCACGGTCACTACGTAGTCGAGCTCGATCAGGTTGCGGATGGTCTTCGAGAGCGTCGCCTCGGTCAGTTCCAATGTGGCGGCGATGGTGGTGAATTCCGCGGCGCCGGTCGCCCGAAGAAGCGCGCACAACCGCAGACGGGTTGGCGCGTGGATTGCGTCGTCGAATCGGGGGTCAGCAGCCACGGAGCAGTTCCCGGGCGTTCGCGAGGTCATAGAGTGCTGAGCTGACGAGGGCTACGACGAAGACGACCGCAGTGGTCAGGACAATCCAGGCGCGCTGGTCAGTGACCTCGAACACGATCGAGAGCACGAATGCTCCGAGCATGACGACGCTCAGCACAATGAGAATCATCAGGCTCAGTGGGCCGGCCGGGCCGGGAATCTTCACCAGGCGCATCTGCTTACGCACGAGATGATCAATGCCGAAAAGTGTGAGGCAAGCACCGGCCGACACCATCATCATTCCGAAGGCGACACCCGCAGCCGGCGACGCGATCAGGGCTGCGATGGCAAGGGCCTGCGCCGGAGCGGTCCACCAGGTCTGCGATTTGAGCCATCGTCCGAGCCGCCGCCGGTCCGTCGCGATGCCGGCGAGCGCGGCGCGCGCCGACGCCGCCACCGCCGTGGTTGCACTTTCAGATTCCATGTCGGTAAGTCAATCACTTGCCGTGTCGTTAAGCAAGAATCGGGCTGCGCGCTGTACCGGCCAGGGCTTGAGCGGTCAGGTCAAGGGCGGTCGCGCCGCTGGCGTACGCGCCGCCGCCAGGGTGCGCTCGCGCATCGCGAGGAACAGCGGAAAGGTGAAGGCGAAGGCCGTTAGACCCGAGAGAACGACGTAGAGCCAGCCCCGCTTCATGCCGAGGCGTCGCGCCTCAACGATGATCAGGATGCTGCCAGCCACCGCGGCGATGAGCAGGTCGACCGTGAGTGACGACACCGCCGGCCCACTGTTCACCCAGTCGCCGACGAAGTCGCGCAGCTGAATTATCGCGATCACGTTGTAGCTCCAGGTTCCGGCGAGCCCGGCGAGGCTCAGCGCCAGGTAGACGAAAGCGAGCGGGGTCCAGTGTTTGGTCATGCCGACATTATGCTCGCCGGTCATCGCATATTGTCTCCGACAGCAGCCAGCAGTGTCGCTCTAGAGACTCGCACGCTCGTGTCGATGTACGCGTCCATTAACTCCGGGGGCACGAACAATTCCCGAGCCTGGAGCCGGCGAACCGGCGATTTCGCGCCAGGGGCGCCGCAGCGCTGAGCGCGCGAAGAGTCAGTCCTGTGAGCGGCATCGCTCTTGCGTGCGCTGACAATCATTGCCCGATCGACGAACGATTCACTCGCGCAGAATTCGGTCCGCGAGTTTGTGCAGTCGTCGAGCTTCGATCATCACAGGACCAAACGCCCCGGGGTGCGGCCGTCGAGCCGCCCGCGCAGCTTCCTTAGGAGGACGTTTCGGGACGCCCTGACCGGCAACTTTGCACCGCTGCGGGCGTTCGCGTTTCTCTTCCTGGTGGACATGATGCTGCGGCTATTCGTCAGCGCACGTTACACACCGAGTCTGCTCCTGGGCGGGCTGGTGGTGCGCCGACAGCGCCCGGAATGGGTCGGTGCCGACCAGAAGAAACTCGCCTGGCAGCTCGGGCTAGGCATGGCCTTCACCTCCTGCATGGTGATGGGCTTTTTCGGCGTCAGCGGCACCGTTACGCTCATGCTCTGCGGCATTTGCCTCAGCATCCTATTTCTCGAGACAGCCTTCGGAATCTGTGTCGGCTGCTCCCTCTACCGAATCTTCGCGACGAAGAAGCCAGAACTCTGCCCGGGAGACGCCTGCAACTACGTTCCACCCACGCGGGCGGACAAGCTCCGCCAGGCGCTCACCGCCCAACTCAACCTGCCCGACGACTCAACCCCGCCTGCACAGCCCAGTCGATGATCAGGCGCATACCGTCGCTAAAACTCAACTCATACGGACGGTTGAGAAACGCGTGAAAGGTGCCGGGCAGCACGTTGTAATCCAGCGCCACCCCGGCCGCTGACAGCTCCTGGGCGAACTGATCACCGGAGGAACGCATGGAGTCGCGATCGGCGTCGACCATGAGCGTCGGCGGAAAACCCTGGAGCGGATGGCCGCCGGCAAATGCGTGTGGTTGTGCCAGCGCGGTTCTCGTGCCGGCGTAGTGGAGATTCATCAGGTTCAGCAGCATCGGCGCGTGCCCGAAGCGACGCCGACCGCGGAGGCGGCCGCGCAATTGGCGCGATCTTTTCGGCAGCGCCGCGTGAAAGAAGCCGTACGCGAAGAACGCGCCGACGAGAGCATCAGCACCGCCGTCCGCCAGCCGGAGCACTGCAGCAGCCGACAGACAGGCACCGGCGCTGGCACCGCCCAGAATGACTCCGTTGGGTGAATCGCGCTGCACCTCCCGCACCGCGGCCACGACATCGTCGACCGGCACGGGATAGTGGAGGCCCGGGGCCCACACAAGCCCGCTCGCAGACCGACGCCACGTCGAGATCCTCGCGAGCCGGTAGGCAACGGTGACGACGGTGAATCCCGCTGCGGCCAGTGTTCGCGCAACGTCATCCGACTCCGGCTGGTCGAGGCTGCCCTTGAAAAATCCTCCACCGTGAATCCACACGATCGTTGCAGATTCGACTGATGCAGTGCCGACGGGCGGCGAGTACCAGCGCACCGGTATCGAGCCGTGGGGGCCCTCGATTATTTTGTCCACAGAATCGACAGCCAGGTCGAGTGACGTCACGCTCTCGACGCCCGAACGGATGCCGCACCCAGCGACGACAGACGATTCCCCATTCGTGAACCCTAGCGCGGCCAGCATGCGGCATCCGCTCGAGTGCGTCGCTGGCGGCATCCGCTTGGCCGAATCCAGCGTTCAGGTCATTCCCCCGGGTCGGCGGGGGCAATCGGTGGAAAATAACGAAATTCGCCCCGGACTTCCGCAGAAGTCCCGGGCGAATTTAGTGAATACCGTGTAGCGGGAGCGGGAATTGAACCCGCGACACCACGATTATCGTGAACCAGCCTCAGCGGGGTCACGGAGGTCTCGTACAGTCATTGTTCCCAGTAAAACAGTGGATAAGTGATCACACTCGCAACCCCGGTCGAATTTCAATCTGCGGGGTAAATGCGGGGTTTCTGCGGGGTTTCGGAAATGAACGCTCTGCCATCCATCGCTGTCACTGCTGATGACCCACAGTCGAAGTTCCGTCGCCGCCTTCGATCACTCGAATTCGCGGCGACGAAAGTCAAGCGCAAGGCACATGATTATGAGCCATAAGTCCAATAAACAGACCCATCGATGGTCCCACGCACCAAAGGAACGTACCGGTGGGATTTGAACCCAAAGTACCGCACAGTCATAGCCGGGCGGCAGGTCAAGATGCCCGTAAATTCAACGGTTTTCGGTCACCGTGACGCTTCAATAATCACCTCGAATTTTTTGAAGTGTGTGCAGAATGTGGGCAAGCGCTTCTCCGTCCTGACAGATAACACTGACAGATAACATGCGACTATGCTCTGGCCGAATCCGGGACAATGGGGCGTTGTCGTTGCAGACAACGATCCCCAAGCCGCAGGCGTCGGCAGCTCGCCATCGTCGACGACATCCTCGAACGCCCAGGGCGAAGGGCGAGACGATTTCACCGCTCAGGACACTCCTCAATATGACCTCGAAATCTGAACCAGCGGACCTGCTCATTTCGATGCCGTCCCCAGCCAACGTCAGTAGCAGCGTCGTTACGGATCTGGCGAATCTCTCCCAGGCTCAGGGCGGCGATCGCGAGGCGTTTGTCGCGCTGTACACCGCCCACGTCCGGGCGGTGTACTGGTTCGCGCTCAAAATGGTCAGGTCGATCACGGACGCGGAAGACATAACTCAGGACACTTTCGTCATTGCCTGGAGCAAACGGCATGCCATCAGGCCCGTGGACCAGTCCGTCTTGCCGTGGCTTCTCGTGACCGCCCGCAACCTCGGAAACAATCGCATCCGCAGCCGCGCTCGCGACGATCATCACCGCACCGATAGTGATCTCTCGAATTTCCCTGACCCCCAGCACCGTTCGGTCCACGACGAAGTCCAGAACCGGATGCTGTTGGACGCGATCGACCACGCCGTCGGCCAACTCACCGAGACGGACCAAACCCTCTACTACCTCTGCATTGACGAAGGTCTGAGCTATGAGCAGGCGGCACGCGCGCTGGGCACGTCTCATGGCGCCGTTCGAAACAGGCTCGCTCGAGTCCGCATCACTCTCCGAAACAAACTCTCCGCACAGAAAGAAGCGCTGTCATGAACACGACAATCGGTCCATCGGAAACCCAAATCAAGCGGATGCGGGACGACGTCGTGAGCAGAATGGGTGAATCGGTGCCGACTCTCGCACACGCAGCCGCCCCGCGCCAATTTCTCGGGGCACAAGCACCGGAGCAACTCGTCCGTGCGCCTCGAGCACTGCGGCACAATGCGTTGGAGGGGCATAAACGATCCGCCCGAAGCCGCCGCGTCTCCGCCCTATCCCTGGCTGCGGCAGCCCTTGTCGCCATGGCGATTCTGGGAAATGCCTTCGGATGGGGACCAAACGAGGGCGCATCCGCCGAAGCCTCCAACTTGCTTGAGCAAACGGCGGTCGCGACGATTCAGACCTCGGACCCCGTAGTCGCACCCGGTCAATTCCTCCAGATCAGCACGAAGGCCGTCTTCGTTACCTACGCCGTCGGGCCCAACGACGATCCCAAGAATCTAGCGAGCCGTTCAGTCTTTCTGAGCCCCTCCGCGAGCATCCTGTATATACCGGCGGATAGATCGGGCCAGTGGGTGTGGGAGCGCACCGCCCTCAAGCCCGACACCTTCTTCAGTGAGAAGGCCAGGGAGTACGCCCTCAACAGCTGGGCGCAGCTCAGCCCCGACGAGCGTACGGAGATTGCCCGAGCCGCAAGCGGCAATTTCGATGGTTCACCCTGGACCACTGAGGACCTTGCGGCCATGCCCCGCGACCCCGCCGCTCTGCTGTCCTATTTCTATGCGACCTCATCTGGTGGGTCGAACTCACCCGAGGAGGACGCATTATCCAGGATCTCCGATGTACTTCGCTCCGGGCTGGCCCCGGCCGAATTGCGCGCGGCGCTCTACCGGGCCATCGCGAAGATTCCCTATGTCACAGTCGTCGAACGCGTCGCCACGCTCAACGGGCAGGTTGGCGTAGCCATCGGCCGGCAGGACCCGACGCGTGACTTCAGACAGGACCTCATCATCGACCCAGCTACGGGACTTCTGATTGGCGAGCGCCAGGTGCAGGTCACGGCCGACGCTAACGTGCCGGCAAACTCTGTCATCGGCTGGACCTCGGTCATGACCACGGTCGTCGATTCAACGCCGTAGCGCTTCTGCAAGTCCCCACCCAGCTACTGGTAAGGCTGGGCGCACGCTGTACCTTAAAAGAAGACATCGCCTCCCTCTGAACGTCGCCTCAAGGGGGCGATTTTCATCTCTGCAGAAAGATTGAAGCGTTGTGTCGTCAGAAGGCTCCCACAGCCAAGATACGCGCGGTGAGCCACGACGATCAGGTGGCCTTGCCGACACCGGCCCCGCCTGCGTGATCGTTAACGCACTACGGCCCGTCGGTGACGGGCCGTAGTGTGATTCTTAAGCCGAATGGTGCCTAACCCGTTAGGGCCAGAGGACTGAGATCCACCGGTAGTACCCTCATGGTCTCACGTCCGCATTGCAATTGCCACTCTTGGCCGCGCAATTCGATACTCTCTAAGGATGCCGAGTGTCGAGCTGACTGCCCACGAGGCCGAACTGTGGCTGTCTTCCGGCCGTCTGGAAATCTACCTTTCCAAAACGGGTCGCGATCTGCAGCGAGCACTCCGCCTTTACGACTGGAACGCCAAGGTAACAGCGGCGTGTCTCCAAGACCTCGGGCACCTCGAAGTGCTCATTCGCAACTCCTACGACCGGAACCTGAACGTCGCCAGCCCGGACTGGTCTTCTGCAAGTGACCCCATCTAGTCACGAGAAACAGGGATCCGAAAGACCAGAATCAAACAAGCAGAGAGCAACAGCTACACGAAAAAGACTCTCAATGCAGCTCGCGCTAAGGCGACCCGTTCCACACACGGTCACACAGTCGCGAATCTCACTTTCGGCTTCTGGACTGCGCTCACTCAATCCGAGAGAGAAGCGACGATCTGGACTCCCATCCTCAGCCCGCTCTTTCCGGGCGCGACCCGTGGATCCATCCACGATCGGATGGAAAAGCTCAATAGCTTCAGAAACCGTCTCGCTCACTGGGAACCCGTATTCAGCAGGACCACCGGTCTCATGCGGCAGCTGACGAACGTGGATGCTCTATTCGCCGACCTCAGCCCGGCAATTGCGAACTGGGTGGGCGATCGTTCCGCAGTGATCTCACTCATTCAAGCATCACCCGAGCCACTACTCAGCCCACCGCCCGCGACATACCTCGGCCACGCGTCTAATTAATACGCCGCGTTCGCAATCTGCGACAACTTTTTGGCAAACTGCACGCGACCGAACGTTAATTTGCGATCGGCAAAACCGCGCAGAGAAAATCGATTTGCAAAGTTGGCTGGGTGCTTTTCCACTATCTGACGCGCAGTCTTTGAGGGAAGAGTGCTTCCCGGAAGCTGGTGCATTTCTCTCCAACGGACAGAGTCGCGAGCCGCCGTCGCCGTGCACGATAGGTTGTATTGACACCGTCGGCTCGTAGTAGTTCGCCACTCTGTCTTTCGTGAGCACCAGTGAATTGGAATCCATGCCTATAGAGATCTACTGCGATGAGAGCAGACCAGAGCTTTTTGTGAGCGAATTCCCCCCGGCAGCAAACACGTTGATAGGCTCTTTGTGGATTTTGGGAGCCCAGCGTGATGCCTTCAAGACAGCGATCGGCGCCCTCCGAGAGGAATACGGAGTGTGGGGTGAAATTAAATGGACCAAGGTCTCTCCCGCCAAGATTGATTTCTACCGGGCCTTAGTTGATCTCTTCCTCACCTCGCCCGGCATGAGATTTCGATGCATCGTCATCGACACAGTCAGACTTGATATGCGCCGGTTTCACAATTCAGATAGCGAACTGGGGTTCTACAAGTTTTACTATCAGATGCTCACCCATTGGATCGATGACGGTCTGAGTTACAGGATTTTCTGCGACGATAAAGTGAATCGAGACAGGACACGATTGCAGACACTCGGTCGTGTTTTACAAAATGGCCACCCTGCAAGCAGAGTTGAACACGTTCAGGCCGTACAATCCACGGAGTCAGTGATGATTCAAACGTGTGATCTCCTACTCGGAATGGCACAGGCCGTGTTTAACGAAAGCAATCGTGGATCAGAAGCGAAACGGTCCCTAATTGCGCATTTGGAGTCCGGTCTCGGTCGGCCCATCGCTCCGACTTGGCAAACGGAGCGGAAATTTAATATATTCAAGATTTCTCTCCAAGGGGATTCGCAGTGAAGGTGATCCCAAGAGCACTAATCTTTTCTGGTGCTCAGGAATACAGGGATCACTACTACGCGGAGTTCTGCCGCAGGCCGACAACTTTCACGACCGCTGCGGGTCCGACGAGCGTGTTCTTTGACAGGCGAACTTTTGATCATGCATTCTATGAGAGCTCGCGGCGGGATGGCACGAAAGATAATTTCTCAATGTCTAGGGCCTGTCGCATGCCCTTTATCGCCGAGGCACTGTCGGATGGCGAAAGCGATCGTTTCGCCGGATGGGATAAGACTGGCGGGCGGCACGACCATGCCCGTTGCGTTTGCGTAGCCCTTGACGATTTCGTCGTGGTTATTCGCCTCGGTTTGACGGCGGCAGGAGCCATTCGGGGCAGCTTTGTCACTTGCTACGTCGCAGACAACAGCATTGAGAAGATCAGGAACGGGCCGAAATGGGACGAAGCTGAATGTCTTCGACTCCTCCGCGGGCAAAGAAAAGGACGCTGATTCGCATACGCGGGCTCAGCGTCCAAAGCCTCGATAGATTCAATCCCGATGGGTATTGAACTCATCTCCTATGATAGCGTCATCGCCGCACGCATGCAATACGAGGAACGGATCTGCTGGCAGCCTCGGCGCTAGGCTCCTGCACCGACAATGCCTGCCGCCGGCGGCATGGAGTGCTCGCGCTGCGGGCGCTCCAACCTTTGGCAGCAGCGAATCGAGCAAGGAATTCATGGCGGTGGGTTATCCCTGACACACCACCCAGTGTGTCGTCTGACGGTCATGCGACGTGCCAAGCCTCGTCCTGGTCGGGCCCTTCACAAGGGGAACCCTTATCGGGAATCGACCTATCGCCGCGCGCGGAGTACCCAGCACCGTGAGGTGAGTCTGCGACCTGGCACGGACATGCGCGCAGCCATCGACCGTGGATTGGTGAGTTCGCGCATGGGGATAGGAGCATTGGGTTATCCGTGTCCGGCCGATCAGCGGCGGGCGACTTGAGATGTGGAGTCAATCGCAATGTTTCAGTGAGGGTAATCCCACGCCCGGGCTCTCCTGCAACCTCGGCAGACAGACCGCAGCGTATAACACTCTGACGCCGGCCGGACATTATTAGGTATGACCGCTTTTGACGCACACATCAGCGACGCAGACCTCTGGTTGCAGGTGCGTTCGGGCAACGGTCAATCATTCGGGGCGCTCTTCGACCGGCACCGCGACCGCGTCTTCCGCTACAGCCTCAGACTGGTCCGGTCCCACTTTGAAGCCGAAGACGTCACCGCGATGGTCTTCCTCGAAGCCTGGCGACGACAGGCACGTGTTCGTCTCGTCAATGGCTCCATCATCGCCTGGCTGCTGGCCACAGCTACCAACGTCGCTCGGAACCGACTTCGCTCCGCCGTGCGCTACCAGCGGATGCTCAACAAGATTCCCCGACCGGACCCAGCCCCCGACCACAGCACCCACGTTCTTGACGAACTCGCCGCGGCTCCAGTTCGCCGAACCGTCCAGGATGCCTTCCACGGATTGAATCACCGCGATCAAGAGATCCTCTCGCTCTGTGTGCTCGAAGAGCTCTCAGCGCCCGACGTCGGCGAGATTCTCGGCATCGCACCCGGCGCCGTCCGGGCACGTCTGATGCGCGCCAAACAACGCCTCGGCCACACCCTCGCCATCGATTCCTTGACCGTGCCCTCAGGAGAGACGCAATGAATACGAACGATGAAAACCTCCCTGTTTTCGATGAAGCACGCAGCGCCTCCCTGCGCGCGATGCTCGTCGACGTCGCAGAGATCGGCACCACTCAGAATCGTCGATTCCGTGCGGCTCAACGCGCCTGGACCATCGTCCCGGCCGCCTTCCTCGTGGTCGGCGTCTCAGCAGGCACGTTTTTCGCCACCCAATCAGTGACCGATGATTACTCAGTCGCCTGCTTTGCCCGGGCTGAGTTGGACTGGCGCGGAGCCTTCCCCGGCACGACCGGCTCGTCCTTGATCGGCACAACCGATGGCACAGATGGAGGATCGGCTCCCATCACGGACGCCGTCGCATTCTGTTCCGATTTGTGGGCCCAGCACGCACTCGATGCCAGCTCCCCCAACGGAACACCCCCGGCCCCGGATACGAAGATCGCACCTTCTCCCACCCCGTCCCCAGCCCTTTAACCGAGTGCGTCATGAAAAACGGCGCCGCGGCCGTCATCCCCGGCGGCCCAGACGTGTGCAGCCGACTAGGCCTCGCCTCAAAATCCGAATAGCTCGCACCACCAGCACAGGCACGAAACGTGGCCGGCCTACTCATTTGCCGAGCCCGGAGCTCCTCCGATACAGAGTGGCGCGACACGCTCAGACGCGACCTGGGTCGCGGATTCGCTGGCGTTGACCAAGCGCCGTGAATTCAGGACTTGGTCTTCGGTGTAACGTCGGCGTCGCCCGCCAAGATCCATCCCGGCAGCGCGGCGTTTGCCCCCACTTTCCACGATGCGTTCGCGTTTGAAGGCCAATTCCGTCTCGGTCAACGCGGCCATCGTCGTAAAGACCATGATTCTCAGCCCAGATTGAACACGCGAAGGTCTGCCCCGCGGGTGGGTAGCGATCCAGCGAGATCCAGCAGGATGACCGTCGATCTTCCTAAACCATCAATTCTTTGCTGCCGACAGGTTGATTCTGCGGAGTTTATGCGGGGTCGTCGAATGAACATCGGCCACCGTGTCGAGAACGAATTTTCCGCCTCAATCGGGCGTCTGGCGAGACCAGAAATACGCTGGCCATTGGACCGTTGAAACGATCAAATCGAATGTACCCGCTAATTTAATCTGCGGGGTTGATGGTGGCAAGGCCCAAAATCGACGAAAAAATACCCCGGACTTCCGCAGAAATCCGGGGTTTTTGTAGCGGGAGCGGGAATTGAACCCGCGACACCACGATTATGAGCCGTGTGCTCTAACCAACTGAGCTACCCCGCCGCGACTTGTCGGCTGTTCGCTTCCAAGCCTGAGCCCCCTGTGGGAATCGGACCCACTACCTCTTCCTTACCAAGGAAGTGCTCTACCAATGAGCTAAGGGGGCAGAGCAACCAAAAGACAGTAGCACTGCCGCGTTTTTGGCAACCTAGAAACTTTATCACCCCGACGGCGAGGTCCAGACCACTTCCACCACGCTACAGGCGTCCAGCAGCGATGCCGTAGCATTTTAGGATGACTGGCACCGAACTGACCCATGGCACCGAATGGTGGCGCACAGCCGTTATCTATCAGATCTACCCGCGATCGTTCGCCGACGCGAACGGTGACGGAATGGGTGACCTCGCCGGCATTAGCGCACGACTGCCGCAACTGAAAGACCTCGGCATCGATGCCATCTGGCTTTCTCCTTTCTATACCTCTCCGCAACGCGACGCCGGCTACGACGTCTCTGACTATTGCGACGTCGACCCTCTGTTCGGCACCCTCGACGACTTCGAGGTACTGCAACGCACCGCGCACGATCTCGGCATCCGCGTCATCGTCGACATCGTGCCCAACCACTCATCCAGCGCTCACGGTTGGTTTCAGGCCGCCCTCGCCGCTGGCCCCGGCAGCGACGAACGCGCCCGCTACACCTTCCGTGACGGAAAGGGCGAGAACGGGGAGCTACCCCCGAACAACTGGGAGTCCGTCTTCGGCGGCCTGGCCTGGACCCGAACGACCGATTCAGATGGCACCCCCGGCCAGTGGTACCTGCACTTGTTCGACAGCAGCCAGCCCGACTTCGACTGGGACAGCGAGTGGGTGCGCGAACAGTTCCGCGCCGTGCTGCGCTTCTGGCTCGACCGCGGCGTCGACGGCTTTCGAGTGGATGTTGCGCACGGCATGATCAAGGCTCCCGGCCTCCCCGATTACACGCCTCCCGCCGAGGGCGGCAGCATGGGCGGGGCGCCGGCATCCGCTTTGGAACCCGGCATCACCGCCGAGACGCCGCTGACCGCGCCGTACTGGGCGCAGGATGGCGTGCACGAGATCTATCGTGACTGGCACAAAGTGCTCGCTGCCTACCCGGGCGACCGGGTTCTCGCGGCCGAAGCCTGGGTAGACCCGCTCAGCCAGATGGCCAAGTGGGTTCGGCCAGACGAGATGCACCAGGCCTTCAACTTCGCCTATCTTGAAACCCCGTGGAACGCCGCGCAGCTCAAGAGCGTCATCGACGAGTCACTCGAAGCCTTCGGTAACGTGGGAGCTCCGAGCACCTGGGTGCTCTCCAACCACGACGTCGTGCGCCACGCCTCCCGGCTCGCCCTCACCGGCGAGAACCTGCAGGGGCATGGCATCGGCCCGAAAACGGTGGGCCTGCCCGACACGGCGCTGGGGCTTCGACGCGCGCGGGCGGCATCCGCTTTAATGTTGTCGCTGCCGGGCTCGAGTTACCTGTATCAGGGCGAGGAACTCGGTCTGCCCGAGGCCGTCGACCTGCCCGACCACGCCCGCGAAGACCCCACCTGGTTTCGCACCAACGGCGAGCGTTACGGACGAGACGGATGCCGCGTGCCGATTCCGTGGGAAGCCGCCAGCGAATCGTTCGGCTTCAGCACCGGCGCGAAGAGCTGGCTGCCGCAGCCAGCCGAGTGGGCCGGCCTGGCTCGCGACCAGCAAGACGGCGTCGCCGGATCCACCCTCGAGCTGTACAAGCACGCGCTGACCCTGCGCCGGGAGCACTCCCTCGCCTCCGGAACCGTGGAGTGGATCGACGGCTTCGGGCCGGAGGTCGCGGCGTACCGCAACGGCGACGTGACGGTCGTAGCCAACACCGGCGCGGCATCCGTTCAGCTTCCCGCCGGTGACGTGCTGCTTTCGAGTGAAGAGCTGGTCGGCCGCACCCTGCCGGGCGATGCGACGGCCTGGTTGCGCTCAGTAGAGGCATGACCGACGCCGTCGACCGTTCGAGCGATGCCGGCAGCAACTCGCTGGCGTCGATCGCGGCCATGCGAGAGCTGAAGCTCGAGCTGACCCGGTTCATGATGTCGTATAAGTTTGCGAGCGACGAGATGCTGACGAAGATCAACATTCTGAAGGAGGAGTTCAGCTCGATCCACGACTACAGTCCGATCGAGCATGTCAGTTCAAGGCTGAAGTCGCCGGAGGGCATTCTCAAGAAGGCGATCCGCAAGGGGTATCCGCTCGAGCTCGACGGTATTCGCGACAACATTCAGGACATCGCGGGCATTCGCATCACGTGCAGCTTCATCTCTGACACCTATCGCATCCGCGACCTTCTGGCCGGGCAGCGGGACGTGACGGTGCTGCTGGAGAAGGACTACATTCAGGAGCCGAAGGCCAACGGCTACCAGAGCCTGCACCTCATCGTGGCGATTCCGGTGTTCATGTCAGATCGCGTGCAGCCGGTCACCGTGGAGATTCAGATTCGCACGATTGCCATGGACTTTTGGGCGAGCCTCGAGCACAAGATCTTCTACAAGTACAACGGTACCGTGCCCGATACCCTCGTCGAAGATCTCCGGCAGGCAGCGGATGCCGCCAATCGCCTCGACGTGAAGATGGAGCTGCTGCACGACCAGGTTGTGGCGCTCGAGTCCGTCGATGCCGGCGACGCAGACCTGTTCAGCTTCGACGGCCTGCCGCCGTTTCCGCTGCCGAAGGGCCTGCTCGATTCATTCATGCGCGGCCGCACGCAGCCCGAATAGTCCCTCTACGCCACGGTTCGGCCGGGTGCGGCCTGCCGTGTCGGCACGACTCCTGCAATTCGCGGGCGAACAGAGAAACTCCGCGTCTTTTCGGGCCTTCAGCTCTCGGGCACAACAAATTGCAAGAGTTATGCTGGCCCGGCGTTCGGGACCGCGGGGCGGAGCTGCCGCGGTTGGGCTAGTTCGTGTTGGCGTAGAGCCAGGCGAGAGGGTCGACCTTGGTGCCGGTGATTCCGCCCTGGCGAATCTCGAAGTGCAGGTGCGGGCCGGTCGACATGCCGGTGCTGCCGGTCTTGCCGATGACCTGACCGACCTTGACCACATCGCCCTCCTTGAAGAGCATCGAGCCGTGAATCATGTGCGCGTACACGCTCGTCACAAGCTCGCCGTTGATCATGTGGTCGATCATCATGTGCACGCCGAGGCTGGCTTCGCCGTCTTCGGCGTAGCTCACCACACCGTCGGCAATGGTCTGGATCGGGGCGCCGAGACCGGGGTTGAAGTCCTGTCCGCCGTGGTTCACTGAGCAGCCGGCGCAGTTGCGATAGCCGATCTGGTCACCGATGTGCACGCCCACGGCGAAGGGCCACTGGATGGTGCCATTCGGGTTGTTGGTGAAGGTGTCTTCCATGCGGATACCGCTGGCGGCAGCAACTTCGGCGATGGTGCTCGACTCGTAGCCATCGCGCTCGACGGTGACGGTGTCACCACCGGCCATGTCCATGCTCTGCCCCTCATCAGCCGGCAGAACGCGCTGGGCTTCCAAAACGGATGCCTGTACGTCCTGCGACGAGAGCAGTGCCTCAGCCGGAATCGAGGTGGCCACGGCCATCAACGCCACGAAAGACATGGCAAGAATGGATGCGCCCTTGGCCGCACGCTTGCGCATGGTGCTGCCCAGCGGCCGCGCGCGGGGGGTGCGGCGCGGCAGCGCGCCAGCGGGAACGAAGTCGCGCGCGGGAGCAAACGTCTCGCCGGGCTTCTGCTCGATACGCTGGCGGCGGCGCGGCAGGTCGCCGGCGGCGGGAATCACCGTCGGAATCGACTGGGTGACGCCGGGAGCCAGCAGCTTCTCGTAGTCGGTGGGCTCGGCGTCGGCGACCGGCACTGCCGCGACGATCCGGTCCGTTTCGGTCACGACCGCCGGTTCAATGTCGGGTTCACCGAGGTCGGCGGCGACGATCAGGTCGGCGGCGGGGCTGAGACGAACGACGTCTTCGACACCTTCGTCGACCGGTGCAGCAGTCGATTCCGCGACTCGAGAGAAGGCCACTCGCTCGCGCTCACGCAGTTCGCGACGTGTCAGAGCAGCCGGTTCTGCCGGGGGAAAAACGGTGCCGTCACTCTCGCCGGACACGGAGGTGTCCATGGATGGAGTGTGACGTGACAAAGTGCAGCTTTCGGCGTAGCGGACGGGATCTCGTGCTCGTTCTGGATAACGCCACATGACGCCATGCAAATATAACGAATTGATTAAGGGTAGCGCGCAACCCTGAGAATACCAGAGGAAAGTGACCAATCACACCCAAACGGGGGTAGGGGGGCGTAATGTCACCGGGCTTTTGCGCCAAACGGGAAGCGTTCGAAGAGTCCGGCGAGCACGGGTTCGAACTGATCGTAGAGGTCAGGGGCGGCTGCGATGAGCAGGTCGTGACCCTCGGCATCCGCTTGCAGAGCGCCAACTTTGGCCCCCGCCTCGCGGGCGATCAGGGCGCCGGCGGCGTGATCCCACGGGTTGAGTCCGCGTTCAAAATAGAGGTCGAGCCGCCCGCAGGCGACGGAACACAGGTCGAGTGCGGCCGAACCAATACGACGGATGTCCCGCACCTGGCCGATCAGACCGCCCACGACCTTCGCCTGCCAGACCCGCCGGCTGGCGTCGTAGCCGAATCCGGTGCCGGCCAGCGCGAGCGACAGTGGTACGTCATGGTTGACGTGCAGGCGCGCATCGCCCAGCCAGGCGCCGGAGCCGGCGGACGCTGTGAACACTTCGCCGAGCGCGGGGTTGACGACCGCGCCGGCGAGGGCGTTCCAGCTGGCCGGGTCGGGCTCGCCCTGCACGACGGCGATGCTGACGGCGTAGAACGGAACAGCGTAAAGGTAGTTGACGGTGCCGTCGATGGGATCGACGACCCAGGTGAGTCCGCTGGTACCGCCGGTCGCGTCGGATTCCTCACCGTAGAACCCGTCGTTTGGGCGGGCGTCGGCGAGTAGGCCTTGAATGAGCAGCTCGACCTCACGGTCGGCCGCGGTGACAATGTCTTCGGGCGACGACTTCGAGACGGCGATCTCGACGCCCTCGACGCGGCGACGATGGGCCAGCGCGCCGGCGGTGAGAGCGATGGTGCGCGCGAGGTCGAGCAGCTCGGTCGGGGCAGGATGCGTCATGCCCTCACGCTACAGGCCGCGCCTCAACCAAAACAGGCAGACCCGAAGGCCTGCCTGTTTGCAGTGGTGAACTGCTCTGGTGCTGGTGGCGAGTGCGAGGTTCGAACTCACGAAGGCTACGCCGTCTGATTTACAGTCAGATCCCTTTGGCCGCTTGGGTAACTCGCCAGGCGCTCCCGACCAGGTGTAATCACTTGACCGGAGACGCGGGGTTAACACTACAAGACGAAACGCCTCACCGAGAAATCAGCGAGTGCCGACTTCCGCAGTGAGGCGCATCCGCTACCCCGCCGGCGGTCCACCCAGGCCGATCGGCGGGGTGCGCGTCACGGTCGACGTGTCGCCGCCGAGGCCGCTGAGCCCGCTGTCGGTTTGGGTATCGGTGCTGGCAATTGCCGCGTTTAGATCCGCCAGAATCACCTCGTCTCCGGCGTTGACGCCCGACGCGATCTCGGTCAACTCGGAGCCGACGGCACCGACCTTCACCACCGTGCTCGTCGATACGCCGTCTTTCAGCAGGTCGACCGTGTAGGACGAGTCGGCCACGTGCACGGCCGAGGTCGGCACCGCGAGCACCTCGTTGAGGCTCGCCACCTCAACGGTGACTGCGGCCGATGCGCCGTTTAGAAGGTTCGGGTCGGCGCCCTCGAGCGCGATCTGTACCGTGTACGACGGCGTGGATGACGTCGACACGTTGAGAATTCCGAAATCACCTTCCGGCGAGCGGGTCATGGCATAGGCCACGCCGCCGCCCGAGGCGACGAGCAGCGCGGCGACCGTTCCCACGGCCAGCAAGCGTCGGCGCTTTTGCCTGGTCGCCCGCAGGTTCTTGGCCGATGGCCCGGCGGCCGGCGCCAGCACGGCGTCGTCCGGAGCGGATGCGACTTCCTCCCCTCCGGCCTTACTCATTTGCCGCGTCTCCCATGCGGCGACCGGGGCCAGCCATGGCGCTCACGCAGCCTTCATCGCTGGCCACCGAGAGGGCCACAGCGGTGGCAGCGAACGATCCGCTGTCGTCAGCTTCGCCCTGAGCGGTCGCGCAGAGTCCCACCGCGACGGCCGACGAATCAGATGCGGATGTCTTCGTGTAGCTGGTCGCGCTGGCAACCGTCATCGATTCGCTCGTTACGACGCTGTCAGCGTCGGTCGAGTCGACCGTGATCTCGGTCGCCGTGACCGAGCCGTTTGTGCGGGAGCCGAAGCCGCCGCCATCCGCTGGCAGGTCGGTGGGCATATCGGTCAGCATTCCGGTCGAGGCGGTTCCGTCGGCGCCGGCGGGCATGTCGGTCGGCGGTGTGCCGCCGTCCATTCCGCCGCCAGCCGCTCCGCCGCCCATTCCGCCGAACCCCGAGTCGCATGCGCCACCGACGACATCGGTGATGGACACGGTGGTCGCGACGGTTGCGGCATCCGTTCCGTCGGCCGCTGCCGCGCTGGAGACGTTCACGCACTGGCCCACGGTGACGTCGGCCAGGGTCGCGGCGAGCGTCGAGGTAAAGGTCGTGGCCGTCGTGTAGGTCACCGCGGTCTGGGAGTCGGTGTCTTGCAGTTGAAAGCTGAGATCGGTCAGGGCGGCGATCTCACCGGTCACCCCGGGCGCGACCCGTGCTTGCTGGGTGGCCACGGGGGTGGCGGTGGCCACGGGGGTGGCGGTGGCCACGGGGGTGGCGGTGGCCACGGG